>CAYVBK010000032.1:0-60202 GCA_964449465.1 uncultured Anaerolineae bacterium
ATACTCGAAATCGGGTCGATTGGAAAATGGGGTAAGTTATTTTTCAATCGTTCCTTAGAACACCTTTTCTTTGCGTCGCGGCAGGCGGCGCGCATCGGCATAATCGGAGAATTGGAACAGAAACAGGGCCAACTGCGGCGAACGCAGGGCCGCCAACAACTCTGGCTCGGGAATGTCGGTCATTTTGGCAAAAACGCGCTGGATGCTGCTCAGCCATTCGGCCGACTCTTTTTCGATAAACGCATCCGACGGCCCCCGGCAGCCCACACACGGATGACCGGCGCGAGTGCAGGGCGCCCGACAGCCGCCGCGTGTGGATGTGCCCACGCACAAATAGCCCTGGTTGATCAGGCACACATCGGGGCGCGCCTGCTGCTGCTGAAACCCCGACAAGTGTTGCGGCCTGACATCGCTCAACTTTTTGCGCCCGCACTCGTGACACACCGTCTTGCCGGCCTGAAATGCCGCCGGGTCGGACAGCACAGCCATAAATAATTCGGGTGTAGGAGGGCAGCCGGGCAGATACAGGTCTACCGGTGTCACCGCGTCTACCGGCTGCGAGCGCGGCAGCAGACGCGGCACATGTCGCCGTTCGGCCTGCGCCAGAAACAACTCGCGCACCTCGTCGCGGTCGCCCAGGTTAGCCACCCCGCCCGAAATAGCACACGTGCCAACCGCCACCACCCGTCCGGCGCGGCGAACAGCGCGACGCAGGTTGTACAGGTCTTCATCGTTGCGCACCCCGCCGCTGACCAACAGCACGTCTACGTCTGGCACGTCATATGCCGAAACGACCAGCGGCATGTACACCAGGCGGTAATGCTCCACCCACGCTTCGGCGTTGAGCAGAGACACCTCACAGCCGGCACAACCGGAAAGTTGGAGAACGGCAAATGTGTTCATCGCACCCCCATTTTACAATACCCCAACCGCGCACTCGCCTCGCAGTAAGGCCAGCAGCCGTTTTTGATCGCAATAGGGCAAACACTGCGCCGCCCGCCCCAAACGCCCGCGACGGATCGAGGCCAGCACCTCTTCTTCCAGCCAGGCTGCCCGCACCGGCACGCCATCCAGGTCAAACCACGTCTCAGTCAGGTCGGCAGTAGGGACCCAGGCCTCACCCTCGCGGCGATGCAGGTCGCCCATCACTTCGACCCGTACCCCGTCAAAATCAAAACGCCCCAGGTGCGAGCGATACAGGTCATCGTTGCACAGCATCACCGGCTGCACCACACGGTCGGCAAACAGGGCTTGAAAGCGATAGACCCCTGCCGCGTCGGTCTCAATGTCAATGTCGCGCACCGGCAACGGCACACCATGCAGGGCAATGGCCGTGCCGCCGACCACCTTGCAGGTCAGACCATCCTCGTTCAGACAACGCACCATCTGCCGCAGCACCGCCCGCCAGCGCGGCTTGACGGCCAGCACCAGCAAATGCTCCAACCCGCCAAACAGACAGGGGTCGGTAGACACGCGATAATTCAAATCCAGCCAGCGTTCCCAGTCAGTGCCCTCTAGCGCATTGACGCCCTCTTCGTGCAGGCTGGTCAGCCCCTCCACCCCCCAGACGGTTTGCACCTCAAAACCCGCATTTTGCAGCAGCGGCGTCACCTCATTGGGGTGGGCAAAATAGGCCACAAACGACGAACCCAGTTCACTGTCCGGGCGCGGCAGCAGCACGCCAGTGCAAAGAATGCGCTCGGCCTCGTCGGCGTCTTGCAGCACCCAGTTCACATCGCGCGCCGCCGCATAGCGCAGTGGAGCATAGCGGGTGATGAACGCCACCCACATCTGACCACCCGGCCGCAGCACCCGGCCGGCCTCGGCCAAAGCCTGCCGCCGGTCGGCCTCGTCTAGCAGATGGTAGAGCGGCCCCATCAACAGCACCACATCAAAAGTCTCGTCGGCAAAGCGACTGAGGTCGGTGGCTGTGCCGTGTTCATAACCGGCCAGCGACACGCCGACCGCAGTGGCCTTTTCTGTAGCCCAGGCCAGGTTGCCCGCCGAAAGGTCAAACAGAGTCACGGCATAGCCGCGCCGGGTCAGCGCGATGGCATAGCGGCCAGGGCCGCCACCGCAGTCGAGCACCCGCGCCGGCGGCGGCAACATATAGTCGTCGAACGCGCGCAGGGTCACGGCGAATTCGGTGCGGTGACGCTCCAGGCGGTCCCACTCGTTTGCGGGATTTGAATCGTAACGATGTTCGATGTGACGAGATGTATTTTGAATATCTGATGACATCATTTTCTCACCTGTCTAGACAAATCCGCTATGTGGTTTTTCTCCGTCGCACAATACCTCAATGATTTCATTATAGCGCGACAAGGGATGAGTGCAGTGGGCAATACACTCGGTGCGATGCATCCGAGCCAACACTTGCCAACGACGCTCTTTAGCCCATATTTGAGAGAATGTTTCACCTTGATCATAGTTGATCTGACCCAAACTCCACTCATCCAGAAAGCGCAAATTGCAGCATCCATAAACCTGACCATCGGCGGCCACCACGGCCAACAGCGGCGAGGCCCGGCATAGACCGGTGCGATGCTCAATGGGCAGCCCGGATCGAAACTGATGATCGCGCCGCCCCGAAAGTGTCGCGTCGGCGGCCAAGCCGGCAGCCTGTTCTGTGTCGCCAACCCACAGGCCCACCAACACATCCATGGGGCCTGTATAGGCCCGCGCGGCAGCAGCCAAAGCCCGACGAAGTTCGGCCGCCTGCGTGGGAGACATGGTAAAAGTTCGCCCAACTTCCTCGAAAAACGGCGGGCGAATCAACACATAGTCTACTTCCAGCCTGTCTCCCAATGCGATCGCTTCAGGCACGAGTGAAATCATTCCATAGTCCATGGCAAAACTCAGGCCAACAATAGGGTGTCGTGACCGGCGCCAAGACACAAGGCGTTTCACTCCGGCGATGATCTGGTCAAAATCCTGGCTAGAGTGGATACGCGCATGCGCTTCTGGGTTGGGACCGTCTATAGACACGCGCACATAGCTGGCCGACTGGGCCAAGGCCTCGGCGATGCCCGGTTTGAGCAGGCGGCTGCCGTTGGTCACCACACCCACTTGAAACCCCAGTTCTCGTGCCTTGTTAACCAGTTCTGGAAAATCGGGGTGGAGGGTTGGCTCTCCACCTCCTTTAAAGACGATGCCATGTACTTGAAAACCGTTAACCGTAAATGTAGCTAATTCTTCCAGCAGTTTCCATAGAAACTGGGCAGTAGCTGTCACCGGCCGATGAGCAGGATCGACGCACCAGGCGCAGCGATGATTGCAATAGGCCACCGGGTCCACCTCTACCGTCACCGGGGCGACATCCTGTCCATTCGCCAACGCCCGCAGCCGGTCGGCGTGATGCCATATTTTGAGTGGGTTCAATTCTCGAAAACGCAGATCGTCAGGCATAACTTGAATCTATTTTTGACTCTCCTGAAAAAAGGTGGATTTAACCACAAAGAACACAAAGGTCACAAAGAAAATTCAGGTTGAGCTTGAAATTGTTCAAATACAATATTGAAATAATTAATGCAAGTCTTGACTTTCTTCGTGTACTTGGTGTTCTTGGTGGTTTTTTCAGTGGACTCATTTTTGTTTCCTGATATAGCTGATAATATCTGTAGATGAAGGTCCTACACCGCCACCGGACAGGTAGATTGCTTGACCTCCTCTGCTTTTGACCAGTTCGGCCTCTGCTTGAACAATGAGCCTGGATCGATCCTTGATGCTCTTGATGAAATAATTGGGACAAAACGTCTGCAAGCTGGAACGGCAGTCCATATCATCAAACACAATCACATGATCCACTGATCGGATAGCGGACAAAACATCCACTCGATCTCTTTGGTTATAGATGGGCCGATCTCCAAAACGATTCTTTTCCTGTTTTTGGATGGATGATGTACTCATAGCCAGCACAATCAATACATCCACTTGCTGCCTGGCCGCTTGAATCAGACGGACATGAAAGGAATGAATCAGATCAAAACTTCCTGAGACAAGTCCAATCACCTGGCGTCGCTGTCGGGGAGTAGAGCCGTAAAGTTGGCATAAAATGTCCAGGGTGGTCAGCTTGTTGTTGTTGATGATGGGTTCTTCAACCCAAACCAGATGTTTGCAGATTCGTTGAACAGAATAGTTGAGCAACTCGGTCTCGGGCCAGGCAAAGATTTTGATGACCTGGCCGGCTGCTTGCTGCGAGCAAAGAGAAACGGCGCCATTGTCTGTGAGAACACCATCCACGGGTTCGATGGCAGCAAGAAATTCCCGGATGTGTTCTCGAGTGATCAATGGTTCAAAAATGCTTTCGGTCACATGCGCCACAAGATGGCCTGATTGTGCCTTTTGCCGGGCCAGCCAACGCACCAGGGCCGCATCTACAATTCCAACTCGTCCTTGAACAATCGAAATACTTGCCTGATCGATCATTCACTCATCAAATCCACAAAGCAGTATGGATCAAATGCCTCCGGCTGTCTGGCCTGAAAATAGCCCATGATGGGACAAGAGCCGACACAGCGCACGCCATAATGGTGGCAAGTCTGGCAGCGCGGGTTTTTGTACTTGTCCAGGCAGCGAAACACCGCCCATCGTGCCGAATCTCGCCAGATGGCGACAAGCGAATCCTGGCGCAGATTGCCGGCCACAAACAAGCGCCGTCCTTCTATGTCTGGGCTGTCGGGGAACGAAGCCGGGCTGTAAGAGCAGCCATACACATCGCCGGTTGCGCCGATGACGGCCGCTTCAACCCCGGCGGCGCATGTGCGCTTTTTCTGCACAATGGGATCGTGGCTGGTCGTGGCCTGCGGATCGAGCAGGTCCAGGGTAGTGATGAACTGGACACGATACTGCCGGCGCAGATGCTGGATATGCCTGATGAAGGCGTAAAAATCGTGTTGATCGAACATATCGTTAGTCATGGTCTTGGCTGATCGGCCATATGGACGCAAGGGGATCATGTTCAAGCTTTCTATACCATTTTCATCGGCCAGACGAGCCAAGGCTTCAATGGTATGTACATTGTGCCGGGCAACGACCATGTTCAGGCGGGCGCGCAGGTGGGGCCGGCGGGCCAACTCGTGCAGGGTCTGCACCACCTGGAGATAGGTGCCTCGTCCTCGAATTCGATCATTGACCTCTTTCGTCCCGTCCAGGCTGATGATGAACCAATCCACTCCTGATTCATAGATCCAAGACCGTTTTGTATCGCTGTACACGCCATTGGTGCCCAAACTGACGTAAAACCCGCGTGCTCGGGCACAAGAAACAATCTCTTGGAAATCAGGATGCTCGGTTGGTTCTCCGCCGGTGAAGCGGATCTCGAACGTGCCCAATCGATCAAGCTGCTCCAGGGTATTTAGAATTTCGGACGTGGCGAGTTCGTCAGCCAGAGGGTGGTGGCTGGCATTGAAACAGGTGCGGCAAACCAGGTTGCAGCGCCGAGTCAATTCAAAGTAGATGCGGGATGGTGCAGCCAGGCAGTCATCAGGGACAGCGATCCGATCATCGGTCAGTGGAATGATCTGGAGCGAGCGCAACCCTGCCTCTGCGGTCAACCCCAGGTTGGAAAAAGTTTCCCACCAAAGCTGCCCGTCGTCTCTATTTTTGCCAAAATACTGTTCTATGCCGATCTGGGGCCAGCCGGCAGGGATATTGCCCTGACTATGCAAGTCAATCAGCAGATCAAAGGCAGCCTGCGGCAGTTGAATGGCCCTGCCGAGACGGCGATCCAGCAAATACCCCCCCTGCTTTTCCTGCCGTAATTTAAAGTCAATCATCGGTTTTCAGTCCGTTCGCCACAGCCGGATGATGCCGTCATCGCTGGCCGTGGCCAACAAATGTCCGTCGGGGTGAAAAGCGACGCCGCGCACTGGCCGGCTGTGCCCTTCTATGGTGTGCAACAGGGTGCCGCTGACCACATTCCACAGACACACCGTGCCATCTGCACTTCCTGAAGCAAGGATGCGCCCATCGGGGCTAAAAGCAGCGCAGCAGATCCAGTTGGTATGGCCTTTACAAGTATGCACTACTGCGCCAGTGTCCAGATTCCAAAGGCAGACGGTCTGATCATCGCTGCCAGAGGCCACAAGATGCCCATCGGGGCTAAAAGCGATGCTGTTGATCCACCCGGTGTGTTTCTCCAGCGAGCGCAAAACCTGAGCGGAGGCCATATCCCAAAAACAGACTGCGCTGGCATGATCCGCAGCCAGGATATGTCCATCGGGGCTAAAAGCGACGCTGCGCGCGCCGCCCGTGTGTCCATACCAGGTATTCACCAGAGTTCCATCGGGTACATTCCAGAGACGCACCACGCTGTCGCTGCCGCCGGAAGCCAGAACAGTCCCGTCAGGGCTAAAAGCCACGCTGTTCACCTGCCCGGCATGTCCTTCCAGAGAGCATTGGGCCGCCCCGGTTAAAGCATCCCACAAGCGCACCACGCCATCTCCACTCGATGCGATGGCGCGTCCATCTGGACTAAAGGCGAGGCTGGCTACCACACCGGCGCGACCGGGGATGGCGCGGATCAGCGCTCCATCGCCAATGCGCCAGAGACGTATTACCCCATCGGTGCTCCCAGAGACCAGTGTGTGCCCGTCGGGGCTAAAAACAATGCTCCGCACGCCCAAAGAATGGTTCGCCATCGTGTGTAAGGAAATGCCGCGCTGTATATCCCACAGGCGCACGGTCCCGTCAAAACTTGCAGAAAGCAGAGTGTCTTCATCAGGAGAAAAAGCGACGCTGGGCACCCGGCCGGTATGTTCCTGCAGCATACGCACAGGCTCGCTGCGTTCGACGTTCCACAGATAAACTGCGCCATCCTCGCTGCCAGAAGCTAGCATACGCCCATCGGGTTTGAAAGCGATGCTGTATACAGGACGTTGATGTTTATCCCACCTGCGCAGCAAAGTGCCCCATCCAAAATTCCAGAGGCACACCGTGTGATCGTGACTGCCCGACGCAAGAATGCGCCCATCGGGACTAAAAGCCAGGCTCTTGATATGGTCTTGATGCCCCTTCAATGTCCTTGACAAAATTCCATGGTCAATATCCCAAAATCTGATCACCTGATCCTCGCCGGCAGAAGCCACAGTGTGTCCGTCAGGGCTAAAAATGACGCTGCTGACCCAACTGCTGTGTCCTGTCAATGTATGCAGGAGGGTGTGATGTTGCAAATCCCAGATGCGCACCGTAGAATCCGATCCGCCCGAGGCGAGCAGGCGCATATCGGAACTGAACGCCATACTCCGCACCCAGTCGGTGTGGCCGGTCAGGACACGGGCGCAGATTCCGGTAGCCAGATCCCACAGTTCGATCACCGGACCTGCGGCGAGGGCCAGGATACGCCCATCGGGGCTGAGGGTGCCGCGAATGGATGGTGCGTCAATCTCCCAGTATGCCTGGCCCGTGCGCAGATCGAACATGGCCGCGCCGCCGCCGGCAATCACAATTGCACGCCGGTTCGGCATCGGAATAACCTGCCGGATATCTCCGCGCCCTATACGACGTTCTATAGCTTGCCAGGCCAATATCGGAGAAACAAAACATCCGGATAATGTCGGCGCGCCCCGAGTTGGTGAGCCTGGCCGTGCCAAGATCGAAGCAGCAGTCGGTCTTGATTCAGCCCCATAGCCTAAAACCAACCTGGTGCCAACTTGCGGCGCCTTGACAGAAAATGACGGCTCACCTTCCAGGTGAAACAGATCGCCGTTGGGAGCGCGCAGGTGCAGGGTTGGCACGCCCCACTCCATCGAAGAAGGGAGGGCGATATAGACCGCTTTGCGCGCTTCGGCCAATGCGGCGTCAATCGGATACCCGTCGGCCAGCGCTTCATAAAAAGTGCTGGCCAGTTCGATGGCTGCCCGATCGCTGATTTTGTCCTGCATGGCTAAAACAGCCGGCAGCCCTTTTTGAATCAGGATCGAAGCTGTACTGGAAAAAATATCATGCGTTCCCCCCTCGGCGCCTCCACAGGCATTCAAAAAAGCCAGGCGCAGCGTGGGATGATCGGCCAGCATTTGCCCCAATTGGCTGGCATAGAGACGTTTTGCTTCATGCTGTTCGTCTTCCAGAGCGATAAAGCCTTCATCCTTTTCTCGATCAAAGTCCCCATGGCCGAAAAAGTGAAAAATGTGCCATGGCCCACTGCGCAATATCTTTTGCAGGCCGTGGCATGTACGATCCTCTGCCCAGTGAAGGTTGAAATAATCTTTTTGGATCAGTCCGGCGAGTGCGGTCTCCATGCGCTGGTGTTCCTGGGCCAGGTCCAACCTGGGCAGGTTAACCGGGCAGGCCGACAATCCCAAGATACGCAGGGGCGGAGTAACATCCAGGGGGCGTGGGGGACGCGGCAATTTCAGGTAACGCACCACCGGCGTCCGGGTAGAAAGGCTCAAGTAGCCGTCCTCGCGCCGATCATAAAGATATTCCCAGGGCAGCACAGCCAGTTCAGGCGCGGCAATGTGCAGACGAATGCGCAACCGACGTTCTTCTTGCTCGGCTTTGTCGCGGCTCAGATCGTAACGGCTGCGCGCCTCGCCGACCATCAAGGCATCAAAAAGCGCCGCGCCCAATTCCTGAACTTTTTGCTGTTCGGGCGAGATCACCTGGCGGAAAGAGCCAGCCTGCCGAAGCGCCAGTTTGAGATTCAAGCGGGCGATTTCCAAAGCCGAGCTGTCATAGGGGACGCGAAATATGCCTTCTGCTTCGCCGGCGCGAGAGCGGACCGAGAACGCATAGTCTTGCCCTTGCGCAGGCCTGATCTCTATATCCAAATTGTCATACGTGATTGCGCTGCCGATCATCGGATTGCCTCCTGTCAGGCCACATCAAACTGATAGTGCGGCCCCAAACGCTCAATCGAACAGGTCGGATCATGAGCGTCCAGCAAATCAACCACACTCTTGACAGCCTTTGATCAGCTCAGAGTTGGAAACGTACTCGATGAAACAGGTTGGGTCACGAGCGTTCAGGCGGCCAGTGGCAAAGTATGACATAGCCAGGCATCCTCCCAGGCAGGTTTGCCCATAGACAAGACAACTCTGGCACTGAGCATCCTTCTCCAGGGTACGGAACGGGAGAAAGACCGGTGATTCTCGCCACAAGGTCAAAAGAGGCGCATCGTGCAGATGGCCGGCAGCAAACTCTTGTTGCGGCGTGACCCAAAAGGCACAAGGATACACATAACCATCATAACTCACGTTCAGCCAAGACCGCCCGGCCGGGCAACTGGCCCGCGACGGAGGAGAAGGGGTAAAGGGTTCTACAGGGCGCAGAATGTCAAAATCGGTTGAAATGCGGACATTGGGGTAATCTGGACGTAGACGGGTCACTGTCCGCACAGCCGTGTAGAAATCCAGAGGAGACAGTATTTCGGCGCCCAGGTGCTCACGCGCGCGCCCGATAGGGCGCAGCGGGGAGAACTTGATGTTGACGCCCAATTCGGCGGCCAGAGCGATCAATCCTTCCACATCTTTTACACTAGAGCGTCTCAAGTGCACTCCCAACGTGACCGCCCGGCTCAGGCCGCGTAGCCAGATGGCTGTGTCTATAGCGCGATCAAAACCCCCTGCGCCTCGAATAGCGTCATTGGCATTTTGCAATCCTTCCAGGCTGATGATGAACAGGTCAATTGGCAGATCGGCGATCCATTCCCGGGTTTGAGGCGGGTACTGCCCATGCGTGTTGATGGATATTCCCAGTCCTCGCCGATTGGCGGCTATCACAGCCGCCGCAAAGTCAGGATGTAATGTGGGCTCTCCGCCGCTGATGCGGATGTGCTTTCTCCCCATATCTCGCACCTGATCGAAAAGGTTCAACAAGTCAGCCAGGGCAAGTTCTTGTACCTTGCCTTCTCCTGAACGATTAAAGCAGTGCTGGCAGGAAAGGTTACAGCGATTCGTAATTTCCACACCCACTGATTCGGGTACCGGCGTAAAATATAACTCGGCCATTGACACCTCCACAATCAGCAGCCCTCAATTGAAGAGCGTTCTTTCAACTTGTGAAGCAATGCCTCATACGAGTTCTCGCCCCACGAACTGCCCACCCAGTCGGTGCATTGGGCACAGCAGCGCAGCGTATAATCTCCTGCCAGGTGGGCCGCTCGTGCCTGGTTGTATCGCTCCGACTGCCACACTCCAGCGATGGTCATGCCGGGCGACATCAAATCGGCCGCGACCGCCGATTCATCCTCATCCCATGAATTGAAACAAAACAGCACTTTGCCCGTTGGCCCAACAGTCAGGCGAGTCCAGAGCTGCGGACATGGATGACGCTGTGCGAGTATTTCCGCTGTGTGTCGTGGAATACGTCCTCCCCAACTGTGATAAGGACGCAGAATCACCTCATCTACCCGGCGGCTCCAAAACTGCCGATGTGCCTCTTTGTCGGGTTGAAAATCGGGCTGATCCACTGCCGAAACGACCACCCGGGTGGGTTTGTTCAATTGATCACGCAGCCGCACAAATCGCTCAATGTTTTCGACCACACGCTCAAACTGGTCATTGCCCATCAATGATTGGTATGTTTCTGTATGGCCGTGCACGCTGAATTCAATCACGTCCAACTCGGCATCCAGGGTGCGCCGGGACAGTGTTTGATCCATCGAGATGCCATTGGTGAAAACCTGCACCGTGGTCACACCTACAGACTTGGCAAAGGCAATCATATCCACAAAGCGAGGGTGCAAAGTCGGCTCGCCGCGGGCATGAAAGCGCAAAAACGATTCAGGGTGCTGCCCCGTTTCCCGCACAGCTTTTTCAAAGACATCCCATGACATGAATAATCGTTTTGCGCCATCCATTTTCCACTGTTCATGCGATCCTGACATATCGCGGTTCAACCGCCCCACCGGGCAGGCCAGGCAGCCGCTGTCGCAAATGTAATGACAAAGCGTGAGTTGAACGCAAGAGGGAAAAAGGGCGGCTGCTTGATTTGTAAAGCCATAATTCTCGATCATCTGAATGCTCATTCTATTCTGTCTTTAAAAAAGATAAAATTCGTTCAATTCTCGGAATTCGTGATGAAATGAACTCTAGACACTGGTAAAATATATCGTCATCAAATTATGCCGTTTTCTCTTGAGAGTCTACAATGCGCCGCCGCGTCTGAGCCAACGTCAAGACACTGGTATAGCCAAACCCTAGCAAGTAAAGGAGCAAAAATGGGATGGCATACAAGTTATTTCGTATGGCCGCCGCCAGGATCGTCAACAAGACATAGATCACCAGCATCACTTCCCCCCATACCAGACGACCAGCCGGCAGCGCATAATCTGGCGCTGCTCCATTCCCTTGCACATCTATCGCCGGCTTGGGCGTGCGCAAATATGCCGTTTTGATACCTAAAAGGGCCTCAATAACCGCCGCCGTGCTGCTCAAGGCCAGACCCATCCCCAGTCCGATCAACACCGGCAAGGCACGCAGCCGCTGCTTCCAGTTGGGATAAATTTCGTGCTGCCCCAGCGCATACAACAGCGGTAGCCCTAATGTCGCCAGGCTAAACAAAGCCAGCGGCCAACCCGCCAGCCGGTCGAACCAGATCAGTGGCAGTGCACACAACATAACAAAAAGCATCAAAGGATAGGCCAGGTAGCAACTGAGGTGGATGATCGCCTGCACCCGGGCGAACAGCGATAACGGCGCGCGCATCAGCGGCACAGCCAGTTTCAGCAAACACTGAACATTGCCCTTGGCCCAACGAAACTGCTGCTGCTTGAACGCCGCCAACTGGATCGGCAACTGCGCCGGCGCCACAACATCGGGCAACATCATACCCGACCAGCCAGCCAGTTGGGCGCGATAACCCAGGTCAACATCTTCGGTCAGCGTATCACCGTGCCAACCACAAGTCTCGATACACTCACGCCGCCACACACCGCCGGCACCACTGAAATTGGCCAGCCAGCCAGCCCGGTGACGCGCCGTGTGCTCGATCATGTGATGTCCATCCAGGGCCAGTGCTTGAGCCCGTGTCAACAATGAAAAATCAGCGTTCAAATGCCCCCAGCGCGCCTGCACAAAACCCAGTTTCGGGTTCGCAGCCAGGTAGGGCACCGTGCACTTGATAAAGTCAGGCTGAGGGCGAAAATCGGCGTCAAAGATGGCAATGTATTCGCCGCGCGCCGATTTCACTGCTGCTGCGAGCGCACCAGCCTTGAATCCTTGACGATCCGGGCGGCAGATCAGCTCAATATCATAACCTTGCTGCCGCCATGCCTCAACGCATTGCCGGGCAATGGCGGCGGTCTCGTCAATAGAATCGTCTAGCACCTGTATCTGCAACCGATCCTGGGGCCAGTCCAGCCGCACCAAACTATCAATGGCCCCTTGGACCACATATTTTTCGTTATAGATCGGCAACTGAACCGTAACAATTGGCCAGTCAGATAGCGGCGGGCGCAACTCCCGTTCGTTTCTGTGCTTGAGATACAGGAATATGAGCACGAACGCATTAAATCCATAAATGGCCAACCAGCCAACCGCGCCAAGATACAATATAAAAAGCAGCATTATTCAAACTCTACTCGTTGTCCAGCCATCTGTGCGCGCAGGCGCACCGGGTCACATAGGGGCGACTGCAAGGGTCGCCCCTACATTTTTATGTTGGGTGGTGCGTTATTTGAACCCTCTCGACTCGCCGGCCCAGGTGATTGTCGGTTCCAACTGTTCAATGACCCACTCGCGCATTTCGGCGATTCTGTTTTCATCCAGATATCGAGTTCGGAACACATAGCCGGTTCGTCGCCCGGCTTGCACCTGGAAATACTGAGAAAAATCAGGGTTGATGGCCGTAATGCCAAACCGTTCTGGGCGGTGATACAGAGGTGTGCCAGGATAGGGAATCAATGGATAGACCACAAACTCATCTGGTTTACATTCCAGCATCAGCTCAACAGTGTCTCGCACGGTATCCCATGTTTCACCAGGAAACCCTACAATTAAATAAACCCGCACGATCATGCCCGATGATCTGGCATGGGCGATGCCCTGCCGGATATCGTTCACCGTTTGGCCTTTGGCCATACGCTCAAGCATAATCCCGGATCCTGATTCTACACCCAAGGCAATATGACGGCAACCGCTGTTATAAAGCAAATCGGTCACCTCCTGGCTGCACTGATCAACCCGCCCAAAGCAGCGATAGGTGACTTGCTCGGCACGCAGCAAAGCTGCCAGTTCTCGCAAGCGGACCAAATTAAAGGTAAAAAGATCGTCCTGAAAACGAAAAGAGTTGATATTCAGACGGGTTTCAAGCTGACGAATCTCGTTTATCACATGGGCAGCCGAGCGAAAGCGCACTCTTTGATGCCCCCCCATCACGATGCTGTTACAAAAAACACAGCCAAAAGGACACCCCCGCGATGATAAAATGCTCAGACTGGGGCGGCCAGCCACCTCACGGCGATATGAAGGCACGTCTACCAACGAATAATCGGGAAAGGGCAGGCTGTCGAGATCCGCCACCGGCAGTCCATACCCGATCTGAGGCGCAGTTTCTCCGCGATCCAGCGATTGGAGTAATTCCAGCAGAGCCATTTCACCTTCGCCGACAATGACAAAATCAAAATCTGCGCTGACCTGCTGAGGCAAAGCAGAGGCATGCGGACCTCCGGCCACCACCCATGCCGACGAGTTGATCTGGCGGGCGACTTGCAGCACTTGCAGGGTGCGGTGATAAGTGGTGGTGTATGTCGAAAACCCATAAACATCTGCCCAAGGAATTCGATCTGCCCAACACTCGGGCTGGACAGAAGCCAGGTCTACAATCTGTGTCGAATAGTGGTGCTGGTTGAGCCAGGTCGCCAGATACAGCAGCCCCAACGGCGGCTCGAGCCGATCATCATTCAGCTCGTAGCATGGGGTCTGCACAAGCACCACCGAACGGATCCGGTTCATGTTTAGAACTCTTCCTGCCAGGTCGGCGAGAGCCGATCACATTTTTAGCATAACCCACTCTATATCCGGCCAGGTTATTTGAACTTTTCAGGTATCAGTTTGTATAGGGTCCAGCACCTAACATCAGGTTTGAACATATCAGAAAACTGCACAATTGAAATGAAACGATCTCATCCACAGATTGCGCAGATTACACAGATTGTTGTAAATTTGTCTTAATCTGTGTCATCTGCGGATGAGTTTGCTTTCTGTCATTTCAATGATGTGATTTTCTGTGATTGTTCAAAGGTAATGCTAAACTCTTGATCATCATACAACTCTTGGAAATAGAAATCAAATTCTTGGGTCCAGGTTTTAAAATCTGGCGATTGACCTTGCCCAAGATTTTGATCCATAAATCGGTAAATAGGCATACAAATCTCCAATAGGACAGGCACGCGACCTGCCCCTACTGCCGCACGGCTTGTGCTATGCGCAAGGCCAGGTTTTCCACCGTCTTGAGGCCCACAGTGTCCTCGCTGGCCCTTCCGACAATCGCTGCTCCCGAGTGGCTATAGCCGGGGCCGTCGGATACCGCAACCATATCTTGCTGCAAGAAAAATGTGTGCATGGCTTGCAGAGTCAATTCCTGGCCGCCGTTGCGAAACCCGCCGCAGGCAATGCCGCCACCGACCTTGCCACTCAACTCGAACCGCCCGCCCGTGCGCAGCCGCACCGTGCGGTCCATCCACACCTTGAGCTGACCGGTGGGCAGGCCCATGTACACCGGTGACGCCAAAATCAGGCCATCGCAGCAGCGCAGTAGTTCAATGATGCTGGCCATATCGTCTTGCTGCACACATTCGCCGCTGCGGCAGGCAAAACAGCCCTGGCACGGCGCAATGACACGGTCGTGCAAAGAGAGATAGGTGGTTTCGATGCCCTCCTTTGCGATCACGGATAGAGCATAGCGCAAGGCCAACGCCGTATTGCCCTCTGGATGGGGGCTGCCGCAAATGCCGAGAACGTTCATAGACTGACTCTTTTTCATGATGGTTGCCTCTCATTTCGATTTGAAGTACAATGCTGTCCTGATTTGATTGTTGAGTCCACTGAAAAAACCACCAAGAACACCAAGTACACGAAGAAAGTCAAGACTTGCATTAATTATTTCAATGTTGTATTTGAACAATTTCAAGCTCAACCTGAATTTTCTTTGTGACCTTTGTGTTCTTTGTGGTTAAATCCACCTTTTTTTAGGAGAGTCATTGTTGGAAATCGGTTCATCGGAGAAAAATGTGACTCGTTCGACCATCGTCATCTGGGGCGCATCCGGCGACCTGACCCGCCGCAAATTGATTCCGGCGCTGCACAGCCTGGGCTGCGAGGGGCTGCTGTCCGACATTGAGGTGATCGGCGTGGCCCGCTCTGCCTTGAGTGACGAAGCATTTCGCGCCCAATTGTACCCCGGCGTGGTGCAATATGCTCGCCTGCACCCCGGTATTTGTGAGTTGTGGAACCGCTTTGCGCAGCGATTGTCGTTTTTGCAAGGTGAATACGACGACCCACAAACCTATCGCACTCTGGCACAGCGATTGGAAAATCTAGCACAATCAGGAATTAACAACGTCCTATTCTATCTTTCTGTGCCGCCGCACCTGTACCCCGTCATTGTGCGCCAACTGGGTCAGGCCGGCCTGAACCGCAGCGCGGCCGGGTGGCGACGGGTGATCATCGAAAAACCGTTCGGCTATGACCTGGTCAGCGCGGGCGAGTTGAACGCCCAGATCAATGCTGTGTTCGACGAAAGTCAGGTCTATCGCATTGACCACTATTTGGGCAAAGAGACGGTGCAAAACGTCATGACGCTGCGCTTTGCCAACGCCATTTTCGAGCCACTGTGGAATCGCCGCTATGTGGACAGCGTCCAGATCACCATGGCCGAAACGGTGGGTGTCGAACATCGCGCCGGCTATTACGATGCCGCCGGGGTGCTGCGCGACATGTTTCAAAATCACCTGCTGCAACTGCTCACCCTGATGGCCATAGAGCCGCCGGCGGCATTCAATGCCCGCGCCCTGCGCGATGAAAAGGTCAAGGTGCTGCAAGCTGTGCGCCCCATCGCTGCTGCCGATGTGGTGCTGGCGCAGTATCGCGGCTATCGAGACGAACCCGGCGTGGCCGCCGGCTCGCAGACGCCCACCTATGCCGCCCTGCGCCTGTTCATAGACAACTGGCGCTGGCAGGGCGTGCCTTTTTATCTGCGCTCTGGCAAAGCTCTGGCCGGGCAGCGCACCGAGATCGTGCTGGAATTCAAACCAGTGCCACACCTGCTGTTTCCCCAACAGGCCGCGCCGGCGCGCAATCACCTGTCGTTGCGCATCCAACCCAACGAGGGCATTCATCTGCGCATGGCCGCCAAGTCACCTGGCGCGGGCATGCGCGCCGAGCCAGTAGACCTGGAATTTCACTATCGCGATCATTTCGGCGAGCGGGTGCTGCCCGATGCGTATGAGCGGCTCTTGTTGGATGCCATCCAGGGCGACGCCGCGCTGTTTGCCCGCAGCGACGAGATCGAACACGCCTGGCGGCTGATGGACCCGCTGACCGACCTCCCGGCACAGTTGACCTACGAGCCGGGCAGCCGCGGCCCCGTCGAGGCCGACCGATTACTGGCCCAAAACGGCCACCATTGGATCGAAAGCCCGCTCACATCGTCGAGTTGACCGCCAGATATTGCAGCGCAGTTTCGACACAGGCATCCAGGTCGCCGTCGGTGTGCAGAGTCAGGTGAGCCGGTTCGATGGGCTGCCACTGTGCCTGAAGCGACCGATACAGGGCAAAGGTGCGATTTTGCGCCGGATGCTGCCCTTGCGCCCAGTCGCGCTCCAACCGCTGCCGCGCCATCTCGTCGGCGCAGACGCACTCGATGATCCGCAGCGGTACGCCCAGCCGCTCGGCCGCCAGTGCCACCTGATCCACCTGTTCGCGCCGGCCAAAGGTGCGTCCATCCAGGATCACCAGGCGCGGCCCATCGCGCCGCCACAGGTATTCTGCCACCTGGAGCATCACCTGAATACAAAAATCATCCTGTCGCGTCGAGTATTCAATATCGGCCGGCGCAAACAAGGCCGCCCGAACAGCATCTTTATCCAGTAACACGGCGCGGGGCAGTCGCTCAATCAGCCGACGCGCCATTGCGCTTTTTCCTGTGCCGGGCAGTCCGGCCATCATAATCCACATGTCAAACCTCAGGAGATTCTATGCGTCCCGAAAATCTGTATTTTGATGTATTTCCCAAGATTGTACCCGCTCATCGCTCCACCCGCATCACCATCCGCCCCATGTTCGACCACGTGCGCCTCAACCCCAACCTGACCTATCAGGTGTTTATCCAGCCCACCGAGGGCGTCGAAAAACAAACCCGTTGGCTAGACGCCGCTACACAGACGGTCGAGCCGCAAAACGGACGAATCGAGATCGAGTATGCCTTTGGCAGCGAGCAAGAATACTCGCTCTGGCTGCAAGCCTCGGCCGACGACAAGACAATCCCCATCGGCGATTTTCGCATTTATGCTCTGGATGACGATTTGTTTCACCGCCGCCCCTTCAAAGGCGACATGCACATACACAGCTATTACTCGGACGGCAAAGAGTCACCGGCCTATGTTGCCGCAGCCTGCCGCCGCATCGGGCTGGATTTTATGGCCGTCACCGATCATCGGCAGTATACGCCCTCGCTAGAGGCCATGCGGGTTTTCGAGCCGCTGCCCATTGACCTGCGCATCTATCCCGGCGAAGAAGTGCATCCGCCGCAGAATCCGGTGCATATCATCAATTTTGGCGGACAATGGAGCGTCAATGCCTTGTTTGCCCAAGACGAATACATGGCACAGGTGCAGGCATTGGCTGCCCAACTCGACAATTTGCCTGCCGACATAGACCGCTACACCTATGCCTCGTGCGTGTGGTGCTGGCAGCAGATTCGCGCCGGTGGCGGGTTGGGCGTTTTTTGTCACCCCTACTGGCTGACCCGCCGCCGCTATGACGTGCCGCAATATCTGGTCACCCTGCTGTTCGACCATCAGCCTTATGACGCCCTGGAACTGATCGGCGGGTATCATCGCGACGAGATCGAATCGAACAATTTGCAGGTGGCGCGTTATCACGACGAGCGTGCCGACGGCAAACGCATCCCCATCGTCGGCGTCAGTGATGCGCACGGCTGTGAGCGGGACGATTTGTTTGGCTGGTATTACGCCATCGTGTTTGCCCCGTCTACCGACCTGCCCGACCTGGTGCAGAGCATCAAGGAACTGTATTCGGTGGCCGTAGAGGCGGTCAAGGGCGAAACGGCGCATGCATTTGGGCCGTTCCGCCTGGTGCGCTATGCCCATTACCTGATGCGCGAGGTCTTTCCACATCACGACAAACTGTGCGCCCAGGAAGGGGAACACATGCTGGCCTGGCTGGGCGGCGACTCGGGCTCGGCGGAGGTGTTGCGCCTGTATCAGGGCCGCGTGGCCGCCCTGTACGATCATCTGTGGGCGGTCGGCTGAGCAGACTCTCAGGGCCTGTCGGCGCGCAGAGTCAGCAGGCAAAACTCGTTGTGCATCTGCACCGGCAGGCCGTCGGCCCGGCCGATAACGGCCTGCAATTCGGCCAGCCCGGCCTCATAGTTGGCGTCGGACAAGGCAATGAGTTGCGAGCAGCCATCGCGTCGTTGCGCCGCCCGCAACAATTCACCCAGGTCTTGCGCCCCATCCAGGCGATGTCGCTCGGCCACAATGCGCACAAAACCGATCCGCTCCAGATGACAAACTATTTCGTCTTGCGTCATAAAATCACGCCGGTCTAGCTGCCAGGCCGCCGGAAAAAAGCGGTAATACAGCCAGCCGGGCATCGCTTCGGGACAGATATTGACCATGACCCATCGTCCGCCGGGGCGCAGCAATCGCCAGACGGAGCACAGAGCTGCCGGCTTGTCTCTGATGTGATGAAAGGCGAACTGATTCGAGATAAAATCGAACGAGCCGTCGGTCAGCGGCGGCCGGGCGGCATCTGCCTGCACCCACAACAGGTCGGGAGCTTTGCGGCGTGCCTGCCGCAGCATGCCATCAAACAGGTCCAGGCCAACCATCCGGGCGGTCGGGCAGAAGGTGCGGTTGGCGATCAACTGGCTGCCGGTGCCGCAGCACAAATCGAGGATGGACATCGAGTCACTGCGTTCAGGATGTTCGGCCAGATATTGGCGCAGGTACGGGTCGGCAGATTTGGTGCGCATGGGCTGCGAGTCATAGCCGGGGGCAATAGAATCATAGTTGACGCGGGCAACAAGAGTCATGTATGCTCCAGGAACACCCCAAAAGCCCCGCATGCGAGCAAGCGGCACTCTTGAGACAAAACCAGGTTGGGGCCGGCCGATTTGGTCGCCCCAACCTGGTTTGTTTGCAACGACGTCTATTCCAGCGACGACTTGCTGCGCGTTTTTTGCAGCGTATGGTCGGGGATGCGGCGATTGAGCAGATCAAGCGAAATGTCAATCACTTCCAACGCCTCATCTACGGTGGTCGTGCCGATTGTGACCATATCTTGATCGCGGATGGTGTTCCACACAAAGGCCAGGCCGACAACAGGCATCAACCGCCCGGCGGCCAGCGGTTTGATGGTCATCACCGGCTTGCGAGCGTTTTGAATGACCCGCATCACCCAATCCACCTCGATTTGCATCAAAAACCCTTCTGCATTATAGATTTGGATATAGGTCTCCACATCCAGGTCGGTCTGGTCGGCATAGACGACGGCTTCGGGCATGTGAGTAGACAGGCCGGGGATCATGCCACGTTCGCGGATCATCTGGACATAGCGATCCATGTCGCGGATTTTTTTGGTCATGCGGTCGAGCAGCGCATCGGTGACGCACTGATGCGGCATGCAAAAAGTGGCATTCATGGCCTTGCAACGGTCGAAAACGCGCTCCGGCTCCAGTTCGGCCGGGCCACCCGGCACAATGTTCAGGTGCGGCGTATAGATGCGGATGAACGGCCGACCGGTCTTTTGTTCGGCATCCTGCACGGCCGCTTCCAGGTGATCGTTGACCGGCCCCATCACGGCGTCAATGCCGCGACCGGCAAAAGCAACCAGAATATCGGTGATGCGTTGACGGGTTTGCAGCTCTTTGATCCATTTGTCTTGGGCCAGACTGGTGTGAGAATAGCCGAGAAACCAGTTTGTGCCGACCAGCAGACGGGGCAGGCTGATGCCTCCAACTGTGATGCGCGGAAATTCGGACATTGTTTTTCTCTCCTTTATATGGCTTTGCTGAAAATTGACATTCCGCTTATTTCAGCTTGTTCATTGTTCTCACTCTTTTTACAGTGAACTCATATCACTTCAAGTTGATCGCGCGAGGGCAGTGGCGGAAACGGCGCGGTCGGCAGGGTTTGGTACCAGTAGGCCACCGAAGCCATGTCATCTTGCAGCGGCAAATAGCGGCCATAGCTGCGCCAGCCGAGCGCCTGAATGGTCACGCACAGGTCCTGCTCAAACCGGATCGGGTCGGTGATGTGCCAGCGATACATGCCAAAACGCTGCTGCGACTGATACACCCCATCGGGTCGGATCACCTGATGCAAACCGGTATAAGGGGTGCTAAATTCTTGATATTGTTTGGTAGTTTGATTTTCAAAATTGTACGAACCGCAAAAATAATCCTCGGTGCCGGTGCCGCAGATGGTCGGCCAATCCTGGTCGCCATCCAGATAGAACTTGATCTCGCCCTCGCCCCACCAGCCGTTGTTGTGAACGCCCCAGGCCAGATAGGTGCCCACATAATGCCCCTGCCCGCGCACGCCGTCGAGCAGAGTGTACACCTCTCGATAGGGCAGCGGGTTGACGCGGCGAAACCGGGCATGAAAATAGCCCGCCTCTGCCGGCACATCGGTAAGGGTATAGTTGATCTGGTAATACAACACCATCCGCTCATCGGCTATGTTGGTCATAGTCATGCGGCAGTGCTTTTGAAAGGGCATTTCCCAATAACAGTTGAACGCGCTGCCCGGATTGACGCACACGGCCAGCGAAGACAGTTGGGCATAACGCCCCCAGCCCATCGCAAAAAAATCGCCGACCGGGCACTCGACCGAAGGCTGTTCCTGCCCATCCCAATAGATGCGCAAGATGCTGAACCGCCAGTTGCCGGTCGGCGTCATCCAGATCTGTTGGATGGCCCCCGACCCGGCAATGTCGGCCAACTCAAAAGTTTGCCCCGGCTCGATCACCACCGAAGGGGAAACCTTCCAGCCCTGCCCTAGATCGCGGGCGCAGCGCAGACCGGTGCCTTCGGTGGCGCGGCCGCCCTGTCCCTTGCCGCCGTTAAAATTTTCGGGGCTGATCGAACGAGTTTGCGCATGCGACAGCCGCGACAGATTGCCCATATTCATTCCTAAACCATTAAAGGATGCCATTGATTTACCTTTCTTCTTTGAAAATTGCCGCCCGGTAGGGGTAGGGCTCGCCCCTACCCTGCCAGGGCGAGCGCAAGACTCGCCCCTACATTCTCATCGCGACGCCCTCGGTTCGTCAAAGCCTATCCAGACAATTTTGCCGAGATCAAAAAGCAATCTCGGCAATTTGCTCTATGTCCAGGTCAAAATCAAAGGACATGGTCTCCACATCGTCCGCCTCAGAGGACGCACCGTCTGATACGTCTGACAGTTCTGGACGGGCGCACAGTGTACGATAGGCGCAGAATTGACACCGTTTGAGGTCGGCAACAAGCGGCCAGATGTCCTCACGCCGGCTCAACATCTCGTTCAGGGTAGCCGTCAGCGTTTGAGCGGCGGCCCGATGCTGCGCCTCGTCATACGGAAAACGTTCCACCTGGCCGGCAAAATTGACCAGCCAATACGCCATCTCGACCTGCTCAGGCCGAAACGGGGCGCCGCCGTTGATCTCGCGGCCAGCCTCGACCAGGACATAGCGATAGACCAGGGTTTGCCAGCGTTGCTCCAACCAGGAATGGCTCAGGCGCGTGGAGCCGGTTTTCCAATCCACAATCATCGCTCGCTGCCCCAGCTCGACGGCCAGCAGGTCATACTGGGCGGCCAGGCGATAATGCTGCGGTTTGCAAGCCTCATCCAACAGCGGCCCCAGCGGAACAACCAGACGAACTTCGGCGTGGCGAACAGGGGGCAGTTCAGGCAACGCCGCACGATAGACCTGCCACCAGCGGCGCAGATAGCCTTCAGCCGCCAGAGCATCCAAAACCTGCTCCGGCAGCCCCAAAGTATGCTGCTGCACCAATTGGTGAAAGACCGATCCCTGCCGCGCTGCATCCTCGTGATCATCTCGTTGTGCCGTCTGCGGCATCGGCCAGCGCACATTTTGCACATAGCGCAACTGGAACCGCCGCGCACAGTCGGCATAGTCTTGCAGCGAGGATTGGCTGAACGTAAAACCTCGTAGCAACATGGCCGATCAGCCGATCTGTTGAGCAGCCCGCAAAATCATATCGGCGGCGGTTTCCGGCTGGATCAAGCCAGTGTTGATAGCCAGATGATAGTGCTTGAGGTCTTTCCAGTTGGCGTTTTGGTACACATTGCGGATATAGAGCCGCTTTTGCTCGTCCGACTGGGCGATCATGCGTTTGGCTTCCAACTCGGAGATGTTCAGCCGTTGGATCAGGCGTTCCACACGCACCTCTAACGGAGCAAACAGATGCACATGCAGGGCGCCCGGCCAGTTTTGCAAGATCATCTGCCCGCCGCGCCCCACAATGATGGCATTGCCTTGCTGCGCAAATCGGGTCAGCGTTTCGCGCACCACGCGGGCAAAGGTCTGATCGTCCAGCTCGGACTTGCGCTCAAAAGCACCGGGGGCGCGGCCATACAACGAAGTCATTTGGTCGCTGATCAGCTTGGGCTTGCTGGACATGGACTTTTCCTTTTCCAGCACCGCTTTGACATCCACCCCGGCCTCTTGGGCGATCTGGGCCAGCACCTCTTTGTCCACACGGCAATAGCCCAATTTTTGACACAATATGTCGGCAATCTGATCGCCCAAACTGCCCAACTCGCGCGAAATAGTGATCACCGCCATAACCTACTCCCAATCTCGCTCGGCCTGAGCGTACAATTGATAGCGCGCAAACGGCACGCGAGGGATGCGCAATTCAAAGCGTGCCTGGCCGTTGAACCCAATATCTTCTTGCAGCACAAAGGTAGAGCCCAGGCTGACGATCTGGCCGCTGCTATCCACTAGCACACCGGCCACGGCAATGTTCTTGACCTTGAACTCGTTCTTGTTGGTGGCTGTGCCGACAATGCGCACGCTGTCGGCGCTGTCATAGAACAGGCTCAGGCCGCTCAGGGTCACATCGGCCGATTGGCGACCGGTGGAACGGCCATCGGGATGCAGCAAAAATGAGACCAGTCGCCGCGCCGCCACCTGGATGTAAAAAGGACATTGCTCGCCGGGGCGCAGCAGCAAAAAAGGAAAACTGGCTTGCAGCGGCCCGTGACGGAACTTTTCATCATCGTAAAAGGTGGCATTGATGCGTATCCCTTCATAGGTATCGCTGCCATCATTGCGCACAATGCCCGAAACCACATAGGTGCTATTTTCGCCGGCACGGTTGGCGCTGACGATAATGGTCAGCGGCGGGCCGGGGTCACGGTCTTCCAGACGGGTCATTGCCGGCACAGGTGTAGCCGCCGGTTTGGGTGTGCTGGCCGGGCGAGGTGTGCCTTGAGTGGGTGTGGCTGTTGGCGTGGCTGTCGGCGTGGCTGTCGCCCCGGCAATCACCCGCGGCGTAGACGTGGGCGTGGTGGTAGGCGTAGACGTGCGGGTGGCCGTCGGCTGGATGGTAAAGGTGGGATAGGGCGTATAGGTGGGATAGCGCGTGTAGGTGGGCATGCTGGTAGGCCGCCCAACCGCCTGACCGGTAGCCAACCGCGTCACCTCGACCTGGCGGGTCACTTCGCGGGTCACCAAAACGGTCTTGGGCGCGCAGCCGCCCAACAGCAGCGAAACGATCAACAAAGCGAATACGATGCGGTGTTTCATTGATTTTCTCCTCGAATCAAACTCGTTTGCCTGTGCTGTCGAGCAATTCGCCAGCATAGGCAATACCAGCCTGCAAATCGCGACGAGTGACAGCGCGCAGTTCGCCGGGCTGGTTCAGCAAAGTACGGGCTATAGTCGCGCCGATGCCGGTCAGGATCACCTGGCAGCCCATCAGGTCGGCGGCCAAAACAGCCTGCATCAGCGGTCGGATGCCCTCCTCCGGCAGGGCCGTGACACCGGTCAAATCCAGAATGACCACCCGGGCGTGCTGCTGTTCGATGCCGCGCAGCAGGTATTCGTGCAAATTCTGGATGTGCTGAGCATCCAACTCGCCGACCAGTGGAACGGCTACCACGCCTCGAGTGATCGGGATGATCGGTGCGGCCAGGGCGCGGGCCAGGGCATCGGTGCGCTGCTGGGCCGCCTGATAGCGGCCCAACTCATCTTGCAGGCGGGACTGTTCGGCCCGCGCCCGCTCCAACGCCACCAGGTGGGCCTGGGTTTGTGAACGCTGCGACTCTTGGGCGCGCCAGTTCTGCCACAAGAACAGGCCAAACAAGCCCTGCACCACCAGCAAACCGATCACGATCAATGGGCCGATCCGCTCTGGCCGGGCCACGATCAGCAAGGTCACAATCAGGCCACCGACCAGGGTCATAGCGGCCAGAATCATAGCGGCCATACGGATAGACCGGCGCAGGTCGGACTGGGAATTTTCTGACATAACCTTCTACCTGTCTACAAAAGAGCGGGTGGCCGATGCAGGATGCCGACTATTTGCTCCAATGCCGGGCGAATGATCTGCATCCCGGTGCTGTCACCCTCGCCCAGCATCATCATCACGCCCATGATGATCGCCAGCAAGATCAGAACCACCAGCACAGTCAGGGCCACCTTCCACCACGAAATGGGCGCTTCACCCTGTACTTTGCCCGTCTGACCGTTGACCATAAAGTTGTACACTTTGTCGTTAAAACGATAAGAAGCGATCCACACCGGCAAGAGGGCATGCTTAAAAGTCAGGTTGCCAAAGCGGGTCTTGACGCGCAGGTTGCGATGGGTGTCGCCGGGCACCTCACGGTCGCAGGCCTGACGCACCCGCTCTTGAATGATCGCCTCGCCCATCTTCCACCCTTCGGCCAGATCGATCTGATACTCTTCGGCGCGCCAGCCGGCCAGGTATTGCGGGCGATACGGCACCAATTTTTTGGTGTCAAACGGATAAAGGCGGCTGAGAATTTTCTCTTTGACGCTGCGGGTGGCATAGACCAGCACATCGTCAAAAAATTCGTCGTGCTGCCCCGATGCCGGCACCCAGCGAATTTTGCGCACGCGTTCATCGCGCACCTGCGTTTTGCCATCTACCACCACCGTGCGCCGCTCGGTGACATAGTAATAGTAGCCGGCCTCGGCCCACCACTGCGACCAGGTCTGGGCGTCAAAGGTCCAAAACGGCAAATAGACGCCCTGTACCCGGGCTTCGGCGTTGGCGGCGATGCGTTTGACCTCGTTGGGGCGAAACCAGCCCTTGCCCAGCCAGGTGCGAAATTTTTCGATAGCCGTTTTCTGGTCCACTTGAAACGGGATCAGCGATTCGGGGGTGATCAACCGGACGCTCTTTTCCTGAGCCAGCACGTGATGCGAGCCGCAAAAGGGGCAGACGGTGGCCGTGACATTGGGTTCGACGGCGATGGTGGCATTGCAGCTATTGCACTTGAACGAGCGAGTTTCGGCGCCCCAGCCACCGCCCGGCGATTGCGTTGCTTTGCGCAGCCACTCGTTCAGGTCATGCTCCTCGACAGTGTCCACAGCGGCCTGGTCTACCTGCGTGCGGGTGTGGACATCGGTCATCGAGCCGGCCTGCTCGACGACGGCGGTATAGCCGCAATAGTTGCACTTCATCTGACTGCGGGCGGCATCAAAGACCAGTTCGGCATTGCATTGCGGACAGGGGTACTTTTTGGCATGTTCGGGGGCTTGAGCTTCCATCAGATTCTTCCTTTGCCGGGTACACTGAAAGCAATGGCACACAGACAATGACGGCGCATAGAGCATGCGCCGTTCTCGATATGAAAATCAGAGCGATGGGATTATTGTTCCTTGGAAATCAGCCGGCAGGTGGCATGCAAGTAGGCAAACTCGCCGCGCGGAGGGATGATTTCCATCACCTCGACGATTTCAAAGGATTCGTTCCCCAACAAAAGCACATCGCCGGGTTCAGGACGCTGATCGAGGTTTTGAATTCCACCAGGGTGCTGCCCTCCCTGAACCACAAAGCTCACCTTGTAGATCATGGCTATCCCTCCTTATTTCCACGACAGGTTGCGATGTCGCAGCTTGAACGACAGGTCGGCGGCCAGGTTGCGCATCACCACATAGCCGATGGCCGTGTCGTTCTCGCACAGATTGACAAAATCGCCGCGTTTGATGACATACAACACTGTGCCGTCTGAGGTACATTGGACGGTGGCCGACCGGGGGCCCATATCAATCAGCGACATTTCGCCGAAAATTTGCCCCTGCCCCAAATTGATGATCGAAGAAGGGCCGGGCGCAGCCAGCGTTTCGGCGGTGACGCCGGCCTGCCCCAGGCTGACCTGGGCGGTGCCGCGGTGAATGATATAGATTTCATCGCTGGGTTCATGCTCGCGCACGATCACATCGCCGGCCTGGTAAACTTTTTCGTGACAAATCTGGGCCACCTGGGCCAGTTGTTCCTGGTTGAGACCGCTCAAAATTTCGACATATTTTAGGGAATCCAGAGTGATCATGGCCGCTCCTTGTGTGGGGTGAACAATATCGGATAAGCAACTCTATTCTACCATAAATTGGATTAGAGTGGCAAGTATCACGAGTTGAGCAACTGATCCGACCTCGCGGATCCTGGCTGGCAGTCTGTCGGAGAGACTATTCGTTGTCCCACCTGGACGTCGGAATCCCGAACTTGTTCGGGACACTCAGGCAACAGCAACGACACATCCCATACCGTGTACCGGAACACCCCACTCAGGGATCCCTGGCAGACTGCCAGGAGGCCACTGAAAAAGGTCTATTTTTACCACAAAGGACACCAGGAACACCAGGGTTTGCAATACTTGCGTTTTTAGAAATGCTTTGTGTCCTTTGCGTCTCGGTGGTGAGGGGGTTTTCAGCACGCTCCTAGGATGATGCGGCAGGCAGCGTAAAAGAAAAATCTACCCCCTGCTCTGGCTCGCTGTCTACCCAGATGCGCCCGCCGTGCGCCTCGACGGCCAGTTTGCAAAAGGCCAGCCCCAAACCACTGCCCCGCCCTTCTTGCTGCCCGGTGACAAATTTTTGAAAGAGTTGGTCACGCAGTTCGGCGGGGATGTGCGGTCCGTTGTTATAGACGGACAGGTGTAGCCACGAGGCTGCCCCGGCGGTGCGGCGAACAGAGATACGAATGATGCCGCCTTCGTGAACAAACTTGATGGCATTGCCCAGCAAATTGTCCAACACCCGCTCGACCAGAGTGCGATCCACCCGCGCCGGCGGCAGGTCGGGAGCAATGTCTTGCTCCAGGTAGAGATGTTTTTGCGCGGCCAGCAAAGCCTGGCCGCGCAAGGCGGCCTCGACCAGCTCTTGAACCGACACAGCGGTCGGTTGCAAGGGCATTTTGCCGCTCTCCAGTCGGCTCAAGTCCAGGATGGCATTGACCAGAGTCAGCATCCGCCGGGTTGTCGTCTGGCCAGCCTCCAGCACCGATTGCAATGCTTCGCCCAGTTGATCTTGCAATTGGGTTTGCAGCAACTCGAGCGAGACCGAAATGCCGGTCAGCGGGTTGCGCAAGTCATGGACCATCATGCGGGTCAGGTCATCGCGCATGCGCTCCAACTGACGCTGTTCGGTCACGTCGCGCAAGACCAGCAGCCGTCCCAACACATCATCTTCGGTCAGTACCGGCATGTCCAGCCAACGCAAAAAGCGCGGCGGAATCTCAATGTCGCCCTCGCCGGGCGGTTCGGTGCCGTCGCTGATGCGGTCGGCGGCGGTACGCAAGGCGCGAGCCGCCATCGGCGCGTGCCGTTCCAACGCCGACAGGGTATACTCGATAGTCTGGCCGGGCCAGTCGTCGCTTTGGCCGGGCAGGCGCAGCAGTTCCAGGGCGGCGCTGTTGGCGACCTGCACCCGCCCATCCATGCCAAAAAAGAATATCCCGTCGCGGCTTGAATCAATCAAGGTAGACAGACGTTGTCGCTCATCGGCCAGCGAAGCGTTGAGGCGGCGGGTCGAATTGTAGAGCGCTTCCATATCGCCGGCATAACGGCGCATTTCGGCGTACAATTGGGCGTTGCGCAACGAGAGAGCCATCTGATCGGCGGCGGCCTGGATCAGGGCCAGATGTTCTGCACCAAAATGGGCCGCCTCGGCATGGGTCAGGGTCAACACGCCCATCACAACATCACCAAAGATGATCGGAACGCACAGGGCCGAGCGGGTGGCATAAGGATCGTTGGGCAGAGAAATCCAACGCGGGTCATTGGCCGTGTCATAGATCAAGAGAGCCTGCCGCCGCCGCACCACCCAACCGCCCACACCCTGGCTCATCACCTGATCCAGAATCGTCCGTCGCTGCGTTTCGCCAACCGGCCCGCGCGCCAGGACGCTTTGTGTGACCATACCGGCGTCATCGAGCAGAAACAAACTGCCATGCTCGGCGCCAGTGATGGTAACGGCCACGTCCAGCGCGTTTTGCAAAGTGACATCGAGAGCCAGGTTCTGTGAGGTAGCCCGCGCCACCATCACCAGATTCTCGAACCATCGCTTTTGCACATCCAACTCGGCCTGAGCATGCCGGAGCTCGGCAGATATAGAGCGCAACCCGACATCCTGGCGATGCAGTTCACGGCGATCTTGCCAGCGGGCGCGGGTGACGGCGATGGCGCGATCCAGGTCACGCGCCGCCGCCGACACATCCAGCCAGGCCATCGCCGGAGCAAGGGATTGGGGACATTCCTGGCCGATCAGGACGATGGGCGCCGGCCAGTCAAATTCGCCGATCCAGGCCGCATCGTTTGTCTCTTGAATCAGAATGACATCGGGGCGCAACGAACAGGCCTGCTCGACTGCCTGAGCCCCGCCGGGCAGACTGCCGATGGGCATATAGCCGAGATGCTCCAAAGTATTTTGAATGCTCCCGGCAGTCGAAGGATCGCTGCCGATGATCAGCACGCGAACCGGACGTGTCGTATCCATTTTGGTCCTCCCCTCGTCCCTGCAAACAACCGACACGGGCGAGGGCAAGCCTCGTCCCCTACAAAGCGATCTTGGCCCAATCTCTCCTGACAAGAGTCATGCGTAGGCGTGCGGCCATGGATCGGCAGTTTCTAGCTTTTCAGCTCCAAGTCAATCATTTGATGCCCGGTCAGTTTGGGCAGGATCAACGTAACCCGATCTTGCTCTTGAGTAAAGGTCAGCGGCTCGTTTTGCGGCACGCAGACCGCGCCACTCACCTGTCCCGGCACGCGCACCGACAGTTCGATCTGATAGAGCGGCAGCACGTCTTCGATAACGTCCATATCCTGGCTGCGCCGTTCGGGGATGTAATGCAGCAGGTGAACGATACGACGATGCTCACCCGGTTGATCGTTCACGGTCACGCGCAGAGTGGCCGGCCCGTTGTGCCGGATCAACGGGTTGGGCAGCAACAGATCGAGGGCGTTGAGGAGCAGTTGTTTGCACCAACGCGGGGCGTTTTGGTTGTATTGGGTAAAAACAGGGTGCATAAAATAAATACAACGCCCGTTTTGTACAATGCCCGGATAGCCCACCTGCCCGGATGAAGGGGTGTGTCGGTGTGAGCAAAAGTGTTCATAGGTGCGGTTGAAAAACGGCAACACAGTCTGCGCCAACACCTGGCTGCCCGGCTGGGCCTGCACCTGCAACCCGCGCCGATACATCACATGTTCGGTGGGGGGCAGGCCGGCGCCGATGGGCCCGGCAGGCAGGATAAAATCGGGGCTGTAGGGCGCCTCACCTACCCGCTCGACGCCCAATGCCTCAAGAGCAAAAGCCGTTCCTTCGGCATTGAGACCCGCATGATACGAGGCGATCAGGGCGCCGCCCTGGGCCAGGTAACGCTTCAGGTGTTGCGCCGCCTCCGGGCCGACCGGAATTTCATCGGGCAGGATGATTATCCGGTAGGCCGACGCCAGATCAGGCCGGGCCAGGCCGGCGGTGTCCAAAATGTCAAACTGATGGCCGCTCTGCTCCAGCATAGCCACGGCGCCGGCGGCAGCCGCCGGGATATGCTCATCGCTCCATTCGGCCGGGGTCAGCACGCCGATTTCGACGACCGGGCGGGCGGCGCGGCACCATGGCTCTTTGCGCTCCACCTCGCCATAAACCTGGCCGATCAGGTCATACACGTGCGGGCAAATCTGGCCGGAAGGCGGCAGTTGGTCGCCGATGCTGCATTTGGCATTGAGGGCCAGCATGTTGAAACACTCGTATTGCAGAGCCGGCAGGTTTTTGAACGAACTGAAATCGCCCCACGAGGTGTGAAATTTGCCGGTCATGCCCAGACAGTCCAGCCCCAACGTGCGGGCATAGCGCATGGTCAGCGGAAAGTGCATATAGCCCCATCCGCCGCTGGGCAGTGATTCCAGCTCCCAATGCGTATAGGCATCGGCAACGGCACGGTGACGCGGGCCAATGTGGCCGGCATTGTAAAAGATGGTGGCCTCGGCGTTGAACTGACGCACAAAGGCGGTCATGTCGCGCTTGAAACGGTGCAACACTTCCAGGCCAAAGGCCTGTCGCACGTCGGCGCGACTGGGGTCCAGGCCGCGTGCAGTCATCTCGGCGCGGCAAAAGCGACACGAGCAGTCTTGGGGCTGGACAATGTCAAAGAAAAAGCCATCTACCGGCAGCGTTTCCAAAATCTCGCGCACGTGTGCCTTGAGAAAATCCACATAGGGCGAGTTGACGCACAGCGAGCGATAGAATCCGGCCTCATAGAGCGGCGTGCCGCGTGGACAGCCGTGCTCGTCCACTACCAGCCATTCGGGGTGCAGGTTGGCCGTATAGTGATCCCACTGCACGGTGACATAGATAGGCACGCGAATGCCGCGCGCATGGCAGGCTCGAATTTGCTCCAGGAGCAGATTGCGGCTCAGGTGCGGGTGCCGCCGTTCGGGAAAGGCCTGGGTGTCAAAATACATCCAGCCGTGATGGCAGCGGGCAAAGCACGTCACCGAGTTGACATGAGCGCGCGCCAACGTGTCGGCAAAGACATCGGGGTCAAATTGATCGCCGATGCCGGCAATATGTTCGCTGGTGTGAAAATCCAGGTGGATCTGTCGAAAGACCAGTTCAGGTGAATACATGGCATCTCCTTTGAAAATCTAGGGTTGAATTTCGACCAGAACGCCTTCTTCGGCCCAATTGTACAGGACGGCGGCATTGTTGGTATCCAGCAAAATGCAGCCAAATGTCACCGGTGCGCCCAGATTGCCGGTCCACAGCAGGTTTGCTCCGTCGCGGGTGGGAAAACCGTGAAAGCCGTTCATCACGTTGGTGTCGGGCGCAGGGCGATAAATGCCCATGAAATAGGGCATCCACAGGTTCCAACTACCGGCATAGGCGTTTTCTTGATGCGATTGAATTTGAAAAACGCCCGGCGAAGTGGGGCTGGAGGCGATGCCGGTGCTGACCGGCCAGAGCCATTTCAGCGTGCCGTCTTCATATACCCACATCGCCTGCCGGCTGATGCTGACCACGATACGCTTGTTTTCCACAATGGGCAGCGGCAGCATCGTATCGGGCGAGGGGATGACCAGGGTTTGGCCAGGACGCAGTATGTCGCCCAAGCCCGGGTTGACTTGCTGCACCCAGGGATACGGGATGCCATAATCGCGGGCGATGCTGGCCAGCGTTTCGCCGGCTTGCACAGTGTGTTGGCGGGCGGTATGAAACACGCGCAGCCGCGCCGTCCAGGTGTCTTGGGCGATGGCCGCCTGCACCGCCGGGACAATGGCCGTTCGATCCAGGTAGCGGGCGGGTCCCAGCGATGCGGTTTGCGTCAACACCGACATTCCAACCTGCGCTGCGTTCAATGTCCAGGTGAGTCCGGTGGATGAGCGCAGATCGGGGCGCAAGGCCATCCACCCGATCCACTCTTGGGGCGCAATCGGCCAATCCAGCGTTTCATCCGGGATGGGATCGTAGGCCTGGATCAGCAGAGTGTGTGCCAGCCAGCGATTGCCCTTCTCCACCCACGAGCTCATATCGCTGACGGCGGGCGGCACCGGGCGGGTGCGCAGGTCTAGCACGCCCTGCAAGACGATCTGACGGACGCCGGTGTTCAACCATTCCAGTGTGGCAGCCACATCCACCTCCAGGCCCGGCACGCCCGGCACAGCCAGAACCTGCCCTTGCACCACCCGGAGGTCGGCATCGGTGGGCGGCACGGCAAAACGGCCAGCGCGTTGTTGGAGGGCGGCCTGGGCGGCCTGGATGTTTAGTCGCACTACCGGCGAAATTGGGGCATCGCGTTGGCGCAACGAGCGACTCTGGCGGTGTGCCTGCTGCGCCATAGCCGGGGCATCCAGTTCGAGGCCCAGAGAGATGGCCTTGACTGTCTCGGTGATGGACCCGACACGCAGGGTCAGGGTCTGCTCCTGCCAGGCCTTGATCAAGTCGGCGGCGGCGGCAGAGCGCAATTTGCCGCCCAACGGCACGCCCAGCCCTTCGACGCCCGGCAAAATCAGGTCGCTGGCATAGATCAAAATGCCGGCAGCCAACAACAGCATCAGAACGATGGCCGCGCCGCCCAGCCAGGCCGCATGGCTAGACGGTTCCTGGCGCGACAAGCCAGGAGGAGGCCGGTCAATCCCCGAAAGCATGATACTCAAGCTCCCTGGATAAATATAGCCCTATGGCTCTACTTCGACCAGGCCAATGATCCGGTCTACCACCATCTGGCGAAATTCGGGAGACAGGCTGGCAAAATACGCGCTAAAGCCGGTTACCCGCACCACCAGGTCGGGGTATTGATCGGGGTTGCGGTGGGCGGCTACAAGCTGCGCCGTATCCAGCACATTGATGTTGATCTGCGTGCCGCCCAATTGAAAATGGGTCTTGATCAGAGCGGCTACATTGTTGATGCCCTGCTCATCTCGAGACAGGCCGGGGTCCAGGTCTATCTGCATCGGCGAGGCGTTGCCATAGCCCGATTGCACCGCCGCCACCGCCGCCGCCAGAGCAGTAGGCGCGCCATCCTGACGAAAACCGGGGTCGGGGTTGGCTCCATGCGAGATGGGCGCGCCGGCATGCCGACCGTTGGGCGTGGCCCCCATGTCCTGGCCCATGGCGATGGTGCTGGCCCACGAGAAAATGCCGGGGATCATGTTGAATCCGTGCGGGGTGGGTTTTTCTTTGACCAGGTCGGTAAAGAGCCGATTCACCCGCACAGCCCATTCGTCGGCCGGCGAACCGCCGCTGCCAAAGCGCGGAATGTTTCTCATCATCAGGCGCACTCGTTCGCCGTCGCTGCCGGCCCAATCACTCTCCAGATACCCCATCAACTCACTCCAGGTAAGCCGCTTTTCTTGCTCGATGCGCTGCTCCAGAGCGGCAAACGAATCGGCCACGGTGGCCAGGGCGGCGCCGTCTATGCACATGTTGTAATAGTCTACTCCGCCGTGCGAGGCATCCAGGCCGCGCTCGATGGGGCCGTGACAACACAGGTCCATTACCAGTTCGGGAAAGACCTGATGCATGTGGTCGAGATGAAAATCCAACCCCTCGGCAATGACCTCGACGGCGCGGCGCAGGTGCTTTTGCAAGCGCACCCACAGCTCATCTATCCCCGGCTGCACAGATCGGTCGGCCATCATCTCGTGCAAAGCCACCTCGAACACCTTGCCCAGGTTGATCTTGACGCAGTCCATCAGCGTGTACTCGCGGCCGGGCAACCCATACCAGTGACATCCGGCATAGGCGCGTTGGCGGGCCAACTCGAGCGGATAACCGTTGCGGGCAAACCCTTCTACCACACGGTCACTGCCCAGAAATTTGGGCATACCCTGTCGGTCCTCAAACAAAATATCCACCCCGCGTCGCAACAACCGCTCATCCAGTTGCTCGCCCACCGACACCGCCACATTGGCCGGCGCCTTGAGGCGATGGGCGGCTTCCAGCACCAGAAACGAGAGTGGATGGGTGGCATCCCGGCCGGCCTTGTCGGGGCCGCCCACCTGGATGTAGGCCGTATCGCGCAAGAGCAGGCAGGCTATATCAAAAATCACCTGCTCATCGTCGCCGACACCGGCGGCGCGCTCGCGCTCGTAAAAGGGGCGCAACAGCAAATCCAGCCGCCCCAGCGACCCGCTGCCGTTGTACATGCGCGCCGTGATCTGAAACCAGAGGATCCACTGACAGGCCTCGCGCAGGGTGCGCGGCGGCTCGCTGACCAGCCGGTTGTTCATATCTGCCATTTCGAGCAGATTTTGGCGCACCGCCGGCCGGGTTTCTTGCTCTGCCAGCGCAGCGGCCCAGTCAGCGTGACGGCGTATCCAGTTTTGGATACCGCACACCACATCTTGCAGGCCGTCATAAAAATCCAGGCTCTCCGGGTGAGCCTGCCGCCCCTGCTCGATGCGACGCAAAATGCCGCCCCAGCCCTGCTCCAGGCCGATGCTCAAATCCTGGCAAAAGTGCTGGGTGGCTCCAATGCCAGGGGCCAGGCGGTAACGCTGCTGATCGGCGTGCAGATACGCCAAGCTCAAATCTGGGTTCCAGTGCGGCTTGCGGTAAGACATAAAATTCACCATATAGGCGCCGGCCAGCGAACTGTGCGGGTCAATGTAGACGGGGTGCGCCTCTAGCAGGGCGCGGAAATTGGCCCCGCAGGCGCGCGGGCCGAAAAAGCCTCCGCCGGGATGGTTGCTTTGGATCGCAAATCCCTCCAGCAGACAATCGGTGATGGGCATCCCCGACGAACTGATTGTCTGCACCAGGCGGCGGCGCTCGAGCGGAGGAAGAATGAGCGCCCAATCATCGTGATTCATATAGCCGATCACCTGCTGCTTTTCGCGAGTGTGGCGCATCTTGGCGTCGCGCAAAGCGTTCAAACGCTGCTCAAAAGACCAGGTCGAATTAGAAACAGACATTCAGCCCCTCCTTGTGATTTAATTGGATTATACCCTCAGGTTGGCGAAACGCAAAAAAAAGCCCTGTCAATTTGACAGGGCTTGAGGTGAATGTCCAGATCAAGAAAGACCGGCGGCAGCAGCAGCACTCCAGCCCAACAGCCCGACGATAAAGCTGGCTACCCAGGTCACGGCAAAACTGACCACCCAACCGACCAGGAGGGTGGCAATGGTGCGCCCCCAATCCAGGTCGAGGGCTTCTTTGATGGCAAAGAGCCAGGACACCAGGCCGGCCAGCGCGGCGATCATGGTGACCGGCGTGAGGAGGCAGGAAAGGCCCACCGAGATGGCCGAGACAATGCCCAAGACACCGACCACATTCCAGATGTAGGCCAGGCCCAGGGTGCGCACCGTCTCGCCAAAATCTACCTCGGCCTTGAAGAGCGTTTTGCCCACCCAACTGACTGCCCAGGCCGCAATGGCAAAGCCACCCACGGCAAACACCGTGCCGATCACGGCAGAAACCAGCCAGCGGCCGATGCTGCCAAAGCCAAAATACGCATACTGGCCGAGTTGGCTGAGAAAGGCCACCACCGCCACCAGAATCCAGGCGGTTTGAGTAAACTCGACATCCTTTTCAACCTCGGCATACACCTCTTTGCGAAAGGTCAGCGCTTTGATGATACGGTCAGTCAACATAACTCCCTCCTTTTTTGAATGGAAAACCGGTTGGCAGTAATTATAACCCTCCTACAGTATAGGCGTTTCGCATCAAAGGTCAAATTGTTTGAAATGTTAACAATTGCAGATGCATTGACCCTTTATTTGAAGCATGATATAATACCTCTATATGAGAAAGGGGGAAAGCGTGAAAAAGACATCCAATCCTATCCCAGAACAAAAACAGTCTGTTGATCCGGCCACTCAATCGCCCATTTCAACCCAACCTCTGGTTTCCAAAGAAACGCGCAAAACCACCACCCTGGTCGGCATTTTGGTCACCGTCGTGGTCGTGGTGATCCTGGCCGGGTTGGGCTATTTGATGTATGCCGCTTATGATTGGGCTCCCGACGGCATCACACCGGCCACCGTACGCCTGCGTGATATTTCCTTTATCGTCATTGCCATCGAGACGCTGATCCTGTTGATTTTGACTCTGGTGGTGATCGTCTTGCTGGTTATTCTGGTGGTCCTGGTCTATGACCGGGTGATCCCCATCCTGGAACAGTTGAACAAGACTATGAATACAGTGGTTGAGACGACTGAGACGGTGCGCGGTACCACCACGTTCGTCAGCGAAAAGGTGGTTTCTCCCTTTATCGAAGTGTCGAGCTATGCCGCCGGCATTGCCCGCATCGGCAAAGGCATTTTGGACCTGTTTCCCCGTCGCTCGGCCAAATCTCAAGAGCGCTGATTATCATTCAATGATCTGAAGAAAGGAGTCTGTCATGAGCGAAAACAATTCTATGGGCGCGTTTTTCACGGGCTTTTTGATCGGTGGGCTGATGGGCGCGGCCACAGCCCTGCTCCTGGCCCCACAGTCGGGCGAAGAGACCCGCTCACAAATCCAGGAAAAAAGCATCGAACTCAAGGGCAAGGCTGAGGCCACTGCCGCCGAGATGCAGAAAAAGTATGAGGCCACCGCGTCTGATCTGCGCAAAAAGTATGACGAGTTGGCCACCAAAGTGGATACCCTGATCGCTCAGGGCAAAGAAAAACTCACCCATCTGGGCAAAAAAGGCGAGCCAGAGGCTGCTCCGGTAGAAGAGGTTCCTCTCGAAGCCTGAGCCGGCAGGTTGATCTTTTGATATTCAGAGGCGTTCCAGATCGGAATGCCTCTTTTTTTGTCCAGATTGAACAAGCACCCGATTTGTGGTACAATGCAGCCCAACCGCAGCGCGTTCAAGAGAGGAGAAAACATGGCATCTGGAGTGTGTTACGCCCGTTCATCGGCGGTGCGCTGGTTGCTGATCGGCTTGGTGATGGGGATGACCAGCCTGGCGAGTTGCGCCACCAAAACTCCCACCCCCGAACCGGTGACCATCTCGTTTGCCTTTCCCAACCAGGATAGCGATTATTATCAAAAGCTGGTGCAGAAATTCAATCAAACCTACCCGCACATCACCGTGTCGCTGCAACCCAAAAGATGGGATATGTTGGGTGGCCTGGGCGCCGGCGATGCCGATGTGTTTGTATCGTCTCAGTTTGCCCAAAGCTGGCTCAAAGAGCAGAACAATATCCTCAACCTGACTCCGCTGATTGAGCAAGACAGCACGTTCAACACCGCCGATTTTTACCCCGGCGCCCTTCAATTGTATACCAGTGAAGGCAAGACCTGGGGCGTGCCAGGCAGTGTAGACATTATGATCATGTTTTACAATCAGGATTTGTTTGATCAGCGGAGCCTGCCTTATCCTACCATCGGCTGGACATGGGATGATTTTCTGGCGGCTACTGTTGCCCTGCGCGATCCCAATACCAATGTGTTTGGGTATATGCCTTTTTACGGTCCGTTTGATGTGCTGACCTTTATCTATCAGCATGGCGGGCGCATCTTTGACGACCTGGCTTACCCCACCCGCACCACCTTTGACGATCCGCTCACTGTAGAGGCGTTAGAGTGGTATGTTCGTCTGCTGTACGACTATAATGTCACCCCCACGCCGGAACAAAGCGGTATGATGTTTGGCTCTGCCGATCAAATGCGGCGAGCCATCCAGTTGGGACAGGTGGGGATATGGTCCGAGTTGCTTTCGCAGCGCGATCAAAACTGGATGCGCGACATGCGGGTGGGTATGGTGCCGCTGCCGGTTGACCAGCAATCTACCACCTTGACCCTGATCCATGGATACTTTGTTTCGTCGCGCACCTCACACCCTGATGCTTGCTGGCAGTGGATTTCTTTTCTCAGCCAGCAGCTTCCCAACCGGCAGGTGCCGGTGCGCAAATCTATGCTGCAATCCTCCGATTATGCTCAACAGGCCGGAAATGAGGTGGCCCGTGTGGCTCGCGCTTCGATGGAAAACGCCCTCTTGCTGTCGCCCGAATTGGCCCGCTACGAAGAAGCACTCGAATTGTTCACCCAGGCGTTGGAGCGCATCTCTCGCAGGCAGGCCACCCCGCTGGAGGCGATGACCCTGGCGCAGCAGCAATCCAAGTTCAAATAAGCGGCTGTTTGGTCTCTTGATTTGTGAGAGAGAGTCACTATGCCTGAGAAAGAAAAGATTCTGATCATTGATGATCGCCATGAAAACCTGGATTTTCTAACCCAATACATCCTTCATCCCGCAGGCTATCAAACGCTGGTGGCCTATGACGGTGAGCAAGGCCTGCAAAAAGCTCTGCAAGAAAACCCCGACCTGATCATTATGGACCTGCGCATGCCCAAAATGGACGGATTGCAAGTCTTGCAGGCATTGCGCAAAATCCAAAGCGACATTCCAGTCATTTTGATGACCTTTCACGGCTCTGAAGAGACCGCCGTGCAGGCCTTTCGGCTGGGGGTCAAGGATTATATCGTCAAGCCCTACAAGGCCGAAGAGATGCAGCAGGCTGTCGAGCGCGCCCTGTCTGAACGCCGACTTCGCCGCGAACGCGACCAGTTGGTTGACAATGTAGCCGCCGTCAATCGGCGCATCGAGCGACAGGTCAAAGAACTGGGCGTGATCATCAGCGTGGGCAAGTCGGTGACAGCGCTGCTCGACCAGGATCGCCTGCTCACACGCATCGTCGAGGCGGCGGTATACATCACCGGTGCAGAAGAAGGGTTCTTGCTGCTGGTAGATGAAGCTAGCGGTGAGTTGTACATGCGCGCGGCGCGCGGGTTGGGCGAAAAGTATGCGCGCGGGTTCAGGCTCAAGGTCGAAGACAGCCTGGCCGGGCAGGTGATCCGCACCGGCAAACCGCTGATGTTGACCGGTACCGCCCGCAACAATCAACTCAAACTCAAGACCGGCTATCTGGTCAAATCGCTGCTCCATGTACCGATCAAAGTCGGCGAAACGGCGATTGGCGTCCTCTCGGTCGATCATATGGTCGAGGAGCAAATCTTTACCGAACATGACCTGCACCTGCTATCGGCTCTGGCCGATTATGCCGCCATTGCCCTGGAAAACGCTCGCCTGTACGGGCGGTTACAGCAGCAGGTGCAAGACATAGCCAGTCGTCGGGCCGAAGCCGGCGCGCCGACAGAGGCCGTTCCGCCCGATTCGGTGCGGGCCATTGCCACGACAGGGCAGGCTTTGCTGGCCGAACTGCGCGACAAAATGGCCGGGTTGGAGACATGGCTGCAAAATCTCGACCAGTCGTTGGTGGCGCCACAGCCATCTGCGTCGCCGACGTCGCCGGTGTATCAGGTTGAAAGTGTGATCAACAGCATCCTCGACGGCGTCCTGATCATTGATCAAAACCGCCGGGTGGTCATCGCCAACCAGGTGGCCCAAGACATTTTGGGGCGAGGGACCATAGGGCGGCTGATCGGCCAGATCGGCGATGACCCGCGTTGGGAAAAAACGTTTCGCATCGTCTTGAGCGCGGCACAGATGCCGTCCGGTGAACCGGGTAGCGAGATTGAAAGCGCCGTTACACCATTGCGCATCGCCGAAAGGACCTATCGAGCCTGGTTCAATCGTATCGCTTCGCCGGGCCGCCAATCGGCCAGCGTGTTGGTGGTGCTGCGAGATGTTGAGACCGAGCAGGAAGCCCAGCGCGCCAAAGATTCATTTGTTACTTCAATATCCCAAGAGTTGCGTACACCGGTCACATCCATTCTGGGCTATACCGACCTGTTGCTCAGCGACTCGTTGGGCATGATCGGCGACACACATCGCAAATTCCTCAATCGCATCCGTGTAAATGCCGAGCGGATGGGTAGCCTGTTGAATGATCTGATCGGCATCACCATCATTGACAGCCGGCAGTTTGAAATCAAGACCGAGAATGTGGATGTCAGCAGCGTCATTCGCCTGGCCGCCGATGCGCTGCGCTCCCAGATCGCCGAAAAAGAGCAGACGTTGGACCTGCGCGTTCCGCCCAACCTGCCAACCGTGCAGGGCGATGCAGATGCCGTTTATCAGGTTTTGACCAGCTTGCTGCAAAACGCTCACCAATGCTCACCCGAAAAATCTCGGCTGCGCCTGGAAGCGGCCCAGGCCCAAGAGAGCCATTATGCCCATGTCCTCATTTCTGTGACCGATGCGGGTGGCGGCATTGCCCCGGCCGACCAGAAAAAGGTCTTTAATCGCTTCTACCTTTCCGACGATCCGCACATCCCCGGTTTGGGCACACCCGGCGTCAGCCTGTCCATCGCCAAATCGCTTGTTGAAGCACACGGGGGGCGCGTCTGGCTGGATAGCAAGATGGGAGTCGGCTGCACGTTCACATTTATCCTGCCGGTGCAGCGGCCAGTGCCCGATCATCTGTTTGCTCGTTGACTGGGGTTTGCTCACTCTTTTGAATTCAAGTATAATACCTTGTTGATCCAGATCGTCTAAATATGATAAACGGTGTTGTTCAAAACTAAAGAGCATCAGACAGCATCTTTTTGTCGGGCCAGGAGTCTCGACCGGCTATGCTTGAAAAACTTTCTCCGACTTCACTCAAATGCTTTAATGCCGCCCGGCAAGAAGCCCGGCGACTCAGGTCGGCCGATTTGAATACTCGCCACCTCTTGTTGGGATTGCTGCAACAGCAGGCTGAATGGATGGATGGCCTTTTGCGACCCTATAGCCTCTCGGCAGCGCAGGTGATCGAAGCGATAAGAAACGATCTGCCTTCTGACGATCACGTAGCGTCGGACAAGATGGTCGTCTCGCCCGATTTGAAAACCGCGCTCAAGCAAAGCGTCGAGCTGGCCCACGACGCGCCGGTCACGCCGTCCCATCTGCTGCTTTCACTGCTCGATCACGATCAGACCGTTCGTCAATTGGTACAGCAGTTGGGAGTCGAGCCGACCAAACTCAGCCAGGCGATTCGAGTGGTCGGCGTCGAACCGGCGGCCGAACCGCCAACATCCACTACTGAACCGACCCTATCTCCATCTGAAGGACACCCAGAGCAGGCCGCCATGACCGAACCGCTGACACAGCCGCAGGTACAACACAAACCCACGCCCACGTTGGATAGTTACAGCCGCGATTTGACTCAACTCGCCAGCGAGGGACAACTTTACCCCATGATCGGACGCGAGCGCGAAATAGCCGCCACCATCGAGATTTTGTGCCGGCGGATGAAACGCAACCCCATCCTGGTGGGCGAGCCGGGCGTGGGCAAAACCGCCTTGGCCGAGGGGTTGGCTCAGCGTATGGTCGAAGGGCATGTGCCGGTCCAACTGCGCGACAAGCGGTTGGTTGAGTTGAGCATCTCTTCGCTGGTGGCCGGGGCCAGCCAGATCGGCGAGTTTGAAAAACGGCTGCGCAAACTGGTCAACGAGGTCAAAGCAGCCGGCGATGTGATCCTGTTCATTGACGAAGCGCACACCCTGCTGGGTGCCGGCGGCGGCTATGGCCTGCAAGACGCTGCTACCATCCTCAAGCCCTCGCTGGCGCGCGGCGACATTGTCTGCATTGGCTCGACGACCACGCACGAATATCGCAAGTATATCGAAAAAGACGGTGCGTTGGCGCGGCGCTTCCAGCCGGTGCGGGTCGAAGAGCCAAATCGTGAAGATGTGCTGCGCATTTTGCAGACGCTCAAGCCACGTTTCGAGTCACACTTTGGGGTGCAAATCCCCGAACACCTGCTGGCTGAGACATTCGAGTTGTCGAAAAATTATCTCAAAAATCGCTATTTTCCCGACAAAGCCATTGATCTATTAGAGCGGGCTGCTTCGCGGGCGATGCTCACCGGCGGCGACAAGCCGGTGCTGACCGTAGAAACCGTTCTGTCGGTTCTTTCAGACATTGCCGGCATCCCCCTGGAAAAACTCGATCAGGGTGAGATGGAACGATATTTGCACATGGAAGACATTTTGCATCAGCGAGTGATCGGTCAGGATCAGGCTATCGAGTCCGTGTCCAGCCTGATCCGGCTGACCAAACGGCGGCTCGACCTGGACCCCAAGCGGCCCGACGGCGTCTTTTTATTTGTGGGGCCGGTGGGCGTCGGCAAGACCGAACTGGCCAAAGCCTTGACTGAATTTCTCTTTGGCGATGAAGACCGCCTGATCCGGCTGGACATGTCGGAATTTTCATCCGAGTTTACAGTGTCGCGATTGATCGGTTCGCCGCCGGGCTATGTCGGCTATGACCAGGGCGGGCAACTCACCGAGCGGGTAGAGCGGCAGCCGTTCTGTGTGCTGCTGTTGGACGAGATGGAAAAGGCGCATCAGTCGGTGCTAGACCTGTTCTTGCAGATTTTTGACGATGGGCGATTGACCGATGCGCAGGGACGCACCGTCTATTTTGCCGATGCCACCATCATCATGACCAGCAACCTGGCCAACGATCTGTGGCTGCACCGCCGCATGGGGTTTGGCGAGGGCGCCGAAGAAGAGATTCACGTCACCGAAGAGGCGGTGATGGATGTGTTGCGCCGCAAGCTGCCCAATGAATTTCTGTCGCGCATAGATGAAATAGTCATCTTTCATCCCTTGAGCGATGCTGCCGTGCATCAGATTGCCCGCCAAAAACTGAATCTGATTGTCGAGCAGCGTTTTATGCGTCAAAATATCTCAGTTTCATTTGCTCCCGAAGTGGTCGAGTATGTGGTGAGCAAGGGATATGACGTGCGTTTTGGCTGTCGTCGTCTGGAGCGAGTCATTCAAAAAGAGATTTTGGAACACCTGGCCGAACAGATGTATCGCAGTGATTGGCAAAATGTGCGGTCGCTGAGCGTTCAAATGGTCAACGGACAGGTCACATTTGCGAAGGAGGCTTTGCATGGCAGTAACACCGACGGACATTGAAAGCTATTTTGAGCAGTATGGGTGGTCTTTTGAACGCATCAGCGAGAACGACTTTCGCACCGGCTTTAGAGGGGATGTCTCTGTCTTTCGCATCACCGTGCGCCTGGTGGAGAATTGGGTCTATTTTTCCATCTCACCTTTTGTGGTGGCCCCCCAAGACCCCGACTGCGAGCGCAAATTGTACAAGCATCTGCTGCATCTGAATCATGAGATCAACATGGCTAAATTTACTATCGATCAGGATGGTGATGTGATCTTGACGGTCGAACTGCCCAGTGAACAGCTCGATTACAGCGAATTTTCTGACGCGTTGGGCGCTCTATCTTATTATGCGGACGATAACTATGCCCAGGTCTTTATTCTGGCTCATATGCCCCAGATTCACGAATCGCTGGAAGAAAAAGACCTGGACTGGAACGCGGAATAAGGGGAAGATGATATGCCGGTAACTGCTGACACCATCGAGTCTTTTTTTGGGCAATACGATTGGGGCTTTGAGCAGGTAGATGAAAATCATTTTATCACCGGGTTCAAGTCCGAATCGGGTTTGATCGAGACTGTGACCATCCATGTCACTCTGACGCCCAGTTGGGTCTATTTTGCCATTGCTCCGCTGATCGACGCTCCGGCCAACCCGGAGTGTGAGCGGCATTTGTACAAGCATTTGCTGCGGTTGTGCCATGTCGTCAATCTGGCTAAATTCTCGGTAGATTCGGACGGCGATGTGATTATGACGGTCGAGTTGCCGCGCGAAAATCTCAGTTACAGCGAGTTTGCCGACGCACTCAATGCCCTATCTTATTATGCCGACAAGTATCTGGCCGAAATCCAGGCTCTGGCCACCGACCCGACCGCCGTTTCCAGTCTGAGCGAAGAAGCCGAACTGGATTGGGGTGACTGAGCGGAGGGTGAACCATGAGCGTAGATCCATCGGCCCTGACCGCCCGCCAGATGGCCGGTCCCCTGGCTGTAGACTTTTTTACCCGCGGCTATCGCATTTCGGGCCACATCAGCACGCGGGTGAAAACGGTCGGAGATATGCTCAATGATCGGCTCAGCTCGTATATGCAGCTGTCGGATGTGTATATTTCGCGCATCACCAACCCGGGTGAAATCACTGCTTTTTATGCATATTCACAATTGCTCAAAGAAAATCTCCTTTTTGCTATTGTGTCTCAAGAGGAGAGCTTTTCCAAAGTTGGGCGGACGGTCAGCTATTTTGGCAAAAAGCGCGCCCATGCCTGGCTGGCCCTGCCCACATTCGAGATCGAGGGCGATTTTCTGGTCACCGGTCGCTCGGCCGATTTTGAAGCCTATCTGGCCAAAGGCGTAGACGAGTATATCCCCATCCAAAATGCCACAGCTCGCGTCGCCACCATGCCGCATATCACATTTAGCGGCGAAGCCTTTCTGGTCAACCGCAAAAACATTGACCTTTTCTGTCTTCAAGACCAGGAGTGATTTCGCGCTGGGGGGAGATGAGGAATAGCCAGTGCGTACCATTCTGATCATAGACGACGATATCAATATCCGCAAATTGTTCGATCTGTCCCTTCAGCAGGCCGGTTTCAAGGTGCTGACAGCGTCGGATGGCAATGCCGGCCTGGAGATGGCTGTTCAGCACATTCCCGACGCAGCCATCCTCGATGTGATGATGCCCGGCCTGCACGGCTATGAAGTATGCCGCCGGCTACGCGCCAATCCCGACACCGCCGGAATCAAGATCATTTTCTTGACCGCTCGTTCGCAGCGAATGGATGAGCAGGCCGGTATGCAGGCCGGCGCCGACCTGTTCTTGGGCAAGCCGGTGATGCCAACCGAACTGGTGCATGCCATCAACAGCTTGCTGGATGCGCCCTCTGCGAAGGCTCAGGCTCAGCCGCCGCAAGTCCATGCTGTGTCATCGCCGCCCGCCGCGTCAGCGCCGCCTGCCACTCCGATGGGAGCAGCCCCTGCACCGACAGCAACAGCTTCCGTGGAGGCTGCACCACTCTCCCAAGGTCATCTGATCGCCTGTTTTAGCCTGACTCCAGGAGTGGGTGTCACGGCTCTGTCGGTCAACCTGGCCCTGGCCTGCGCGTTGGCTCGCTCCGATGTTGTTTCTCTGATCGAGCTGCATCCGGCCCCGGCCGGCCTTTGCCAGGCTATGGGGTTGATGCCCAGATCATTCCCCCCAATGAACGACAACCTGACCTGGCCTGTGCTTCAGGCCGGTCTGGTCGAGCATCCTGGCCGTGTCCATGTTTTGCCGGCTCCCTCGGCCCCAATGCCGCCGTCTCCGACCTGGTCTCAGCAGGCTTTGCGGCTGATTTTGGAGCATTATCCACTGACCGTTGCCGACATGTCTCGCAAGCCCACGCCGGCAGCGCAGGTGGCCCTGGCGATGACCGACCTGCTGCTGTTGGTCATGTCGCCCGATGTGGCCTCGGTGCGGGCCACGTTGAACGCTTTGGAAGGGCTGCAAGCTCTCAAATTTCCGGCCAACAAGATTCTGCTGGTTGTCAATCACACGCAGCCCGAAGCGGCGCTCTCGATTGAGCGAATCAAAGAGGGCATGAATCGTCCGATTCTGGCCGTGATCCCGTTTGCGTCCAATCTGCAAGATTCGCTGCGCGCCGGTCGCCCGCTCATTCTGGCCGATCCGCGTGCGCCGGTCTCGTTGGCTATTGGGCGGATGGCTGTGCAACTCGTCAAGGGGTTGGGGTTGCGTTGAGGGATTGCGATGCAAAAAAATGACCGATGGTTGGGGGGGGGACAACCATCGGTCTTTTGGTGCTAACCCATATGAGGTTAAGCTGTCTATATCATAGCACAAGTTCCCCAAAACAAGCGTTAAAAAAACATTACAAAACCGTTATCCTCACATTTCCTCTGCTTAGAACCTATCCTAAAATTATTTGAGCAAACCTGTACCGACTGTCCAACGTATCAAAAAGCATTTTGTTGCGACCTCAAACTACAGATCTAGGCTCTCGATTCAGACATCGGCATGAATTTTAGGATAGATTCTTAATTCTTCCAGCGTGGACACAGCTTGATCGAGATGGGCGCATTGGTCAAATTGCGCTCATTGCTGCCATCGGGGTTGGCTGCAAAAATGTCGCTGATGGCCCCATTGACCGGCTTCAAGTAATAGACCAACGACCCGTCGGGCGAATACTGGAGCGGCCAATCTTTGTCTTTGAACGGAATGACCTGGTAATAGCCTGCTTTGCCCACATCGCACCGATAAAGACTTTGGTTCACCGTAAATAAAAAATGGCTGCTATCGGGCGACCAGTTGATTCCGCCGGCAATGTTCAGCGGCCCCTCATAGTAGGCTTCGATGATCTTGTTGTCGCTGACCCGCCACAGTGTCACCGAAAAGCCGTTGGCAGTCTGATTGGTGTTGGCTTTGTATTGTCCGTTGGGCGACATACAAGACCCGACCGTGCCGGCAATATCGCACTTGTTGACCGGCCTGAGGTTGACGGTGATGCCGTCGAGGGTGATGGTCGAGTTGCGACCGGAGCACGTCGAATTGCCGTAATCGGTGTCGCCGATCTTGACCATCTTGTTCCAGGTTGGATCGGTCGAGTACAGGTAATAGAGCTTGTCTACCTGGACGGTAAAGACAATCCGCCCTACTTCGCCGATGGGCGGCTCGCCTGCTTCGACTGTGGCCGTGGCCCCGGCCTCTGGCACATATTGCCCAAAGGACAGGTCGTCCAGGTAAATGCTGCCAGTTTTAGGGCCGCTGCCGGGGCGATCCAGCACAATGCCATAGAATTTGATCGGATAGTCAATGACACCATTGTCGGGGCCATAGACCCGCCCTGACGGCCATGGTCGTTTGGGGTCAATGGCGCCTGACATTTTCTGCCAGCTTGCGCCGCCCACCTTGCCCAAATGCACCGACCAGACTTCTCCGGCAGCGTCCTGAATCCACACATTCACAAAGTGACCTGAACCATCGCCATAAACCCACAGGTTGATCAGGTTGGGTTGGCCGCTGACAGAAGTGATGCTGGAAAAGACCACAAAATCATCATCTGCGGTGGCCGGGCTAAAGTCGTAGGCCAGTTTGGCCGCATAGCTGCCCGATTTGACCTGCTCGGTGGTCTGGGCCAGAGTGCCGTATGGCTGATCGCCGCGTTTCCATGTGCCAAACTGCTCAAAGGTGAGCAGCGCGCCCGATGTCGGCGGCGATGTTTTGGTGACAGCCGGGGTTGCCCCGCCGGTGGGCGTGGGGCCGCGCGTGGGGGTGGGCGATGGGGGCGGTGTTGGGGTGGGTGTGCTGGTCGGCTCGGGTGTATAGGTTGCTGTGGGCAACGGCGTCGGGGTGATGGTCGGAGTCGCGGTGGGTTCTACGATGGTCAAATCAATTGTTTTGGTAGATTTCTGGTCGCCGTTGTACGCTACCAAAATCAGAATGGCCGATTTGTCAAATGTTTCGACAAAATGCCCTTCGGCCTCCAGATCGAAAAAACGCGGCTGATAGTTGACGCTAATTTCGATCTGGGTGGTGGTGCCGCTGATTTTCCAGGCCAGCTCCACTTGACGGCCGCGCACCTGCTCTGAAGGGGTGACGGTGAAATACTCGATGACCGGTGCAGTCTGCGATGGTTTGACCCTGACCTCCTGACTGCGTTTTTCGCCGTTGGGCAAGATCAATTCAAACGTCGTAGTCTGGTTCGGTTCGTAGGTGATCGTGCCAATGGGTTCGGTATTTTCCAGCACACCGGGCGCAATCGAAATAGATTCCACGCCCAACACGCGCCAGCGGATGATGATGCTTTCGCCCTGGACGATTTCGGTGGGGGCGATGCTGAACAACTCGACCTCGACGGCCGGGGTGGGCGATGGCAGGCGGGCGATGGCCGTGGCCGTTTCGGCGGCACGCAGATTGTTGGCTATAAGCGGATAAACAATCAGGCCGGCAGCGGCTAGCAAGAGAAGAAATACGCCAATGGTGATGCCCCAAATCAATTTTCCCCGCTGTTGTGCGACGGCCACAGCGGCCGGCAGCGGCGTCACCGGATAGGCATAGCCCGGTGCAGGAGTCTGCCCGGGGACGTATACCGGCGAGCCTTGGGGGAGCGTCAAACTGCCGGGTGGCGGGGTGGGCGGGCCCGGTGATACCACTTTGGTGGGCGGACCGTACATCGAGTCTTTGACCGGCGGGGCCACGAACCGGTCGGGGCTTTTGACGGCCGTTTCCAGGTCTGACACCATATCGCCGGCCCACTCATAGCGGTCATTAGGATTCTTGGCGATGGTCTTACGCACTACCGCCTCGATCTGCGGCGAAATCTGGCGGTTGATCGCCGACATGGGCGGCGGATCTTGCATAATGTGGGCCATCAGAATGGCATGAGGAGTGGGTTTGGAAAAAGGTACCACGCCGGTAAACATCTGATAGACCATGATGCCCAATGAGTAAATGTCGGCTCGTCGGTCTACGGCTTCGCCCTGCGCCTGCTCTGGCGACATGTATTCGGCTGTGCCCATGATCATGCCAGTGCGTGTCAGGCGGCTGCCCGAGGTGGCGCGCACCAGGCCAAAGTCCATCAGAATGGTATGATCCTGCCGCTCTGGGCTGACCATGATGTTGCTGGGTTTGATGTCGCGATGGACAAAGCCTTTACTATGCGCATAATCCAGCGCGCTGGCGACCTGTCGAAGGATATGCAAGATGCGCTCGATGGGCATGGCCGATTCCTGGACCATCAAGTCGGCCAGCGACATGCCTTCGACAAACTCCATAACGATAAAATGGTAATCGCCCTCGCTGCCCACATCGTGGATGGTGACAATGTTAGGGTGGCGCAAGGCCGCTGCAGCCTGTGCCTCGCGCAAGAATCGCTTGACCAAATCCATATCTTGGGCCAGCATCGGCGCCAGCACCTTGATCGCCACAAAACGATGCAGGCTGGGCTGATAGGCTTTGAATACAGTGCCCATTCCGCCGCGCCCCAATTCCTGGACGATCTCAAATTGTCCCAGTGTTTTACCTACCAGGTTCATACGCTTTGCCTTTCTAGCTACCGACCTCCCCAAGTCGTTCTATCTCAGTTCGACATCCCAGATCATGATATTGTCGAAAATAGCCTGCGCCGGCGGGTTGTCATAAGAGGTGACGGCCGGTGCGATGAATCCTTCGGTCAAATCATCGTCTTCAAAGGCAAAAACAAACTGATCGTTGACATACAATTCGATCTGATTGCCATAGACCATCAGGAGAATGTGGTTCATCTGGCCGGTCTTGTTGATCGCCGAATGAGGCGTCCAGTCAATCAGGTCTATCCAGGTGCCGTTGACTTTTTTGCCAAAGGTATAACTGCCGTTGCCGTTCAAATCGAGTTCGTAGCGGTTGCTCTTGTCTACATAGCGGAAAAAGATGCCATAGGCGTTATACTTGTTGCCTTGCACCAACATGGCGTCCATTTCCAGCACAAAGTCGGCAAATGTGTCAATGGTGTTCCAGGCCACCCAGTTGTTCTTGTTGACGGTGATAGAATAGGCCTCATCTTGCAGGCTGTAGGTGACGCTGTCGCCTTCTTCGATGCTCCATTCGCTGCCCGGATCGCTGAAATCTTCTTCATACAGCAACGCGCCTGGCTCGGCCTGGGGCGTCGGTTCTGGCGCAGGCGTCCAGGTGGCTTCGGGCGTCGGCATAGGCGTCCATGTCGGCTCGATGGTAAGAGTAGGCGTGGGTAGCAGTCGAGGCACAGCCCATACGGCGATGCAGGTGCCGGCGCAGATCAGCACGCCCAGCACCACCAGCACAATGATCAGCCATGTCCACGATGATTTTTTGGCTTGTGCCGCCGGGGTGTCAATCACCGGTGGGGGCAAAACCGGCGTCGGGCCGGCCTGCCTGATCAACACGGGGGGCGCCGGTTGAGCCGGTGCGGTGACATCGCGGCCGCACTCGCCGCAAAATTGCTCGCCAGGCAGCAGCACGGCGCCGCAGTGAGCGCAACGCGCCACGGCATCTACCGGCGCGCCGCATTGAGGGCAGAATTTTTCTCCTGCCGGAACCTCAAATTGACAATTGGAACAACGCATCTTTTCCTCCCACTGGTTATTTCAAGATGAACCCGCACTTGCCGCAAAACTTGCGCCCGACCGGGTTTTCGTGCTGGCACTGCGGGCAGCGGATCGTCTGGGACTTGTCTTTGGGCGCGCCGCATTTGCCGCAGAATTTGCGTTCTTCGGGCACTGGCGACTGGCAGCGCCAGCAAATCCATGTGTGCATGGCTGTGCCGCATTTGCCGCAGAATTTGTGTTGAGGCGGCGTCAGCGTGCCGCACTTGGAACAAGGGATGAGCAGTTTGCCTTGCACCTGCTCGATCAAGAGGTTGACATCTCGATAGCCTTCCATCTGATCGTCTATTTGATCCAACAACTCGAGGGCCTTGTCCCATTCTTCCAACGCCATGTGCGCTCGCGCCTGGCTGTACCAACCAGCCAGTTGGCCCTCGGTCTCTAGCTCTTGCTCGGCGCGGGCCAGCAGCGCAGCAATGTTTTTGTAGGCCGGCTCGATGGCCTGGATGCGGCGTAGGGAGGTCTGTGCCTCGGCCCACCGCCGCCCCGAAATAGCCTCCAATCCCTCACTGTACAAATCGTTGAGCAGTTTGTGCGCCGCAAACTGCGCCCCAACATCCTTCAAGTCGGGGCGGGTCTCGTGCAGCCGCTTGAACAGGTCAAACGCGCGGTCCCACTGCTGCGCCTGCGCCGCGCTTTGCGCCTGGTCATACAATCGTTGCCAGGTCTCCGACTCGGCTTTTTCCATCTGCACCGTCGTCAGCAGGCCGCGCACATCGCGATAGCCGGGGGCATCCTGCTCCAGCTTTTTCAAAACGGCTTCGGCCTGATCCCAGCCACGCTGTTGCATCCACTGCTGCGCCCGATTGTACCGCTGAAGCAGATCGAGCTGTTGCTGCGCCTCGGCCAGTTTTTTCTGCGCTTCGGCGTATCGGGCATCATCTTGGGCCACCTGAGCGAACAACTGGGCGGCCACAGCCCAGTTGTCGTCTTGATAGGCTTCGTTTGCCTGTTCAAACACCGACGGCGCGCCATCGGTTTCGGCGATGGCCTGCTGGCGCAGGCGGTCAAAAGAGGGTTCGGCGGCCTGGGCGATCACCGATCCGACGATCTCTTTGAAATCTTCTAGCAGGCGGTCGGGCTTTTTGATCTGCCCGCTCTGATAACTGAGATATTCAATGTCGCGGTCGCGCTCGCTTTCGTTCAAAAATAGCACATCGTTTTGCCAGGCGATCACTAGCGGGTGCAGGCTCAGCATCGGCACAAAAGTGCCACGACGACACAGATAGAGCTGCTCTTCGACCCGATATTCATCCTGGTTGGCGGTGACAAAAGCCTCTTTGAGGCGCGAGGGCGGGGTGCTGCCCATGTAGCTGATCATTTCATGAGTATAGTTGCCGCGCCGCACCCGCACATCTTCGACATAGACCAGTTTGTATTCCTGTAAAAAGTCCAGTTGATCCAGCATTTCTTCCAGCGCGTTAAAGAGCGGGTCGTTGATCTTTTCGCAGTGATAGCGGTTGATGGCGCCATGTCCGACTGTCTTGTTGCGATAATTGATCATAGTGTCAAAGAACTGACGCAGCGACAAAGACGACACCGCACTGTCTGTGCGGCCATCCAGGTAATTGACCAACTCGTTCAGAGCCAGGGCCATTGCCGGGCGGTTGGCCTGTTTTTTGTTATAGGCGTCGTACAACTCGGCCACCAACATGTCGTTGGCGCGGTTGACTCGTTTGTAGGCATTGAGAATCTCGCGCAAAAAGCCGTTCCATTGTCCCAATGAGGGGCGAAACAACCCCGACAATGACTGTTTGACCCGCGGGTCTTCCAGTTCGTCGCGCAAAAATTGGGCAATGCAGATCGAAGCCAGATATTTCAGCGTCACCTCGAGCAGCTTGATGCGCTGATCGTGCGCACCTACCGCTTCGCGGGCATTGTCGGCGTTGTGATAGGTCAAGGCAATGGGAAAGGGATATTGATACAGGATTTTGGCTTTGATGTCCATATCGCTTCCTTGTCTTGCATGTTTATAGCAAATGGCCTACTGTTCTGGCCCGCTGTTCCAATTCTTTGTTTTGCAGCCGTTGCGCCAGTTCGATCACTCGCCCGGTCCACTCTTGGGCGGCAGCATCGTCTCCGTCCTGGCGGCACAGCCGGGCCTGCTCCAAAAAGGTCTGCGCCCGGTCAATGTCTTCGCCCTTTTCGACGGCGGCCAAAGCCCGGTCGAGAATCTGTTGCGCCTGGACCAGATTGCCGCGCCGCCGGGCCAGGCGAGCCGCCGTGCGCAGCACATCGCGCTCGGCCCACGAGCCAGCCAGCAGGTTCATGGCCGCATCACATTCCTGGGCCGCCTGCTCCAGGTCGCTGCGGTCGAGGGCCAGGTTGGCCTGGAACATGTGTCCATAGCCCAGGCTTTGGCAGCGCACGCCGGGATCGGCGATGCGTTCAGCCAACGACATGGCCTGGGTCAGATGTTTTTCGGCCAGGTCCAGCCGCCCTTGCAGCCGCCGTATTTCGCCGATCAGGCTGGTCCACTGTTGAATCCAGGCCAGGTTGGCCTCAAATTCCAGGGACAGCAGGTCAATGTCCTTTTGCAAATACTCGACGGCCAGGTCGAACCGCCACTGCCGCGAATAGAGCCGCCCCAGTCCGCCATAGGTGATGGCCAGGCCGGCCCGGTCGCCCAGTCGCTCTTTGATCCGCGCCGACGCACGAAAGGCTTCTTCGGCCTCGCTCCAGCGGTTTTGTCGCACCAGGGTTTCGGCCAGAGTGTTTTGGATGCGCGACTCTTGGGCTGGCTGGCGGGTGCGGGTGTGGACAATGTCCAATGCCTGTTGCAACATGGACACGGCTTTGGGTTTGCCCTGCCAGGAATAGCACAGCCCCAAATAATGATACCCCTGCGCCAGAGCCGCATAGTCATTCTCGGTCTGGGCCTGATCAATGCCGCGCTGGAGCAAATCTTGGGCCTCGTTCCAGCGGTATTGCAGGCGGTACAGGTTGCCCAACTCGATGCAGGCCAAAGCCTGGCCGTCCTTTAGCCCGATCTGTTCGGCTGTTTGCAGATATTGCTCAAAGCAGGCGATGGCCCGCTGCCACTCTTTTTGGCTGCCGTACACCATGCCCAGATAATAATCCACTTGAAGCCGGCCGCGCGGGTCGTTCAAAGCCTGGTAAAGCTGCGCGCTCTGCTCCAGTTCGTCCAGGGCTGTTTGTACCTGGCCGCGTTGAAAATGCAACCAGCCCAGCCCGGCCAGCACTTCGGCGCGACGTTCAGGCCGGTTCTGGCTCAGGGGCAGGGCGTCTTGCAGGCAGCGGATGGCCTGCTCCCAATCGTTGATCTGTTCTGCGGCCATGCTCATTGCTCGAAGAATGTCATACTGTATCCCGGTGTCCGGTTCGGCCATCGAGTGCAGGGCTTGCAGGGCCAGTTGATAGCTCTGGATGGCTTCTGGAAAGGCGGCGCTGCGCGCCAGGTCTTGGGCGCTTTGCAGGGCAAAGTTCAGAGCCTGCGCAAAATTGCCGCCGGCCAGGTTGTGCAGAGCCACCTGTGCCGGCCGCGACGAGTCGCCAAGCGACTGCCAGGCTTGAGCGCAGCACAAATGATCGCGCCGCGCCACCGGCGGGCGGGCGCGTTCGCGCAGAAACTGGCGCAAAAAGGCCGAAGCAAAACGGATATTTTCGCCGCTATCCCATGTCAAAATGGTGCCACGGTCGGCCAACTCGACAATGTGGCCGAGCTGGGTTCGGCGATGGATGCCCAAATAGTGGCACATTGGCTCGGACGCCAGCAGGTCGAGCGGAGTAGGCTGAACCAGCAGAGACGCACATTCCAGCAGCATTTGCTGCTCCTGGCTCAACTGCTCCAACTGACGGTTGGCCAGAGCTTGAGCCGCCAGGTGGGCCGCTCCGGCCGCCGACATGTCTACCGAAACGCGCTCAATGCTCTCTACATCAATCAATCGTAGGCTCTCGATCAGCACTTTGGGCAGCCCCCGCGACAGTTCGAGCAGGGCGGCGATCCAGGATTCGCCCAAAGGATGGGGCTGTGCCTGGGCCAGGATCTGGCGCATGTGCGTTTCGGACAGCGGCGGCAGGTCCAACAATGTATCTGGCGAGGCCAGGCGGGCCGGCAGCGGGTAGGTGTACTCACGGCCGCGCTCGTCTATGCCCTCTTGCCACGCGGCCATGATCGCCATGCGCGCGTCTTCGCTGCGGGTGAACAGGTATTCGATCAGGGCAATGGTGGTGGCGCTGGACAGGTGCAGGTCGTCAATGATCAGCAGCACTGGCTTTTTGCGCTTGTGCTCGATCTGCTGCAACACCTGCAAGATAAACTCAAAGTTGCGGTTGAGCATCTCGTCACTGCTCTTGGGCTGACGGCGCAGTTCAAAGATAGACAGGCCCACCTTGATGCCAAAGACCAGCATGGTGCCGCCGGGGATGTCCTGAATGGCATCGGAAATGTCATCCAGCGAAATCTGATCTACGATGCTGTGAACGCTGCGGTCATTGATCAGCTTGCCGGCTTTGTCAAAGCACAGCCCCAGCATAGATAAAAACGGCCCATAAGGGTCGGTCTGGGTTTCTTCGGTGCATTGGCCTTGCAGCACTTCCCAGCCAGCCTGCACGGCCAACGCGGCGCAGGTCTGCAAAAACGCGCTCTTGCCGCAGCCGGCCGGCCCGCTCACCCACAATCGCCCGGTCTGGCTGCGGTCAGTCTGACTCAGCAGGCGGGCAAAACGCGCCAGGCTGTCGTCTCGTCCGATCAGTGGTTGGCTCATACGCGCTCAAACTGCCGGCTGCCCTGGCTGCGCCGATACCCGCCGCGCCAGGTCTGTGAGGCCGGCAACGATGCCCCACAGGTACAGGCCGACAAAGAGCAGGATGGAGAAAATCAAAGCTCGCTGATACAAGACCTGTTTGGCATCTGGCTTGGCCGGCTCAATCGCCGGAGAGGGTTGAACCTTGAAATTCAGTTGTTCCGACATGGCAATCAGACCTTTTGTTTGGTGTATTTTTTGATCAATTCTCGCAATTGTGAGGATAGAATGGGCTTGAGTACAAACTCGTCGGCGCCGGTCTGCAACACTTTGAGCCGTTGGGTGTTGGGCATGGCCGTAATCACGATCACGATGATGCTTTGAGTGCTCGGATCGCTCTTGATCTGACGACATACCTGAAAACCGTCTATGCCGGGCATCATCAGGTCCAACAAAACGATTTCGGGTGACTCGTCCTGGATGATTTGCAAGGCCTCGCGGCCATTGCCCGAAGTCCAGACCTGATGTCCGTCTAGCTTGAGCAGTTCGGCATTGAGCCGTCTAAAGGCTTCCTGGTCGTCAATGATCAAAATTCGCGCCATATTCTTCAAGGTGTGACAGAGTGGCGATCCAAAAACAAGCCTTGTCCGGCCTGTCCAAGCCAATGTCCATGTGAGACAATCACCTGCCCCCGCAAAAGCACTGTGTGCGCCCAACCCTGCCCCTGCCAGCCTTGATAAGGGCAGCGGTCGGTGCGCTGATGCAATCGGGCGGCATCCAACGTCCAGGCCTGTGTCGGGTCAAAAAGAACCAGGTCGGCGTCGCTGCCGATGGCGATGGTGCCTTTGCGCGGGTAGAGGCCCATCAACCGGGCTGGCGCGGCGGCGCAGGTTTCTACCAGCCGCGTCAGCGAAATACGCCCCGGGCTCACGCCGCGATCAAACATCAAAGGCAGACGCGTCTCAACTCCGGCCAGGCCGTTGGGAATTTGGGTGAAACAGTCACGTCCGCGCTGACGCTGTTCGGCGGTCCAGGGACAGTGGTCGGTCGAAACCACATCCAACACACCCTGAGCCAATGCCTGCCACAGGGCGGCCTGATCAGCGGCCGGGCGCAGCGGCGGCGAAAGCACCCAATCGGCGGCGGAAAAACCCGGGCGCAGGTAAGCGGCCTCGTCGAGCAGCAGGTGCGGGGCGCACACTTCGGCGTAAACTCGCTGCCCGCGCTGGCGTGCTGCCTGCACATGCGCCAGCGACTCGGCGCAGGACAGATGAACCAGGTACACCGGCACATCAACCAACCCGGCCAGCGTCAACACCCGATACACCGCTTCGGCTTCGACCAACGGCGGGCGGCTGTGCGGGTGATGCTGCGGCCCGGTCTGCCCCTGGGCGATCAGACGCTCGCTCAAATGGGCGATGGCATGATGATTTTCGGCGTGCACCAGAGGCAAGAGGCCGTGCGTGCGACAGGCCTGCATCAGCGATAGCATTTCGCCGTCATCTACCCGCACCGCCTCATAGGTGGTATACATTTTCAGGGTGGAATATCCCTGCGCCAGCAGGTCGGGCAGTGCATCTAATGTCTGGCGAGAGGCATCTATGGCGGTGAGATGCAGGCCGTAATCTACCACTGCCCGCCCATCCGCCTCAGCGCGGCGGGCGAGCACCGCCTGCTCCAACGGCTGCCCGCGCTGCGGGGTGACAAAGTCAATGATCGTGGTCACGCCGCCGCAGGCTGCGGCTACGGTGCCGCTGAAAAAATCATCGGCCGAGACCATGCCGTTGACCGGCAACTGCATGTGAACGTGCGCATCAATCAGCCCGGGCAGCACGTACATGCCTTGCGCATCCAGGCTGTGTGAGGCGTCCAGGTTGCTACCCAGAGCGGCAATTTTGCCATCGGCGATGCCAATGTCGGCCACAAATTCATCGACGGCTGTGATCACTGTGCCATTGCGGATGACCAGATCGAGACGAGGCATGGCTGCTCTCCTGCGCGTAAATGCAACCCGCATTGCACACCCATTATACCATGTTTTTTCAGGTTGTCACAAGCCTATCGGTTTCAGGTGTGTGAACAAGATTGCATCTATACTTGCGGTTCGCTCATTTTTTTTCGAGTTCTTGAAATTGCCCGATCATATTTGACCATAGCTTTTTTTGTCAAGGGGTCAGCCCCTTGACAAACCCCGTCGGGGTGCTTTGACCCCCAAACCCCTCGAAAACCGGGGTGTTTTCTGTCGTCGCAGACCAGGCAAGGGCAATGGCTAGACATAAGAACGACTTAACTGGTTTTCAGCCCCTGCCGACAGAATATGGGCGGCTTTTGGGGCGTTGTAGGGGGCTGCGCACCCATCTACGCCGCCTGACCGCCCGATTTCATTTGAACCGCAGTCATCTGCTTTTGCTGTGGGATCACTATCTGCGGCGACGGTATAGGGGCCGCAGATGAAAGCCCCAAAACTGGTCCCAAAATTCATCACTTTTGATGATAGACAGGCCCAAAAAGGTATGATAGAATAGAGCAGGTGGACTGATGGGACTCATCGGCGAATCCGGGACTCGTTGCCGGTGAGTTCATCCACCTGTATCCAACCGATATGCCACTCGAGAAGGCGGTTTGGGGCTGTGAAGCACGTCTCTGCTCGTTCGTTGCCGCGCGTCTCTGTTGTTTTTCTATCCCTCGTCGTGTTATTGAGCAGCACCCTCGGCCCCCGGCCGATCCAGGCCCAGGCTGCCCTGCCGCACCACTCGGTCACTGCATTGCTACCCCCGGCCTTGTTTCAAACGCAAGACCCCCCACCCACACCAGAATCTACTCCTACGCCCGATGTGCCTGATGTACCCATCCCCGAACCGCCGGCCGGCGTGAACGCGCGGGATGATGTGCCGCCGACTACGTGGGCAACGAGTCCTGCCAGGAAGCCACAGCCAAGACGACGATCGTGAAAAAGTACTACTCGGTGGCCGGGCAGCGAGTTGCGATGAAGGTGGGAAGTACGGTATACTGGCTGCACGGCGATCATCTCGGCTCTGCTTCCCTGACCACCAACTCAAGCGGCGGCATCTATGCTCAGCAGCGATATTTCCCGTATGGAGAAGTGCGCTGGAGCAGCGGCTCTCTCCCCACCGACCGGCAATACACCGGCCAGCGGAACGAGACCACCCTGGGGATTTATGACTACAAGGCCCGCTTTTACTCGCCGCGGCTGGGGCGGTTTTTGAGCGCGGATACGTTGGTGCCGGGGGTGGGAAGCCAGCATCTAAGCAGGTATATGTATACCGTCGGAAATCCACTCAAATACTCGGACCCCAGTGGTCACTTGGGTGAAGATGAGATTATGCACTACTTTGATGTCTCCACATGGAATGAAGTGCTTGCTCTATTTGAAGAAGGTCAAGTATTGGCAGGCCGATGGGGCTGGCTTGAGACATTGAGGCAAGCTGAATTAGGGGATGAAATCAGATTTCATGCAGATGTCTCTGGTTTATGGCCGCCTTCGGATCCAATGGTGCTCATTGGAAATCTGGTAGATAGGGATGGTAAACTTTATATCCAATCTGGTGATGATCAGATCGCAGTCAATGATGCAGCTTGGTTGGGTAATGCTTATTCGATTTGGCGATCAATCCAACAAGATGATCCTTTTGTACCGTACTCTGGACCACTCCTTGCTGATAGGATGTATGCTCGCCTTCGATATAATTTTTCTCGAGTTGATACAGAGGGAGTGATGCTTGATACGATTGGAATTGTTACGGGATTGGCAGAACCTCATCCACTTGCCGCATTGGTGGGCTTGTGTGCTGGCCTCAGAAGTGTTGCAAGAACCGATGCTCTTGCAAAAGCAGGGATGGCAGACGATATCGATATAATATTGGATATCGGGGGGTTCCTAATGCCCAAGTTGGGCATTGTGCCTGATACAATTAGTCTGATACGTGGCTTGGCATCAGGTTTCTATTATAGTCCATAAAGAATCGAAAATGAGATTAGTTATTCAGTTCATATCAGTTATCTGAAGAAAGCCTGCGTTTTTCAGGATTCCTATGGATAGTCAAAATATATGGCAATTGGCCAGACATTTTAAGGAGTTGGAAGATGAACGGTCCAAATTCCATTTCTTGGATTTGCACTACGGTTACCTGCCTGGTCGTTGGTTCTCTCTTAATTATGTTGGGTGGCATCATTCTGGCACACCCGTCTCGCCTGAAAAAGAGTAGTTTTATCTATAAATGGTGGCTAATAAGTATGAAATCATGGTCAACTAAAAAGTCTCCTGAAGAACCACAAGAGTTGAATGGCTTTCAAGTCAGATTTTGGGCACTGATTACTGTGATCACGGGCATCTACCTGGCGATCACAGGTATTTATGGCGTTCTGAGATCTTGGGGAGTACTTGAATCTATTTTCATAAAGCCATAATCGCCTGATTTTAGCATTGCGAACGAGCGCATAAAAGTACACACTGGAATTCGAGTGTTTCTTGACGATTTCTGATTGTGGTATGCCATTTCTTGACCTTGGGATCAGCAAAAACGCGATAGTTTGACGTCGATGATGATTGTTTGACGGAATGGCAGTATGTCTACGATGCGGCGGGCAACATCACCCGCATCACCGACGGCTCAAACAGCAGCCAGCAGCAGAATTTCGGCTACGACGCGCTGGACCGCCTGGTGTCGGCGGCGACGAACGGGGTGGGCAGCGACGTGTCGCCGTATGACCGGTCGTATGCCTACAACACCATCGGCAATATGCTGAGCAAGACCGGCACGGGCAGCTATGGCTACAACGACGCGGCACACAAGCACGCCGTCACCCACCTGGATGGCGTCCAGCGCTACTGGTACGACGCCAACGGCAACATGATCACCCGCGTCGAAGGGGGCATCACCTACCAGCAGACTTTCGACATCGAAAACCGGCTTGCCTCGGTGACCGCCAACGGGCAGACGACCACCTTCACTTACGACGGTGACGGCCGGCGCGTGAAAAAGGTCGATGCCGGTGGGACGACCTACTATCCCGGCGAGCACTATGAGGTCAAGGGCGGGGTGGTCACCAAGTACTACTATTTGGGCGGCCAGCGAGTTGCGATGAAGGTGGGAAGTACGGTATACTGGTTGCACGGGGATCACCTGGGCTCCGCCTCTTTAACAACCAACCAGACCGGCGGCATCCATTCGCAGCAGCGCTATTACCCCTACGGCGAAGTGCGCTGGAGCAGCGGCACCCTCCCCACCGACCTGCAATTCACCGGGCAGCGGAACGAGACCACCCTGGGAATTTACGACTACAAGGCGCGTTTTTACTCGCCGCGGCTGGGCAGGTTCCTCTCGGCGGACACGTTAGTGCCGGGGGTGGGGAGCCAGCATCTAAGCAGGTATATGTATGTAACAGGAAATCCTATAAGATATAACGACCCTACAGGCCATGCGCGGCCGACGG
>CAYVBK010000033.1:0-59691 GCA_964449465.1 uncultured Anaerolineae bacterium
TACCGTGAGTTTAGCCATTTTCAAAATCTCGTCAAAATTTGAGCGAACCGAGAGACCGAAGGTGCAATATACGACTTTGTTTTCACAAAGATAGATGGACAGTTGAATGGCACTGGTAAGCATCGTGGCGGTCCTTGAACTTGTTGGTGTGCACAAAGGGTGCTGCCCACAAACACGATAGATTCAGATGTTTTTCATGCCGGCGGTCACCCGTCTGCACGTTTTTGTTGTCTTGCAGCGAGCAGTTACCTTCGCTATAATGGAGATGGCGCGCGAACGAGCAAGGGCAAGTTAAAAGCACCTGGCTCTTTGACCCCGACGGCCTGGTGATCGAAGGGCCGCGGCGGATACACGACATCCGCTTAGCCGCTCAGCCACCTGGTCTGCGGCGGGTGTATGACGCGCCATAGAATGGCGAGTCAATCGGGTAATTGCCGGCTCCGTTGGTGATGCTGCAAGAGCGAAAAGGACGCCAAATGAGTATGAAATGTGATTATCTTATCAATGAGGTGCAACCAATGGACGAAATTCGGGTGAGCCGCCTGGAACGCGACTCTCCAACCTGGGCAGAAGCCACAGCAGCCTGCGCCCGCCTGATGGCCGAATCTGATCCCTGGCGTAGGCTGGGGCGAACATCTGAGGATGGCCTGCGCCTGTTCAGCAACCCGTTGGCCGAAATTTTTGTAGTCTGGGCCGGGTCAGAGGTGGCCGGCTTTGGCATTTTGTTGATGCACGGTGCGCTGCGCGGATACATCCAAAGCATCGGCGTGATGCCACAGTGGCGCAGTCGGGGCATCGGCAGCCGCCTGATCGCCTATATCGAGGAACGGGTGTTTGGCGAAACGCCCAATGTTTTTTTGTGCGTCTCTTCGTTCAACCACGATGCTCAAAGATGGTACAAACGATTGGGATATGAACAGGTAGGAGAATTGAAGGATTACCTGGTGCGCGGACATTCCGAGCTATTGATGCGCAAAACCCGAGGGCCGTTGATCGAAACCTAACATACATACGGAAATGTGTGTAGGAGCGAGGCTTGCCCTCGCCCAGAGGGGCAGACGCGAGGCCTGCCCCTACTGCGTTCAATCAGGCGAACAAGGCAGCGGCTCGATCCATCTTGTCCATCACCGGCACGCCGAACGGACAGCGTACCTCGCAGTCGCCGCACTGAATGCAATCGTTGGCATTGGTCAGCATGGCGCGATATTCGGCCAACACCAGGTCGGTCATGTGCCGCCGACCGATCTCGTACAGGCGCAGGGTGCGACCGATGTCAATGTGCGACGGGCAGGGCAGGCAGTGATTGCAAAACACGCACTCGCCGGTCACATACTGCTGAAAATCGGCCAGCAGCGGAGCAAAGTCCTTTTCGGCCTCACCGGCCTGCTCAAAAGCCAACGCCGCGTCCAACTCGGCGAGGGTGCGGCAGCCCGGCAGAGCCACCGACACGCCGGCCTGAGCCAGCACGTACGACAGACATTGAACCGGCGTGATGCGGGCGGCCGGCTTTTCCAGTTTATAGTCGCCGCCGCCCGATGTCCAGATGTTCATAGGCATTTCGCGCTCGCGCATGAACAACATGCCGCCAGCATAGGGTTTCATAGCCACCAGTGCCACATTGTGCGTCACGCAGGCATTGAGCAGGTCGGCTTTGCCCGGCACGCCGTGCCCGGCCAGGTTGATCGGGAACATGAGCAGGTCAATGCGCCCGCTCTGTACCGCCTGCAAGGCCGTAGACACCGTATGCCCGCTAAAACCGATGAACCGCGCCTTGCCTTCGCGCCGAAAACGGTCGGCCAGATCGGCCAGGCCGCCGAGGCGCATGATCTCATCGTAATCAGCCTGCTCGTCGCAGTTGTGCAGCATCAACATGTCGGTGTAATCGGTGCGATAGCGAGTCAGAAAATCGTGAAAAAAGCGGGTAGCCAGGTCAGGATCGCGCGTCCGAGAACCCTGTCCATCCTCCACCGTTGCCCCCAAATGGGCCGCCAAAATCACCCGTTGACGATGGCTGGCAAACGCCACACCCATCGTGTCTCGAAACTGCGGCTGCGCCCAAAACACGTCAAAATAATTGACGCCGCGCTCAATCGCCGCATGAATCACCTCGACAGCCTGATCTCGCGGCTGCTCCAGCAAATGCTCGGTGCCCAGACCGATCTCGCTCACCTGCAAACCGGTACGACCCAATGTGCGATATTGCATTGTATCTTTTCCTTTCTGGCACAAAAGTGACCTGTTTATCCGCCGATACCTCGTATGTACAAGAGCCACATGCCCCCAATGTAGACTAATAGCAGCAGGATGGCATCCAACTCGACAAACCAGGCGCGCCGCTGTGTCTGCACCAGATTGCCCAACAGCCCCAGCGTGATCAACAAGAGGGCCAACATACCGGCAATGGCAAACACCGGGCTGACCGCGCTCAGGAAACGCCCCTGCACATAAACCAGGTCGGCGACGCCCAGCGCAAACATGTTGAACACATTGCTGCCGAACAGGTTGCCGACAGCCATATCATAAGCGCCGGCGCGAATGGCCGCGATGGTGGCCACCAGTTCGGGCAGCGAAGTGACCATCGCCACCAGCAGCAGGCCGATAAAGCCAGTGCCCAGGCCGGTGATCTCGGCAATCTCAGAGCTGCTGCGCACCAGCCAGGGCGTCACCAGCACCAACACCAGCGTGGCAACGCCAAAGCCGATCAGAGCGTGGCGCAAAGTGGGCAGGCCGGCGATTTCTTGTTCATCGGCCTCGCCGCCCCCTCCACCGCCCGAATTGGAGCGGATCAGCCAGAGGCCGCCCACATACACAGCTATGATCAGCAGGCTATCCAACCCCACCCAGCCGATACGCAAATCAATGTTGCTGAGGATAAAAAACACCCCCAGGCCGGTCATTAACACGGCCAGGCCGGCGGTGAAGGCATGTCGCATCGCCACGCGACGCAGCACCCGCGCCCGAAAAAAGATCATCGCCAGCAGCCCCAATAGCATCATATTGAACATGCTGCTGCCGAACAAATCGCCGGCAGTGAGATTAACATGTCCCTGCAAAATGGCATTGATCATGGTCAACAGCTCGGGCAGCGAGGTGGCCGCCGCCACCAGCAGCGTGCCGATAAACATGCCACCCAGTTTGGTGCGATACGCGATGGCATCGCCATACTCGGCCAGTTTGATCGCCGCAGCAATGATCAACACCGCGCTCAACACAAATTGCACCCATACCATCAGCCTGCCTCCTTGCCTGTGCAAGTCGTTCGATCCGACTGCTTGGTCAGGCCGCGCACGATAGACGCCGGCCAGGCCGCCAGCACACCGGTATTGGGCTGATCGAGGCTACCCAGCACCTGTTCAATGGCCGCCACGCACGACTCGACAACAGACTCGTCTACCAGGGTCATCAGGGTGCAATTGCCGCGCTCCATCAGCGGAGCCAGATGCTCAAAGTTGAACCGCAGCGGAATGTGCGCCTTTTTGGAACGCCGCCGATGCAGGCCGGTGCTTTCGATGATCGTCGCTCCACCCACACCCACACGACACAAAGCATCTAAAATTGCGTCCAATTTGTCTATATCTTCAAAAACTAACATCACCACATAGTTCATCATAACCTCCTTGTGTGCTCACCCGATACGGCCGATTTCCATAATGATAGCGATTCAGGGAAAAATGTCAACCAGGCATTTTTGAATCCGCCATACCAGCAAGGTCAGCCATGGCGAAGGATGCTTTTTGTCGGCAAATGACCAGCCTTTCCAAAACTGATACATCGAGCCAGCGGTATAGCATCCATCAGCATCGGCCTGGACAAACAGAGCGCGAGCCATTTCTTGAAATCGTTTATCATCGTAAACGAATGTAAATTTGCTTAGAACGTGGACAACATGCAAAAGGTCATACCAGATGAAGGGGTATTTGAGCTTGCCAAAATCAGAGCCTATGCCGAACAGATAGAATTTGGTCCCGGCGCGATGCTGCCAGTGCCAGAGCAGCATATCGGCAGCGCGCTGAGCAGCCGGGTTGTGACGTTCATCGTCCATCAGCGCAAGAGCCTTGAGCGCATAGACATTGGCGATGGGACAGGGATCTTGCTTGCGCCCTGGTCCCCTGAATCGCCCCAACTGCGGCGCCACCACACAACGATAGCCATTCTCATCTACCAGGCCAACCAGGTGCGCAGCGGCCCGAATCACCCGCTCATCTTGATGCAGACCCATCGCCAAAAGAACATACAATAGCGTTGGAGCATCGCAGGCCATCCAGGCCCACTCATCCTGACCCGATCCGCCAAATGCTTCCGGCACGCTGACCGGCGTTTGGAACACGCCTTCGGCCGATTGATGCGCCAGCACCCCAGACAGAATCTCGGCCATACCCAGATCGTCGGTGCGCACGCCAAAATCGGCCAACGTAGTGAGAGCATAGAGGGAATGGGCGGCATCATTGTGCCGCTTGAGCGGCACGCTGCCCCAATTGGTGGCTCTGGTCATCAAGCTACGCACCTGCGGATGCGCCAACATCTCGGCGCGGGCAGACTGCACATCAGCATCGCTCTCGGGGCGGCCTAGCAGATCGCGCCAGGCACGATAGCGCGTCCACGGTTCGGAGGATTCGAGCAACCAGGGAAGGACAGACGAGGAAAACATAACGCCCACCTTGTACGGCAGTGCGGGCGGTCAGGCCCAATAGCCCCAATCGGCATTGCGCCAACGCGCCGGCAAAATGTTCAAGTAGAGGAACAGGCCGCGCGTCAGGGTATGCGCCGTCTTGCGCAACACGCCCCGCCGCAAGCGACGATGATCGCGCTCATAGACGATCAGGTCAGGCACAAAGCAAATGCGAAATCCCTGCCGCTGAATGCGCCACACAATCTCGGTGTCTTCATTCACCGGCAGATGCAAATCAAAGCCACCGCAGGCGGTCAGCGCGTCGCGCCGGATCAGCAGATTCGAGCCGGTGGCCGCCGGAATGCCCAACCGGTGCAGCAGCCACTGCCCACGCCTGAACCAGCGATAATAGCCGGCAAAATCATCCAACGACTGTTTGACCCCGTAAATGACGCCACAGCGATCATCACAGGTCGCCAGACGCGTAAAATAGTCAGGGGCAAAAGCAATATCCACATCGGTAAACAGCAGCCAGTTTGTTTCGGCTGCCGCCGCGCCGATCTGCCGCGCCTCGGCAATGCGCGCCGCGCTGCGAATGATCTGGGTGTGCTGTGGACGAAGTTCGGCGATAAGGGCCGGGGTATTGTCCTCGCTGGCGTCCACCACAATCAATGAAAGGTCGGCGGGCAGCGAGGACAAAAAAGGCGCAATGTTTTGCGCCTCATTTCTGGTCGGAAGAATAACGGAAACCTGGATCATTCTTTGTTCAGCACCAGACAACCCGATAACATATCGCGTTCTCCAAAACGGCTCAAGCCAGCCCCAAACGACGCACCTCGCCCGCAGCCGCATCAATAAACAAGAGTTGCCCTCGCAACAGTTCTCCCTGCCCCAGCAAAATCTTGACCGTTTCATGAACCTGCCAGGCCGCCACCATCATTGGCGAAGCTGCCGGACAGCCCAATTCGGCCTCGGCGCCTTGATCGGGCAGCGGCCCATCCCCATAGAGAGCGCGCAGCCCGGCGTCGCCCGGCAGAATGGTCATCACCTGCCCCATCCAACCGGCAATGGCCCCATGCACCATGGGGATGCCCGTACGCGCCGCCGCCTGTTGGACGATCAAACGGATAGGCAGCCGGTCCAAAGCATCCACCACCACATCGGCGCCCTCGAGTAGCCCGGCCAGATTTTCTTGCGTCGCCAGGCAAGGATGAACCACCGTCTCGACGGCCGCATTGATAGATTGTACACGCGCCGCGGCCTCGTGCGCTTTGGACACCCCCAGATTGCCTTCGCAACTCAATAGCTGACGGTTGAGATTGTGATCGCAAAAAACATCCCCATCCACCAAAATCAACCGCCCCATGCCCATGCGCGCCAGGCCTTCGACCACATAGCCGCCCAACCCACCCAGACCGATCACGGCCACGCACGAGCGGGCCAGCCTGAACTGCCCTTCCAGGCCCACCGTGCCATAATTGCGCAAATAGTGCAGCGGCAAAATGCCCTGCTCCAGCACCACAACCTCAAGTTGATGGCGCGACAAGCCATATTGCGCCGCAATTTGATTGAGCGCATCTACCGATAACGTATCCAGGCCATCCACCTGCTGCAAATGCGGCCGCAAAGCCTCAAACGACAGCCCGCCAGAATACGGCTCAGTTGTGCTGGACAACGGGTTTGATGCCATCGTAAACCTGAGATTGAGACAGGGTTTGCAAAATTTTATCGGCCGGACGATGAATCAAGTCGCTCAACTCGGCAGGAGTCAGCGGCAGATTGTCATTCGCCATAAATACACGAAAGATCGCGTTGGTCATTGGAATGCTCTCGGCCAGATAATCGGCCTCCCGACTGCAATGGGTACGCAAAGCCTGCCACAAGCCATCCACCTGATGCACCTCAGCCGTGTCTGGATCGATCCAATCCACGATCTCGGAACCGCGGTGAGAAGGATACAACGCCCGACACTCTTTACACAAATGTTTGTGCAAATAGACGCGCAAACTGCGATTGTTTTCTCGCCACCAATCAAAATCTATATGAAACTTGGTGTTCAAAGTGGGCCTGGTCCAACGTGCCATGTCATTTACCTCGCATCAATAAATATTTTCGTTAAACATCCAGGTGCCTTCCCCAACCGAGATAAAATGGGGTAGCTTGAACAATGTCGCAAAAACTCTTCCCGGCGGACAGCGCCTGATCAGGTTGATCGCCACATACAGGGTTTTGGCATGCACGGTGCCGTGAGAACTCAGCTTGGCCAGCTCAAGAAACACCGACCTGACCACATCGTCCATCGAACGGTCGCGCCCCCGCTCCAACTCTTGCAATTGATCCACTACCGAATCAGGAGCGTCCATCACGCAGATTTCATCATATTCACAATCCACCGGCCGCTTTTGCATCTGAAAGCCCAGTTCGCCATCGGGTTTGCAGTATGCCATGCTGACCCATTCCCGGCGCATTCGGCGCGGCAGAATATCAATCGCCACGCGATCCGGCGCATCGGTCTTGTCCAGCTTGATCCACGCCCCGATGGGCAAATCTTGAGACTTGAACCAGTCTTTGAGGCCATAAACCAATCGCTGATTGCGCGCCACCCAACCCGGAAATTCCTTGCCGTGGACGCGGTCTATAAATGTAAACTGTGAATGTTGATCGCTCTGTCCGGCCGGAAAAAAACTGCGGATGCGGTCGGTAAGCGGCAGGGTGCCCATCCGCCGGTAAGGATACCCCAACATCAGCGTCGCCGCAGCAGCCTGCGTGCTGCTCGGCGAAGCAAACAATTGAGACAGTTCGTCGTCTATTTCCCGCTCCAATTGCAGGTGAAAGACATCGAGTTTGGTGCGATCATAGGGAGCCGGTTCATATTGCAGCCAGGTTGGCAGGACAAAGACCGCTTCGGGTTCCCATCGCCGCAGCCCCCAGAGCGTCTGCCGGTTGGCCCCCACATCGTCAAATCGATCATCTCGTGACATGGCATAATTGACCGAAAACAGCTTGATTGCCTGCGGCACCTCGCGGGGCAGGTCCAGGTCGGGCAGTAAATCGGCCGAGGACATGGGCCGGTTGGCTACATCCAAAACCGCCTCAACCAGATTGAGATAGCCAATGTGAACATCCAGCATCATACTGGTCGGCAGCCACTGCTCACGAAAACAAACCATCTCTTTGTTTTGTTTCAACCAGGTTTCCAGCCTGATCTCGACCAGATCGCCAAATCGGTCATACAAAACATCTTGGGCCGGCACCAACGACCGCACCAGCGTCGCCGGATCGTCAAAAGAGAGCTTGTGTTCCACCTGCAAACCGGCGGCAAATTGACACTCTTCTTTATCAAACTGCACTGTAACGACCTGAAAATCGCCGTATTCAGGGTTATTTCCGGCCCGCTCGCCCACCACCACACCTTGCGCAAAATTCATGTGGGGAAATACCAGCCGATCATTCAACGAAAACCGGACATTGGGGCGATAGACCGTGCCGGCAGACAGGCTGCGCTCGATCAGGTTCCTTTCACGCCGACAATAACCATCTACCAGTGCAGTGGCTAATTCTTCCAGCGACATCGGACGTTGAACGCCCAAAAAGAGGTTCATCAAATCGTCCGCATCTTGTCTGGTTACCGAAAACTCGTTTTGCCAATAGGCTTCTGTTAAAATTTTACGCTCGATCACCGACAGCGTCCTCCCAAACTAGAGTTCACAGTTTGGCACGTGGGCGTACCAAACTCCTCATCTATTCAATTGAAATGAAATATACTCTTTTGAATTGCCCGGAACGACAATTGTGCTATAATGAAATCAGAGGAGGAAACCATGTCAATCCAAGATTCGCTCGACTCGCCACACACACCATCAGGCCTGGTCACCGTAGCCACCGTTTTCGGAATGCTCAAGGCCGAAATTCTGCGCGCTGAACTGGAAAACTATGGCCTGGATGTCTTGATGGACTATGAAAGTGCCGGCCGGCTTTTGGGTTTGACCATCGAAGGCCTCAAACTCAGCCAGGTGCGGATTATGGTGCCCCAAGCGCAAGCCGAACAGGCTCGCCAGATTTTGGATACTCCCCCCGAACCTGGTTGGGAAGACCAGGTCGAACTCTCTGACCCCGACGCCTGACACAAGGGCAGCAGTCATTGTAAAGTGACCGCTGCCCTGTGTACAACATCCTATTTATTCGTCGTCATCCAGATCAAAATCATCATCATCCAACAGCGACGTCAGACCGTCCTTTTCGTCCTCTTCGTCCTCTTGGTCCTCTTCATCGTCGAGATCGTACAGCGACAGATTGTCCTCATCTTCTTCCAGGATACCCAGATCAAACTCGTCATCTCCCTCCAGATCCTCGGCATCCAGGTCTATGTCTTCCAGGTCCAACTCTTCGAGGTCGAGTGCTTCCAACCTGCTGCGCACGATGTGCTGTTCGATATCGGCCTGGATCACTTTGGCCCGCTCGCCAGAAAAGCCGGTGCCTGCCGGAATCAGCTTGCCGATGATGACATTCTCTTTGAGACCCTTGAGGGTATCGCTTTTGCCTTCAATCGCCGCGCCGGCCAACACTTTGATGGTGTGCTGGAACGATGCCGAGGCCAGGAAACTTTCGGTGTTCAGGGCCGCTTTGGTGATGCCCAGCAGCACCGGGCGAGCCTGCGCCGGCTGACCTCCCTGTGCCGTCACCAGGGCGTTGACACTGGCAAAAATGTGCCGTTCGATCAAATCGCCGGGCAGCAAGGTCGTATCGCCCGAGTTGACCACAATCACGCGCGACAGCATCTTGCTGAGGATCACCTCAAAGTGCTTGTCGTGAATGTTGACGCCCTGTGAGCGGTACACTTTTTGCACTTCTTGAATCAGGTACAGTTGGGTTGCCTCTCGCCCCAAAACATCCAACACCGTATGCGGGTTCTTGGCCCCTTCGGTCAACTGGGACCCGGCCTCGATCCGCTGATTTTCCTGCACCAACAAGCGCACCGACGGCGGCACATCGTACTCGCGCTCCTCGATCTCGTCATAAGCAATCGTGACCATTTCTTCATCGCGGATCACCCGCCCGCCGTGTTTGGCCCGCAGTTCCTTGTCGCCGCGCACGGCAATGACATCGCCGTCCTGCACCGTATCTTGATCTTCGGGCAACGTGAGCTTCCAACCGCGCTTGAGCGGGTACTCATCGCGCACCAGGCGGCTGTTGGTCACTTTGACAAAACGCATTCCCGATTCGCCGCGATTGATCTCGACCCGTCCGGCAATGTCGGAAATGATAGCCTCGCCTTTGGGGTGCTTGCGCGCTTCGAGCAGTTCCTCAACGCGCGGCAAGCCGTAGGTAATGTCGCCTCCGTGCGCAATACCACCGGTATGGAACGTGCGCAGGGTGAGCTGCGTTCCCGGCTCGCCGATGGACTGGGCCGCAATAATGCCCACTGCCGTGCCCAAATCCACCAAGCCGCCGCGCCCCAAATCTCGACCGTAGCACATCTGGCAGATGCCCTGCTCCAACTGGCAGGTCTGCGGCGAACGCACAAACACTTCGGTGACGCCGGCCTTGACAATTCGATTGACTGCGCTTTCATCAATCATCTGATTCCGCTCGAGCAGCACCTCGCCTGTTTGAGGATGCAGCACCGGACCGGCCGATAGCCGGCCCAGAATACGCTCATCCATCTGTGGCAGGTTGGGATCAAAGGCATTGTCTGGGGTACGAACCCACCAGCCGCTGCGAGTGCCGCAGTCGTGCGCATTGATCACCACATCTTGGGCTACATCCACCAGACGGCGCGTCAAATACCCGGCGTCGGCCGTACGCAGAGCGGTATCGGCCAAACCCTTGCGCGCTCCGTGTGTAGAAATAAAATATTCCAGCGCGGTCAACCCTTCTCTAAAGTTGGACAGAATCGGCAACTCGATAATCCGGCCAGACGGATCGGCCATCAAGCCGCGCATACCGGCCAACTGGGCGATAGGGCCAAATCCACCTTTGGTCGAGCCAGAACTGGCCATCACATAAACCGGCCCTTCGGGGTCCATCACCTCACGCACCGCATCCGAGACCTCATCACGGGCATTGCTCCACAACTCGATGGTGCGGGTATACTGCTCGTCTTGCGTCAACAAGCCGCGGCGGTACTGACGCTGCACCTCATTAACCTGCCGGGTGGTTGCCTCCAAAATCTCGTTCTTTTTCTCTGGAATGACAAAATCGCCCACGGCAATGCTGGCACCAGACCGGGTGGCATACTTGAATCCGACTTCTTTGATCCGGTCGGCCACATCGGCGGTCTGTTCCTGCCCCAGGATCAGATAAGACGAAGCAATCAACTTTTTGAGCGAGCCGCGATCCTGCACCTCGTTCACAAAACGCAGCTCAGACGGCAGCACCTGGTTAAACAGCGCACGCCCTACAGTGGTTTCAATGGGCTGGTCTGTGCAGGGTGTCCCTTCATCGTTCCACGACAGTAGCTTGATTCGAGCATGAACATCTACTTTGCCCAGGCTGTAGGCCAGTTCCACCTCATTCAGATTGGTAAAGCACATCCCCTCGCCGCGCCGCCCGTTGCGTGCCATGGTCAGATAATAGCATCCCATCACCATGTCTTTGGTGGGGCTGACAATCGGGTCGCCATCGGCCGGCTTGAGCAAATTGTGCGACGACAACATGCGATCGCGCGCCTCTTGCACTGCTTTTTGCGACAATGGCACATGCACGGCCATCTGGTCGCCATCAAAGTCGGCGTTAAAGGCAGCGCAAACCAGTGGGTGCAGATGAATGGCCTTGCCCTCGACCAAAAGTGGCTCAAAAGCCTGGATGCCCAGCCGGTGCAAAGTGGGAGCGCGGTTGAGCAGCACCGGCCGCCCCTTGATCACTTCTTCCAACACCTCCCACACCTCGGGCCGCTCGCGCTCGATGATGCGGCGAGCGCTTTTGACATTGGTGGCATAATTGTATTCAACCAGCTTGGCAATCACAAAGGGACGATACAACTCCAAAGCCATCGTCTTGGGCAGACCACACTGGTGCATTTTGAGCTTGGGGCCGATGACAATCACCGAACGCCCCGAATAGTCCACGCGCTTGCCCAGCAGGTTGCGGCGAAAACGCCCTTTTTTGCCTTTGAGCATGTCGGAGAGCGATTTCAGTTCACGATGCCCTCGCCGCGACAACGCTTTGCCTCGCCGCGAGTTGTCAATCAACGAGTCAACCGCCTCTTGCAACATGCGCTTTTCGTTGCGCACAATCACATCAGGCGCGCCCAGGTCCAGCAGACGTTTGAGGCGATTATTGCGGTTGATCACCCGGCGATACAGGTCGTTCATATCCGACGTGGCAAATCGACCGCCATCCAACTGAACCATCGGGCGCAGATCCGGCGGAATAACCGGCAGCACGGTCAAAATCATCCATTCCGGGCGGTTACCACTTTTGCGCAACGCCTCGACCACGCGCAGCCGCTTGGTGGCACGCTGGCGACGCTGCTTGGAGCGGCTGGAGCGCACCTCGGTCCACAATTCGGTAGCCAGCTTGTCCAGGTCCATATCTTGCAGCACTTCATAAAAGGCCTCGGCGCCCATGCCGGCACGAAAGACATTGCCCCATTTGCTCTTGAGTTCGCGATAGCGCGCCTCGCCGAAAAATTGCATCGGGGCCAGGCTTTTTAGCTCGTCCAGGTCGCTCTCGTATTGAAACTGCGTCTGTCCAAGCAAAGTCGCCAGTTCATCCTGCACCTGACCTTTTTGCTCGCTGGTGGCCGAATTGATATCCGACGTGATCGCGTTAATCCGATTCACCATCTCTTGTCGCTGATCGTGGATCTCGGTTTGCAGGCGGCTCAATTCCTCCTGCACCAATTCGTTCAGCACTGCGCTATGCTCACGGGTGACGCGCTCTCCTTCGGCGACGATCAATTCTTCGGAAAAGGACAAATAAATATCTTCGCGCGCGGCCCGTCCCATCTGATTTTCCAGCGATGCCGCCAGCATCTTGGCCTCGTTCATGATCTCTTCGGTGCGCCGCGCCAGTCGCTCATCCAGATCATATCGCCCCGAGTGCAGATCGCTGGTCGTTCTGGACACCAACGTTCGCATATCATCTTCGATCTGGCTCATTTTGTCTTGAGAGTGTTGGGCCAGCCGCTGCCGATCACGATCGTGTTCTTCGGTCAAACGGCGCAGCGCCCGCTGACGCGCATCTTCATCCACGCTAATGATCACATATTGGGCAAAATACAGCACCCGCTCCAGGTTACGCCGGGTAATATCGAGCAAGGTGCCCAAATAGCTGGGCACCCGGCGGGTATACCACACATGCGCCACCGGCGCCACCAGATCAATATGCCCCATCCGCTCACGACGTACCGCAGCTCGCGTCACCTCGACGCCGCACTTGTCGCACACTACACCCTTGTAACGCACGTTTTTGTACTTGCCGCAGTAACACTGCCAGTCTTTGGTCGGCCCAAAAATGGCCTCACAAAACAGACCATCTTTTTCTGGCCGCAACCGACGATAGTTGATCGTTTCTGGTTTGGTCACCTCACCATAAGACCAGGAATGAATTTGATCCGGTGAAGCAAGACTGATTCGAATGGACTTAAAGTCTTGAGTTTCCAAAACAGACCTCCTGAAGAATATCGGCTCGCGCTGGCGCCAGGCCAGACACGACCCGAAGAAAAGGATATTGCCCTACCCCACCAGGATGTTCTGCTCATTCCATCCAGGCCATCTCGATTTGCGCAAACAGACACAAAAAGAGCGAGGAAAAAATGGCGCAAATCTGCGTTGGCTTTTTCACATCGCTCTGGTGCTCACAACAGGCTATCTGATTATGGCGATTCGATGGCTGTCTTTGAGCAAGTTGGTCTTGTGACCGATAAACATTTCGCCTGCATCCTGGTTAAGACGTGGATAACTGTCGGGATGAGCTATGGAGGAGAGCAAAAAAGCCTGTCTGCACATACGCCCGAACTGCCCGAAAATTAACCAAAGGTTGATTATACTTTTTTTGGGAAATATGTCAAATCAGGAGGTAACTTGTTGGGATAAAATTTGTTTGAGCCAGGCAGACAGACGCACCTGGATTCGTGTGGGCATTTGCCGCCAGATGGCCCACTCCAACCCCACCATCAACAGCAGCGCGATGCCCCAGTCCCACCCATCTGGCGGGCGGGCCAGCAGCCAGCCCAACGAGCCTACGGCAAGCGGCCCCACCAGCAGATTGCCCACCGTCTCGACCCAAAAGAGCCGCTTTTGCAAGGCATAGACCACCCTGTCGCGTGCCTGGCTCAAGCGCGCCCAATGAGGAAAACGCCGCGCCGCCTGCTTTAATATCCATTGCAGGGCATAACAAGCGAGTTTGAACAGCACCAGCCCCCAGATCATCAAGGCCGCCAGAGCCAGCAACGATCCCAACAGGCTGCCCAGAAATTCGATCCATAGCCGGGCTTGATGAGCAAAAGCAGCCCAGGCCGTTTGAAAATCCATCCAGGCCGCGCCGGCGCGAGGCGCACACAGCAAGCAGAGGCCGGCGCCGACCGCCAGCATCATCACCCCGCCGACCACCATCATGTTGACCGGTTGACTGTCCCAGTTTGCATGCGGATACAACTGCCCTTCGGCATGACGGGTTGGCGGCGGTTGTGTCAAGACGATCTGCCGCCAGCGCGCCTGTTCCTGAGGCTTGAGGTCGCCAAACCGCTCTACCACCAGATTTTCGCCAATGTTGAGCGCACCGGCAGACCAACCGACCATGTCCTGCTGCGGCAGGCCGATCAACAGACGAGTATGGGCGCCATCTCGCGCTGCACCAACAATCACCGGCCCAACCGACAGGTCCAATTCTTGAGTCAGGGTGTCGCCCAGTTGGGGTTCATAGACCGCGCCCTCGCCCAGGCAAATCACCTGCGCTTTGCCAAAAGGGATGCTGTCGGGCAGATCGGGCGGAATGGGCGGCGCGCCTTGCCCTTCCGACGCCCTGGAAAACAGATTGCGCAGCCGCCCCTGCCGCTCAAATTCCTCGATCAGCGCCTTGACGCCCTGCCGCTTGAGATCGGCAAACACCTGCGCATCGGCAGCCAGCTCAAAAGCCAGCGCTTTTTGCCGCTCCAGGTCCAGGTGTTGGGCCAAAAACCGCCCCCATTCGCGCGCTCCCGATTTATGTTTCATCTGCGCACACCCCTGGCGCCCAACATATGCTATCGAGTCAACGGGATGTTGGTGCCACAATACATGCACTTGATCGCCGTCATCCCCTTGATCACTGTTACATCCAGGCTGGCCCCGCAGTTCGGGCATTTGGACGGCACAGGAACGGCCGCCGCCGCTGCTGGAGCCGCCGCTGCCGCAGGCTGATCGCCGGCCTTTTGAACATGCTCCTGCTCCAGGTCGCCAGTGACGACCCGATTGATCAGCGCGCGCCAGGTCTCCGAGTCGGATTCCATTTCCAGCAAGACTTCGCGAACGGTGGCCGGCGGCTTGCATTTGAGGGTCAGTCGCTCTTTGGTAAAGATCAAAGCCTGACGCTTTTCGGTGGCGATAGCCTCTTGCAGGGCGCCAAGAGGCAGCTCAAACTGGAGCTGCTGTACATCTTCGGACGCAGTGGTGATAAACAGCACCTTTTTCTTGGCTACCTTTTCGCGCTGCTCGAAAATGATGCGCTGATCGGTGAGGAACAGGATGCCTTTGGGACCGTTCTTTTCTCCGTCTTGCAGCCATTGCGCCTTGCAGCCGGCCACGCCCACCTCGCCGGGCCGAAAGCCAAAAGAGACCTTGTCCATCCAATCGAGCAATTGCACACACTCGTCAATTTGTTTGACGATCTTGTCCACATCCCTCTGCTTGCTCTCAAACATAGCCGTCACCGCGCTGATGGCTGCATCCACCCGCCGTTCGACGCTTTCCAACTCGCCCTTGACCTGATTGATCGTAGACTGGGCTGAACTGAGCGACCGTCCACGATACGGAGTCAAACGACGGGTAGCCGGCTCGACCTGGCGCAGGTCGCGATCCAGATCGCGCACGCGGCTGTCCATCTCTTGCTGGATGCGGGCGTAGAGGGGCTTCCATTCGGCTTGAAGCGACTGCACCTGGCTTTCCAGATAGCTTTTGAAGACATACCCTCGCGTGCGCACCTCTTTCAGGCGAGCCGGCAGGCCGGAAAGCGTGGTGTCCAGTTTGCCCAGATCGTTGCGCACCTCGGTCAACAGGCCTTTTTTGTGCAGATCGGCCGCCTTGCTTTCCAGACTATTGATTTCATAATCGGCGGTTCGTTCTTCTGTCATCGCAAACCCTTCCTTTCTTTTAGCGATTGTTCGCGCCGGCAGTATGGCGCAAAAACGCGTCCATAAACCCATCCAGATCGCCGTTCAACACGGCATCCGGGTTACTCACCTCGTAATCGGTGCGCAGGTCTTTGACCATCTTGTAAGGATGCAGCACATAAGAGCGAATCTGATTGCCCCACCCGGCATCTACATGCTCGCCTTTGAGCTCGTCTTTTTCTTTTAACTGTCGTTCTATTTCAAGTTGATACAGCCGCGCCCGCAACACTTTGGTCGCTGACTCTTTGTTTTGAGTCAGCGAGCGCTCGCTCTGACACGTCACCACAATGCCACTGGGTTTGTGAATGAGGCGCACGGCGGTGGCATTCTTTTGCATGTGTTGCCCGCCCGGCCCCGAAGAGCAATAGGTCTCTACCTCGACATCTTCGGGCTTGATTTCGACCTCGATATCGTCTTGAATGTCCGGCCACACCTCCACCAGAGCGAACGAGGTATGCCGACGGTGGTTGGCATCAAACGGCGAAAGGCGCACCAGGCGATGCACGCCGCGCTCGGAGCGCAAATAGCCATAGGCATACAATCCTTCCACGCTGACCATCACCCGCTTGAGGCCGGCTTCATCCCCATCGAGCGAATCCACAATCTCGGTTTTGAAATCGTGCGTTTCGGCCCAACGCAGATACATGCGAAAAAGCATCTGCGCCCAGTCTTGCGAATCGGTGCCGCCGGCGCCGGCATGGATGACCAGGATGGCATCGCTGCGGTCGTGCGGCCCAGAAAACAAGACCTGAATTTCCATTTTTTCCAATTGCGCCTGAATCACCTCTGTGTCGCGAACAATCTCGGCGATCAACTCGTGTTCGGCTTCTTCTTGCGCCAAAACCAGCAGCTCGGCAGCATCGCGGACGCGCTTTTCCATCTCGCGCCACGGCCCCACCACCAGCCGCAAAGCCGACAATTCCTGCATCACCTGTTGGGCGCGGGCGGGGTCGTTCCAAAACGCCGGTTCTGCCGACTGCTGCTCCAATACGGCGATGCGCCCTTCTTTGTCGGCCAGTCAAAGCTGCTCATGGATAGCCAGGATGCGACTCAACAAATCTTCCAGGCGACCGGCCAACTCGGCGGCGCTGATCTGCTCTTGCATAAAAACCTCCTAAGAAAACAATCCTTCGATAAATGCCTCAGGGTCAAACTCGGCAATGTCGTCAATCCCCTCGCCGGTGCAGACAAAGCAGATGGGCAGTTGCAACTCGTGAGAAATGGCAAAGACAATGCCGCCCTTGGCCGTGCTATCCAGCTTGGTGAGAACAATGCCGGTGACGCCGATTTCTTGCTTGAATTTGCGCGCCTGCTCCAGGGCGTTCTGACCGGTGGTGGCGTCGAGGATTAGCCAGGTTTCGTGGGGGGCGCGGTGAATGTTTTTGGCCGCCACGCTATGCACTTTTTTCAGTTCTTGCATCAGATTGAACTTGGTGTGCAGACGGCCGGCCGTGTCTATGATCAAGATGTTGGCTTTGCGCGACTGAGCGGCCTGGATGGCGTCATACACCACCGAGCCAGGATCGGCGCCCGGCCCCTGGGCGATCACGTCCACACCGGCCCGCTCGCCCCAGATTTTGAGCTGGTCAATGGCCGCGGCGCGAAAGGTATCGGCAGCCGCCAACACCACCCGCTTGTTCAGGCTGCGATAATAGCGGGTCAGCTTGCCAATGCTGGTCGTCTTGCCCGACCCGTTGACCCCGATGATCAGAATCACGGTGAGGATGCGCTCTTGCAAATCGTTGCGCGGCGCATCGGCGACTAGCAAAGCCTGCAATTCCTGGCGCAACATCTGGCGCACCTGTTCGGTGCGACGCACATGCTCCTTGTTCACCCGCTCACGCAGCCGCTCCACCAGGCTGATTGTGGTCTCGACGCCGACATCGGCCTGGATCAGCAATTCTTCCAGTTCGTTCCAAAACTCTTCGGTCACATCGTCGGCGCCCAACAGTTGCATAATCTGGCCGAAAAACCCGCGCCGGGTTTTGGTCAGGCTGTCGGCCAGTTTCTTTTTACCCAGTCCAAAAATCACCTGTCCTCCGTTAACTATAACCCCAGCATAAACTGGAACACCTGATCGGACAGGCCGGGCAGTCCTTCATGTCCAAAATCGGGATAGATCAACATGGATTTGGGCGACGCAATCTTGTTAAAAGCAGCAAACTGGGTCGAAGGCGGGCAAATGGTATCCATCAGGCCGATGGCCCACAGCACCTCACCCTGGATGCGTGAGGCCAAATATTGAATGTCAATGTATCCCAACGCTTGAAAAATTTCTGCCTCGCGCCGATGCAAGGGGTCGAAATGGCGCATGTATTCGCGCAGTTCGGCATAAGCATCTTTGGCCTGATCCATCTGCCACACCCGCTTATAGTCGCTGAGGAATGGAAAAGTGGGCGCCAGGCGGCGGATGCGCGGTTCAAGCGCGGCGCAGGCGACGGTGAGCGCACCGCCCTGGCTGCCCCCCATAGCTCCCACCCGATCGGCATCCACATCGGGCATCGCCATCACCAGGCCGGCCAGCTGCGCCGTGTCCAGGAAAATCTGGCGAAAGAGTAGTTTTTCGGGCTGGCCGTTCAAGGCATCCTCCAGGCCGCGGATGATATGGCCGTGTTGGGTATTGCCCATCACTGCGCCGCGATCCTCCGATTTCCCGCCTTGCCCACGACAGTCCAGGGCCGCGACAGTATAGCCGGCCGCAACATAGCCCAGTTTATCGGCCCAGTCGCCCGAATCGCCGGTATAGCCGTGAAACATGACGATGGCCGGGTGAGGCGATGAGTTATGGCGCGGGCGCATCAACTTGGCATAGACGCGCGCTCCGCCCACACCGTTGAATGACATGTGCAGGCACTCGGCAAAGGACGTTTGAAACTCGGCCGGCGTAAGCGAGACATTGGGTTCGATGGCACGCATTTCTTGCAGGCTGCGCTCCCAAAAGGTGTCCAGGTCGGCCGGGCGCGGGTTGATTCCCTGATAGGTTTTGAGTTGTTCCAGCGGAAAATCAAAAGTTAACGGCATCACACACTTCCTTTCAAACAAGCGGCGAATTGAACAAGGAGATTTTATCACAAGTATGACGCAATGACAAGGCAGGATCATTCTCCATTCTCTTTGACAGCCCGTCTTGAATGTTGTACAATCCCATCCACAGCCACTCAACAAAGGACAAACCCAATGCCCCGTCAGCGCAGAAAAACCCACACCTCACATCGCCACATCAGGCGCGCCTCACCCCAACGCGCCTTTGCGGTGTTTGTCTTGATCCTGGCCGTCCTGCCTGGCCTGGCCCTCTACCTGATCACCGGCTGGCCGCTCTATTGGGTCTGGATGATCACCATCAACCTGGTAGCCCTGGCTATGTATGGGCTAGATAAAGGATGGGCCAAACAGGGCCAGCCGCGCGCACCCGAAGTGATCTTGCACGGTCTGGCCCTGCTGGGCGGTTTTGTGGGCGGGGGGCTGGGACGGTGGCTTTTTCGGCACAAAACGCGCAAGATGGGCTTTGCCGTGATCCTGATTCTCAGCGCGGCGATACACCTGTTCATCGCCTGGTATTTTGTGTTACGATAAGAAAGGAGCAGCATGTTATACCCACAACAAAATGATACTCGAAACGTGTACGATCTGAGCGGATTTTGGGATTTTGTCCTCGACCCCGATGATGTGGGTCAAGAACAGGGCTGGTTTAGCGGCCTGACCGGACAACCCGGCAACGAGCCGGTGAGATGCATCGCCGTGCCGGCCAGTTGGAACGAACAGTTTCAAGATACTCGCGATTACCTCGGTACGGCCTGGTATGCCCGCCAATTTTTTGCACCGCAAGGGTGGAAAGGCCAGCATATCTATGTGCGCGTCGGCTCGGCCAATTACGCCGCCCAGGTGTGGGTCAACGGGCAACACGTAGGAGCGCACGAGGGCGGTCACCTGCCTTTTGACCTGAACATCACCGATCAGGTCGTTTGGGACGGCCCCAACACCATCGTCATCCAGGTGGAAGGCAAATTGACCCCCACCCGCGTGCCGCCGGGCAATACGGGCGGGCGAGATGCCATCAGCAGTTTCATGTCGGGCTATCCCAACACCAGCTTTGACTTTTTCCCCTACACCGGCCTGCACCGCCCGGTGATGTTGTATGCTCTGCCGCCGCAGCACATCGCCGACCTCACCATAATTACCGACCTGGAGGGCTGCGACGGTCTGGTACACATCCGGGCGCAACAGAACAAAGACAACCTGCCGGGTCTGGCCGTCCTGACCGGCAATGGGCAGACGTTTTCGGCGCCATTGACCTTTGCCGATGGCGTCGCCCAGGCGACCCTCCGCGTGCCGACGGCGCGCCTGTGGAGCCCCGCCGATCCTCACCTATACACCCTGACCATCACCCTGCAAGACGGCAGCCAGGTCGTTGATCGTTACACCCTTGACGTAGGTATCCGTACCGTCTCGGTGCAGGATGATCAACTGCTGCTCAACGGGCAGCCCATTTTCCTCAAAGGATTTGGCAAACACGAAGATTTCCCCATTCATGGGCGCGGCCTGGACCTGCCAGTGCTGGTCAAAGACTATGCCCTGCTCAAGTGGGTGGGGGCCAACTCGTATCGCACTTCGCACTATCCTTACTCTGAAGAAGCCATGCACATGGCCGACCGTGCAGGCATCTTGATCATTGACGAAATTCCGGCGGTAGGGCTGAGCTTTGCCGACGGCGAGGATCACATCAACACCCGGCTGGCGCAGTGCCGCCGGCAGATGCAAGAACTGGTGGCCCGCGACAAGAATCACCCCAGCGTGATCATGTGGAGCGTGGCCAACGAGCCAATGGCCGCCGGCATGATGCGTCGGCTGACCGGCGGGGGCGGCAATGACGACAACGGCGATGCGCGCGGCATGGCCTTTTTCCGCGAGATGTTTGACCTGACCCGCAGCCTCGACTCGACCCGCCCAATCACCCTGGTGGGCATGATGGGCAGCCCGACCGAATGGCTCTCATTGTCCGATGTGGTCTGCATCAATCGCTATTGGGGCTGGTACACCCATTGCGGGCAATTGGACGAGGGCGCCGAGATGCTGGCCCAAGAACTGGACGGCCTGCACGAACAACTGCGCAAGCCGATCATCGTCTCGGAATTTGGCGCCGACACCCTGGCCGGCACGCACAGCGATCCGCCCGAAATGTGGAGCGAAGAATACCAGGTCGAGTTTCTGCGCCGTTACCTCGATGTGGCCGCAACGCGCCCCTTTGTAGTGGGCATGCACGTGTGGAATTTCGCCGATTTCAAAACCGGCCAGGGCACCCGCCGCGCCGCCGGCCTCAACTTGAAAGGTATTTTTACCCGCGAACGCCAGCCCAAGATGGCCGCTCACCTGCTGCGGCAGCGCTGGAGCGAACCCCAACTCCAGGCCACTGCGCCAGCCACCACTCAGGCGGCCTCACCTTTGACGCAGGCTCAACCGCCTTTGGCCCCCTTTGCCGAGGCCCTGACCAGCGTGGCCCGCAAACTGGATGGCCACTATAGCGGGCCAGCGCAGACGATCCGCTTTGTCCTGGCCGATGAGGGCATCTATCGCCTGATCATGACTGCCGACGGGCGATGCAGCACCGCCGTCGGCGATGGAGAGGCTGCAGCCACCGTCCACATGCGCGCCGCCGACGCCCTCAAACTGATGACCGGGCAGCTCAACCCGATGATCGCCTTTGGCACCGGCAAAATCAGGGTCGAGGGCGATGTGCGCGCCTTGATGGTGCTGCAAAACTTGAAATAGCCGGCTTGACAAAGCAGCCATTTCGGTGTATCTTGGTGGTTGGGAGCGATTCGCGTCCGGTGACGTGCGCGGTCTTCAAAACCGGCTGGAGGGGCGTAGACCGCTCCTTGGTGAGTTCGACTCTCATTCGCTCCCGCCAAAACAAAATCAGCCGCCACGACAGGTTCGCGGCGGCTGATTGCTTTGTGATGACAACTTATTTGTCTTGCAACGCAGCCAGACCGGGCAGCACCTGCCCTTCGAGCATTTCCAGCGACGCACCGCCGCCGGTCGAAATGTGCGACATCTTGTCGGCCAGGCTGGCCTGCTGCACCGCCGCCACCGAATCGCCGCCGCCAATGATGGTCACGGCGCCGCTCTCGGCCAGCATATCGGCGATGGCCACCGTGCCTTTGGCAAAGGGAGCCATCTCAAACACGCCCATCGGCCCGTTCCAGACAATGGTCTTGGCGCGGCCGATCTTGGTACCAAACAAAGCCACCGATTCTGGCCCGATGTCCAGCATGCGCCAGCCGGGTTGAATCTGGTCCACCGGCACGATCTGGATTTTAGCATCGGCCGAAAAGGCATCGGCAATCACACCATCTACCGGCAAGATCAGCTTGTCTTGACCCAGCGCCATCAACTCTTGGGCCACTGCAATGCTATCTGACTCGACTAGCGAGTCACCCATCTCATAGCCTTTGGCCGCGAAAAAGGTGTTGGCCATGCCGCCGCCGATGAGCAGCCAATCCACTTTGTTCAACAAATTGCGGATCACTCCGATCTTGTCCGAAATCTTGGCCCCGCCAATGATAGCCACATAGGGCCGCTCCGGGTTCTCTACCGCCCGCCCCAGATATTCAATCTCTTTTTCCATCAAAAACCCGGCCACCGCCGGCAAATGATGCGCCACACCCTCGGTAGACGAGTGAGCGCGATGCGCCGCGCCAAAGGCATCGTTGACATACAAATGCCCCAATTTCGCCAGTTGTGCGCTGATCTTGGGGTCGTTCTTGCTTTCCCCTTTGTAAAAACGAGTGTTCTCCAACATCAACACCTGGCCGGGCTTGAGCGCATGAGCCATCTCTTCCACCGCCTCGCCGATGCAATCGGGGGCCATCAGCACGGACTGCGCCAGCAGTTCGCCCAGTCGCTCGGCCACCGGCTTGAGGCTGTATGCTTCCTCAAACCCGCTGCCGGCCGGCCGGCCCAGGTGAGACATCAAGACCAGAGATGCGCCGTGATCCAGAATGTATTGAATGGTTGGCAACGCGGCGGTGATGCGGGTCTCGTCGGTGATGCGGCCGTTCTTGATCGGCACATTAAAATCCACCCGCATCAAAACGCGTTTGCCTTCCAGTCCGACATCGCGAATCGTCTTTTTGTTCAAGTCAGCCTCCTGAATAGAAACAAGGGGCGGGCGGTATGTCCATCAACCCCTTATCCCAGGCTCACCGCCCTACCCCAGACTGTATCTGCGCAAAACTCGCGTTAGAGAATCTGCTCGCCGTCTTCGTCAAAGCTGATGTAATAGATCAGGTCGGCGCAACGGTTGGAATAACCCCACTCGTTGTCATACCACGACAACACCTTGACCATATTGCTGCCCATAGTCATGGTAGACGGGCCATCTACGATAGAGGAACGCGGATCGCCCTTGAAATCCACGCTGACCAGCGGCTCGTCGGTATAGCCCAGGATGCCTTCCATCTCTTCGCTCTCGGCGGCGGCCTTGAGCGCAGCATTGACCGCCTCGACCGTCACCGGCTTGGTGGTCGTCACCACCAGGTCCACCACCGATACGGTGGGCGTCGGCACGCGCATAGCCATACCGTTCAGCTTGCCTTTGAGTTCTGGCAGCACCAGGGCCACGGCTTTGGCCGCGCCGGTGGTGGTGGGAATCATGTTCAGGCCGGCGGCGCGCATACGGCGAAAATCCTTGTGCGGCAGGTCCAACACGCGCTGATCGTTGGTATACGAGTGAATCGTGGTCATCAAGCCTTGCTCGATGCCAAAGTTTTGATGCAGCACTTTGGCCACCGGAGCCAGGCAGTTGGTGGTGCAGGAAGCATTGGAGAGGATGTGATGCTTGTCGGGATCGTACAGGCCTTCATTCACGCCCAGCACGATAGTCAGGTCCTCGCCCTTGGCCGGAGCAGAAATGATCACTTTTTTGGCCCCGGCCTGGATGTGGCCGCTGGCCGTTTCGCGGGTTTCAAACAGACCGGTGGATTCCAAAACGACATCCACGCCCAGGTCCTTCCAGGGCAACTCGGCCGGTGCAGCGCGGCTGCCGATGACCTTGATGCGTCGCTCAAACTCTTCGCCATCAAAATCTTCCCAACTGATGATCAGTTCATCCCCCTCAACCTGCACATCGCCGGGGAAACGACCATAGTTCGAGTCGTATTTGAACAGGTGAGCCAGTTGATCAATGCTGACAATGTCGTGAATGGCGACTACTTCGATTTCTTCGGGGTAATTCTCCAGACAGGCCTTGAGCACCTGTCGCCCGATCCGCCCAAAACCGTTAATACCCAATTTAACTGCCATTGAAAACCTCCTTTGGATTAAAGTAAAAAAACACCATTTGATTGGCGTGCACAGCTATTATAGCCAGATTCAGGCACAAGTCAATCGCATTTGACCCTGACAGAGCACCTATTGTATAATGATGAACCTGGATCAAAAAGGCTGGTGCAAAGAGAATGATGGAACGAATAAAAAATAAAAGGCTTTGGACGCCGCTTAACCGATTCGAGCAGGTAGCCCTGGCCGGCACCATTCTGGTCTGGGTCGGCGTTTTGCTGTTCGGCATCGGGCTGTATATCACCCTGAAAAATATGCAGGCCGATCAGCATTCGATAGAACAGGCGACCGTCATTGCGGCGATCAACACGGCAGCAAACACGCCAACGGCAACTCCCTCACCCACCCCGTTGATCTTTCCGGCCGGCTGGTCTACGGCCACCCCAACCCGAACCCCCACCGCTCTAGCGACGGAAACGCCCATCGTTGCCCAGGCAACTCTATCTATCGGGGCGACCTTGCCACCTGCAACTCGACCGACAGAGACGCAGGCCACAGTCGCCAAACCGCCCACCGCAACCTCCGAGCCGGACGATCTGGGTATGGCCCCCTTGCCCCGGCTGCCCCAGGCCACCCCGACATCCAGCCAGCTACAGGCTACCACCCCACAGTCGCCGGACCGCCTGGTCATTCCGCAGATCAAACTGGATTCTAAAATTATTCCTGTTGGCTGGTATGTCGTTCAAGATGGGGGGCTGTCGTACAGCGTGTGGCAGGTGGCCGATTATGCCGTAGGCTGGCACAAAACATCAGCCTACCCGGGCCAGGCCGGCAATGTGGTTTTGAGTGGACACCATAACATCAAAGGCGAGGTGTTCCGCTATTTAATTGATGTCGAAATCGGGGCATTGGTGCAGGTGTATGCCGGCGGCCAGGTGTACGAGTACACCGTGACCGAAAAGCACATTCTCAAAGAAAAAGGGGAATCGGATGCCGTGCGCCGCGAAAATGCCCGCTGGATCGCGCCCACCTCAGACGAACGCCTGACGATAGTCACATGCTGGCCCTATAGCAGCAACACTCATCGTCTGGTGGTGGTAGCCAGGCCGGTGCGACCCTAGAAAAGCGAGATATATGCCCTCACCCAATTTTACGCTCAATCCGCTTCACTGGATCGCCGATGCTCAACGCACGCATGCTCTGGAGCACGCGACCATCCAGATGTTGACCCGGCGACATCCGGGTGTGCGCCTGTCGGGGCGCAGCACACCCGGCGCATTTTATGTGTATGGAGACGTGCCTCTGGCATCGGTTCAGATGGCCGTCGGCGACGCACTGGCCCGGCTGCGCGGCGGCGCGGCTCACCTGGCCATCCATCCTCACTGCGGCACCAACCTGGTCGTCACCGGCGCGCTGACCGGCCTGCTCTCGTTTCTGACCATGCTGCCGGGCAACGACCGCTCGCGCCGCGAACGGCTGCCACTGGTGATCCTGGCCTGCATGCTGGCCCTGATACTGGCTCAACCACTAGGGCCGCTGGCTCAGCAATGGCTGACCACCCGCCCGGACCTGGAACGCACCGAGATCGTTCGGATTGTCGAAGGACGGCTGGGGGCCATCCCTGTGCATCGAATCGAGTTGAATCATCGGGTGGAACGGTAATGTTTTACATTTTTCAGGGTTCAGATACTTTTTCTTGCACCGAAGCGTTGGCCGACCTCAAGGCCCGCCTGGGCGATCCGTCGCTGGCCGACTTGAATATCACCTACCTGGATGAACGTTCCGCTACATTGGACGAACTCAGACACCACTGTGATGTCATTCCCTTTTTGGCCGAACATCGCCTGGTGATCGCCTGCAACCTGCTGGCGTCCAAAGACAAGGGATTGTTGGATCGGTTGGCCGTCTATCTCCCCCAACTGCCGCCTACCACATGGCTGGTTTTTGTGGAAAGCCAGACCCTGCCGGCGCGACATCCGGTGCTGGCTTTGACCGGCAAGGGACAACCGGGCCAGGTTCAAACATTCGAGCCGCCCACCGGTCAGGCCCTGATCAACTGGATTCGAGATCGGGTCAAAAAACAAGGGGGACAAATCGCCCCCGACGCCGCCAACGAATTGGGCCTGTATGTGGGCAGCGACCTGCATCAACAGAGCCACGAAATTGCCAAACTGGTGGCCTATACCGGAGGCAAACGCCCCATCAGCGTCGCCGATGTGCGTCTGCTCACCGCCAATGCCCGCGAAGCCGATATTTTTGCCATGGTTGACGCGCTGAGCCGGCGCGATGGCAAAACCGCCAGCCAGATCTATCATCAATTGCTAGAGGCTGGCGAGCATCCCCTGTCGTTGATGGGCATGATCACTCGCCAGTTCCGCCTGATGATTCAGGTCAAAGAACTGGCACCGCAGTTTCGCCAGGCCGAAGAGATTGCCCAGGCTATGCGTGAAAAGCCCTACCCGGTCAAAAAAATCCTCGGCCAGATTCAAAACTATACGATGGAGCAGTTGATCCAGATCTATCACAAACTGCTGGATACCGACATGGACATCAAGACCGGCCAAATGGACGCCGCGCTGGCCCTGGATATCTTGATCGCCAGCACCAGCCGGGTAGGCAGCTAGCCACCGCCCGATGTGGTAGACTCTAGCAGTCTCTTGGAGAGACTACTCGTTGCCCCACTTGAGAATGTCGGTATCCCACTTGTTCTGGGACACCCCACTCAATGTGCTAAAACTGCCAGGTTGGGGACTCGCCACCGCCCCAAGAACTCTGACAGCCTGCCAGGAGCATGCTGAAAAACTCTCTCACCGCCAAGACAAAGCATTTCTAGCGACTCAAAAGCATCGTAACCCTTGGTGTTCTCGGTGTCCCTTGTGATAAAAACAGACTTGTTCAGCGGCCTGCTAGTCGAGCTGACGGATCACCAAAACAACCTTGCCGCGAATGTCTATGCTCTCAGGTGGAAAATACATGGGCTCCATCGTAGGGTTGGCCGGCTGCAAACGCACCCGCCTGCCTTCGTGATAAAACTTTTTCAGCGTGACCGACTGCTCATCGCGCAGCCAGGCTGCCACCGTATCCCCATTTTGAGCCTCTCTTTGATACTTGATGATCACAATATCCCCGTCAGAGATCAGGGCGTCAATCATCGAATCCCCTTTGACGCGCAGGGCATAGACATCCTGGGTGCTTTTGAGCAGGCCGGGGTCCACCGGCACGGTCTCTCCGCCGAGTAGCGCAAAATCGGTGGCCGATTCGGGAATTTGCAACGGCTCGCCGGCAGCGATATAGCCCATCAGCGGAACCTGCACCATCTCGGAGCGACCTGCTGCTCCCTGCACTACGCGCAGCCCGCGCGAAACGTGTCTGCCACGCTCGATCAGCCCTTTTTCGGCCAGCTTTTCCAGGTTGTATTTCACCACCGAGGTAGAAGAAATTCCTGCATGCTCGCCAATCTCGCGAATGGTGGGCGGAATGTGGTTTTCACGCACATAGTCTTGGATAAAGTTCAAAATGTCTTGCTGCCGCTCTGATAAACTCATAGCTACCCTCTCTTTTTTGAACATCTGTTCGATTTGAGAAAATTATAACACGAACATTCGTTCTAGTCAAGAGGTTTTCCCAAATTTTTCCCAAATGGGCAGACTTTTGACTTGGGTTTATCCTCGATGTATAATGAGCATCAAGAGCATCTGCAATCGAACCCAATCCAGCCCAACCCGACCCAAATATCCACAACTAGAAAAGACCAGACTCATTGAATACCTCAGCGGATTCTTTTACGATCTGTCTCCATCCTGATGATGATGTCGTTATTGCGCAAAGCGACCTGGCTTCCGGCGTCACATTGGACGCATCGCTAACAACCCGCTCGTTCATTCCGGGCGGCCACAAGGTGGCCCGCCGCGCCATACTGCCCGGCCAGCCGGTGCGCCGTTACGGACAGATCATCGGGTTTGCCACTCAACCCATCTACCCAGGCGACCATGTCCACACGCACAACCTGGGCGTAGCCGACCTGCAACATGACTATGCTTTTGGCGCAGATGTGCGCCCGGTCGAATATGCGCCGCCCGATCAACAACGCACTTGGCTGGGCTATGCCCGCCCCGACGCTCCTGCCGTTGTGCGGGCCGGCACGCGCAATTACATCGCCGTCATTTCCTCGGTCAACTGCTCGGCGCACGCGGCGCAGCAGATTGCCCACTATTTCACCCCAGAGCGGTTGGCCGCCTTTGCCAACATTGACGGCGTCATTGCCCTGGTTCATCACACCGGTTGCAGTTTCAAATATGGCGGCGAGGAGCATCACCTGGTGCAGCGCACCCTGGCCAACATGGCCCGCCACCCCAACGTGGGCGGTTGCCTTTTCGTCGGGTTGGGCTGCGAATCGAACCCCATCGCCGATATGATCGAGCAGTATGGTCTGCGCGACCGCACCGACCCGACCCGCCCGCCGCCCGGCCTGATCATCCAGGAATTGGGCGGCATTGCCAAAACGGTAGCTGCCGGAATTGCCGCAGTGCAAGAGATGCTGCCGCGCGTGAACGACATTCAACGCACCCCACAGCCACTTTCCGAGTTGATGGTAGCCGTGCAGTGCGGTGGCTCGGACGGCTGGTCGGGCGTGACGGCCAACCCTCTGGTTGGTCTGGTCTCAGATGAGATCGTGCGACAGGGCGGCGCCGTGCTGTTGGGCGAAGTGCCAGAAATCTATGGCGCAGAGCAATTGCTCACCCGTCGCGCTGCCAGCCGCGAGGTGGGCGAACAGGTGATCGCCCAGGTGCGCTGGTGGGAAGAGTATGCCCGCCGCACCGGTGAGGTAATCAACAACAACCCCAGCCCCGGTAACAAGGCCGGTGGGTTGACCACAATCTATGAAAAATCGTTGGGTGCTGTGGCCAAAGGGGGCAGCACCCCACTGACCGGCGTATACGAGTTTGCCGAGTTGGTCACCCCGCGCGGGCTGGGGCTGATGAACACGCCGGGCAATGACTGGATCGGTGTAACCGGACAGGTAGCCGGCGGCTGCACCCTGGTTCTCTTTACCACCGGGCGCGGCTCGGTCTTTGGCTTCAAGCCCGCGCCGGTGATCAAAATCAGCACCCATTCATCGCTCTATGCGCGCATGGCCGACGATATGGACCTGGATGCCGGATGCATCTTGTCTGGCACGCCTATGCCGCTGCTGGCCGACGAGCTGCTGGACAAGGTGATCGCCGTGGCTTCGGGGCAGCCATCCAAAAGCGAGGCGCAGGGCGTCGGCGAGGCCGAATTTTGTCCGTGGGTCTTGGGGGGCGCGTTGTAGGAGAGGTGTATGATATTCAACATTCATAACCTGTTGATCGAACATTTCATCCAGGAACTTGCTGGTGCCTACCGCCAGACCTATGGCGACATTGAACCCCAGTACGCCAGCATCATTGCCTGGTCGGCGCAGTTGGCGCTGGAAAACATTGCCAATTCCGACGCCCTATACCACAACACCGATCACTCGATCATGGTCGCCCTGGTGGGGCAGGCCATCTTGCGCGGACGACACCTGTTTGAAGGCGGCGTATCGCCCAGAGATTGGTTGCACTTTACGCTGGCCTTGCTGTTTCACGATGTGGGCTATGTGCGGGGCATCTGTCGCGCCGATCACGACGGGTTATTTGCCACCGGCAACGGCGGGCAGGTGCTGCCCTTTCCCGGCGGCGGCACCGATGTGCTGCTCACCCCCTACCATGTAGATCGCGCCAAGCTGTTCGTCCATGAGCGGTTCGGCGGCCGGGTGCTGCTGCTCGACCTGGATGTAGACCTGATCTGCTCTTATATCGAAATGACCCGCTTTCCGGTGCCCGATGGCGATATGTACAAAGACACCCACAGCTATGGCGGACTGATGCGCGCCGCCGATTTTATCGGGCAGTTGGGCGACCCCAACTATTTGCGCAAAATCCCGGCCCTGTTTTACGAGTTTGAGGAATTGGGCAGCAACGAACGCTTTGGCTATAAAACCCCCGGTGACATGCGCAAGAGCTTTGCCCGTTTTTACTGGAGTGTGGTCAGCCCTTATATTCAAGACGCCTTGCGCTACCTGCGAGTCACCCAAGAGGGCAAGCAGTGGATTGCCAACCTGCAATCGCACGTCTTTGACATTGAACACAACCAGGACATTCTGGAAAAGCGCGACTAGGAGCGTGCTGAAAAACCCTCTCACCACCAAGACACAAAGAACACAAAGCATTTTTAGCGACTCAAAAGCATCGTAAACCTTTGTGTTCTCGGTGTCCTTTGTGGTCAGAATAGACTTTTTCAGCGATCTCCTAGACAGATCCACAGACGGTGAGAATGATGAGGGGCAGTCCGACGCTCAAGCATCGGGCTAAAGGGCGAGGATTGCCGCTCTCTCAGCACAGGGCTTGAGCCCCGCCACTTTTTGATTCCTGACATCTTGGTGGTAAATCATTTTTTAATCAAAAACAAGGAGGTTTTTGAAATGTTTGAATTTGACGGTCACTATACCACAGATTGGGAAGCGGCATTTGCCCAACGCACGCAGCGGATGCGCAGTTCGCTGATTCGCGAACTGCTCCAGGTCACACAGATGCCCGATGTCATCTCGTTTGCCGGCGGCCTGCCCGCCCCCGAGCTGTTTCCGGTGCGTGAGTTTCGCGAGGCCTGTGAGTTTGTCTTGCAAGAGACCCCCGAACTGGCTCTGCAATACGGCATGACACAGGGATACACCCCACTGCGCGAATTTTTGGCCGAAAAGGTGCAAAAATATGGCGTGCCGGCCACCGCCGACAATATCCTGATCACCAACGGCTCACAGCAAGCCCTCGATCTGATCGGGCGCATTTTCATCAATGAGGGAGACACAGTCGTCACCGACTGCCCCACCTACCTGGGAGCCATCCAGGCCTGGCAGGTCTACGGCCCACACTTTGCCACCGTGCCGCTGGACGATGACGGGATGCAGGTGGATTTGCTCGAAGACGTGCTGAAAAAAGAGCGGGTCAAACTGATCTATGCTTTGCCCAATTTTCACAACCCCGCCGGCGTCACCATGTCGCTGGAACGACGCGAAAAGCTAGCCCGACTGGCCGCCCAATATGGCGCGTTCATCCTCGAAGACGACCCCTATGGCGAACTCAGATTTGAAGGCCAGGATATTGCCCCCATCGTCTCTTTGCACAAAGAAAACGTCATCTATATCTCAACTTTTTCCAAAACGATGGCCCCCGGCATCCGTCTGGGCTGGATCATTGCGCCGGAGCGCGTCACCACCCGCATCGGTCTGGCCAAGCAGGGCGCCGACCTGCACACCGGCACCCTGGTGCAGTTTGTCGCCAACGATATTTGTCAGCGCGGCATCCTCAAGCGACACGTATTGAAAATTCGGCAGGCCTATCGTGAGCGGCGCGATGCGATGCTGGCCGCTATGGAGCAATACTTTCCGCAAGGCGTCACCTGGACGCGTCCGCAGGGGGGATTGTTCTTGTGGGTGCGTCTGCCCGAACACATAGACACCGAGCCACTGTTCCGCGCTGCGCTGGAAGAAAAAGTGGCTTTTGTGCCGGGCTATGCTTTCTATCCGAATGGGGGGGGGCGAAACACTATGCGCCTGAACTTTTCTTGTATGGCCCCGGCGCGGATCGAAGAAGGAATCCAGCGGTTGGGCAGGGCCATCCAACGCCAGATTGTCTAGCAGGAGCTTCAAGGTGGAAAAACGCCATGCGCCACGCCGCATCAACCGCCGCAATTTTCTCCAACGCACCTCGATTGCGGCCGGAGGGGTCTTGTTGCAGGCCTGTATGCCCAAGATGATTCCGGTGGAGGTGTCGCCCACGCCCGAACCGCCGGTATCCACCGCAACACCGACGCCGCGCAGCCACCCCGACGTGGTGCTGACCTTGTTGCACACCAACGACACACACGGCCATCTCACGCCCTTTCGCCTGCTGGAATACCCCGACCCGGTTGGCGGCATCGCCCGGCGAGCCACGCTGGTGCGCCAGATCCGCCAACAGGCCTCGCACGTGCTGCTGATAGACGCCGGCGATGTGCATCAGGGCTGTCTGATAGCCGATGTGTTTCAAGGTCAGCCGGATATCGAGTTGATGAACGAACTGGGCTATGAGGCCATGGGGCTGGGCAATCACGATATGGAATACGGCTGGGACACCTTGATGCAGCGGCGGGCGGCAGCCTTTTTCCCCATCCTTTGCGCCAACCTGGTCTATGCCGACAGCGGCAAGCCGGCCCTGAACACCCATTTCATCATCCAAAAAGGCGGATTGCGCATCGCCTTGACCAGCTTTGCCGGCCCCGACTGGCCCTATATCGTCAATGCCGAAAACATTCCCGGCCTGCGCATCGCCGATCCCATCGAGACGGCCCGCACCCTCATTCCCCAGCTCCAGGCGCAGGCCGACCTGATCGTACTGCTGGGGCATCAATACCCACGCGACGATCAGGCCTTGACCCAGGCCGTGCCGGGCATTCACATTGTCATCGGCGCACACGAACACCTCAAAATGACCCAGGCCGTCCAGATCGGCGGAGCCTTGCACGTCCAGGCCTACCAATGGGGCGCCTACCTGGGCCGCCTGGACGTGGCCGTCAGCCAGGGACGCATCACCAGCTATGCCTACAACCTCATCCCTCTCACCGCCGACATTCCTGCCGACCCTGACATTCAGGCACGCACCGGCGTCCTGGAGGCCGAACTGCGCCGCCTCAGGCCCGAACGCTTTGAACGCATCGGCGAGGCGGCCATAGATATTTCCAACGAGGATATTCGCCGTCGCGAAACGCCCATCGGCAACCTGATCTGCGACATGATCCGCCAGCACACCCAGTCCGACATCGGCATCATCACTTCGTTGACCGTCCTCAATGCCCTGTTCGCCGGGCCGCTGATCGTGCAAGACATCATGGACGCGCTTCCTTATCCTAACAACATTGTTCTGCTGCGCCTCACCGGTGAGCAGATACAGTGGATGTTGAACCTGAGCGCGTCGTCCAGCGGCACCGGTAACTTTTGCCAGGTCAGCGGGGTGCGCTTTCGCGTCGTTGGCGGGGCAGCCGCCGATGTGACGGTAGACGGACAGCCCCTGGACCGCGAACGGATTTACACCGTCGCCACCACCCACTATCAGGTGCGCGGAGCAACCGGCTATGTGGCGCTGCTGTCTGGAGCGTTGGAAACGCGCGAACTAGACCTTACCCTGCGTGATGTCGTGATCGCCTACATCCGCGCCCACAGCCCCATCCGGGCGGCGGTAGACGGGCGGATCATCACCGAATAAAAGGCATCAATGCAAACTGCTGCCGGCATGTCTCGTTCCCACCGCAAGAGTGTGGGAACAAGACATGCCTTTACATCTCTGGCCTTGTCTACCCGCTTTCTCTTCCCGCTGTCATAAACCCGGCCGATTGACTCTAAAAATAGCTGCTGATCAACAAAAACAACTCTTCGATGCCCTTGGCGTCGCCCGATAGCACTTTGGTAGACGACATGCGGGCAATGCTGTTGAGGGCGTTAATGTCGGCGTCGCTGCCATAGGCCACCGGAAAGATGAGGATGGGATTGCGCCCGCTCAGGTCTAGCGAGGTGACATCGCGTAGCTTGAGTTTGCTGGATGTGTCTTGCCCATCGCTCAATACCACAATGGCGCGGATACGGTCGCCGTCATCGGCTTGCATATCCTGCACCGCCTGCACCAGGGTGTCATACAAGGCAGTGTTGCCCTGCGCCTGGAGCGCGTCAATCTCGCGGCGCATGTCGCTCTCAACCGCCTCAAACGCACCCAGCGGCACGCGCACCGAGGGCTGGCTGTCAAAGGTGATCAGGGCAACGCGGTTTTGCGATGACATTTTGTCGAGAAATTGATGGGCCGCCTTTTGCGCCTGAGTCAGCTTGTCGCCGCGCATCGAACCCGACACATCAATGATCAGCAGCACATCGGCCTGCTTTTTGACATACTGCCAGCTCGCCTGCACCGCAGCGATCACGTCGGGGTCCGGCACATCCAGCACGGTGGTGGGTTGCAGCGGGTCTACCCCCAATTCTGGCACAATGGGATAGCCCACCGGCACCTTGATGTTGGCCGGGCGAAAACCGGACTCCAGTACCTTTTTCTGCACCGTCTCGCTGCGCACATATTCGGTAAATATCTTGGCCGCGGCGCGCTGCTCCGGTGTCACCCAGTCGGCGTTGGGGATGGCAAAGGGATGCTCGTGCCAGAACGTGCCTTCTTTGGGGTAAAGAGCCACCAGTTTTTCGGGCGGACGATAGCTGGTTTTGCCCTGGTTGATATAGATCAGGTCGTTCTCTTCCAGAGCCACAAAATCGAGATAGCCCGGCCCCTGGGCAATGTACTCTTTGAACTCGGTGGTGCGCGAAGAATAGTGCTTGATCATGGCCTCAATGTCGCGCACACCCTGCTGCACATTGAGATCGTCCACCAGGCTCAGGGTCAGGCGGCGAAAATCGGGCTGTCCGCCGTGATAGCGGGCACTGGCATAAAACTCGGCGATCAGGGTAGACAACGCCGTCGAACTGATGTACGGGTCGGTGTGACCGTAATACACCGTCGTTCGCCCGCTGATGCCATAAGAGGCCCAGCCATCGGGGGCGCGCAACACATCCATCAGCTCTTGCCAGCCCACCGACTGACTGCCGATCTTGTTTTGAATGGCCTTGAGGCGGCTCTCCCAGATCGCCATCACCACCGGGGCCAGGGCCGTCGGCGGGCTGTCGGCCAGGTCGAAAATCGGCCGCCCGGTTTGATAGTTGACCAGAGCCAGCCAGTGGCCCACCGAAGGCGAAAAGATGGTCGGCCGCTCGACATTGGCATTGCCAGGGGCCACAATGGCATTGATGATGCCCTGATGCACTGTGCCGGACGACTTGGCCTGCCCGGTGACAAACACCGGCAGTTCACCTTGGGCCAGCTTTTGCCCGGTCAGCGGATGGACTCCTTGGGCATAACTGCGATTAAAATCGCCAATGGCTCCGGCCAGATAAGCCTCTTCTTCGGGGGCGTAAATGATGCTGATCTCGATGGCCTGAGATGGCTTTTTGACATTGGTCGGCGCGACTGTGCCGCCCTGTTGATTGGTGTTACAAGAGAGAAACAAGAGCATCAAAAGAGAAACTGAAATCAAAATACAAACCGAGCGTTTCATCAAACACCTCCTTGATTACGGACCCACGCGCTCTCGCTGCGCCCAATGATACAGCCCCAACACTGCCGCCGTGTCGGGTGAAACCAGCGTGGCTGGCGCGGCGACGGCAGCAAAACCGTTGCCGTCCAGCGTCCCGACCCGCTCCAGCAAATACTGACCAAAGCGGCGGGCGGCTTCTCGTTCGGCCGGCGACAGGTCGGTGCGGGCCAGGTAGGGGTAATCCAACCGCACCGTATAGCGAGGCGTCGCCGTGACAAACACCCCCCATTTGCTCAGGCCGGGCCGCGCCCGGTTCCAGGTCGCCGCCGACAGCATGCCCGCATCACCGATAGACGGCCCCCGCGCCGCCAGCGACTCGGCCGGGTCGGCGCCCAGGGCGCTCCAGTTCGGCACACTGCCCACAATGATCTTGAGCCAGTCCAAAAACCCGGCATGGGCAATGTGATCATAGGTCAAAGCCGGCTGCTGATGAAAAGCCGCCGCCGCCGCCAGCAAAGCAGCCAGCCCCTCTGCGCTGCGCCCCGGCGGGGCCAAAACCAGCTTGAAATAGCCCCAGGTCTCATCACCGCCCAAATCGCTCCACCCCTTGGACGCGGCCGCTCGATGAATCGCCGCCCAATCCAGCGCACCGTCGGCCTGGATCAGCGCGGCCCGCCGATTTTCAAACGCTCCCCAAACCATGTCCGAGGTCGTCAGAGAAGGGTACAGTGTCTCAAAATTTAACCCTTGCTCCTGGGCTATCGCCGCCACCCAGATCGCTTCAGGAACCCAGGCCTGCGGGCGTTCCGATGCGCTCTGGTTGGCCCAGGCAGTGATCACATCCAGCGACCTGACCGCCGTCACCGTCACCCCGCCGCGCGGATACTCTTGCGCGGCGGCCTGCGCCCAATCGAACAAAGCCGGCGGGACGGCCACCTGAATCGCCGCCGTAGGGCCGCGCTGCAAGGTCAGATCGCCCAACAGGTTGAACTGTTTGAGGGCCAGCACACCCAGCACCAGAACCACAGCCAGGCTGAGGATCGAAATAAAGACGATGGCTCGTTTTTTGATCAACCCCGGCCTCCGTTCTATCAAGCCGCTGCGCCGACCATCGGACGGGTGGCTAGAATCCAGCGGCGGATCAGGTCAATTTTGAACTTGAACAGCGTGCTTTGTGGCCCGGCGCGGGTGAGAATATCGCGCCCCTGCAAACGAGTCAGAGCTTCCAGCAACCGCTCCCATACCACCGCCTGACCGCGCCGCTCCAGCCCGGCGGCGACCTGTTCGGTCGTCGCCGTCATCTCCGAGTCGGGCAGCAGATCGGCCAGAGTCAACAGGGCCAGTTGCTCTTCCCGGCCGGCCTCGGTCCAGATGTATTTAAAATGCGCCTCGCCGCGCTCCAAAATCTGCTCCAACGCCTTGTCCACGCAGGCTGTGGTGATATAATTCCGCTGCGTTTCATTGTGATACGAAACCAACTCGTGACAGACCACCTGCGTGAAATAGGGATGCCCGGCGGTCACCTGGACGATCCGCTCCAGTGCCAGCGGATCATAATCCATCCCATAGGCAGCCACCGGCCCGGCAATCAGGCGGCGCGTATCTTCGGGCGAGAGAAACGTGATCTTTTTATAAGCGGCAATGTTGAACAGAATAGACCAGTAATCGGCGCCCAGTTCTTCTAGCTTGTGCGTGCCAGAAAAGATAAAATCCACGCGCGGTTCGTGCTGCATCAGATTGCGCAAAAAGGTAAAAATTTCGGGGTCGAGCTTGCCATCCTGGACGCGCTTTTGCAGCTCTTCAAACTCGTCAAACATCAACAGCAGGTTGCGCTGCCGGGCATGGCCGTTATCCATCTGAGCGATGGCCGAGCGCAGAAACCGCGAGCGAAAGGCAAATTCGGGTGATTGCTCATACTCTGGCCGGTCGGGCAGCTCGACCATCACATCGTTGTTTTCCAGTGTATAAGCAATATCGTCGCTCAGAGCATACAAGAAATCGGCGGCGCCGCGCGCGGCCTTGCCTTGCATGTCCACCAGCACGGCAATGTGCGTATCCTGAAGCACCTGCTGCAAGCGATACAACACCGACGTTTTGCCGGTGCGTCGCTGTCCGTGCAAGACGATGACATTGTTTTGATACGCACCCAGCAAATTTTCGCGCACAAAATCAAACACATCCTGCCGCCCCACAAACATTTCGCTCGAACGCAACGGTGTGCCGGTGACATAGGGAATGGGGAAAATGCGCTGGAATGGGCGAGCGTTGGCGGCCTGCTCGGCCACCGCCACCAGTTCCATCACATCGGCAAACTCGACATAGCGGTCCTGGGTCACGGCGTCATCAAAGGTGAGATGCCAGACCAGGCGGATGCGCTGCGCGCCGACCGGCCGCAGCCACACCTCCAGGCTGTGGCTTTCCTGCGGGCCGAGGATGTCAATCTCTTGCTCGTTGCCGTCCACCACCGTGTATTCGTCTTGATCGTGGACGTACAGGCGAACGTGCTGCGCCACATTGAGGCCCTGGTTGGCGATCACAAAAACCTGCTGCACCCGCTCGGCCATATCGGCCTGCCTGATCTGGAGAGATGATTGCAGATCGGCGCGGCCTTGCAACTCGTGCGTAGCGTTCAAGATCAAGGACTGCCAGCGATCCAACACCATGTGCAGCACTCGCACTTCGGGAAACGGCGATAGTGGCGCATCGGGGTCGTCGTGCTTGTCGGTGAGATAGCGGCGCAGGTCTAGCAGAGCGGCCTGGGCACTGTTCAAAAAGATCAGCTTGGTGTTCAGGTCGTCCACCCGGTTCACTTTGTGCAACTCGACCAAAATACGCCCAATCCCTTCGCAGCTTTTAGCCAGCACTGGCGGCAGCGACGACGTGACCTGTTCTGGCGGCGGCTGGATGCGCCGCACCTGCTCCAGGGTTTGGGCCGCCAACCCTTGCTCCAAAATGCGATACAACGCCCCCACCTCGACTCGCCACCGCCATTCTTCACGTTCCTGCACCACCTGTCGAATGATCGGCACGGCGTGCCCCATGCCATAATCGTATTGCAGGGTATGAAAAGCCGCCACCACCCGCGCCGCATCCGGCTGAGGCAGTGCAAAAGTCAGGTGCGGCAACACCTGCACCGCCTGGGCGTCCTGCTTGTACAGCCCATAAAGGCGCGGCAGCAGCGCGGCCGGATCCTGATTGAGCGCATAGGCCAGCCGCGCGGCGCGGTCGGCCGGGCGACGAATAAAGATGGGCAGAGTCAGGCTGTACAAAACAGCCTGCGGAATCATCCACAATGTCACTGCCAGCATCACCCCAGAGAACAGAAAAAACGGCACAATGAAAAATATCGGCAGCGACAGCACCGGCGCGTGGGCAAACTGATAAAGCCGGGTCAGAGTGTTGATGTCCAGATCGGGCGATTGAGTCAACAACTCGTTTACAAAATGGCGCGCCAGCCCGACATTGAAATAGATCACCCGCGTCACCGAGAGGTAAATCGGCACCGAAGCCACCATGCCCGAAATGATCACCGCCTTGAAGCGCGACCAGAACCGGCGTGGCGGGTCGGGCAGCAGCACAATCGCCAACGCGCCCGCGCCGATCATCATCAACAAGACAAACGGCGAAAGCAACCCCACCATCGGCTTGCTGAACAAGACCTGCGAAACCACGCCGCCGCGCTCGGTGAAAAGCAGTTGCACGCGCGGCCACTGCATTTCCATATCGTTGACAAAACCGATGGTCATGCCAAATGCCAGCACCACCCCACCGATCAACCCGGCCAGCACGCCAGCACGCCAAACATCATCATTCTTCTCAAACCATCGCTGACGCGACTGCGGTTGGTCCAACACATCCAACAACAGGGGCGGCAGAGTGGTTTTGTAACGCAAAAGCCAGCCCACCAACGCCCCTTCGATGCCGCCGACGATCAAGCCGGTCAGCACACAGATCGTCACCTCGTTGAGCAGCCCCCAGGTGAGTTGGCTGAGGTAATCCACCAACACATCGGCGGGCGTCTCGGCCAACGAGAGCGGCATTTTGGCCCAGACCTGCACCGTAGCAGCAAAGCTGGTGGTCGGCGACAGGATGAGGATATAAAAAACCAGGCAGGCGGCGACACCGCTGATGGCGCCAGATTTGAACCCGTGCAAAGCATTGGTGACGCGGCTGCGCAAAGCGGCCATTCCGCCAATGAGCAAAAATACGCCAAAGCCGACAAAGCCGTTCAACATCAAAGCCACGGCCCGCAGCAGCGGCGACCAGGCCGGCCAGGGCGGCATTTGTAGCACCTGTGGAAAAAGATACACCGAAAAGATGGGGAACAAGGACACCAGGCACAACAACAACCCGGCGGTAATCCCCGATACCACACTCCGTTTAATCATAAACCCTGACTCCGTTCTCCCCACCCCTGATCGGCCGGCGATGGCTTTACGCCCTCCATACATTCTCGACCGCTTGCACCAACTCGGCGCCGCTGGCATACCGCTGATCGGGCTTTTTGGCCAGGGCACACCGCAGCACCTCATCTACAACCGGTGGAATTTCCGGCACGTGCATAGACACCGATGGCGGGTCATCGTGAATGTGCTTAAGCAGTACGGCGATGGGTGTGTCGGCGGTAAAAGGCAGTTCGCCCACCAGCATCTCGTACAACACCACCGCCAGCGAATACAGATCGGCGGCTGCGCCCACCTGCCCGCCGCTGCTCTGCTCTGGCGACATGTAATCGGGCGTGCCGATGGTCATGCCGGTGCCGGTGAGCTGGGCGCCCTCAAAGATTTTCGCCACGCCAAAGTCGGTCAGCACCGGGCTGAATGGGGCGGCCTCAGACGGTTCGAGGCCATCTTTTTCGATACGCAGCATGATATTGGCCGGCTTGATGTCACGGTGAATAATATTGTGCTCGTGCGCATAATCCAGGGCCGAGGCCACCCCGCGCAACACAGCCAAAATCTCGTGACGAGGCATACGCTGTCGCTGCTCGCGGGCAGCGCGGATGCGTGCTTTGAGCGTATCGCCGGCAATATACTCCATCACCATATAATAAACATCGTTTTGCATCCCAAAGTCGTACACCTGGACAATATGCTCATGGCGCAGCCGGGCCACCGAGGCGCCTTCGCGCTGAAAACGCGATAAAAATTCCTGGTCGCTGCCAAAGTGCGGCGACAGCACCTTGATCGCCACATAGCGGTCCAGCATCGGCTGATAGCCCTTGTACACTTTGGCCATACCGCCCTGCCCCAACGCGCCCAACACCCGATAATTGCCCAATGTATGGCCGGTCAGATCAGTGGCGGCGGTGCTGGCCGAGGCCACATGCCGGCCCGGCGTGGTCGAGTCCCCGCTGCTCCAACGGCCCGGCGTCGGGTGCGCCGACTGCCGCGCCTGACGCTCCAGAAATGAGGCAAACGCGCCGCCAAACGGCAGCAGACGGTCGCCCTGTCGCCGCAGCAGAGATTTGGCCAGCAGTTCTTTTTGCTCGGCTTCGCTGGCCTGATCGGGAAACAACAGCGCGCTGCGCAAACTTTCGTTCAATTGCGACCACAGGTAGCGGTAATGATCCTCCGACTCGGCCTGATAGCGGCGGATGGCCTGCTCAAAGGCTGCGGCCGGGCGCGGCTGTCCACGCGCCGGCAGTTCATAGAGACAATAGCCGGCGATCTGGCAGAAAAAGGGATGCGGCCCCGACAGAGCCATCGCCTGATCGATCTCGGCCTCGCACAGGCCGGGACCGTCGCCGTATTGAGAGAGGCGTGCCAACAAGCCGCGAGCGTCGGCGTCGGGCATCAGACCCAGCGGCATCTCGGCAAAAATATTGAAAAACGGCGACGACAGCGTGCTGCTGTGATGATAGGTCAGTTCGTACAACCCGCGTTTAGAGGCGGTCAGGTACACCACACCCATCTCACCGGCCAGGCTGCGCAACTCGCCGTAAAAATCTGGATCGAGGTTTTTGTTGGCTGCCAGGCTCTCAAACTCGTCCAGGATGATCACCAGATTCAGACCAGCATCGCGCACCCGCCGCAGCAGCCGACGCACGGTCAAAAAGCGCAGATCGCTGCCGTCCAACAGCCGTTCGGCCTGATCGCGCAAATCGCCGCCCGGCAACCCTGCGCTCAGGTGATCCAGCAACTCGGTCCAAAAATCCTGCCGCTGCGCCGAGGCCATCCCCTCCATATCCAGGTACAGAAAAAGATATTGGGTCGGGTCCAGCCCAAACTGCCGCATCATGGCCGGCTGCGCCGCCGCCGTCATCAAGGAACTTTTGCCCATCTTGCGCTCGCCCACCACCGCGCGGCACTGATGGGTCAACACCGCGCTGTACAAATCTTCCAACTCGCGTCGCCGACCATAGAAAAAGGCCAGATCGGTGATCCGCTGCCGACTGAAAAATGGATTGCGCACCCGTTGTTTCTCCATACTCTGCACTCCCCTGCTTGTGATTCGACATGGTTTTATTATACCTTGTCCCAGGCTGCAAGACAACTTGAAAAGATCGGCCAACAGTGGTATGATTGATCAAAACAAGATGCGCTCCAGACAAAACCCCATCAGTGCCATATCATTATACGTCAATCAGGCCTTGCCGGTTCACCAGCTTTGACAGAGAACAATGAGCGATCCGATCCTCAACGAACTGACTCAAATTCGGTGGATGTCTGACCTGCCCACATCGGTGCTGCGCAGCCTGGCTCAGGTCGCTCGCCTGCTGACCTGTGACGATGGGCAGATGATTATGGCCCAAGGCGAACCGGCGCCGGTGTTTTGGGTGCAGCAAGGGGCCGCGCGCGTCTTTGCCGCCAACCTGGACGGGCGCGAGCAAAACCTGATCGTCGTCCGGCCCGGCGAAACGTTCAACATGCCAGCAGCCTTTTCCGAACATCCGGTCGCCCCGGCGACGGCGACCGCCGTTGGCCCCACCCGTCTCATCGCCGTCGAACCCCAAGATTTCTGTCGCCTCGTCGTCCATTCCCCCGAGCTGGCCCTGACCGTGCTGCGCGATTTTGCCGCCCGCCTCTATCACCTGAGCCAGCTCACCCAAGACCTCAGCCTGCGTTCGGTGCGCGCCCGACTGGCCCGTTTTCTGCTCGACCAGGCTCAAACGCCGCAGCCAGGACGCTGGACACATCAAGAAATTGCCGCCCGCATCGGCACCGCTCGCGAGGTCGTCAGCCGGGCCATGCGCGCTCTGGTCCAAGAAGGTTTGATCCAGATAGATCGTCACCGCATCATTGTGTTACGTTTTGACCAGTTGAGAATTGAGGCCGAGTTTTGATGAGACAAGATGGTCCAAGCCGCCGCCGACTCGGCGCGAGCGATGGGCGAGGTGCTGCAAAAATGGGCGCGACGGGTCGGCAAGCTCGACATCAATGACCAGGCCAAACTACGCGAGGCCTGGATTGACACCATCCGCGACCTGGCCCAGGACACCGTCGCCCGCATGCGCGCCCAAGAAATGACCATGGCTCGCCCCGGCGCAGTGATGCCAAAATGATTCCCCTTGGAGCGTGCTGAAAAACCCCCTCACCACCAAGACACAAAGGACACAAAGCCTTTGTAACCCAGGTCACATACTTTTTTCACCCTATAGCCTATAATTGGTCTATCATCCAAACCCTCGTTCAGGGAGAAAACGATGAACGAATGGCCTATCCCTACGCTCCACCTGGAGCGCTGCACCGGCTGCGGCCTGTGTGTCCAATACTGCCCACCCCATGCGGTCGAAATGATCGCCGGTCGGCCGGTCATTGCCCACCCGGCCAACTGCGCCTATTGCGGCCTGTGCGAAGAGATCTGCCCTCAAACAGCCATCGAACTGGAATATGAAATACAAGGAGAATGTGATGAAGCGACAAATTGTGAAAATTAACGATGAATTGTGTACAGGATGTGGCCTGTGCGTGACACCGTGCGCCGAAGGAGCCATCCAGATCATCAACGGCAAAGCGCGGGTGATCCGCGAAGAACTGTGCGATGGAGCCGGCTTTTGTCTGAGCATCTGCCCCACCGGCGCCCTCACCATCGAACAGCGCGAGACCGTCGCGTTTGACCCACACGCCGCCCACGCCGAAACGGAACGGCGCGGACCAACCTACATCGCCCAGACCTGCCACGTCTGCGGCGCCGGCGAAGATGCCCGCGTGCTGCTGCCCTGCCGCAAGGCCGGCGAGAGCCTGTGGGTATGCACACACTGTCTGCCCATGTTGATTCATGGCTAGAGGAGAACAGGGTGATTTACGATCAGTTCAGCCAGGATTATGATCGAATGGTCAATTGGGTACGCCGGCTGTCGGTGGAAATGCCCTTTATCGAGCAATCGTTGGCGGACATCCAGGCCCGCCGGGTGCTCGACGTGGCCTGCGGCACCGGGCAGCACGCCATCGCCCTGGCCCGGCACGGCTATGCCCTCACCGGCGCCGATGTCAGCGTCGGCATGATCGAACAGGCTCGTCGGAACGCCGCCCAGGCCCAAGTCGAGGCACATTTTGTCGTCGCCGGGTTTGGCGAATTAGCCGCTAACCTGAAGAGCAACCCGCCTTTTGACGCGCTCTTGTGTCTGGGCAGCAGCCTGCCACACATCGCCACGCCGCAGGCCTTGCTGCCCACCCTGGCCGATTCCGCCGCCGTGCTGGCGCCGGGTGGATTGCTGCTGCTGCAAAACCGCAATTTCGACATGGTTCTGTCTACCGGCGAACGCTGGCAACCTCCGCAGGTTCGTCGTGATGAGGACACCGAGTGGCTCTTTTTACGCTTTTACGATTTCAACCCCGACGGCTCGTTGACCTTTAACCTGGTCACGTTGCATCGCCCTACCGGCAGCGATTGGCAGCAGCGGGTCGAGTTCACCGTGCTGTGGCCGCTCCGCCAGGCCGACCTCGTTGCCGCCATCCAGGCCGCCGGTTTTGCCCACATTCAATGCTATGGCAACATGCAAGGCGCCGCTTTTGATCCAGGCTCCAGCCAAAATCTGGTGATCACGGCGCAAAAACTCTAATTTTGTGGAGGATAAAATGTCAATGTTCTGCTATCAATGTCAAGAAGCCGCTCAAGGCACCGGCTGCACCATCAAAGGCGTCTGCGGCAAAACCGCCGAGGTCGCCGCGCTGCAAGACCTGCTAATCTGGCTGCTCAAAGGCATCTCGTTTTACGGCGTTCCGGCACGCCAGGCCGGCCTGTCTGACCCCAACACCGACCTGTTTGTGGCGCAGGCTCTATTTGCCACCATCACCAATGCCAACTTTGATCCGCAGCGATTTGTCGGCCTGATCCACCAGGCCATCCGGCAGCGCGACGCCCTCAAAAACCGGCTGAATAGCCCTTCTGCCGCGCCCATCTCCGCGGCCGTCTGGATGCCGCAGACCGGCGATCAGGTTGAACTGGTGGCGCAGGGCCTCACCGTCGGCGTGCTGGCCGATGAAAAACTGGCTGCCGACATTCGCTCGCTGCGCGAACTGCTCACCTATGGCCTCAAAGGGCTGGCCGCCTATGCCGATCACGCTTATGTGCTGGAACATCACAACGATGCTCTATTAGCCTTTATGCAAGAAGCATTGCTGGCGACGACCGATGAAACCCTGTCGGCCGGCGATCTGGTTTCGTGGGTGCTGCGCTGCGGTGAAATGGGCGTGCAGGCGATGGCTCTGCTGGATCAGGCTAACACATCCACCTATGGCCACCCAGAGCCGACCCGCGTGCAACTGGGCGTGCGACCTGGGCCGGGCATCCTGGTCAGCGGGCACGACCTGCGCGACCTGGAAGAGTTGCTCCAACAGACTCTTGGCACGGGGATCAATGTGTACACGCACGGCGAAATGCTGCCCGCCAACGCCTATCCGGCCCTCAAAAAATACCCCCACCTGGCCGGCAACTATGGCGGGTCGTGGTGGCATCAACGCGACGAATTTGAACAGTTTGGCGGAGCCATCCTGCTCACCACCAACTGCATCGTGCCGGTCAAAGACAGCTACCGGGACCGCCTGTTCACCACCGGCATGGCCGGCTGGCCGGGCTGCATCCACATTGCCGACCGGCAAAACGGGCAGCCCAAAGATTTCAGTCCGTTGATCGCCAGGTCCCTGGAATGCCCCGGCCCGCAAGAACTGGAAACAGGCGACATTCCCATCGGCTTTGCCCGCACCGCGGTGATGAGCGTGGCTGGGCAGGTGATCGCCGCCGTGCAAAGCGGGGCAATCAAGCGGTTTGTGGTCATGGCCGGCTGCGACGGCCGCCATCGCGCCCGCCAGTATTACACCGATCTGGCGCAATCGTTGCCCGCCGACCACGTCATTTTGACCGCCGGCTGCGCCAAATATCGCTACAACAAGCTCGATTTAGGCGAGATCGGCGGCATTCCCCGCGTGCTGGACGCCGGTCAGTGCAACGATTCGTATTCGCTGGCCTATATTGCCCTGCAACTCAAAGAGGCGTTGGGACTGGCCGACATCAATGACCTGCCCATCTCGTATGACATTGCCTGGTATGAGCAAAAAGCGGTTATCGTGCTGCTGGCCCTGCTGTATCTGGGCGTCAAACACATCCGTCTGGGGCCATCGCTGCCGGCTTTTCTCTCGCCCGGCGTGTTGGATGTGCTGGTGCAGCACTTTGACATCAAACCCAACGCCACAGTCGAGCAAGACCTGGCCGCCATCGCATCCGGCCAATAAACCCTTGTCTACTTGCTATGGAGGTACACCGTGAGCGAATATATCAACAATCACAGCCAACGACAGGAAATCTTGAAACAACTGATCCGCCAACTGCACGAGGGTAAAACCGTTGATGAGGTCAAGGCCGAATTTGCCCACCTGCTGCAAAGCGTGGGCGCCGGCGAAATTGCCCAGATGGAGCAAGCCTTGATTGCCGAAGGATTGCCGGAGGCCGAGATCAAGCGACTATGCGATGTGCATGTGGCCGTGTTTCAGGAATCGCTGGAAATACAGCCCCGACCGGAGAGCATCCCCGGCCACCCCATCCACACCCTGCGCGCTGAAAACGCCGCCGTCGAGGGCATCCTCAGTGAAATGCAAGCCGCCCTCGATGCTCTTCGCGCCGGGCCCGGCCCGGAGGCCTTGCGCCAGACACAGGCCGCGCTGACGCGGCTGCGCCAATACGAAAAGCACTATTTGCGCAAAGAAAACCTGCTCTTTCCGTTTTTGGAGCAGCACGATTTTCGTGGCCCTTCGGCGGTGATGTGGGCGATCCACGACGACATTCGTGCCGGTTGGAAAGCCCTCGACACACTGCTGAACACCCGCCCGACCGCCCCGGCCGCCTGGCTGACCGAAATCAACCAGATTTTCAAACCGATGGAGACAGCCATCCGCCAGATGGTCTACAAAGAGGAAAACATTCTCTTTCCAACGGCCCTGGAGAAATTGAGCGAGCTAGAGTGGGCGATCATCCAGGCCCAAGAGGCCGAGATCGGCTGGGCCTATGTCCGGCCCGGCGACCAGTGGCCGCCCGCCGGGCTGGCCCAACAGGCGCAGGGACAGCGCGCCCCCCGGCCCGAATATGCCCACTCAACCACCGATCAGACCGACCAGCCTGTCCCAGAAGGAGCAATTCCACTGGATGTGGGCGCGTTGACGGTGGAACAGATCAATCTGCTGCTGAAAAATCTGCCGGTGGACGTGACCCTGGTGGATGAAAAGGATGAGGTGCGCTTTTTCTCGCAAACCCGCGAGCGGATTTTCCCACGCACGCCGGCGATCATCGGTCGCCGTGTACAAAACTGCCACCCGCCGGCCAGCGTTCACCGCGTCCAGCAAATCCTCAACGATTTTCGCGACCAAAAACGCAACGAGGCCGAGTTTTGGATTCAAAGCGGCGGCAGGTTTATCCACATCCGTTATTTTGCCTTGCGCAACGAACAAGGGCAGTATCGAGGCACGCTCGAAGTGACCCAAGAGGTCAGCGCCATCCGCGCCCTGCAAGGGGAAAAACGGCTGCTGGATGATTAAAGCACACCTGGCAGGTTTCTCCAACCTGCCAGGTGTTTTTAATAGTCATCATGTGCGATTTTCGCACACCACCAAACATGAAAATGTCCATCGAAGAGTTTGGCACGCCCCCGTGCCAAACTGGCGTTATAGAACAACGGCCCGCACGGACACTGCTATGCAGCGCGGCGCACGGCACTCTTCGCGGGAATTATTTTCAGAACAGGTCGTTGACTGCGCGCCCCGGTCCAGGCCAAGTTTCAGCAAGCCGACAGGGTGACAGAATCGGCTTGCAGCCCGGGGGCATTGGCCGTCACCGCGATCTCTCCCGCTGCGCCAGTTGACTGAACAATAGCCAGACATAGTCCGTTAAAGGCCTGCCGCTGCTCTGCCTGAAACGGCTCGTGACTCACCGGATTGCCATTGTCCATCCCGATGATCCGCCCTGGCCCGCGCACATACAAGGTGATCATGTGATCGGCAGTGGGCGCAAGATTTCCCTGTGCATCGAAAATTTGCACCGTCAGATGCACCACATCGCGACCATCGGCGGCAATGGCTTTTCGGTCGGCGGTCAAGCGGACCTGTGCTGCCGGCCCGGCAGTGATCCGCTCGCACACGCACATCACCTCGCCACGACGTTTGCCCACCGCCCGCAGCACACCCGGCTCATAAGGCACCGTCCAGCGGGCATGCAAGTCGGCGGTGGTGGGACGCGAGATAGCTGCCCAGTTTTGTTCACCCCAGCCCTTGCTGGGGTCTAGCCCGTAGCGCGGAAAGGCCAACACCTGCTCACCAAACGAGCGCCCGTTCAAAAACAGTTCTACGCTGTCGCAGTTGGTATAGGCGATCACCGGAATGACCTGCCCTTCACGGCCGGGCCAGGTCCAGTGTGGCAAAATGTGCAGCATCGGCGCACTTGTCCATTGACTTTGGTAAAAATAAAACTCGTCTTTGGGAAATCCGCACAGGTCAATCGGCCCGCAAGAGGTATTCTTGGCCGGCCAACGCACCTCACCCAGGTAATCAATGCCCGTCCACATAAAATCCCCAGCCACATAATCGTGCAGGCGGGTGAATTTCCACACCTGTTCGGGATGGATCATGCGCGTGTGATAAGGGCCGTGCCAGCCCTGCGCCCGCTCCAGATCGTACTCGCCGCGCACGCCGGCCACCGACGAGTTTTCTGTGCCGATCATTTTGCGGCAGGGATGGCGATGCCGGTCTATGCTGTAACACAACTCGCGCCGTTCAGCCCAGCGGTCCACATAGTTGTATCCGACCACATCCAGAGCCTCAAGAAAGGCCTCGGTGGCAGGAATGTGCGCGGCAATGTTGTCGCAGGCCGATGTGACCGGACGGGTAGGGTCTTCTCGATGCACCACCTCTATCAACCTGTTGAGAATTTCCACCCCCCCTGGCACAGTTTGCTCGGGAATCTCGTTGCCCACGCTCCAGATCACCACGCTGGGATGATGGCGGTCGCGACGCACCATGCTCACCGTATCGGCCACTGCCCACTCGTCAAAATAGTCGTGATAGCCATAGGCAAATTTGCCCATACGCCATTCATCAAAATTTTCATCCATCACCACCAAGCCCATCCGATCACACAGGTCAAGAAATTCGGGGGCCGGCGGATAGTGGCTGGAGCGGATGCCGTTGCAGCCCATCGCTTTGAGCGTTTCCAGCCGCCGCTGCCACACCCGCTCTGGCACCGCCGCACCGACGCAGCCGCCGTCGTGATGCAGGCACACGCCATTGATCTTGACCCGCTTGCCGTTGAGCAAAAAGCCCTGGTCGGCGTCAAACTCGATGCTACGAATGCCCAACGGCGTCTCGCAGCGATCCACCGTCTGCTCGCCAGCCTGCACCACGCTTTGCAGGCGATAGAGATAGGGATCGTCCACCGACCAGAGGTGCGGCGCCACCACACGAATCTGTTGCACAAACTCGTGCGCCTGCCCCGCCGCCAAAGGGTGCTGAGCCGAGGCTGTGCCGATTACCTCACCCTGATCGTTGACGATGCGGGTGATCAGGGTGCAGTTTTGCGGCGCATCGCCGTCATTCTGCACCTGGGTGATCACCTCTACCCTCGCCGTGTCCGCCGAGACCTGCGGCGTGCGCGCCCAAACGCCCCAATGGGCGATGTGCAGGGCATCGGTGAGAATCAGCCAGACGTGCCGATAGATGCCCGAACCGGTGTACCAGCGAGCATCGGGCTGCTGCGAGTTGTCTACCCGCACGGCCAGAACGTTTTCTTGCCCACCGAAATGCAGGTATGGCGTGAGATCATAGTAAAAACTGGTGTATCCATAGGGGTGAAAGCCGAGATGCCGGCCGTTGAGCCACACATCGCAGTTCTTGTACACTCCGTCGAACTGGATGGTTGCCCGCCGACCGCGCCCCGCTTCTGGCAGGGCGAATCGTTTGCGGTACCAGCCCGTTCCGCCGGGCAAAGAACCACCGCCTCCGCCGCAAGGGGCATCCTCGCTGAACGGCTCTTCGATACTCCAATCGTGCGGCAGGTCGAGCCGCCGCCAATCGGCGTCATCGAACGCGACCACGTGAGCGTCAGGCACATCGCCGCGCGCAAAACGCCAGTCGAGATCGAACACAAGATGCTGTCTGGGTTCCAGGTTCATTGAATTTTTCTCCCTTCATTTTCGACCAGAATATCGGTGATCAGCCGAATGTCGGCCGAAGAAGCGCCGATCAGCACCCGCACCCGGTCGGCCTCGACGTGCCAACCGCCGAGATTGGCGTCCCAATAGGCCAGCGACGCAGCCTGGAGAGGCAAGACAACGGTTTGCGTCTCGCCAGGCTGCAAGGTGATGCGCCTAAAGCCTTTGAGTTCTTTTTGGGGCCGCTCTACCGTCGAGTGCAAATGGCGCACATAGAGCTGCACCACCTCGTCACCGGCGCGGCAGCCGGTGTTGGTTACATCCACGCTCACCGCGATCTTGCCGTCTGGGGCGAGGCGGTCTGCGCTCAGGCGCAAGTTGCTATAAGAAAAAGTGGTATAGCTCAGGCCGTAACCGAACGGGTAAAGCGGCTCGCCCTTGAAATACATATAGGTGCGACCGTTGCGCAGGTCATAATCCAGGCACGGCGGCAGTTGCTCGATGCTGTGCGGCCAGGTCTGCACCAGCCGCCCGCCAGGGTTGACATCGCCAAACAGCACGTCGGCCAGAGCATGACCCAATTCCTGGCTGTTGTGGGTGAGGTGGACGATGGCCGGCACGTGTTGCTGCGTCCAGGTGATGGCAAAGGGAAAGCTGCTGATGAGGACAACGATGGTGTTGGGGTTGGCACGGTAGACTTGTTTGATCAGTTCTTCCTGCTCCAGCGTGATGGCGCGACGATCTACGGCCTCTTTGCCGTCGCTGGGGGTGGGACACTGCGCCCAGCCGGCGTCGCCGGTGGGGTGATTTCCCACACAGACAATGGCGACATCCGCCTCGCGCGCGGCGTTGACAGCAGCATCGTCCGTGTTGTCCACCGCATAAATGACACGCACGGCGTCGCCAACCTTCTCACGGATGCCGGCCAGCGCGGTGACGGTGTAGGACGGATCGCCGCTGTACCAATCTAGCAGCACCTGGTCGGCACGTCGGCCGATCACGGCAATAGTTTTGAGCGCACTTTTGTCCAGCGGCAAGAGATTTTTTGTATTTTTCAGCAGCACAATAGATTTTTGCGTGATCAGCCGGGCCAGCGATTTGTGTTTCTCGCTTTGCCAGGGCAACTCGGGCTCGCTGCCAATGCGGGCAAAAGGCACCATGTCGGGTGGATCGAACAGGCCGAGTTTGATCATGACGCGAAAAACACCGCGCAGCACCGCGTCGAGGTCGGCCTCGCTCAGCCAGCCCTTGTCACACGCCGCGCGCACGTCCTCGCGGTAGCGATCCAGAAACTGATTGATGCCGGATTTGATCACCGCCGCAGCGGCCATTTCCAGGTCGGGATAATAGTGATGGCCTTTGACCAGCAGGGTGAATGCACCGCCGTCGGTGCAGATGATGCCATCTTGCCCCCACTCGTTCACCGTAATCTCCTTGAGGATAGGGTGCACGGTGCAGGGGATGCCGTTGTAGGCATTATAGGCAGCCATATAGGCCCGCGCGCCGCCGTCCATAATGCCCATACGAAAGGGGACGGAATAGTATTCGTGGAAAAGCCGCCAGTCGAAATTGGATGACGAACTGGTGCGCTCGTCCTCGTTACTGTTGGCCAGAAAATGCTTGAGCAGCGACGCCGTCTGCCAGTAACGGGGATGGTCGCCTTGCAAGCCCTTGACAAAGGCCGTAACCAATGTTCCATTCAAAAAGGCGTCCTCGCCATAGCACTCTTCGGTGCGCCCCCAGCGAATGTCGCGACCCAGATCGGCGTTGGGAGCGCGAACCACCAGCCCGCCGCGCCGAAATTGCTTGCTCTGCGCGATATAGCGCGTTTCATAGCCCTCGACGGCAGCGGCCTGACGTACCAGGTCGGGATCCCAGGTCTCTCCCAGGCCAATGGCCTGCGGGAACTGGGTGGTTGGCACGGGTGCCGGGCCGCCCCAGCCGCCCGGCCCGCCCAGGGCCAGCCCGTGCAGCCCCTCGACATGCCCCGTCCCCCAGACGCCCAGACGAGGCACGGTCGGATCGGTGCCCAAACAGGCGATTTTTTCCTCGCGAGTCATCAGCGACAAGAGGTTGTCAATTCGTTCCTCGGTCGGCAGAGCGGGATCGGCAAATGGATAGCCGCGGGGTGGCTTGCGGACGATGGCAAACACATCGCCGTCTGGTTCCAACTCGAAAATGAGCGCACGTTCGTGGGGCGAATGGTTGGGATGATGCAGGATCAGCATCGGTGTGCCATCAAAACGGTCCAAGATCATGCCGTGTCCGCCATCGTGCATAAACAGCGGGCGCGGGTGTTGTGTCCACGGCCCGTGGATGCGCCCCGACTCGGAGACGGCCATCAATTGCATATAGCCGCCCCAACCGAGCGTGGCCCACAGCATCAGCAGCTTGCCAGACGGCATGCGATAGATGAACGGCCCGTCGGTGACATAGCGTTCCATACTGGGGCGCGTCCAGGCTGCGTCGCTGCCCTTGAACAGCGTCACCGGCTCGCCTTCGATGGCCGAAAGGTCGGGGGTGAGGCGCACCAGATCGATCGTGCCATCGCGGATTTGCACCCACTCGTGGCAGTAGACCATATAGGGGATGTCGTCTTCCACCCACAGCGTACCATCGAGTGTCATCAGGTCAACCGGGGTGTGAGCGTGATTGTGGAAGGGGCGAAACGGGCCAAATGGCAGATCTGCCATCAGCACCTGCGAGCCGCGCCGGACGAATTTGGACCACCAGGGCGGCAATGCGCCTTCTGGCAGCGGCGCAGCTTGAGGCAGCGGCTCGTCGGTATTAAAAGTGAGAAAAAGATAGTATTTGCCCCGGTAGCGGTGCAGTTCCGGCGCCCAGATCGGTCCCTGCGCCCAGAAATCGGCGGGGGTTTCAAAGATGATCGTCGGGCCGGTCCAGGTCTCCAGGTCGCGGCTGACATAGAGGCCCACGGCGGGCCGCCCCTCGTTGCCCGCAGGCAGCGCAGAGACCAGATAATAGGTCTGGGTGGTCTCGTCTGGTACGATGAACGGATCGCGGATGCGCAGATCGGACAATTGAAATGTCCGCAGATTTGGTTCCATTGTGATCCTCCTTGGGGAATTTTCTTTTCGAGGTTGGGTCAGATACCGGTTGGGTCTGTCTCCATCGCTTTCGACAGGCCTAACCAGTATGGGGTCACAGTCTGGCAGTCTGTCGGAGAGACCAGTCACTGCCTCACCTGGATGTCGGAATCCCGAACTTGTTCGGGGACTCGCCACCGCTCAGAGATCTCTGACAGACTGCTAGAGTTTGTATATCCCTGCGCTCACGCCCGGCAGGGCAATCTCCCAGCCCTCGGCCGTGCATATCAGGCCGCCCTCAACACCCCACAGTGTAGACGGCGCGTCCTGTGCCGCAGGCAGCGCGTTGGCCGGCAAACGCACCTCGACCGGGCGGTCGGCCGGGTTGATCGCCACCACAACCTGCTCGCCGCCACCCTGGCGCATAAAGACAAACGGATAGCGCCCCGGCCGGGCATAAACCACCTGGTAATCGCTGCCATTGCCCAGGGCCGGGTGGGCCAGACGCAGTCGCGTCAGCGTGCGGATGGTGTTCAAGAGCGATTCGGGGTCCTGATCTTGATCGGCGACGGTACGGCAGCCCAGATCAGCCTCGACCGGCAGGTAGAGTTGTCGCGCGTCAGCGGTGGAAAAGCCAGCGTTCTGCTGGTGACTCCACTGCATCGGCGTGCGCACTTCGGTGCGCATGTACCCGCCTTCTTTTGAGGGTAGCCTCGCCACTCCCACCATACCGATCTCGTCGCCATAATAAATTTTTGGCACGCCGGGCATGGTCAGCAAAAAGACAAAGGCCGGTTTGAGGTCGCCAAAGGTGCGATCCCTGCCCAACCGCGGCGTCACATCGTGATTGCCGGAGAACATGCAGATATAGCCCGCCTTGCGGGTGGCATTGTAGCGCATGTTGTGCTCCTGAACAAACTCGGCAATGTTGCCCAGACCTTCCGGGTCGAAAAAGCTAAACCCGCCGCCACCCATACCCATCATGCCATAGTGTTTGCGAAACAACGAGGTCAGCCCGGCGCCGGCAAAACCCAGATAAAAATCCACGTGGAACCCGGCCTTGATCGCCCGTTCGGGGCGGCCCCACTCGGAAATCAGCACCGCCTCCGGGTAATCCTGGTCGAGCCAGGTGCGGATTTCGCGCCAAAGCTGGATGGTGGCGCGCGAGCCGGGGTCTTCTTTGACCAGCGAAGCAGCCATGTCTACCCGAAAGCCAGATGCGCCCATATCCAGCCAAAATTTCATAATTTTGCGCAATTCGGCGCGCACAGCCTTGGGCCCCGGCGCATCCACCGCCTGCTGCCAGGGCTGGTCGGGATCGGGATTGGCACAGCCATAGTTGAGCGCGGGCTGAAAGGGGAAAAAGTTGGGCAAATAGCCGCCCATTCGCTCCGACATTCCGGCGATGAAATGTTGGCGCGAGGCAAAGGGACCCTGATTGAACATGCGAACATTCCAGATGTACCAGTCCGAGTATTCGTTGCGCTCGTGTCTGGCCGACTGCTTGAACCACTCACACTCGGTCGAGGTGTGTCCGGCTACCAGGTCCAGCACCACCCGAATGCCGCGTTTTTGTGCCTCCTCAAACAGGCGGCGCAGATCGTCGTTGGTGCCATAGCGCGGCGCGACTCGATAAAAATTCGACACGTCATAGCCGGCGTCGCCGAACGGCGATTCAAAGCATGGGTTGAGCCAGATGACATTGGCACCCAGCGATTGGACATAGTCCAGCCTGGCTATCACGCCCGGTAGATCGCCGATCCCATCCCCATTGGTGTCGTAGAACGACTGGGGATAGATCTCATAGATGATGGCCTTTTCCAGCCATTCAGGGTTGTGAAATTCGGGTTGTAATTCTTCGGTGATGGGAGCAAAAGGGGGAAGCATAAAGTAAACTCCTTTCTCAGGTGGGATTCAATATGTTCGGCTAACGCGCCAATTACCTGATCTGAAACATGCAGTAAGAGCGGGGCCTGAGTGATGCCGTAAAAGAACGCTTGCCGGTAGACTGACCGCGCCAGTCCAGCAAGTCTTGCCCGTCGGTCAATACCTCGCCGGTTGCAACATCGCGCAGCGCCGCCACATGACTGCTCACGACGATGCGCACCTCGGCCGGTTCCGGCAGGATCGAGTGAATGATAAAGGTGCGCGGATGCTCTGCATCCGCGTCGTACACGAACAACATCACCTGCGCCGGGCCGTCCACGCACACATAGAGGTCGCGCAACAGCAGTTGACGGATGCGCGACAGCACCTTTTGAGGCAGGTGATAGAGGTCGTCAAAATTGTCGGGGATGGCAAGGACATAGAGCGCGCTGCGACCGCAAGCGGCAAAATGCAGCAGCGGATGGCCGGTGTTGCCGGTCAGACCCGAAATTTCCTCCCACGAGTCGTTGGTCAAATAGTCAATGTGCGGCAGCAAGATGGGCTTCTCGGCATGATAGACCTGCCCCCAGCCGATCAGGAAATCTTGCACGCTGGCCTTGCGGTCGGTGACGGTCAGCTCGACTATATCGCGCATGCCTCGATCTTGCAAGGCCTTGAACAACCCCGACGTGACCACGACGGTTTTGCCGTCCATCAACTGCTTTTTGATCCTGGACACAATATCCGGGTCGAATTGGGCCGATTCGGTGAGCAGAATCAGCCCGGCCTCGGCCGGGAATTCGGGGCGCAGGTCAATGGGAATGCCGAGCATGCCCAGATAGCTGTGCAAAAAATCCTCGCCGGCAGAATGATAGGGCTTGTAGCCCGGCACTCCCACAGGGTTGCCGAGTTGGCCGATCAGGGGATCGGCCTGCGCAAAGGCATAACCGGCGGCCATGGCCAGCGAGGTTTGTTCCGGCCAGCTTCCATCAGCTTGCCAGGGCGCCAACATGGCGTCGAAATCAAAACTGGTTCCACCGCCCTGCCAGGGAGCGCGCTGTCGGGGATCGAGGGGCCGCTCAAACTGGCCGAAATGAAACAGGGTGACTTCGGGCGCCTTGGCCCACAGGGTCAGCCAGAGCTGCTCGACATAGCGATCCAGGAAAAACGAACCGAACGGATCCACCCAGCCGCCCAGGTTGCCGCCCGGCTTGATGTTCTCGAAATAGCGCACAATCGAATAGCCGTGATAGGCCTGCAAGTGCTGATTGCTCAGCACCGGGTCGCGGGTCTCAGTGCCGGTATAGATGCCGTCAAAAAGAGGCGGCTCGGTTTCCAGATTAAAGCCCAATCCTTGAAAATGTTCGTACCAGTTGGGGTACTTGATGATCGTTTTGATCTGTGGGTTAACCGCTCTGGCCGGGCCGATGATCAGGCTTGAGGCAGCCTCGGTCATCTGCGCCAGGCGAAATTCGCTCCAACTGCGCTCGCCTTTGGCCTCGATGCACAGCGGACATTTGCAGTTGGTAAAGAAAAAGTCGTCGAGGATCAACTCGTCAAACAAGCCGGCGGTGTACTCGGCCAGGTGCCTGACCATTTGACGGTGCTCCGGGTTGGAATAGCAGTAGGTCTGAAAGCGATTGCGCTCGTTGACGGTGAGGGTGATCCCGCCGGATGTTTCCACACCGCGCTCGGCGAAAAACTGTTTGGCCTGTCGCATGGTCGCTTCTGGGGCAATAATGGCATCTCGATGCGTCTCCAGGTAAACCTTGTCAACCCGGACATAACGGCTGATCAGGTCAAAACGCCGTTCCAACCAGGCCAGGTCGGCCATGTTCTGCACGTCATAGACGGTGCAATAAACGGCGACCTTGAAATTATTCCAATTTGTCATATTGTTACACTCCTTGTGTTTTGTCGGAGATGGGCTGTCTTATTTGAGAGGATACTCGGCCAAAACCGCCCGCGCTGCATCCAGGTCGCCGCTCAAAATGGCCTCGAAAACTCGATCCAGGCGCGCATTGACCGCAGCATCGCCGGCATATTTCTGGCGCAACTCGAACAGGCGCAGCGGCAGGCGCAGATCATCGGCCACGAACGGAAAACCGGCCGGATCGGTCGAGCGGCGCGCATCCTGCACCATCTCTAGATATTGATAACCAAATTCCTCGGTTGGCTCGATGCTGGTGCTTTCACCGTAATCGTTCCAGGTGATCAACTGGATCAGGTCGGGCTTTTGGTCGAGGGCCATTTGCATGGTCAGGCGAAAGGTTTCGCCATCCAGCGAGTCCAGGTAACGCGCCTCAGTTGACACGCCGGCATCCTTGTAAATATCCTTGAATCCGGGAAACGCCCCGCCCACCACATAATCCCATCGAGTCGCCTTTTTATAGAACGAGGTCAGGTAGCCTTCCAGGGTCTTTTGATCTAGCACACCGTCTTTGCCGGCCCACATGGGCGGCCAGGGATAGCTGGTCAGCCCCGCCGACTCGGTGTGGCCGTCCAGGGTGATCAGCGCAGGCGGCGTGTCCAACACTGAAAAAATCTGTTTCCAGTCTGAGGCATTTTTGAAATACTGCGGCCCAAAGACAAACAGCACCGGGCGGTCCAACACCTTGAGATAGGCCTCGTCTTGAAACCAGGTATCGTGCAAATAGCGCATCACCTCTTGGGCATGCGTATAGGCCTCGCCGGCGGGCAGGTGCTTGTTGTTGACCATGTGCATGATGGACTGGTCTTCGTAGCAGATGGCAAAGCGCAGACCGGCCTTTTTGATCGCCACAAACAGCCTGGCCGTCGCCGCGTTGAGTGTGGCATAATCCCAAAAGTCTTTCATGCCATACCAGTCCACAATCATCCCATCTATGCCGCTCAGTCGCATCAACAAAACCTGGTATTCCAGCAAGGCCTCGTCGCTGGAATCATAGAGGCCGGTCAGCGGGAGATAGTATGAAGCCATGTCGGGGCGGCCGTTTTCATCCTTGCGAAAAGGGTTAAAGTGGTTCATCGTCCAGTGCCAGCCCCAATAGCCGGTCACAAAGGGCGTCTGATACCAGGGCATATAGTGCGCCATCAACAGCGGGCGGGTCGGTTCGGGAATATCGGGCGTAGGGCTGGGCATTGGCGATGGGGTGGCCGTCGGCGGTAGCGTTGGAGTGGCTGTGGAGAGCGGCATCTCTGTGGGCATCACGGTGTTTGCCGTGCAGCCGACCAACAAAATGACCGCAAGCAAAATCTGAATGACAGTCCTGGATTGACCCATTTAACCTCCTGTAGTGGGACAGGAAAAGCCGGCCTCACTTACAAGCCGGGCGTATAAAGCCGATCCATAAACAGATAGCGTTCTCGATGCTGCTCCGATTCAGCGTGCGGCTCGACATCCAGCCGCATCACCTGAACCACATCGCCGCGATGAGCCGCCGGCCATACGGGCAGGCCCGGCCCGTTGGGATCGCCAGTCTTGATAAAATTGGCAAAATAGGCCTGCATCGCCGCCGACACCTTGTAATCGTCCTCTGTCCACGCATAGACCAGGTTGGTGGCCAGGTTGCCCATAGCATACTCGATCTCGGCTGAATGGACTGCGCCGCGGGCAGGCGGCAAAACGATGGCCTTTTCGTCGGCCGCGTCCACCACCCCTCCGGCCAGGCCCGCGGCGACGCGGCCCATTTCGGGTCTCATCGGCGGGCGCGGATGGGCATAGAGGTAACGGTACACCGGCGCGCCTCCGGTCTTGCTGTGCAGATCGCACCACTTCCACGTGCTATAGCCGATAAACCCATCGCTGGCCAGAGCAGTGGCCGATTCGATGGTTTGCTCGGCTGTGTTGGCCGGGTACAGAGCCAAGACGTGATCGGCCAGATCGCCATAACGCGCGCGCACGACCCCGGCATAATTCTCCGGCGTCGGCTCGTGTTGACCCAACACCATCCTGTAATTCATCTCTTCCGAATTCCAACCGACGAGCAACGGCACATGGGCCTGTTCGCCAGCAGCAAAAATATCCACCGGCAATTTGGGCAGCAAGTAACCGTCCACAGTTCCAACGGCGAACGGAAAATTGGGGCGGTTGGTTAGATCGAGGATTTGCTCCGCCGGCACAGCCCGCAGTTCTGCCAGCGAAGAGACCCCGGCACTGGCCGCAAATGCAAGCCCGGCTTGTTCGGCCTCGGCAAGCGAAACAGGAGCCAGCGTGGGGTTGATCGCGGCGCCGCTCTCGCCGATCGCACCGGCGATCAAATCCCTGGCCAACGGAGAGGCCATTTGGATGCTGACCGAGATCGATCCGGCCGACTCACCGGCAATGGTCACGCGGGCCGGATCGCCGCCAAAAGCAGCAATGTTTTGCTGCACCCAACGCAACGCGGCGGCCTGGTCCAGGTAGCCATAGTTGCCCGAAGCATGGTGCGGCGATTCCTGGGTCAGTTCGGGATGAGCCATAAAGCCAAACACAGACAGGCGATAATTCACCGTCAGAGCGACAATCCCTTGCCCGGCCATACTCTCGCCGTCGTAACGCGGCTCTGATCCGTCGCCGGCCATGTTGCCGCCGCCGTAAAAATAGACCAACACCGGCAGCCGGTCCTCGTCCGATTGGGCCGGGGTCCACACGTTCAGATAGAGGCAGTCCTCGCTCATGCTGTTGGATCGAAAGCCCATATCGCCAAACAGGCGCAGTTGCATGGCTCGCGGGCCGAACTGATCGGCCTTGCGCACGCCGGCCCAGTTTTCGACCGGCTGCGGCGGCTTCCAACGCAGGTCGCCGACAGGCGGCGCAGCAAAAGGAATGCCCTTAACCTGCATTTCGCACTTTAACAGACGAATAAAAGACCCCCCGCTGGACAGAAAT
>CAYVBK010000034.1:0-58801 GCA_964449465.1 uncultured Anaerolineae bacterium
TCGCCGGCAAAGTATCGCGCCATCGAGAAACGCCCCAGCGTAATGACCACCTGAGGTTTGATCAACTCGATCTGGCGATCCAGAAAAGGACGGCAGGCCTCGATTTCATTGGGTTGCGGTTCGCGGTTACCGGGTGGACGGCATTTGATCACGTTGGCAATATAGACCTGCTCGCGCGCCATATTGATGCTGGCCAGCAGTTCATTCAAAAACTGCCCGGCCGCGCCGACAAAGGGACGCCCGCTGCGGTCTTCGTTAAAGCCGGGTGCCTCGCCGATCAACATAATGGCGGCCTGATCGGGACCTTCGCCCGGCACGGCCCGCGTGCGCGATGTCGCCAGCGGACAGCGAGTGCATAGGGTGATTTGCTCATACAATTCGCTCAGTGCCGACATAGAGTCTCCTTGTGTTACTCGAATCGGTCAATTTGTCAAAACCAGGTCGGTCAGGCGATCAAAGGTGGGCTTGAGCGTGCTGTACAGGCTGCGATAGACCTGGTAAAAGGCCTCATATCGAGCCACCATGTGCGGTTGAGGCATCACGCGGTCCAGGATTTGGATGGCCTGATCGCATGCCGTATCTACATTGGGCCAGACTCTGGCGCCCACTCCGGCCAGGATGGCGGCGCCAAAAGCGGCTCCTTCGGTGGTGTTGACCGTGACCAACTCGCAGTTCAAAGTGTCGGCCAGGATTTGTCGCCACAGCGGGCTGCGCGCGCCACCGCCCGATACCCGCACCTGCTCGATTTGACCCAGCCCAGCGCCGCGCACCAACTCCATGCTGTCGCGCAAACCAAAGGCCACGCCTTCCAACACAGCGCGGGTCATGTGCGAAATGTCATGGCGCACGGTCAGCCCGATAAACGCACCTTTGGCGTTGGGATCGGGGTACGGTGTGCGCTCGCCGGTGAGATAGGGCAAAAAGATCAGCCCCTCGCTGCCGGCCGGCGACTGAGCAGCCTCGGCCACCAGATCATCATAGCTGCGGCCGGGGGCCACCGTGTCGCGGTGCCAGCGCAGGCTGCCCGCTGCCGAAAGCATGACACCCATCAGGTGCCATCGCCCCGGCGCCGAGTGACAAAAAGCGTGCAGTCGGCCCTGCTTTTCGATAAACGGCTCGGCAGTGGGGGCAAAGACCACGCCCGATGTGCCAAGCACCAACCCCACCACGCCCGGCCGCACCGCGCCCACGCCCACCGCTCCGGCAGCCTGATCGCCACCGCCGCCCACCACCGGAGTGCCGGCGCACAGACCAGTGGCTGCTGCCGCTGCCGCATTGACCCGCCCGGTGATCTCGGTGCCTTCATACAGGGTGGGCAGCCATGCCGCCGGAATGTCCAACGCTTGCAGCATTTCGGCAGACCAGGCGCGTTTGCCAATATCTACCAGAATGGTACCGGCGGCGTCGGCCATATCCATCGCATAGCCGCCGGTCAATTGCAGGCGCACGTAATCTTTGGGCAACAGGATATGCGCTGCCCGCCGATAGACCTCTGGCTCATTTTCGCGCACCCAGATGATTTTGGGGGCAGTAAAGCCCGGCAGAGCCAGGTTGCCCGTCCAGGCCAGCAGGTTGGTCAGGCCTACCTGTTGGGTGATCCAATCACACTGCGCGCCAGTGCGTTGATCGTTCCACAAAATAGCCGGGCGCAATACCTGGCCGTCTTGGTCGAGCAATACCAGACCGTGCATCTGACCGGTCAGTCCTACCGCGGCCACCTGTTCCCCGCCGATCTGCGCCCTGTCTAACACCTGGCGAATGGCGACCTGCGCGCCCTGCCACCAATCGGCCGGGTCCTGCTCCGACCACAAGGGTTTGGGCGTGGAAATGGGGTTTTCGGTGGCAGCGACGGCAATCACCTGACCTTGCGGATCAATCAAAAGAGCCTTGTTGCCGGTGGTGCTGATGTCAATGCCGAGTAGAAAGGCCATAGCGTCCTCCCTAAAGTTTGTATCCAATCATGCGCAAAAAATCCTTGCGTTTGAGTGCGTCCTGCCCGGTTTCCAGCCCTTGCGTTTTGACGCCGTCCACGACGCCCAAAATGCCGCGTCCCTGCGCCGTCTCGGCCAGGATGACCTGAGTGGGGTTGGCCGTGGCGCACCAGATGTGGCAAACCTCTGGCACCATCTTGATGGCGTTGAGAAAGTTGATCGGATAAAGCCCCGGCCCCAGCATAATGATGAACGAATGGCCGGCCGAGAGAGCCAGGGCGTTTTGCCGGGCCAGGTCTACCAGCGTCGAGTCGGTGCCGGCCGAGCGCACCAACGCCGGCCCAGAAGCCTCACAAAATGCCAGGCCAAACTGAACGCCTGGCACACAATTGACCATTGCTTCGTAAAGGTCTTCAACGCTTTTGATGAAATGGGTTTGGCCGAGGATAAAGTTCATATCGGCCGGTTTTTCGATGGGGACAATGATCAGTTCCATATAGATTGGGACCTTTCTTCTGGGAATGGATCATGTGGAGTATATTTAGTATACTTCTAAAGACTGTGGTTGTCAAAGACCAAACAACCCTGAGTCAGGTTGTCCTGACCAGGGTTGTCGATTTAACTCGAACGGAGCGCGATGTGGGTCTAGTATTGGCGAGGCCGACGGCGATGGAATCCCTCGACATCGCGGGGTTTGCCCACCTGACGCACGCCGTGAGCGATGGCGTTGCGCACCACAAAATAAATGATCACCACCAGGGCAATCACCAACGTAAACTGGGCGCCGCGACATGACCAATCGCGAACGCTGCCCAATTCAATCGGCAAAGCGAATTTGGACGCGCCGGGTGTGGGTGTGGGGTTGTTGACCGGCGAATAGGTGGGGGTGGCGCGTGGGGTGGCCGTAGGCGGCTGTTGAACGGCGGGTGTGGATGTCACAGTGACCGCAGCAGTGGCCGTGATGCTTACCGTCGTTGTGACCTGGGGGCGGGGCGTGGGCGTATTGCCCGGTGTCGGCAGCGGTTCGGCGGTAAAGGTTGGCGTCGGCGCCGTGTTATTCACCGTCAGGCGAGACATAAAGCACAAGTCCTTGTTGCCATCCTGCCGAAAGACCTCGATGATCAACTGATAGAGGCCGTCGGGCAGACTACGCGTATCCCAGATGCCCAGTTGTCCATTTTCAACAGCCTGCTGGCCGTTGGCAAAAAACTTCCACTCGCCGCTGGGGTTGGGGTCTGGCGCATAACCAATTTGAAAGGCATATTTGGCCGTTCCTTTGATCGTCACCTGCCCGCGCAGCACGCTGCCGCTCACCGGCAAAGTGATGGCGCACGTGTCCGGCTGCTGCGCCACCGTCACAGGCGGCGGCAGGACCAGCCAGCTCAGCACCAGAGCCAAAATCAAAATCGAACCCATTTGTTTCACCGTGTAAACTCCTTTTTAGACCAGTATCTCAGGTACGCCATTGTACTCATTTTCGGCGAAATCGCAACTGGCCTGCCTGGACGAAAGAATGGACGATTTGACATAACAAAGATTAAAGTTAACAAGATACCTTGACGAGCCTCTGTTCCTATGTTATAATAAAAACGCTTTAGAAAAATGTATCTGCCGGCCTGGAGTTGTTCTCGGCTTGGCGTTTTTTTTTACGAGATGACCAGATGCATTATTATGTCGGGCATTTGCTTCAAGAGCCGATCTGCAGTCACATGGAAACGCGGCTTGATTTGCCGCAACAGCAATTGGACGATGTCACGGTCGAACAGATCAGCGGTGAATTGAGTTTTTTACATACCAGCGAAGGGATTTTGGTGAGCGGCCTTTTGACGGTGGATATGGTGTTGGAATGTGTGCGCTGCCTCAGTCCGGTCAGAAAATCACTTCGAGTCGAGTTGGAAGAGACATTCCGCCCGGTGGCTGTGGCCGGTGCAGTGGAGGATCGGCATCTGGTCATTGATGTAGAGGGCTATCTGGACATCGCTTCGGTGCTGCGGCAAGAAGTCATCATCTCGACGCCGATGCGGGTGCTATGCCATCGCCAATGTCGGGGGCTTTGCCCCAGTTGCGGCCAGAATTTGAACCAGGGCCTATGCGAGTGTCATTCCGAAAAAATTGACCCGCGCATGGCCGTTTTGCAACAATTATTGGAGCAATGAGTAGATGAACGATTTGATGGAACATGAAATTAATGTCGTCGCAGAGTTGTTGGAAAAGGCCGAGCTGCAAGGCTTTTTGACGATGGACGACGTGATCGAAATGTTCCCCGATCCTGAAGAACGTATGGATCAGGTTGAAGATGTGTTCATTCGTCTCAATGAAGCCGGCATCGAGGTGTATGACGACAAGGATGGCGCCCAGGAACTCAAGGGTGCCGAAGAAGAATTCATCGAAGAAGAAATCATCGAAGAAGTCAAAATAGACAAAGAAGTGTTCGATCTGAGCGGCATTTCCAGCGACGATTCGGTGGGGCTGTACCTCAAAGAGATGGCCCGGGTGCCGCTGCTATCGCTGGAAGAAGAGGTAGACCTGGCCAAGTCGCTGTGTCGCGGCCGCGAGGCTCGCCTCAAGCTGCGCAAAATGTCGCTGGACGCCGACGAGCAGTTTCGCCTGGAAGATGTGATCGAAGAAGCGCGGCTGGCCCGCGAGCATCTGATCAAGGCCAACACCCGTCTGGTGGTCAGCATTGCCAAAAAGTATATGGGGCGCGGCGTGCCTTTTTTGGACCTGATTCAAGAGGGCAACCTGGGGCTGATGAAAGCGGTGGAAAAGTTTGACTATACGCGAGGTTATCGCTTTAGCACCTATGCCACCTGGTGGATCCGTCAGACGATCACCCGCGCCATTGCCGATCAAGGGCGCACCATTCGCGTGCCGGTTCACATGAGCGACCGCATCCGTCGCCTGTACAAGACGGCCCGTCAACTGGAGCAGGAACACGGGCGCAAAGCCACGCCCGAAGAGATCGCCCAAGAGATGGAACTCGAACCGCGCAAGGTGCAATGGATGCTCAAAGTGTCCTGGCGGCCTCTCTCTCTGGAGCGGCCGGTAGGCGAAGAAGAAGACAGCGAACTGGGCTCGTTCATCGAGGATGAAGGCACGCCCACGCCCACACAGAGCGCGTACCAAAACCTCTTGCGCGAAAAAGTCGAAGAGGTATTGAATACCCTCACTCCACGCGAGGCGCGCATTTTGAGGCTGCGCTTTGGCCTGCAAAATGGGCGCAGCTATACGCTGGAAGAAGTGGGGCAGAAATTTGGCCTGACTCGTGAGCGCATCCGCCAGATCGAAGGCAAGGCACTGCGCCGTTTGCGCCACCCGCGCCGCAGTCGCCAACTGCGCGATTATTTGACCTAGCAAGCTGTCGGCGATCCCTGAGCGGTGGCGAGCCCCCAACCTGGCAATTTTAGCGCGCTGAGTGGGGTGTCTCCGAACAAGTTTGGGATCCCAGCATCCAGATGGGGCAGTGAGTAGTCTCTCCGGCAGACTGCTAGCCAGAATCTCTCTAACCGACCGAACCTCGGATGTCTCTGTCAGGTGAGACATCCGAGGTTTTGTTTTTACTGTTTGGCTTTTTGCTCCAGCCGGGCCAGCCGTCCCTCAGCCCGCTCAACCCGCTCTTGCAAGGCCTGAAGCAGCAACAACAACTGCCCAATGGCCTGCTCTTCACTCAATTTGCCTTTGCTCCACTCTTGAATGATGTATTCCAGCGTATAGACCCCCATCGAGACCTCCTTTACACTATTTCGTGTATCAAAAGGCACAAAAAAACATCACCTGAATGACATGATACACGATTTCGTATAAAAGTCAAATCTCGTTTTCATCCAGTAGGTTGGAGGTTTGATACTCAAATCCGGCTCGTTCGGCCACTATGTCGAGCAGATGGGCGATGCCGCCGCGCGGTCGGTGATAGCCCAACTCCCAATCGCTGACCGTTTGCTGGCGGATGCCCAGTTCTTCAGACATTTGCTGCTGGGTCATGTCCATATGGTGGCGCAGGGCGCGGATGGATTGAGCATCCCAGTTGTATTTGGGCTTGCGTTTGGCAGACATAGCCTTCTCAGACGGCGCCGCCCATGTACCAGGTGATCAGTTCGGCGCCAAAATAGAGCATGATCACTCCACCCAAAACCAGGAACGGCCCATAGGGAATGGCCGTGAACATTGTGTATTTTTTGCCCCGCGAGAGCATCAATGTGATGGCGGCCAGGCCGCCGCTCAGCAGGCCGATCAGCAGGGCAAAGATGATCTCGAGCGGCCCCACAATCAGGCCGATGAACGTGATCAGGGTGACATCGCCAAAGCCAAAGGCGACTTCATCTACCGGTTTGCCACGCATTTTGCCCATCCAGCGGGCAAACAGGGCGCCCAGCCAGTATAGCCCCAGGGCGATGAGCAGCCCAATGACGCCGCCCAGCCAGCCTTTGGCCGGAAAGCCGATGGCCGGGTTGAACCACGCTCCCACGATGGCCAGGGCGATGGAGGGCAGCATAACCACATGTGGAATCAGCCGATGCTCCAGGTCGGTGAGCAGGACCAGGATAAAGATGGTGCTGTATAGCAGGTTGAGCAACAGGGTGATCCAGTTTCCGCCGTACAGGCCGATCATGGCATAGGCCAGTGGCACGCCGACCTCGACCAGCAGGTGGCGGATGGGCAGCGGTTTGTGGCATGGCGGGCAGGCTCGCCGGCCGCTCAACCAGGCGACCAGGCCGCTCCAGGCAATGGGTGGGCGAGGCTGGCCGCAGCCTGGGCAGGATGGGCGGTGTAGTCGGCGGTCCAGGGGCAGGCTGTCGGCGCACAGGTTGAGAAAAATGCCCATCGGCCAGCCGATCAAGATCAACCAGGGGATCAAGCCGTTCATCGGTTCCTCCTTTGGCGTTCGTCTGATGCTTTCAAGGTGAACAGGGCCAGTTCGGGGCGGCAGCCCAGGCGGATGGGCGGACTGGCCATGCCCACACCGCGATGGGTGTATAGCCACATATTGCTCAACCGATACAGGCCAGCGGGGTATTTTCGCCCCAACACCGGCAGCAGCAGCGGCCCCACGCCCGGCAGCCGGATTTGCCCGCCATGGGTGTGGCCGGATAATTGTAAATCAAGGGTGCAGGGCGTATTTTCAAGCTGCTTTTGCACCATATCCGCGTAATCCGGTTCGTGAATCAGGGCAATCTTGCAGGCCTGCGGCGGCGCACAGCGCAGGGCTTGCTCCAGGTCGCCGCGCCGCATCAAAATATCGTCCAGGCCGATCAGCCATATTACCTCACCGCGGCGTTCCAGCGGGTGAGCCTGGTTGCACAAGACAGTCAGGCCGGCGTCGCGGAAGGGATATTCGCCCAGCGCCGGGGGCAGGTAGCGTTCGTGATTGCCCATGATGGCATAGACGCCCAATGGCGCCCACAGGGCCGACAACTCGCGTGCACAGTCGTCTGCGCCGCGATGGTCTTGGAGCATGTCGCCGGTGATGACGATCAGGTCGGCGTTTTGGGCGTTGCACAGGGCCACGATGCGGCGAATGTCGGCGGCTTTGATCAGGTGGCCGGCGTGAATGTCGCTGATCTGGAGCAGAGTCAGCCCATCCATCTGGCGCGGCAGGTGCGGCAGGGTCAGAGTCAGCCGTGTCACCTCGGGCCAAAACGGCTCGATGCCCAGACCATAGCCGACCAGCAGGCTGCTGCTCACGGCCAGCCCGCCCAGCAGTCCAGCCCACACCCCCAACGATAAACGCATCTGGCCTAACTCCGCCCGATCAGCAAGTCGTACAACCGCTGCAGTTCTTCTTCCGAGTAAAAGTGGATGGTCAGACGCCCTCCTTTTTCGCTGCGCGACAGTTGTACTTTGGTGCCGAGCGAGCGCTGAAACTCGCTTTCCAGCGCGGCGGTGTCGGGCGAGACGGTGCGCCGGGCTTTGGGAGATGGCGGGGTCTTGTTCCGCCGCCGCACCAGCTCTTCGGTCTGGCGCACGCTGAGGCCCTGCGCGATCACCTGGGCAAAGACTTGTTGCATGGCCTGGATGTCGCCCTCCAACGGCAGCAGGGCGCGGGCATGACCTTCGCTGATTTGGCCGTCGGCCAGGGCTGTTTGTATGTCGGGGGGCAAGCGCAGCAGGCGCAGGGCATTGGCCACGGCCACCCGCCCTTTGCCCACCCGGTCGGCGATCTCTTGTTGGGTCAGGCTAAAATCTTGGGCTAATTGCCGATACGCGGCGGCCTCTTCCAGCGGGTTCAGGTCGGCGCGCTGGATGTTTTCGACCAGGGCCAGTTCGAGCATTTGCTGCGGTGTGGCTTGTTGGACAATGGCTGGAACGTGTTCCAGGCCGATCAATTTGGCCGCTTCCAGCCGTCTCTCACCGGCGATGAGCCAATATGCGCAGCCGGGCGGTGCGTCGTCGGTCGGCTCGATCTGGCTGACGATCAAGGGCTGGATCAGGCCATGCTCCTTGATCGAGGCGGCCAGTTCGGCCAGGGCGTCGGGGTCAAAGCGTTGGCGCGGCTGATGGGGGTTGGGGGCGATCTGGTGAACAGGCACCTGGCGCAGGCCAGGCCGGGCCGGATCGGCGGCAGGGATGAGGGCGTCCAGGCCGCGTCCCAGGGCGCGTTTGGTGTTCATACGCTGCTGCCTTTCGGGTCGGGAAATTGCCAGCCGTCGCCGCGCAGCACTTCGACGGTGAGGTTTTGGTAGGCGGCTGCGCCGGGCGAGGTGGGGGCATAGGCCATAATCGGCTGACCGAAACTGGGCGCTTCGCCCAGGCGCACATTGCGCGGGATGATGCTCTTGAATACGCGTCCGCCAAAGTGTTTTTGCACTTCGTCTACCACCTGGCGAGCCAGGTTGGTGCGCGGGTCGTACATAGTCATCAGCATGCCGCGAATGGTCAGTTGGGGGTTGAGGCTTTCGCGCACCAGGCGGATGGTGTTGAGCAGCTCGGACAGGCCTTCCAGCGACAGGTATTCGCACTGCACCGGCACAATGACGCCGTCGGCGGCGGCGGTGAGGGTATTGATGGTGAGCAGGCCGAGAGAGGGCGGTGAGTCAATCAAGATATAGGCATAGCGGCCGGCGATTTTTTCCAATGCTTTGCGCAACCGAAACTCGCGGGCGAGCATGCTTACCAGTTCGACTTCGGCGCCGGCCAGGCCGGGCGAGGCTGGGGCGATGAACAGGTGCTTCCATTGCGTGGGCAGCACAATATCGGTCAGGGGGCGGTCTTGCACCAGGGCGTGATAGGTGGAGGCCTGCACCTGCCGCCGGTCAATGCCCAGACTGGAGGTAGCGTTGGATTGTGGATCCATGTCCACGATCAGGATATCCAGGCCGACGGTGGACAAATAGGCTCCCAGGTTGATGGCGGTGGTGGTTTTGCCCACACCGCCTTTTTGATTGGCCAGCGCATAGATTTTGGTCATAGTTGACGATGCGTCATGTGAGATTGAGAACGGCAACCGGCGATTTCCGCCGGGGTGGGAATGCTGTCCAGGCCGCTGCGCTCGACCGAGTGGGCGGCGACGCAGTTGGCGAATTGGGCCGAACGCCAGGGATCCTGCGTCTCGTGCAGGGCGGTCAAAAATGCGGCGGCAAAAATATCGCCGGCGCCGGTGGGGTCGAGTTCGTTGACGGCGGGCGCGGCAAAAGAGCGGGTTTTGCCGTCGAAATAGACGGTGGAGCCTTTCCAGCCGGCGGTCAGGACGAGCAGGCGGGTGCGGGCGGCATAATGCTCCACCAGGGACAGGTCGCCGCCTACGTCTTCCATGCTCAAGATGACGGCGTCGGCGCGGGCGAGCAGGTGGTCGGGGGGCTGCCAAAGGGTGGGCGAGACCAGGCCGTGTTCGTCCCACTGCCGCATCCAGCCCTGCGGGGTCAGGCCGAGCAGAGCATGCGCAAAGCAATCGGCCATTTCGGGCGAGATTTCCTGATCCAGCGGGCCGAGGTGGACGATGGGGCTGCGGTGCCAGTCTGCCGGCACATGCTCGCTGCGCAGGGGGGCGGCACGGGCGCGGATAAACTGCCGGCGGCTGCCGTCGTGGTAGACGTTTTCAAAGGTGGTGCTGTGGGCAGAAGGGTGCGAGACGATCCTCAGATCGGCGGGCAGGCGGGCCAGATCGAGTTCGGGGCTGCTGCTGGTGACGATGCCGGGGCAGTAGCCCAGGTTGCGGGCGGTGAGCGCGCTGAATGTGACTGTGCCGCCGATTTTATAGCCGCCGGGGTACAGGTCTTGGGTGATGTGGCCGATGACCAGGTAATCTGGATGGGTTGGGCCGATGGGCATGTTGTTCCTCTCTTGAACAGAATGAGAACGTATTTTAGCATACTCTGGGGGGATGGTCAACCATTTGACATGCCTGTGGTTGTATGGTATTCTGTGAGCGCGCCGGTGTGGGATGGGGGATCAGAGCGGGGCGCATATATCGTGCAATGATGCATGCCAGGATGGACGCGCCGGTTCAGGCTGACCTGGTGCGTCTTTTTGTATTTTGGGGGTGATATGAGCGAGTATCGTATCATAGAGCATCCTGTTTTACCGATTCCAAAACGGGACGAGGTGGTGTGGACCTGGCAGGGCCGTCCGCTGTATGCTCTGGAGGGTGAGATGCTGGCTGCGGCGCTGTTTGCGCAGGGCATCCGTGTTTTTGGGCATCATCCCAAGGATGGGGCGCCGCAGGGCATTTTTTGCGCCAACGGTCAGTGTGCGCAATGCCTGGTGCTGGCCGATGGCCGACCGGTCAAGGCGTGTATGACACCGGTGCGGGCCGGCATGCGCGTCGATCCGCTGGACGGGTTGCCGGCTCTGCCGTCGGTGGGCGGCGAGCCGGCGATGCGGGCGGTTGAGGAGCGGGCGGTGGCGGTGTTGATCCTCGGCGGTGGCCCGGCCGGGCTTTCGGCGGCCGTCGAATTGGGGCAGTTGGGCGTAGAGGTGCTGCTGGTAGACGACAAGGATCGGTTGGGCGGCAAGCTGGTGCTGCAAACGCACCGCTTTTTCGGCTCGACCGAGACTGTCTATGCTGGCACGCGCGGCATTGATATTGCGGCGCGGCTGGAAAGGCAGGCGCGCACTCTACCGGGCCTGGACATCTGGCTGAACAGCACGGCGCTGGCGGTGTTTAGCGACCAAAAGGTGGGCATCTGGCGAGGTGGCCGCGAGTATGTGTTGGTGCAGCCGCAGGTACTGTTGGTGGCGACCGGCGCCCGCGAAAAGTCGTTGATATTTGCCGGCAATACCCTGCCGGGTGTCTATGGGGCGGGGGCGTTCCAAACGTTGGTCAACCGCGACCTGGTGCGGGCGGCGCGGCGGCTGTCCATCGTCGGCGGGGGCAATGTGGGGTTGATCGCCGGCTATCATGCTTTGCAAGCGGGCATCGAGGTGGTGGGGCTGGTGGAGGCGTTGCCCGAATGTGGTGGTTATCAGGTGCATCGAGACAAGCTGGCGCGGCTGGGTGTGCCGATCTATACCTCGCACACCATCCTGAGCGCAAACGGTGCAGAGGGGGTCGAGTCGGTGACCATTGCCCGGGTGGATGCGCGGTTTCGCCCTGTGCCGGGCAGTGAGCGCACGCTGGCCTGCGATACGGTGTTGATTGCGGTGGGGCTGGACCCGGTGGACGAGTTTTATCGCCAGGCGGCGCAGTTTGGTATGACGGTGTGGGCTGCCGGCGACGCCGAAGAGATTGCCGAGGCGTCGGCGGCCATGATCACCGGGCGCATCCGGGGGCGCGAGGTGGCGCGGATGCTGGGGGTGGATGTGGGACCGCCGCCGCCCGACTGGTATCGCCTGGCCGAGGTGCTCAAATCGCGACCGGGGGCGGTGGAAAGCGAGCCGGCGGTGTCGCCGATGTGGGGTATTCGCCCGGTTTTGCACTGCGTGCAAGAGATTCCCTGTGATCCGTGTGTGGCGGCCTGTCCGCAAGGGCTGATCCAGATCGCTGGGCGGGCCGAGGGGGATATTCGCTCTCGACCGGCGTTTGTGGGCGAGGCCGATGCCTGTGTGGGGTGTCTGCGCTGCGTGGTGCTTTGTCCGGGCCTGGCCATCACCCTGGTGGATGAGCGGCAAAATGCCGACTATGCGTTGGTGTCGCTGCCCTGGGAATTGGGCGATGGGATGTTGCGGCCCGGCGACGAGGTCGAGATCACCGATATGCAGGGCGGGTTGTTGTGCCGCGCTCAGGTGGAGCGGGTGCGGGTGGGGCGGGCCAATGATCGCACGGCGGTGGTGCAGGTGCGGGTGGCGGCCGGGCTGGCCGGGCGGGCCGCCGGTTTTCGCCGGGCTGCCGCGTCTTTGCCGCAAGAGGTCTGGGCGGCGGACGTTCGTCTGGCCGATGAGGAGATTGTCTGTCGCTGCGAGCGGGTGACGGCGGGCGAAATTCGCGCCCTGATCCGCCAGGGTTATCGCGATCTGAACGAGATCAAGGCGGTATCGCGGGCAGGGATGGGGGCGTGCGGTGGCAAAACCTGCGCGGCGTTGATCCGCCGATTGTTTCGCGAGGAAGGTGTGCCGCCGGATCAGGTGATTGATGCGGTGCGCCGGCCCTTGTTTGTCGAAACGCCGCTGGGTGTTTTGGCCGGCATAGTCGAACAGGAGTCCGATCATGGGTGATTGGGATGTGATCATCATTGGGGCGGGCAGCGTGGGGACGCCGGCGGCCTGGGCGCTGGCGCGGAACGGGCGGCGGGTGTTGGTGCTGGATCGTTTGCCCAGCGTAGGGCAGGGATCGAACAAGCATGCCATCGGCGGGATTCGTGCCACACATTCAGAGCCGGCCAAAGTTCGGCTGGGCCTGCGCAGCATTGACATGCTCAGCGCATGGCGAGATGAATATGGAGACGAGATCGAGTGGCATCGCGGCGGTTATGCGTTTGTGGTGTATCGCCTGCAAGAAGAGCAGTTGCTGCGCGATTTGCTGACCGTGCAGCAGGCCTGGGGCTTGAACATCGGCTGGCTGGATGCGCAAGAGACGCTGCGCCTGGTGCCGGACCTCAATCCGCACGAGTTGCGCGGTTGTGTGTATTCGCCTGAGGACGGTAATGCTTCGCCGTTGCTGGCCGTGCATGCGTTTTATCGGCATGCCCGGCAGATGGGGGCGCAGTTTCGTTTTGGCGAGGCCGTGACCGACATTTTGATACACAACAACAAGGTGCAGGGGGTGGTCACAGCGCAGGGGACTTGTCACGCCGACGTGGTGCTGCTGGCGGCGGGGGCCTGGGCGCGGCCGTTGGCGCAGCGGGTAGGTCTGGATGTGCCGGTGCAGTCCGATGCGCACGAGGCCGGCGTGACTGAGCCGGTGCAGCGTTTCTTTGACCCTTTGATCGTAGATATTCGTCCCTATCCTGATTCGAGCAACATTTATTTTTATCAGCACTACACCGGGCAGATCATGTTTTGTATCACGCCTTCGCCCAATGCCTGGGGCGAGGATACCCGCGAGACCAGCCGATTTTTGCCCATGTCAGCCCGCCGCCTGCTCCAGATCATACCGCGTTTGCAGCATATCCGGGTGCGGCGCACCTGGCGTGGCCTTTATCCAATGACGCCCGACGGCTCGCCGATTGTGGGTTGGGCCGGGCCGGAGGGTTTGTTACTGGCGGTGGGCATGTGCGGTCAGGGTTTTATGCTGGGGCCGGGCCTGAGCGAGTTGCTGACGCGTATGGTCGGCGGGGCGTTGACCCCAACAGATCAGGACACGCTGGCGCGTTTGTCGCTGGGGCGGGCGTTTGTGGGGCAAGAGAGGTTGAAATAGGAGGAAGAAGGAAGAGGAGAGATATGTCCGGTCGAGATGAGGGATATCCTAATATCTTGTTTGTGCTGGCTGATGATATGGGCTGTTGGGCCATGGGGTGTGCCGGCAATGCCGAGGTGCGCACGCCGAATCTGGATCGGTTGGCCGGTGAGGGGATGCGTTTTGCCCATTTCTTTTGTGCGTCGCCGGTTTGTTCGCCGGCGCGGGCGTCCATCCTCACAGGGCGTATCCCTTCGCAGCACGGTGTTCACGATTGGCTGCGCGCCGGCAACAGCACCATCGAGGCGGAGCGAGGCGGTGAGTTGATCGAATATCTGCGTGGGCAGACGGCTTGTACCGAATTGCTGGCGCAGCACGGTTATGTTTGTGGCTTGAGCGGCAAGTGGCACCTCGGCGACGCCCATCACCCGCAAAAAGGGTTTACCTTTTGGGATGCGCACGCTACCGGCGGCAGCAACTATTATCACGCGCCCATGATTGAGCAGGGCCAGGTGATAGACGAGCCACGTTATGTCACCGAGGTGATCACCGATCATGCTTTGCGTTTTTTGAATGAACAGCACGCTGCCGATGTGCCGTTTTACCTCAGCGTGCATTACACGGCGCCGCACAGTCCGTGGGATCGCGCCAATCACCCCCCTGACCTGTATGACGAGTATTTTGACCATTGTTCGTTTGATTCGATCCCGCTGGAACCGCGCCATCCCTGGCAGATCAACAGCGCGCCGCATGGCTATACTCCAGAGGCGCGCCGTCCGCATCTGAGCGGCTATTATGCCGCCATCACCGCGATGGATGCTCAAATCGGTCGGTTGCTGGCCTGGCTGGATGAACGGGATTTGCGCACCAACACCTTGATCATTTTTACCAGCGACAATGGCATGAATATGGGGCATCACGGCATTTTTGGCAAGGGCAACGGCACGTTTCCACAAAACATGTTTGACACATCGGTGCAAGTGCCTGCGCTGATTTCGCGACCCGGCCATGTGCCGGTTGGTGTGGTTAGCCAGGACTTGTTGAGCCACTATGACCTGATGCCGACCCTGCTCGATTATGTGGGCATCTCGAATCCTGAAGCGGGACGGCTGCCCGGCGTCAGTTTTGCGCCCTTGTTGCGCGGGCAGGGGGGTGTCGGTGAGCGGGCTGTGGTGGTTGGGGCATTTGCCGAGTATGGGCCGGTGCGCATGATCCGCAGCCGGGAGTGGAAATACATCCATCGCTATCCTTATGGCCCGCACGAGTTGTACGATCTGGTCGCTGACCCGGATGAACGAGTCAACCTGGTGGGCAGTCTCGATCATCAAAGCCGGGTGCGGGAGATGAAGGGGCGGCTGGAGGCGTGGTTTGTGCACTATGTGGACCCGTCGCTGGACGGCACGCACGAGGCGGTGACCGGCAAGGGGCAAATTGGTTGGGCCGGGCTGGCCGGGCAGGGTGAAAAGGCCTTTGCCGATGACTGGAGCTATGTGGCGTAAAGGCGACTGGTCGTCGGCGCGGGAACCGGGCATGTTGATTGACAAAAGCTCATGAGACCTCTATAATTCAAGTAATGGTTTCCAGGCCAACGGGCCTTGGTTCACCGAAAGGAGAATAGGGGGATGGCTCAGTCTCGAATCAAATTTGCGGTTTTGTCTTTGTTTTGCCTGGCTCTGTTCCTCATGCCGGCAACGACAACGGCAGATTCGTCATCCGATCTCGAACCGTTCTTTATCGGCCTGCCGCCGCACGGCAGCATGCGCGTGGCGGTCAATGGTCACTGTCTTGACTATGGCCTGCCTTTTCCCGGCAAGGCGATGACCCTGGTCGGTTTGGCCGACGACCCGATCCGTATGGTGATTGCCTATAGCCTGACCAAAGGACACTATGCCGAACAGGATTTGTTTCAGACGCAGTGGGCGATTTGGCATTTCACCGACAAGGTGGATGTTTCGGGCGACAAGAACAAGCTGGCGGCCGATATGGTGGCCTATGCAAAGAGCGCCAAACCAACCGACCTGGACACGGTCAGCACTTCGCTGGTTGACGCGGCCGGCAAAAAGTGGGTTTCGGTGACATTGAACGATTTTCAAAATCTCTCCGATCCGCCTTATTTTGGCAAGGGGATGTTGGTTATCGAGAACAAGACCGATGCCACACTGGCTCTGCACATTCCCTATGGCATGGTATTCAAGGATGCCACGCAAAGCGGTGTGCAAGATATGGCCGTTTTCCCGGCGGACCTGCCGCAGGCCGATCCGGCCAAAAGGACGATGGCCTCCAGAGACAATGTGTGCAATCAATTGTCGGTGCGGCTGCCGGCCAATGAGACGGTCAACATTATGATCAACGGTCATTGCCTGAATTACGGGCTGCCTTTTCCGGGCAAGAGCCTGCGTTCGCTCAAGTTGACGCCTGATGTGATCCGTAACACCATTTGCTATAACCTGTCCAAGGGCTATCTTGAAAAGGATTTGTGGCAGGCGCAACTGGCTGTGTGGCGGCAGACCGACAAGCTGGACAAGGGATCGGCGTATCCGCTGGTGAACGAGATTGCCGCCTATGCCGAAAGTGGTGTTCAGCCGGGCGATATAGGCACCGGCTGCACCTCTTTGCCGGATGCCATCGAAAAGGGGCTTGTCTCGGCGACGATTGACGATTTTGTCAACATTTCCACACCAGACTATTTTGGCAAAGGCACGCTGGTGTTGACCAATCAGACGGCGTCTGAGCAGGTGATCTGTATTCCCTTTGGCACGACCTTTAAGGATGAGACTCAAAAAGGCGTTCAGGATATGGGTATTTTTGTGACGATGCGTCCGGATCCCAAAGAACTGCCTGAACCCAAGACGTTGCCAGAGACCGGCGGAACCATGTCGGCCAATCAAAAGTGGGCAGTGGGGTTGCTGGCTGCCGGGTTTGCCTTGATGCTGGGCGGGCGTTTGTTGCGTCGGGTAGGTCGGCACGTGTTCTAGATATGGCAAGACGCTCCTCCGAACTGACCTGGGGGAGCGTCTTTGATTAGTGGTGGTCAAAAGCCGATGGATCAATCAGGGGGAGTGTGATGGCAAGGAAAAGCACAACGGACAAGCCAGCGGGTGAAAAATCTATGACGCCGGCGGCCAAATCTACGTCCAGGCCGCGCCAGGATGCGATCACCAAAGCTGCTCCGGCGCCAGCAGGGCGCAAGACTGCATCCAAAGGCGGCCAGATCAATACACAGCAAATTTTGACCATTGTCAGCACGGTGATTGTCTTGACCTTGCTGGTGGTCTTTGTGCTGACCGGCAAAGACTGGCTCGGTCTGTTCACGCCGACCGAACTAACGCCGACCGCGCAGGTGGTGGCAGTCACTCCCGCCACCTTGGCGCCCGGCGGTGGGGACTGGTGGAATGTCTATTTTACCGATCCAGTCAACAAAAAGGATCCCAACAACCTGGCCGGCACGACGGTGGAGCAGTTGCTCCGGCGAATTGATGCGGCGCAACGCAGCATTCACATTGCGGCGTTCGAGTTCAACCTGACTCCGGTGGCTGAGGCGTTGATTGCGGCGCATCGGCGCGGTGTCGAGGTGCGGTGGGTGACAGACAACGAGTATGGCATCGGCGCCGACGCGGAGGAGGATCACGGTCAGTTTGCCATGTTGAAACAGGCCGGCATCGAGGTCAAGGATGATGGACGTAGCGCATTGATGCATAACAAGTTTATCATCTTGGACGGGCAGTCGGTGTGGACCGGCTCGACCAATCTGACCATCAATTGTAACTTTTTTAACAATAACAATGTGTTGTTTATGCGCTCGCCCGAGTTGGCGGCGATCTATGAGCGCGAGTTTGCCGAGATGTGGGATGGGCAGTTTGGTCCGCGTTCACCCTCGACGGTGGATCAGCAGTCAGTGACCATAGATGGCACGCCGGTGCAGGTTTATTTTGCATCGGAAGACAAGGCCATCAGCCGTCTGATTCCCTTGGTGCAGGGGGCCAACAAGTCTATCCGTTTTATGGCTTTTTCGTTTACGCATACCGATTTGGGCAATGCCATGCTGGCGCGGGCGCGGGCGGGGGTAGACATCAAGGGCATTTTTGAATTGCGGGGCAGTGAGACTCAAGACAGCGAGTTGACGCCGCTCTATTGTGCTCAGGTGCCAGTGCGTCAGGATGGCAACTCGCGCACTTTTCATCACAAAGTCATTGTGATTGACGACGAAATCGTGATCACCGGCTCGCTGAATTTCTCCAACAATGCCGACACCAGCAACGATGAGAATGTGGTGGTGGTGCGCAACCGCGATATTGCCGCCCAATACCTGCAAGAGTTTGAGCGTCGCTGGGCTGAGGCGAACGAGCCGCGTGCCAACAAGATCACCTGTCCGTGATGCTCGTAGCCGGGCCTATGTCCCCGTCATCTACAAGATGACGGGGACGTGGTCAAAATGCAACACCCCCACCTGGTTTAGACCTGGCAGAGCGGTTCGCCGGCGATGGAGCGGATCAGGTCGGTGGCAGCCTGCATCTGTTCTGGGCTGCCCTGGATGCCCAGCCAGGATGCACCCTCGGCGCCATAGACGCCGCCAGCAGCCAGCAGGCAAGCCTCGGCGCCGCTGAGCAGACGGATGGCGTCTAGCTCGGTGAAAATCTCGCCGGGCAAGGGCATCAGACGCGGCCCCTGCGTGCCGGGCGCGTTGCAGCGAGCGGCCAATACCTGGATGTCTTCTAGAACGCGCTTTTCCAACCCCACCGGCACGATTAGCCGCACCCGCCGACCGATCACCGCCGGGATGGCCGCCATCACCGTGCCGCCCTGCGGGTGGCCGATCTGGACGGCGGCCTGGCCGCGCCCATCAAAAGCGTTGGCGCCTTTGAGAATGATGTCGCCTTCTTTGAGGTCGGCAGCCACGTCTTGAATCGTCTTGCCTTTTTCCCACTGTCCCTTGACCAACACCACATCACCCATCAGGTCTGCCGGCGGGGCTTGAATGCCCGGCGCCGTGGTGACGCCGCGTCGAAAGCCCACTCGAGAGAATCCTTCGGCCTGGCCCAACGAGTTTAGCACTTCTTCGGCTACATAGCCGTTGGTGGTGCCGGCCACAATGACCAGCGTGCCTTGCTGTAGCACTTGTTGAATCGCGGGATGGGCAACCATGCCTTTGCCGATCAATCGCTTGCCCATCGCCGTTGTAACACAAAACTGCTTCATTTTTCCTCCTTTTTCCATATTATTCTAATGCTTCGTCTACCATAGCCAGGTAATTTTCTACTGGCACATAACTGGGCACCGAGTTGCCCGACCCGATGGCGTATCGCCCCTGGTGGCCGCAGGTGTCAATCAAAAAGTGGGTGCGACGGCGCACCTCGTCTGGCTGACCGCCGCTCAAGATGTTCAGGTCCAGGCCGCCCAGGGTGGCGATGCGGTCGCCGTATCGGGCCTGAAAGTCGGGTGCGGGGATGATGGCGTCTTCGAACGAGTGTTTGCCGTCAATGCCGATCTGGTTGATCAGATCGGGCATGATGGCCTCAATGTTGCCACACGAATGTAAAAAATAGGGGATGCCCTGGGCGTGAGCCAGGTCGGCAAAGCGTTTGTGCCAGGGCAGGCTGTACTGTCGCAGGGCTGCCGGCGAGATGAGGGTGCTGGTGCGAAAGCCCATATCGTCGCCTTGAAAGAGGGCGATTATCCGCTCCAGGTCGCAAAGGTGGCGGTAAAAGGCCAGCATCAACTCGCCCACCCGATCCGATACCGCCTGCACCAGGTCGGGGGCGTCGTACAGGGCCAGGCTCAGCCCTTCCAGCGACATGATGTGCGAGAGGTGTTCAAACGGCCCGCCGCCGTGACAGGTCATCAGCCCCATGCCTTCGGGCAGGTGATCGTGAATATATTCGATCACAAACCAGTCTACATCCTCGATGCGCGGCCAGGGGTACTGCTCAAAATCTTGCCAGCTCGAGATGATACCGTGACGATGATCTACCCAGCCGCGCTGCTTGGGGGAACCGGGCGCAGGGTCGGGGGCAAAGAGTTGCCGTTCGGCAAAGCCCAGCCCTTGTTCAAAGCGCACAAAATCATAGCCCAGGCGATACCAGAACTCGATAAAGCGATCCAGGTGCGCGGCCAGGTCGGCGCGGTCGCTGCTCCAGCCCACCCAGTTCTGGCCTAGCAGGTCGGTGACGACAGGTTTCATCACTACGTCGTCAACCAGGTATTCGATCAGTGGCGGGCGGCCTTGGGCGCGGCCCATCAAAAGGTCAATAAAGCGTTTGGCGTCGGGTTGGGGGTTGTGCAAGGGGAGGTGGTGGAGCATAGGGTGTGTCCTTTCAGAATAAGATGGCCTGGATTGCAAGATATAGTTTCTTGGAGCAGTACGATATGTCAGTCATAACATGAGTCTGAATTGTAACTACCTGCCTGCCGTCATTCCGAGTGCCGTGTCAGGGTGATGGATGTTCGGGTCTACCCGACTGGTTCAACGACTATGACCTCGTGAATCTCGACCCGAGACACCTGAATGGTCAAAATGCCGTCGGTGTGCTGCCAGGCCAGCGGGAGGCCGGCCGGGGCCAGGTTGACCGTGTGTGGCGGCGCGGCGGTGCGAACCTGCAAGGTGATGTTTTCGATGGGGGGCAGTTCTTGCACCATCGTGCGGCGCGGTGAGAGGGCCTCGCCGGCACCACGGTTGATCAGGTTGATCAGAAGCGTATAATCTCGCTTTCTCAGGATTATTTCCAGTCGTGGCGAGGCCGGTGAGACAATTTGCGCCAGCCAGGTGACATCCAACCGGGCGATCAGGTCGGCGATGAACCGGCGCAGCAGAGGATAATGCCCCTGAAAATAGTTTTCAAACACAGGGCCGTGTATGGCTGTGATGCTGCCCGCTCCCACCTGCCGATGAGTGATAACGATGTGATCGGTCTGGTCTTTGCCCGGCTCAGTCTGGGCCAGCCGCCGCCCCCACGCTTCCACGCCGGGTTCTGGCATCACCGGCTGCCAGTGGCCGTATGTGGCCACGGCTTGTTCGCCTACCGGCAACCAGGTGGTTTGGGTGGGGGGCGGCCCGGCCACGGCGGCGCCGACCAGTTGTGGACATTCGGTGGCCAGATGTGCCCCGCTGATCAGGACGTGGCCGCCGTTTTGGGCATATTGCTGTAAAGCCTGCCGGATGTCCCGGCTCAAATGGGTCTGCTCTGGGATGATAACCAGAGGGTATTCGCCCATACGCGCCAGGGCGCCCTCGGCGGTGAGCATATCGGCGGAGCGATGAGTTTCTAGCAGGGCATGCAGTGCGCCCTCAACCGGCTGGACGGCTGTGCCATAGTTGAACAATGGGCTGTTGTGGGCATAGTAATGGTCGGCCAGGTGCAAAATGGCCGCTTGCGGCACGGTGCGAGTTTGAAAGCAGGTCGCCTGTCGTGCCCGGCAGAAATGGCCCACCTGAGCCAGAATGTCTTGTTGCCAGCCGGTGAGCCAGCCGGTGCGCTGCGGGGTGTTGTAGACCATCACCGCGCCGCCCAGAGCAATGACCTCGGCCACTTCTTGGCAGAGGTGTGGCAGGGGTTTCATCATCCAGGGCATGGGGCCGTGCATGTCGCCGGTTTTGGTAAAACCCCAGGCCATCAAGTCCCAGCTTGTGCCGTCCGGCAGGTGGGTGCGGCCGTCGAGCAACCGCCCTTCGACGGCGGCGCGGTCGCCGCCCCAGTTCCAGTCATAGTCGCCGCTGAAATAATCCACCGGGGCGCGCACCGGATCGGGTTGGCGGATGGTGTACATCCAGTTGCTGCACACCAGACAGTCGGGTTTGCGGGCGTGGACGGCGTCGGCATAGCGGGTCACGTGTTCGACAAACAGGTCGCGGTGAAAGGCCAGCCACTCGGCCCAATGGCGGGCGGTGGGGCGGCGGGGGATTTGTTTCCAACCGGTGCGGCGGGTAAATTCGGCGCGACAGCGAGGACACCAGCATGGCCTGGAGGCCCAGTTTTCGCCGTCCACCCAAAAGCCGTCCACGTCATATCGTTCGATAATTTCGAGCATTTGCGGAATTAAGAGATGCTCAGTGTAATCGCTCAACGGGCAGGTGGCGTTGGGATCGGGGCGGTCGCGTTCGTCTTGGCGCGCCCAGTCGGGATGCAGTTCGATGGCACGTGAATCCCATACGCCAGAATAGTGCATCCCCAGCCGGATGCCCAGTTCACGGGTCACGTCGCGGTGAATGCGCAGGGCATCTTGAATCACGCCCGGCGAGGTCGAGCCAATTTGGGTGGGCCAACTGGTGTAACCGGGATGTCCTTTACAATCACATTGAATCCAGTCGGGACGGACGCGCTCCAGTCGTTCGCGCAGGTGTTCGGGGGTCAACTCGGCGCCCAACACGGTGTCGTGGGCATTGGCGTGCAGGTCATAGTGGAGGCCAAAAAAGACGTGGTCGTGCCAGTTGCTCATCTTGCTCCTCTTTGATTCAAGCGAGATCGGTCAACGGATGGGATTATATCATGCTTTGAACGCCCATCCAATTTTTGCTTTGACAAACCCATCAATCAGAGGTAAAATAAGCCTTGCCCGCCGTCGTGGACGATGTCGGGAATGGGCCAGAGTGTACGTAAGGTTAGGTTAAAAGCATTAAAATGACCTAACCTTACTTTATGTCATTTTTGATTTCTCTTTCCTCGCCGGCCGATCTGGAGTTGGCGCGCGTCGAGGAAGGATGGTTGAACACAAGGAGATACCCAAGATGGAACATCACATGGTTACTTTGGATGGCAATACGGCTGTGGCCAATGTGGCGCATGCGCTGAGCGAAGTGATTGCCATTTACCCGATTACCCCTTCTTCGGCGATGGGCGAGATGGCCGATGCCAAATCGGCGCGCGGAGAGACCAACATCTGGGGCACGGTGCCGACGGTGGTGGAAATGCAGTCTGAGGCGGGGGCGGCCGGCGCGGTGCATGGTGCGTTGACTACCGGGGCCTTGTCCACCACATTTACGGCCTCGCAAGGCCTGTTGCTCATGATCCCCACTATGTACAAGCTGGCCGGCGAGTTGACCGCGACGGTGTTTCACGTGTCGGCGCGGGCCATTGCCTGCCAGGCCCTCTCTATTTTCGGCGATCACTCGGATGTGATGGCCGTGCGCGCCACCGGCTTTGGCCTGCTGGCCTCCAACAACCCTCAAGAGGCCGGCGATATGGCTTTGGTGACGCATGCCGTGGCGTTGGAAGCGCGGGTGCCGTTTGTTCACTTTTTTGACGGCTTTCGCACCTCGGCGGAAATTCAAAAAGTGTATCCGCTCTCGCAGGACGATATGCGCGCCGTCATTGACGAAAAATTTGTCTTTGAGCATCGCGCTCGCGGCATGACTCCCGACCGTCCGGTGTTGCGCGGTACCTCGCAGAATCCCGACATTTACTTTGCCGCCCGCGAGACGGTGAACGGTTATTACAATGCCACCCCGGCCATCGTACAAAAGTACATGGATCGTCTGGCCGAGGTGACCGGGCGACAGTATCACCTCTTTGACTATGTCGGTGCGCCGGATGCCGACCGCGTGGTGGTGATGATGGGTTCGGGCGCGGATGCCATGCAAGAGACGGTGGACAAGCTGATTTCGATGGGCGAAAAGGTGGGTGTGGTCAAGGTCCATCTGTATCGTCCCTGGTCTACGCCGCACTTTATCGCCGCTTTGCCCAAAACGGTCAAGCGCATCGCCGTGCTGGATCGCACCAAAGAGCCGGGCGCGCAGGGTGAGCCGCTGTACCTGGATGTGCGCACGGCTATCGGCGAGGCTATGGCCGATGGATTGTTCCAGTTTGAGGGCGATTATCCGGTGATCGTGGGTGGGCGTTATGGCCTGGCTTCGCACGAGTTCAACGCCGGCATGTGCAAGGCCGTGTTGGACAACCTCAAGGCCAACAAGCCCAAGAATCACTTTACGGTGGGCATTTACGACGATGTGACGTTTACCAGCCTGCCTTGGGACCCCGAATTTACCGCTGAGCCAGAGGGAACGCATCGCGCTATGTTCTGGGGCCTCGGCTCTGACGGCACGGTGGGAGCCAATCACAACTCGATCCACATCATCGGCGAGGCCACCGACAATTATGCGCAGGGCTATTTTCAGTATGACTCGAAAAAAGCCGGCACCTACACCATCTCACACCTGCGCTTTGGCAAATCGCTCATCCGCAGCACTTACCTGGTCAACAAGGCCGATCTGGTGGCCTGTCACAATTTCAGTTTTGTGGAAAAGTATGATATGCTCAGTCCGCTGGTGGAGGGCGGCGTCTTTTTGCTCAATACCCCGTTCAGCGCAGAAGAAGTGTGGGATCAACTGCCGTGCGAGGTACAGCAGCAGTTGATTGACAAAAAAGCACGCTTTTATGTCATTGATGCCTATAGCAAGGCCAAAGAGTTGGGGCTGGGTGTGCGCATCAACACCATCATGCAGGCGGCCTTTTTCAAGATTTTCGGCATTTTGCCCGAAGAGCAGGCTGTCGAGTTGATGAAGAAATTCGCCAAAGAGACCTATGGCTATCGCGGCGAAAAAGTGGTGCAGATGAACTATGCCGCCATTGACGCGGGCATTTTGGCTGTCAAGCGGGTGACGGTGCCGGACACTGTGACCAGCACGTGCCATCGGCCGCAACTGATGTCGGCCAGCGCGCCGGAATTTGTGCGCGAGGTCTTGGGTGAGATTGCCGCCAACCGCGGCGACCGTCTGCCCGTCTCCAAGCTGCCCGCCGACGGCACCTACCCCGTTGCGACCACCCAATATGAAAAGCGCAACATTGCCACCGAGGTGCCGGTATGGGAACCCGATGTGTGCATCCAGTGCGCCATGTGTTCACTGGTCTGCCCGCATGCGGCCATTCGTGTCAAAATTTACGATGCCGCAGAACTGGAAAATGCCCCGGCGGCGTTCAAGTCGGTGGATGCGCGTGGGCGCGAGTTCAAAGGCAAAAAGTGGACAGTGCAGGTGGCCCCCGAAGATTGCACCGGCTGTGGCGCGTGTGTGTACACCTGCCCGGCGCGCAAAAAGGACGAGCAGGGCAACAAGACCGACATTCGCGCCATCAATATGGCTCCGCAAATCCCCTTGCGCGAGCGCGAGCGGCAGAATTTTGCCTTTTTCCTCAGCCTGCCGGAAACCGACCCGTCGCTGTTCAAGCGCGACACGGTCAAGGGCAGCCAGTTGGTGCGGCCGTTGTTCGAGTTTTCGGGCGCGTGTGCCGGCTGCGGCGAGACGCCATACGTCAAGTTGATGAGCCAGCTTTTTGGCGACCGGGCGATCATTGCCAATGCCACAGGCTGCTCGTCCATCTATGGTGGCAATATGCCCACCACGCCGTATTGTGTGCGTGATGACGGTCGCGGCCCCTCTTGGAATAACTCGTTGTTTGAGGATGCCGCCGAATTGGGCATGGGCATGCGTTTGACGGTGGACAAGATGAGCGAGTATGCTCTGGAACTGCTGAACAAGCTGTACGAGTGTGGCTGCGATAGTTGTGCCAGCAATCACGCCTTGTTTGACCAGATCAAGAACGCCGATCAAAGCACGCAGGAGGGCATCGAATTGCAGCGCGGCCGTGTGGATGCGCTCAAGCGCATCTTGCAGGCCTGTGGTGGACATGAACATCTCTTCTCGGTGGCCGATTATCTGGTGAAAAAGTCGGTGTGGACCATCGGCGGCGACGGTTGGGCGTATGACATTGGCTATGGCGGCCTGGATCATGTGCTGGCGTCGGGACGGAATATCAATGTGCTGGTGCTGGATACCGAAGTGTACTCGAACACCGGTGGCCAGATGTCCAAATCAACGCCGTTGGGTGCGGTGGCGCAGTTTGCGGCGGCAGGCAAGCCCTTGGGCAAAAAAGACCTGGGCATGATCGCCATGACCTATGGCAGCATTTATGTGGCGCGCATCGCCTATGGAGCCAACCCCACTCAGGCGGTGCGGGCGTTTGTCGAGGCCGAGAGCTATGACGGGCCGTCGTTGATCATTGCCTACTCGCACTGTATCAATCACGGCATCAACATGACCGAAGGCAAGAACTATCAAGACATGGCCGTCAACTCGGGGGCGTGGGTGCTGTTCCGCTATGACCCGCGCAAAAAGGCCGAGGGTAAGAATCCCTTGACCCTGGACTCGAAAGAGCCGAGCGTCCCGCTGGAAGAGTACATGTACTCGCAAAACCGCTTCCGTTCGTTGCAGCGCGACAATCCCGAACGGGCGGCACTGCTGCTCCAGGCGGCCAAGAAGGATGTGGCCGAGCGGTTCAAGATGTATCAGCAGTGGGCGGCGTTGGATTAGGGTAATGTGTGGCGTATTGCGTATTCCGTGCGGTCGGCGGAATACGCAATACACAACTTGAATGAAAGGCAATAAACTTGGAAAATGTCTTTGTCTCCAACCATGCCCTGATTCGCCATAAATTGACCAAACTGCGCGACAAGAACACCGAGCCGAAAAAGTTTCGCGAATTGATTCGCGAAATCTCGATTTTGCTGGCTTATGAAGCCACTCAAGACCTGGCCCTGACCCCGGCGACGGTCGAGACGCCGATGGGTCAGGCGGAAGGCCATTTTCTGGCCGAAAAGGTGGGGTTGATCCCGGTGTTGCGTGCCGGTCTGGGCATGGTGGAAGGTATCTGGGAGATGATGCCGGCGGCTGAGGTGTGGCATATTGGCCTGTATCGCGACGAGCGCACCCTGCATCCGGTATCCTATTACAACCGCCTGCCAGTAGACCCCACCGTGCAGGTGTGTCTGGTGCTGGACCCGATGCTGGCTACCGGCGGCACGGCGGTGGCTACGGTGGATATTCTCAAAAAGTGGGGCGCCCGGCGGATCAAGTACATTGGCATCATTGCCGCGCCAGAGGGGCTTGAGCGGTTGAACGGGGCGCACCCTGATGTGCCGATTCACGTGGCGGCCATTGACAGCCATTTGAACGAGATCGGCTATATTGTGCCGGGGCTGGGCGATGCCGGAGATCGGCAGTTTGGGACGTAAATGAACCAGAAACAAGCCAAAAGAGCCCTTTTGCTCTTGTGCTTTTTGGCGGTCGGCGTGGCCGGATGTGTCTGGACGGACACGACAAAACTGCCGCCAGATTACAGCCTGTATCCGGTCTACGGCGGGCATACGGTAGGGCAGGTGTTGACCTGCCATCACGCCGGCCTTCAAGCCATTGGTGTGTGGATGCAGGCGTCGGCCCACGAATCGGTCATCACCCTGCGCCTCTTCAAGTCGTACCCCGATGCGGCAGACGAGATTGCCGCAGTGACAGCCGAGCTTTCTCCTCAAAGCCAGCCTGTGTTTGTGCGTTTCGATATTCCCCTGCAAGACGACGTAAACGGCAAATCGTTTTTTGTGCTGATCGAAGCAGCTGGATTAAACGAAACCCAGGCTGTACAGGTGCCTTATTACCCCGACTCGAATCTCACCCTTGTCCTGGATGGTCAGGAAACCGCCGGCCATTTGTCGTATCAACTGCACTATAAAAATTTCTACATTGTCAAAGATTTGCTTCGGCAGGCATCACGCGGCGGTGGCAGGACGGTATGGCTGCTGTTTTTGACCGCGCTGCTGTATTTACTGCCCGGTGGGGCGGCAGTGGTATGGTTGCTGCGAGAAGGGGATTGGATCGAGCGGATCATCCTGGCGGCCGGGCTGAGTGTGGCGATCCTGGCTTTGGTGATGTATCTGACTATGACCGGGCTGCGGCTGAATTCGGCCATCGTGATGGGCTTTATGGTTTTGTGTGCAGCGGCTGTTGCGGCGCGGTGGTGGCTGGATTGGCGCAAAGGGATGTGGAAATGGCCGTCGCTGCGCGGGGTAGTGGATAGCCTGCGTCGGGATTCGTCGCCGCTGGCACTGGCGTTTGTGTTTGTGCTGGTGTTGGGGGTGCGGCTGTGGGTGGTGCGCGATCTGGTGGCGCCAATGTGGGGTGACTCGTATCATCATACCATGATTTCGCAGCTGATGATCGAAAATGGCGGATTGTTTGATTCGTGGGAACCTTATGCGCCATTGACGACGTTTACATATCATTTTGGTTTTCACGCCAATGTGGCTATTTATCGCTGGTTAAGCGGCGATGATATGCTGCATGCGATGATCTGGATCGGGCAGATTATGAACGCGCTGGCGGTGCTGGCGCTGTATCCGCTGGCGATCAAGGTGAGTGGGGGGAATCGCTGGGCCGGAGTGGGGGCGGTGCTGGTGGCCGGGCTGCTGTCGCCGATGCCGATGTATTATGTGAATTGGGGCAGGTATACGCAGCTGGCCGGGCAGGTGATTTTGCCGGTGGCGATGTGGTTGACGTGGGGGGTGCTGAGTCACTCAAATTATGATTGGAAGCAGACAAGTTTGTGTTGGTGTGCCGGTGGTGGTCTGTCCGTCACGCATTTTCGTGTTCTGATTTTTTATGTTGTATTTGTGATTGCCTGGATCGGATTAGAGGTTATCAGAGGATTTGAGCGCAAGAAATTAGAGACTGCCATCTGGATTGGGGCAGGTATGTTGGTTTTGTTCTGTCCATGGTTTATCCACACATTCGATGGCAAGATCATTTTGAACTTTATTCAAAACACTATGTTGCTTCTTGGGACAGGTGCCGGTCAGATGACCTCATTTGGTCGTGAGTATCATCAGATAGGTGATTTGTCCTTTTATCTGGATATGTTTTGGTGGCTGGTTCTGGCCATAGCTTTAGGGACCGTATTTTGGCAGAGACGGCGATCACCCGTCCTGATCGCTGGATGGGGATTTTTGCTTTTGATCTTGACGAATCCGAACTGGCTTCATTTACCTGGGGCTGGGGTGATCAGCAACCTGGCATTGTTTATCGCTGCGTATATTCCTGTTAGCCTGCTCATTGGAGATCTGGGTGGGATAGGGATGACCAGGTTTAGAGATCGGAGATGGAGTCAGGCAGTGGCATGGGGTGCTGTTATCGTGATTGGCGGATGGGGGATCGGGGACAGGTTGGGCGATGTACAGGTTGCGCAGCATGCGCTTGTGACCAGGGCAGATATCGAAGCAATGGCGTGGATCAAAGAATATGCTGTGCCGGAGTCCGGTTTTCTGGTCAATGCTTTTTCCGCTTATGGAGAAAGTGTGATGGTGGGTTCAGATGCAGGGTGGTGGTTACCCTTGTTGTCTGGTTGCCAAAATACTGTTCCCCCGATGAATTATGGGACAGAGCAAAGCTCTATTGTAGATTACCGGGGATGGATTCAGGCTTTATACAATCAGATTTGGGAACAAGGTGTAGATTCGTTTGATACTGTAAAAACACTTCAGAGTCGAGGTATTACCTACGTATATATTGGCCAAGAGCAAGGACGAGTCAATTATCAAGGCACAGATGTACTGGATCCGAATATCCTGTTATCAAGCCCATATTACGACCTGGTATATCATCAAGACCAGGTGTGGATATTTTCGATAAATGAGGGTTGAATTTGAGAATTGCCCTGATCGGTCCCACCTATCCATTTCGAGGGGGAATTTCGCATTATAACACGTTATTATGCGAGAAACTTGGAAAACGGCATCAGGTTGAGTTGTTTTCTTTTTGTCGTCAGTATCCGAGATGGTTGTTTCCTGGAAGAGACGATCGCGATCCAAGCACAATCGCCTTTCAGGTTCCCAACAGACCTATTTTTGATCCCTTGTGGCCATCTAGTTGGTGGAGAACTGCTCAAGCAGTAAAATGTTTTGATGCCGACCTGCTGATCTTGCATTGGTGGGTGCCATTCTGGGCGCCGGCTTTTGGCGCTACTGTACGCTGGAGCAAACAACAGACTCATCTCAAAGTGGTATTTATTTGCCACAATGTGCTGCCTCATGAATCGCTGCCCGGCAGTAAATGGTTGACTCGTTATGCGCTTGCCGGCGGCGATCATTTTATTGTTCATTCAATGGCCGATCAAAACAAGTTGGAGCGACTGTTGCCTGGTGCATCAATACATCGTTCCGTTCTTCCTACTTTTCAACCGCTCAGTTCAGCGAGTGAACTGCGAGATAGCGAGCAGGCCAAATCTGCTTTGGGGCTGCAAGACAAGCGAGTAGCGTTGTTCTTTGGCCTTGTGCGTCCATATAAGGGACTTGAAAATCTTTTGCAGGCATTTGCTATAGTGTTGGCACAGATAGATTTGCATCTGCTGATTGTAGGTGAATTTTGGGAACCTGTACAGGCTTATCAGGAGATGATTGCTCAACTGGGGATCGAACATGCTGTGACCATCGTAGACCAGTATGTGCCCAATGAAGAGTTGGGCACATATTTTTACGCTGCCGATGTTGCCGTTTTGCCATACAAAAGCGCCACGCAAAGCGCTGTTGTTCAGTTGGCTTTTGGTTTTGGTGTGCCGGTGATCACTACTGATGTAGGTGGGTTGGCCGAAGCAGTGCGTGATGGCGAAACTGGCCTGGTAGTGCCGCCCCAAGATAGCCAAGCGTTGGCACAGGCAATGTTGCATTATTTCACCCAAGAGTGTAAGCCTGTTTTTACTCACAATATTCGCTGTGATAAGACATTTTCCTGGGATCGTTTGATCGATCTCATAGAAACGCTGGTTTGAGTAAAATTGATTCTGTGTTTGTTGAGGTTATATCAGGTTCAAGTTGTTTGAATCAGACTTATGCACATTGCTTTGATTTTGACTCAAAGTTTGAGCAGTCCTTCTGGTTTGGGGCGTTATTGGCCCCTGGCCAAAGAAATGGTGCGTATGGGGCATCAAGTGACCATATTGGCACTGCATCACAACCTCACGCCGGAATGCAAGCGGCGATTTGTTCAGGATGGCGTCCATGTATGGTATGTGAGCCAGATGCATGTGCAAAAAATAGGGTCTCGCAAGTCATATTATGGTCCATTGAAATTGTTTTGGGTGATTTTGTTGGCTACCTGGCGACTGACCTGGGCGGCATTGTGCACACCAGCAGATGCCTATCATGTGTGCAAGCCACACCCCATGAATGGTATTGCAGGGGTCGTCGCCAGTCGGCTGCGGCGCAAGCCGCTGTTTTTGGATTGCGATGACTATGAGGCGGTTTCCAATCGTTTTGGTGCCAGGTGGCAAAAATGGGTGATCGCTTTTTTTGAAGATCATCTGCCGACAATGGCTTCCGGTGTCACTGTCAATACACACTTTACATTGGAACGATTGAAAAATCTTGGATATCCGGCTGGCAAGATCGCTTATGTGCCGAACGGTGTAGATCGTCAACGGTTCTCCAATGTTGATCAGAATGTGGGCCAGATGCTGCGAGAGCAGTTAGGTTTGAAGCATTGTTCTGTCATTCTCTATGTAGGTAGTTTGAGCCTGACCAGCCATCCGGTAGATTTGTTGATTTCGGCTTTTGCCGGGCTCTTATCTCAAATCTCTGATGTTGTTTTGGTTTTGGTTGGCGGGGGTGAGGATTACGACCGGTTGCGCCAACAAGCTCAAGAATTGGGCATTGGAGACAAGACTTGTATCATTGGGCATGTAGCACCCGATCAGGTGCAGCTCTATCTGAGTTTGGCGGATGTGACTGTTGACCCGGTACTAGACGACGATACTGCGCGCGCGCGGTCTCCACTCAAAATAGTTGAGAGCATTGCAATGGGTATACCTGTTGTGACCAGCAATGTTGGAGATCGACAGAGTATGTTAGCTAATGGTGAGTTAGGGCTGCTTGTACAACCAGGCAATAGCACAGCTTTGACCGAGGGGCTGGCTTATATTTTACAAAATCCGACTGTCAGGGCGCATATGAGACAAGCATCTCTGACTCATCGTGAACAATGGTATTGGGAAAGATTGGCAAGAATTTTTGCAGATGTATACTTGATGAACAATGTATAATTCATTTTTCAAACAAACAAGCTCAGCTGGTTATTACCGTTGGCTGGTGGCAACGCGCTATTTGGATATGCCTACGCGTCTAGCAGGTGCTGTCTTGGATGTGGGAGCTCAAAATGGCAGTTTTTTGGAGCACATCCAGGCCGATTTCAAAGTAGGACTGGATCTGCGAGAATATCCAGCCAGAACACAGCCCTGGGTTCTGGCTGACGCAGTTCACTTGCCATTTGTAGAACAATCCTTTGATCATATTATAGCTTTTGATATTCTTGAGCATATCAGATCGGACATTCAGGTGCTACATGAAATCGCCCGTATTCTCAAGCCCGGAGGTATGGTTTGGCTTAGTACACCTAGTCTTGACTTTTATTTGTTCCCTGGTGGATTGATTCAACGTCGTTTTGAGCGAGCCTGGGGACATATTCGAAGAGGTTATACAAAAGCGGAACTGCAAACCAAGTTGCCCGGATGTTTTTCAGGCGAGATCATATCATGGAATGAACCTGCGTTTCGCTCCTTGTATGCTTTTTCCAAAATAATTCATGCAGTGAACTCGGATCTTTCACAACGGTTGAGCGAGTGGGTTTTTGCCTTTGATTCTTGCTTTGTGCATGGAGGACAAGGACATTGGTTAGCCAAGCTCACCAAGACAAGGCAAGTTTTTTGATGAATCCTCACGTTTCGGTGATCATTCTTGCCTGGAACCATAAAGATGTGACCGTCGAATGTTTGAATTCGGTTCTTAATTTGCTTTATAAACCATCAAGTATTATTGTTGTTGATAATCACTCCTCGGACAATACGTCCGACCTGATCCGCTCTCAATTTCCGAGTGTAGCGGTTGTTGTCAGCGATGAAAACCGAGGATTCTCGGATGGCATCAATCAGGGGATTGTCTATGCTCTGGCCCATGGGGCCGAGCAATTGCTGATTCTGAACAATGACACGATTTTGCCCCCTAATTTTCTCGATCATCTAGTCTGGGCCAGTGAGCAAGACGAGAATCAAAATGTAGGCATCTTTATTCCCAAGATATGCTATTGGGATGATCCTGGCCGTATTTGGGCTGCTGGAGCTCGTTGGCGCAAATTTCCCCCGCTAGTTACGATGATCGGTTTCAAGTCAATAGACAGCCCTAAATACAACCATAGGCGCGAGGTTGAACTAGCCACCGGGTGTGCCATGTTAATTCGTCGTCAGGTCTTGGAACAAACGGGGCTATTCGATCCCATTTTTTTTATGTACTATGAAGACTATGATTTCTGTCAACGTGTCCGTGCTCAAAATTACAAAATTTTGTACGTTCCTGATGCCTGCCTGTGGCACAAAGTGTCTGTCAGCGCAGGTGAAGACTCACCTCAAAAATGGTTTTATTGGGCGCAGAGCGCCGCATTATTTTACAGTCGTTATTTCAAACATCCTGTTAATGTGTTGATCGGAGTATCGTTGTGGATTTTGCTTCGGGAATCGTTCAAAGGAAACCTCTCTTTCTTTCCACATTATTGTCGGGGGCTGCGCGTTGGTCTCAAGCAAGTAAACCGCCAAGTGCAAGAGGTGCCGGATGGAGTATGTAAACTGTCCAATTTGTCATCAAACTAGGTTTAACACTCTTTTCATCGGCCATGATCTATTGCATAGCCGGGCTGGATGCTTTGCTGTAGTACAGTGTGATAATTGTGATACAGTCTATCTCAATCCTCGCCCCTCTAAATCAGAGATTGGCAATTTTTATCCACCAGAGTATATGCCTCATCACCTATCCATTCAGTCCGGTCAACATTGGTGGTCACAAATAGATTATCGCTATGGGTTGACTAAAAGATGCAAGGCAGTCATGCGATACAAGAATACAGGTCGACTTTTGGATGTGGGATGTGCAACAGGTGAGTTTTTAGCCAGAGCCAGAGAATTGGGTTGGCAGGTGTGTGGTGTCGAGTTGAGCCAACATGCCGCAGATTATGCGCGCGAGCGGGCACAGCTTGATGTGTTTGTCGGTGAACTGGAGGATGCTCCTTTTCCAGATGGTTCTTTTGATGTAGTGACAATGTGGAATGTGTTTGAGCACTTGTTCGATCCTGAGACAAGCATGCAAAAGATATCCCGGCTTTTGACTGTCGGAGGGATCGCTGTAATAACGATTCCCAATTTGCATAGCCTGGACTTGAAATTGTTTGGAAAAACCTGGTCGGGCTATGATGTTCCACGGCACTTGTATCTTGTGCCACAGCGTACCTTGGAACAATTTCTTGACGATCATGGATTTGAAATTGTGGACACCCGGTGTCTATATGGCAGCTATCATGCTTTCTGGCTGAGCATACAATTTTATTTTCGCTCTCAGAAAAAAGAGTCCTGGTATCTTGTAGCTGCAAAATTGTCCAGATCGCGATTGTTGCGGCTTTTCAGCATGCCCTATTTTTTCCTTTTGGATCGGCTGCAAGCTGGAACTATTTTGACTGTAACTTGTCGTAAAAAATCGTAATTTTGCGGAGTGCTTGTCTGGTGCTGAAAAGATTCAAACAACGTCTCAGAGAAATAGCGGTGAATGTGGTCGTAATGCTGTTGGGGTGCGGCGTTGCTTTGATCCTGACCGAGTTGGCGTCACACATTTTTATTCCGTCTTATTTGGTTGCTCCACATCCACGTGGTTTGTATAGTAATGATCCTGATTTGGGATACGTTTTGTCCAAAAATTTTGATGGTCGTCATCAACACCCCAATTATGATGTAACCATTCATACGAATTCAGATGGATTTCGAGGTGATGAAATTGCACCCAAGTCGGCTAATATGTTTCGGATTCTTGTTTTGGGTGACTCGATAGCCTGGGGGTACGGTGTAAATGCTCAGGATTCGTTTCCTGAACGATTGGAAAATTTTCTAGAGCAAAACACAGACGGAAATGTCCAGGTGATCAATGCTGCGGTTCCTGGTTATGGTACCGATCAAGAGTTGGCTCTGTTGAAAAAAAAGGGTCTGGATTACCGACCTGATTTGATCATTGTGGGATTTTTTATCGAGAACGATTTTTATGATAATTTGATCGGTAAAGGCAGCCGGGTGGTACAAGAGGGATATCTGGTTGATCTTTATCGGTATGAGCGAAATAAGCAGGCCAATCCGTTGACATCAGCTACAACCTGGCTGTCCCAAAATAGCCGACTCTATACCCTGTTGAGATCTTTTTTTCGCGATTGGCAGGTTCGTCAAGGCAAAATTTCTGCCGAGTTTCAGCCCGAATCCTTCCCTGGGTTTGCTGATTCAAAACGGATGCCAATTTTCGCCAATATATATGGGCCAGAAATGGAACATGGCGTCTTGATGACCAAACAGATTCTCAAGGAAATAGTGACTGTTGGCAAAGAGTATCAGGCTCAGACCATGATTGTATTATTTCCTTCCAAAATCCAGGTTTATCCCAAACTGTGGCAAGATGTTCAAGAGATATATGCTTTGGATAAACATAATTATTCCCTAGACAAGCCAAATCACATTTTACTTGAGTTTGGAACGCAAGAAGGTATTCTTGTGCTAGACTTGCTTCCTGCGTTTTATGAAGCAGGTCAGGATACAGAACTATATTTTCGCAATGATTTTCATCAAAATGCAGCAGGGCAATCTCTTGCCGCTCAACAAGTGTATCAGGCCATTATCGCTCAACGTTTGCTTGTCCAACGATAAAAGTCACAGTTACGGAAAAATTTATGAAAATATTATTGGTCCAGGTCGTTGATCCTGAAAGAACTGAGGATGCAGTTTTCCCTACTGGTTTGGGGTATATTGCCGCTTTTCTTCGCCAGGAGATGTCGGGCAGGGTTGAGATTCAAATAGCTCAGCATAATCTACGCCATGTTGTAGAAACATTTCAACCCGATGTCATCGGTATTTCAACAGTGACTCAAAACTATGACCATGCCAAACTGTTTAGTAATTGGTGTAAAGCTTATCGTTCGGACATCATCATCATTATTGGCGGGCATCATATTTCAGCACTACCGGAGACTCTGGTCGAGAGCATGGATCTGGCCGTGATGGGCGAAGGCGAGATTACAATGCTTCAAGTGTGTCAGATTATCGAGCAGTCAGGACTAGACTGGTCGGCTCTACAACAGGTAGCAGGAATTGTCTACCGTGACCAAGCAGGCGCAATTTGCAAAACAGATCCGCGAGAATTGATTCGCGATTTAGATATTCTACCTTTTCCGGCTCGTGATTTGATGCATATCAAATCAGGTGAAGCAATTGGTATTATTTCTTCACGAGGATGTCCCTATCACTGTGTCTTTTGTGCCTCCCGTTCCTTTTGGAAGACAACCAGGTTTCATAGCGCCGAATATGTTGTGCGAGAGGTTGAATCTGTAATAGAACAATATAGTCCCAAGCACATCTATTTCTGGGATGATCTCTTTATAGCTGATCGCAAGAGGCTGAAGAAAATCGTCTCTTTGTTAAAAGAAAAAGACATTGTCAAGCGGGTCAAGTTTTCATTAAACTGTCGCGCCAATCTGGTTGATCAAGAATTGATGCAAATCTTGATCGAGATGAATGTGTTTGAGGTATCGGTCGGATTCGAGTCTTTTTCTGTCGATACGCTGGCATTCCTCAAAGATCATGTTACCGTTCAAGATAACTGGCGTGCTATTGAGTTGCTCAGTCAGGCACACATTCATATCCTGGGATTTTTTATTATTGGTTCGCCGCGCGAAACTCACAAAGAAATACAGGAAACACTGGCCGCTTTTAAGGATGCACGTTTACATCGCGCTCAGGCCTATTTACTGACCCCACTGCCTGGCACACCCATCTGGAATTACGCCATTCAGCAGGGTCTCGTCTCTCTAGATATGGATTGGAACAAACTCTATATTGATGCGCCAGATGATGTGGAGAATGGCATTGTTCTCTCCAAGACCATAGAGTCTTCCAGGATGCGCCAGTTGTTGCAAGAATTTCAAGTGGTGCGCAAAAGCAAAGAGCGCAAAATAAAGATTCAAAAGCTGTTTTATTATGTCAGGTTAGTTTTTGTTGAACCTGGAACTGTCTTCGAGTTGGTCAAAAAGGCCTGGACATTGTGGTTATACAAGGCAAGATATCGATGGCACAAGATTTTGGCAAAAAATTGAACCGACGATTTCAAGACACCAAGACAAAATTGCTCAATGCTTTGATTTCTGGTCGGAGCAAGTATTTTCACAAGCTGGTCTTACCTGCCTTTTTACTGGTTCCGGCGGTGGCTTTTTTAGGATATAAAGTTTATTCTACATGGGGGAATCTTGATCTGACGAGATGGCATTGGAATCCCTGGTACCTCGTTGTCGCAATGCTGCCTCTCCTAATCTCTTTTCTCCTAAATGCGCTGATTTGGAGCCTTTTAGTTCAAAGCCATGGCGCAACCTCTAATTTTAAGGAAAATCTCAGAATTTTTGCATTATCAGGAGTAGCCCGGCATCTTCCAGGTTCGATCTGGCAAATTGCAGGCAGAACGTTTTTGTACCATCAGGAGGGCGTTCCTGCGCCGGTTCCGTTGCAGAGCAGTATCTGGGAGATTATTATCCAAATTCTATCTGCATTGATTGTATTTACTGCTTTTTTACCCTGTTACAGCAGTGTTATTCCGCAAATTGTTACATATATTTGGGTTTTGCTGTTACTATTTTTGCCTTTTATCGCTATTCCTTCTCTTTTGCAACGGACATTTGAATTATTATCCAGGCTATTTTTTCATAGGCAGAGTCAATCTAAGAGATTAGCTTTTTCCATTCGACACAAGAATGTTTTGATATGGCTTTTGCTCTATATCCTAAGTTGGCTAAATGGTGGACTGATTCTTTACTTGCTCCTCAAATCATTCTATGTCGGTGTCCCTTCAAGCCTATTGCCCGCTTTGTGCGGTTTTGTCGCATTATCTGGGGCTACAGGAATCTGTGTTTCTGCTATTCCTGGTGGGTTGGGATTGAGAGAACTGTCATTATCAACCTTGCTGTCGAATTATCTGCCGGATCCGATCTCTATCGCTGCAGCTGTTCTCTTTCGGTTGTGGATAGGAATAGTTGAAATCGGCTATGCTTTTTTAACTCTGTTCATCTTGTATTGTGGCCGCAAAGATTATACTACCAATGGAGTATTGCCAAAATAGCCGTTTGAGAGTATGATGATAGCACATAACCTATGATCCATATTTTTTATTGAAAGGAGTTTTGAACATGAAGTCTCTCAAGTTTCTAGTGGCGGTTGTATTGCTTATGGGGTTGGCTACTGGAGTTGTCTTTGCTCAGGGCACGACAACTACCTTTATCCAGGTGCAAAACCTCTCAGGCGACCTGGCTACCTGCACCATCACGTATTACAACCAGGATGGCACTAAAGCTCTCGAGTACGGGTTCACCATTAATGCAAACGGCATTTGGTCCAAGTATCAGGGCTCAGAGACCGGGTTGGCCACAGGCTTTAATGGTTCGGTCGTTGTTTCTTGTGACAAGCCAGTTGCTGCTATTGCTAACCAAAAGACGGATGGCGCTGTATTGCGGTCTGGTAGCTATAGTGGTTCTGCGCAGGGCGCTCCCCAGGCTTATGTGCCAATTGCAATGAAGACATTTTACGGTTTTTCAACCGAGATATCGGTGCAGAATGCCGGTTCTGGGGATGTGAATGTTGTTGTTGATTATTATAATCAAGCCGGCGCAGTAGTGACGGCGGCGCGAGATACGGCCAATGCCTTAAAGGCTGGCGCTGTCGCACGCTTTAATCAGGCCAACAATGCCAATCTTCCATCAAGCTTTAATGGCTCCGCTCTTGTGACTGCAAACGGCCCTGTCGTAGTGGTGATCAACCAGAACGGGCCCAACAAACAAAACACCTACAATGGCTTTTTGGATGGCGGACAGACCCTTTTTGCTCCAATTATCATGAATGCCTATTATGGGTTCAAGACGGTTATCCAGGTTCAGAATGTAGGTGCTGCTCAGACTCGTGTTCGCGTTACTTATTCAGATGGAATTGTCAAAGAGTCTGATTATGTTCAGCCCAATTCGTCAGTTTCCTTTTATAACTGGACAGAAGGGCATGCTGCGAATTTTAACGGCGCAGCAACGATTGCCAGCCTGGACGGCCAAAATCTGGTCGCGATGATAAACCAGACCAACGATGTTCAATCTTCTTCTTACAATGCTTTTGTTGGCGGAGGAACCCAGTTCATTCTGCCTACTATTTTGCGCAACTATTACGACTATAGCACCTCTATGCAGATTCAAAATGTGAGTGGCGGCAATGTAGATTGCAATGTGACGTATAACGATGGTGTAACACCCAATCCGGCGCGTCCATTGACTGCCATTCCTTCCGGTTCATCTGTACTGATTCCCAACCGCTCTGAAGCTGGTCATGGCGACAACTATACCGGCTCTGCAACGGTGGTCTGTACAGGGAACGTGGTTGTAGTAGTTAACCAGGGGCCCAACGCCGAATTGACTCAATATGCAGGATTTGATGCGTCTTTGGCCTACAATGGCATTATGCCCTAAGGGGCATATCGGGTCTACAAAAAGGTAGAATGGTAGAGGAGGCAAGTCTTTTGCCTCCTCTATTTCTGTATAGACAATTTGGGAGGAATGGGTTGGTCACACAACGATTTATTGGAAGGCAGATTCTCTTTTTGTTTGGTCTGATGGTATCTCTGGTCGGTTGTCAGGTATCATCCACAACCAGCCCTGACATAGATAAATCGCCTCTTGATCAGGCTGGTCATTCTCCGTTACCTTTTCCTGTTCAAGTCACTCCAACATTTTCGGTTATTCCCACGCAAAAGCCATTGAGTGGGGTTTCATCTGAGGTGATTCACTACGTTGGAGTAACCAAATATCTGGTTGTTCGACTGCCCACAGACCGGATTCTAGAGCAATGGAATGTATTGACACCGCCACCGGAAATGCAAAGCTCGCATCAAGAGTTTCAAACGAGTATAGAACAATATATTGCCGCTCATCAGGCTTTTAATGACTCGGTCTTTGGGCGTTCTGCAACCTCTTTGGACGTAACTCGTGACGCTTTGAACCTTGCAATGCAAAACCATAAACAGGCTGGACAAATCTTTGAACAACAGCTTGATCTATTTATGCAGAAAAATTACAATATCTCATCCAATGAGGTTTTGGAAATTTCTGTCCCCGTTGAGCCATAATATGCGCCTTATCATCCAAATCCCCTGTCTCAACGAATCCCAAACCCTGCCATCCACCCTGGCCGATCTGCCCACACACCTCGAAGGCATTGATTGCATCGAAACGCTGATCATTGATGACGGCAGCACCGACGGCACCGCCGAGGTAGCCCGGCAATGCGGGGTCAATCACATCATCCGCTTTACCGGCCATCGTGGGCTGGCGCGGGCGTTTTCCGCCGGCCTGGATGCCTGTCTGCGCCTGGGCGCCGACGTGATTGTCAACACCGATGCCGACGGGCAGTACCCGGCCGAGGACATTGCCCGTCTGGTGGCCCCGGTGCTGCGCGGCGAGGCCGATATGGTTATTGGCGACCGCAGCGTGGAGGCAGTGGCGCATTTTTCACCGATCAAGCGATTTTTGCAATCTCTGGGCAGTCGGGTGGTCAGCGCGTTGTCGGGGCAGCAGGTGGGTGATGTGACCAGTGGGTTTCGCGCCTATAGCCGTGAGGCGGCTCTCAGGTTGAACATTATCACCGATTTTACCTATACACTGGAAACCATCATCCAGAGTGGCAAAAAGCCGCTGACCGTCACGACGGTTCCCACGCGCAGCAACGCTCCCACCCGTCCCTCGCGCCTGTTCAAGGGCATTCCGCACTATCTTCGCCGTCAGGCTCCCAGCATCTTGCGGCTGTACATGGTCTATCAGCCGCTCAAGACCTTTACCCTGCTCTCCACACTCTTTTTGGGCGCGGGATCGCTGATCGGGGCGCGTTTTTTGTACTTTTATTTTCAAGGGCGTGGGGGAGGCAATGTTCAGTCGCTCATTCTGGCTGCCGTGTTGTTGATCGTGGGGTTTCAGGTGCTGATTCTCGGTTTGGTGGCTGACTTGCTGGCAGCCAACCGGCGGCTGCTGGAGGATACACTGTATCGAGTGCGTAAAATCGAATTGGCTCATCCCGATCCTGTTTGCAGCAGAGATCAGGATCAACAGCTTTGAATTGCTATGTTCAGGTGTAGGGGCAGGCGCAAGACCTGCCCCTACATTCTCAAATCAGCCAGGCGGCCATGTCCTCTGGGTTGATGTGCCGCCCCGATTGGATGACCTTCCGTTTGCGCCACATCCGCCCCGCTCCGAGCAGCCCGGCTATCTGACCGCGCATCGTTGCCCGCGCCGCTGCACCGCGCCAGGATCGAGCTGCATCGGCAAAACGCCTCCATTGTGCTGTGATAATATACGTTTTGTATCTCTGCCACAGCCCGGCCGGCCAGTTTTTCACCAATGTCCAGATGGTGTTGCGGGCGACATAGAATGACGCAATCGGCCCGCCGCCGGTCGCACTGACTTTATGATACAGCACGGAGCGCGGCGCATAGATACATTTATACCCTGCCCACTGCGCCCTCCAGCTCAGGTCTACATCCTCGCAATAGCTCCAAAAATCGGCGTCAAACAGGCCGATCTCATCCAGCATCTCTCGCCGAAATGCCGGTGCCACCCCTGCTGCGCCAAAGACATATTCCTCGCGATCAAATTGTCCTTCATCTATCTGCCACACCCCCCGGCTGTCAAACGTGCCATCGGCGCGCACCAGGTCTCCGGTAGTGTGCAGTCGCGTCCGGTCGTCAAACAACTTGACTTTGGGCGTTGCCATTCCTGCGTCGGGGTGTCGCTCCAGCGCGGCGATCAATTCGGTCAGCCAGTCAGGTTCCAGTTCGGTGTCATTGTTCAAGATGCACAAAATATCGCCCTGTGCCGCTTTTAGCCCTTTATTGCAGCCGCCGGCATAGCCCAGATTGCGCGGCAGGGCCAGCAGGCGCACCCAGCCATAGTCGCGCCGCAGCAGGTCGAGCGAGCCGTCTTGGGAACCATTGTCTACCACCAGCGTCTCGAACTCGTTCCACGTCTGCCGGCGCAGCGAGTTCAGGCAGGTGGGCAGGTGGCGCATACCATTCCAGTTGGGGATAATGACCGAGACCCTGGCAGGCTGTCGGAGATCCCTGAGCGATGGCGAGTCCCCAACCTGGAGCAACTTGGGCGCACTGGGTGGGGTGTCCCCGAACAAGTTCGGGGTTCCGACATCCTCAAGTGCTGTCCCCAGCGGAGTGCGAAAGGAGTCTTTTGGGGTGTCCCCGAACAAGTGCGGGATCCCGGCGTTCTCAAGTGGGGCAACGAATAGTTTCTCCGATAGACTGCTAGCCATGCATTGCATCGGCCAATGCCTCTTCCCAATGCCGCAGGCGGATGCCGATCTGCGCGCCGGCCAGGTTGCGGATGGCGCAGTGCAGCGGCGGCACGCTGGGGCGCGGCCATTGATCGGACGTGATCGGCTCGATGGGAATGTCGCCGCGCCCGCTCAGTTCCAAAATGCGGCGGGCAAATTCATAGCGCGAGCAGATGCCCTCGTTGGTGAAATGATAGATGCCGTAATGCTCGGCGCGGATCAGCCGCTCGATGGCCTGGGCCAGGTCGGGCGCGTAGGTAGGCGAGCTGATTTCGTCGCACACCACCCGCAGACGGCCATATTTTTCGGCCGCGGCGATGATCTTGGATGGAAAATTGTTGCCGCCGCGCCCATACAACCAGGCCGTGCGCACGATGTAAAATCGGCTCAGGTGCATACGAGCGTACACCTCGCCGGCCAGTTTGGAGCGGCCATAGGGGTTGATCGCCGCGCACGGCTCCCACTCTTCATAGGGCGCACCCTTTTTGCCGTCAAACACCTCGTTCGAGCTGACGTACAGCATGGCCGCGTTGCAGCGCAGGCAGGCCAGGGCCACATTGTGCGTGCCTAGCCCATTGATCCGCAAAGCCAGCTCGGGTTCGCGGGCGCAGCGATCCACGTCGGTTAGCGCAGCGGGATGTAGCACCACGTCAGGTGCCAAGTCGCCGATGGCCTGGGCGATGGCTGCAGCATCGGTAATATCCCATTCGGGCAGGTCCAGCCCCAGCACCTCGTCGTTCTGCAATACCTGGAGCAAAGCCTGCCCCAACTGTCCTTTGTGTCCGGTGATCACAATTCGCATGTTGATTATCCTTTATCCAGATTGATTTGTTGTTGCAACATTTGCTGTAGTTCATTCAGAATCACCAACGCCTGTACCGGCGTCAGGTTGCCAATGTCCAGGCGGCCGAGGCGGGTCAACACGGCGTCCAGGATGGTCTCGTCCAGGCTGCGCCATCCGCTCTGACGTGCCGGCGGATCGGGCCAGGCTGCCTTTTCTTCGTGTATCACGTCTATGTCGGGCTGCTCTACCGCCCTCTCCCGGCCTTCCAGCCGTGCCAGGATGTCTCTAGCCTGGGCGATCACGTGTTCGGGCAGGCCGGCCAGCCTGGCCACCTGCAAGCTGACCTGACGCAGCGGCGCCGAGGTGGGGCTGTCGCAGCCGGCTATCAGGTGACGCATAAAGATGGCTCGTCCGTCCTGCTCGGCGACGGCCATGCTGTAGCACCGCGCCGCCGCCAACTCTTGGGCCAGGCGGGTCAGTTCTTGAAAATGGGTGGCGAACAGGGTGCGTGCCTCGATGCGGTTGTGAATGTCCTGGGCGATGGCCCAGGCGATGCTCATGCCGTCATAGGTGCTGGTGCCGCGTCCTACCTCATCCAGCACGATCAGGCTGCGTCGGGTGGCGTGACGCAAGATATAGCCGGTTTCGCTCATTTCCACCAAAAAAGTCGAGCGGCCCTGCGCAATGTCGTCGCTGGCCCCGGCGCGCACAAAGATGCGATCCACCAGCCCCACCCGCGCTTCTTGCGCCGGCACCAGGCTGCCCATCTGCGCCAGCAAAGCGATCAGGGCCACCTGGCGGATATAGACCGATTTGCCGCTCATGTTCGGCCCGGTGATCACCATCAGCCGCTGATCCGGCGTCAGGACGGTGTCGTTCGGCACAAATCGCTCGCCGTCGGCCAGGCTGTGTTCGACTACGACATGGCGGCCCTGCCGGATGATCAGGTCGGTGCTGTCATCCAGAGTAGGGCAGCTATAGCCATAGACCGCTGCCGTTTCGGCCAGGGCAGTCAGCACGTCCAGCTCGGCCAGCGCGCGAGCGGCCAGGGTCAGGCTGGCCGATTGGGCGGCCACGCGACGGCGCACCTCGACAAACAATTCGTATTCCAGTTCGTTGATCCGCTCCTCGGCGGTCAAGATCTCGGCCTCGCGCGCCCGCAGGGCCGGCGACACAAAGCGTTCGGCGTGCGTCACCGTGGCCCGCCGTTCGTAATCGAGCGGCACCTGGCTCAAATAGCTCTTGGTCACCTCGATGAAAAAGCCAAAAACCTGGTTGTAGCGCACCCGCAGATTTTTGATGCCGGTGCGCTCACGCTCGGCGACCTCAAAAGCCGCCAGCCAGTCGCGCCCCGAACAAGCCACCTGGCGCAGTTTGTCCAGTTCGGCGTCATAGCCGGGGCGGATCAGGCCGCCTTCTTGCAGCAAGATCGGCGGCGCATCCACCACCGCCCGGGCGATCAGGTCGGTCATCTCGCCCAACACGGCCATGTCCAGAGTGTTGTTCAATCGCTGCAATAGCGCAGATGATGTATCTTGCAGGGTTTCTTTGATGCGCGGCGTTTGTTCCAATACCTTGCGCAGCGAGACCAGATCGCGGGCATTGGCATTGCCGAAACCGATCCGCCCGACCAGCCGCTCCATGTCGGCCAGGCCGTTCAAAGCCTGACGCATGTCGCCGCGTCGCAGTCCATGCTCCACCAGGTCAGACACGGCGGCCAGGCGTTCGTTGATGGCAGATACATCCAGCAGCGGGCGCGTCAGCCACGAACGCAGTCGCCGTCCGCCCATTGCCGTGAGGGTGCGATCCAGGCGGGCGCACAGCGAGCCAGGGTATCGTCCATCGCGCAATGTTGCTGTCAATTCCAGGTTGCGGCGGGTGACCGGATCAAGGGACATATAAGCCGACGGGTGATATGTGGTCAGGCGGACGATGTGTGCCAGGTCCGAGATCTGGTTGTTTTGCAAATAGCTCAACACCGCCCCCGCTGCCGACAGAGCCAGCGGCAGGTCGGCGCAACCAAAGCTCTCCAGGCTTGACACACCCAGATGTGCCTTGAGTCGTCCGGCCGCCTGCGCCGGGTCAAAATCGGCCTCGTCTAGCGGCGAGAGGCGGGTCGGGTGGATTGCCGTCAGTCGCGCCGACCATTCGGCTTGTTCGGCCAGCGAACGCGGCAAGACAATCTCGTTGGGGCGCAGGCGGGCCAGCTCTTCCCAAAAGCAAGACTCGGCCTGATCGGGCGAGTCGGGGGTGATTTGGGTGGTGGAAAATTCGCCGGTAGACAGGTCTACTACGGCCAGACCATAACCGCGCGGCCGTCCCTGCCGGCCGTCGCCGACCACGATGCCGGCCAACAGGCAGAGTTCCTGTTCGGCCAGCAAGGTATCTTCGACCACAGTGCCGGGCGTGATCACCCGCACCACCCCGCGATCCACCAATCCTTTGGTATGTCGGGCGTCTTGAAGCTGCTCCACCACCGCCACCCGATGTCCTCGCTCGATCAGTCGGGCGATGTAACTGTTGAGCCGCTGATGCGGGATGCCACACATGGGCAGCGAAACCGTTTTGGAAAAGCGGCGAGTGGTCAGCGTCAGGTTGAGCTGCCGTGCCACCAACTCGGCGTCGGCCTGAAACAACTCGTAAAAATCGCCCAGGCGGAACAACACCAGGGCGTCGGGGTGGCGCGCCTTGATCTGGCGATATTGTTTCAACATAGGAGGCAGGTCGGCCATTCACTGGATCCTTTGTTCAATTCAACTTGATCAACGATGCCAATCGTGCTACAATGCGGACCATGCTCAAATCACGGCAATGGCCTACCCTTTTGATGATCGTCACTGCGTTGCTGGCCTGGCTTTTGGCGAACGGCCTGGATATTTTGACCATGCTGCTGATGGCGCGGTCGGGCTTGCAACTGTTGCTGTTCGGGGGGATGATGCTGCATCGCCCGGCCGAATTTTTCTTACTCTATGCCGGTATGCGTCTGCTGTTGACACTGGCTGTCGGTCTGCTGGCTCTGTGGGCCGACAAACACTGGCCGGTTGCCGCAGTGGTGCTGTGGAATGTGCTGACTTTTTGTTCGTTGGTGACGGCTGTGCTGGCCTGGCTGCGCTTCAAATAAGAGTGGCCGAGCCTCTGACTGGCTGCACAGACGCTGCTACGAAGTGCTGCGTGCGGCGTTGTGCCACGTAATCTGATCGTTTTCTCTGTTGTTTGACAGGCAGGATCAGTTCAGGTATAATTCAGTCCAGAGCGCCGACCGCAAGAGGCAGCTTATCTTGAGGAAAGGAGTTGAACAAGTCTTGTCTGTCGAACTGAACTCAGGCGAATCGCAGGAAAGCCTGCTCAAACGTTTTCGTAAATCGGTAACACAGAGCGGTGTTCTCAGTGAGACGCGACGCCGGCGATGGTTTGTCTCCAAGAGCGAGCTGCGCCGCAAAGCCAAGAAAAAGGCCATTCGTCGCGCTCGTCGAGATCAGCGCCGCGTCTATTAATCTCAGCAGAAAACGCCAGGTCAAACCTGGCGTTTTTATTTTTCGGCGACGCGGGCTGTAGGCATAGAGAGCGGCAAAGCGCGGTCGCTCAGGCCAAGCCACAGTGTGTGCAGGGCGACCAGCAGCCACAATTCTCGCACATACATCGAGAGGATGGCCGTACACAGCGCCAGCATCCAGTCGCGCACCAGGGTGTCGTTAAAGGCCGGATCGAACAAACGATGGCGGCGGGTAGGGTTGAGCAGCCAGGCGGCAGCGGTGAGAGCAAACCCGCCCAGGCCGATCAATAGAGGGTCGGCTGTCCAGACCGACACACAGCCCCGCCACGTCGCCCACCAGGTTTGCATCAACAGCCCTTCGCGCAGGGCCACCCACCAGGGGATGTGCTGCGATGGGCGATGTTGGGCCATCGAATGGCGATGCCACAGCCGCACCCCAACGAGGCCGGCCAGCACGCCAACGCCCCAGGCCAGGCCGACCACCAGATGAGCCAATCCTGCTTCAGTGTCCAGCCCCAACCAGTGCCAGGCGAGCAGCCCGTAGGTTTGTTCGATGGTGACAGGAATGCCCATCGGCTCGACCAGCAGATCACGCCACAGCAAGGCTGCCGGCACGCCGAGGTAATAGACCAGCCTCGCCCCTTGTGCGGTGACGTCGCCCATCCAGGTGCAACTCAGTCGCCGCAGCCATGTGTTTCCCCGCTCCTGATCGAACAGTCGCCAGACCAGCCATGTCGTCAGGGCATAGACAATCACCATGCACCAGGCCAGCAGAGCCAGTTGTTGACGCCCCAATTCAGCAGACCACAGCCAGGTCAACAAGTTCATTTGGCTCAGGCCGCCTCGCGATTCAAGGGTGCCACCAGGGTCACTTTGGTGCCTTTGCCCTTTTCCGATTTGATCGAGGTGCGGCCGTTGACCAGGTCGGCGCGTTCTTGCATATTGAGCAGCCCAAAACTGCCGCGCTGATCATAGTTGGACATGGTGGCTTCCATATCAAAGCCAACCCCGTCATCTTCAATTTCGGCCACAAAATAGTTTTCGCGCACGCTCATGCGCACCCAGATGTTTTTGGCCTGGGCGTATTTGCGGGCATTGTTGAGCGCCTCTTCGGTGATAAACCAGGCCACCGCTTTGAGGTTGACATCAATTTTGTCTTCAATGTTGGCGATTTGCAACCGCACCGGCAGGTCGCCGGTCTCTTGCAGCTTGGTCACCAGTTGCTCGACGGCTACTTGGAGTCCTTGCGTTTCCAACACCACCGGGCGCAGGGTGAACAGCATAGTGCGAATTTCTTTGGTAGTGCGGCGGGCCAGGTTTTCCAGTTTGAACAATTCTTCTTTGACTTTGGACGGTTCGCGGTCGAGCAGCAGGCGGGCAAAATTGAGGCGCATAGCGATGGCCGAGATGGACTGAGTGGGCCCGTCGTGCAGGTCGCGGCTGAGTTTGGTGCGCGATTCTTCGACCACGGCGATGGTGCGCTCTTTTTCGCTTTGCAGGTCTTGATACAGTTGGGCATTGTTCAGAGCCACGGCGGCCTGGCTGGCAATGGCCGTGAGCAGGGCCTGGTGTTCGCTTTGAAAGGCGTTGGGCAAAGGGCTGGCAAACAGCACGGCGCCAAACGTCTCAAAGCCGGCCCGCAGTGGTACGCAGATGGCCGAGCGGCAGCGACGAAACGAGGCAAAGCGGCTCAGCACCGGATCATCGGCCAGTTTGCCCAAGATTTGAGATTCGCCGCGATACAGTGTGCGCCCCAGCACGCCGCGCTCGGGGCTGAGCGTCAGTTCGGCCTCTTCAGCGCTGATGTTGCGCGACGCGGCCACGTAAAGCCCCTCTTCACCTTGCAACAGCACCACGCCGGCCGGATGTTCAACAGGTGTGGCGGGGGTGGGCGTGCTTGGCTGATTGTCCAGTTCGTCAAATCCCAGCGAACCGATCTCTAGCACCGCGTTCAAGATTTTTTCCGGGTTGAGAGTTGCGCTCAAGGTGCTGGACATTTCGTAGACGATCTGGGCGCGGTCGGCGGCGGCCTGGAGCCGCCGCATTTTTTCGTTCAAAGCCTGCTGCTCCTGGTTGGTCATCGGTGGTTCGGCTTTGATGGCGTGCGCCAGCAAACCGCTCCAGGCCGAGGCGAGCAACAGCAGCGCGGCCTGCCAGATCAGGGCGGCCACCTCGACCTGTGGGTCGGCGAGCAGGGCGATGAAAATGTGGCCTACGGCCAGCAGCGCCGCGCTGCTCAATCCCCACATCCAGTCAAAGCGGACGCCGATGGCGAGAGCGGGGATAAAAGCATAGAACAAGACGCCCGGTCCGCCCAGGTACAGGGCGATCAATGCAAAGACAATGTCCAGGCAAAAAAAGGTAATTGCTGCATAAACAGGGTAAAATTTGAAATACAACATCACAATGGGAATGGCGTCAATGACGGCCATGATCAGGGTGAGCAGCAGCAAGGGGGTTTGATCCGCCGGGGTCAGCAAAGCAGCGATGGGGATGCCGATCAGGGCCAGCCAGCGCGCATAGGCGGTCAACATGTCCTGGTAGCGGATCATGCGCCGAGATACACGGTTTGTGCTTGCTTTTGACATAATCTTCCTCGCCAGGTCGGTCGGTGTTTCCCGGTACATCTCGCATTATATCACAGATTCATGAGGCTGACCAAATTCTGTCAGGGTGAGGTTGACCCTCGCCTTCACTGGTGGCGTTATCCGGCTTGAGGCTGAGTGTGGTATAATAAACCGATGGCGATATTTTTTCAAGGAGGGACAGTATGGAAATGACCGGACAGGAAAGAATCAGTCGCATTTTGCAGCGACAGCCGGTGGATCGCATCGGCTTGATGGAGCATTTCTGGTCGGATACGCAAAAAGCGTGGAGCGATCAAGGCCACATTCAGCCCGGCGAGAGCCTGGCCGACCATTTTGGGTTTGATATGGAGTTGTGCGGCCCGTTTAGCATGGTCGCCGACCTGGATTTTGTCGAAGAGGTGCTGGAGGAGACCGAGGAAACGCGCCTCACCCGCAACGGCAACGGGGCGATATTCCGTCGCCACAAGCTGCACGACGCCACTCCCGAACATGTGGATTTTACGGTCAAGGATCGCACTGGCTGGGAGGAATTTATCAAGCCCAAACTGGCTCCCGAACGGCGGCGGATCAATGTGGAGGCTTACCGGGCGGCCAAAGAACGGGCGCGGCAGGCCGGCCGCTTTTTTGCCTGGTGCGGCGTCAATGTGTTCGAGATTCTCAAGGATGTCTGCGGACACGAGCACATGCTGGTGGGGATGGCTCTGGACCCCGATTGGGTGCGCGATATGGCTATGACCTATGCCAGTTTGATCGTCAATTTGCAAGAAATTCTGTTTGACGAGGAAGGCTGGCCGGATGGCATCTGGTATTATGAGGACATGGGCTTCAAGGGACACCCCTTTATGTCGCCCAAGATGTACCGCGAGATCATCTGGCCGGCGCACCAACACAGCATCGGTTTTGCCCGGCAACGCGGCCGGCCGGTGATCGTCCATTCGTGTGGCTATGTCGAGCCGTTGGTGCCGGGGCTGATCGAAGCGGGCATGGACTGCTTGCAGGTGATCGAGGTCAAAGCCGGCATGGACCTGCTCAAGTTGTACCGCGATTTTGGCGATCACCTCTCCTTTATGGGCGGGATTGATGTGCGGGTGCTGTATACCAACGACCGCGCTCAAATTGACGCCGAGTTGGCGGCCAAAATTCCTACGGTCAAGCAAAATTTTGGCTATGTCTTGCACAGCGATCATTCCATTCCCAACACGGTTCATTACGATACATATCGCTATTTTATTCAAAAGGGACTGGAATTGGGCAGCTATGAGTGACGGTGAGGTGGGCTTGGACATTTGTGCCATTGTGTGGGATTTTGACGGCCTGGTCCTCGACACCGAAACGCCGGAATATCGCTCTTGGGTCGAGGAGTATGCCCGGTGGGGCTGCGAGTTGCCTGTCGAACGTTGGCTGGGCTGTGTCGGGGCAGAGGGGGTGTTTGATCCCTATGCCGATCTGGCCGGTCTGTTGGGCCGTGCTGATGACATTGAGCGGCTGCGTGGCGAAATCGGCCCGCGCCGCCGTGCCCGCTATGCCGAATTGATGCGGGCGCAGCCGCTCAGGCCAGGCGTAGAACACCGTTTGGCTGAGGCGGTCCGGTTGGGGCTGCGCTGCGCCATCGCCACCAACTCGCCGCGGCGGGTAGTGGGCGATTACCTGACCGGCTATGGTATCGCCGGGCAGTTTGACGCGCTTTGCTGCGGCGACGAGGTGGCGCGCACCAAGCCCGCGCCCGATCTGTACCTGGTTGCCTGCGCTGCGCTGGGCGTCTCGCCCAATCAGGCCATCGCGCTGGAAGACTCGCCGCATGGCATCTGGGCAGCCAGGGCCGCCGGCCTGTATTGCGTGGCCGTGCCAAACGATCTGACCCGTCTGCTGTCGCTGGCCGAGGCCGACCGGCAGGTGGCCTCGTTGGACGAGCTGTCGCTGGCCGACCTGTTGGCCGATCTGCGTTTGCCGGCGGCGTGGACGATCCGCCGCTATCGGCCTGCCGATCACGACGCGGTGTGGGATTTGCACAACCTGGCTTTGCATCAGGTGGGAGCGCATGGCGGCAACGGCGAGTGGGATGCCGATTTGCATTACATTATGGAAGCCTATGTGCAAAACGGCGGCGAGTTTCTGGTGGGCGCGCTGGGTGACCGCATTGTGGCGATGGGCGCGCTCAAGCGCATAGACGAGCGACAGGCCGAGATCAAGCGCATGCGCGTTCACCCGGATCATCAGCGGCAGGGCTGGGGGCAGGCCATTTTGCGGCGGCTGGAGAGGCGTGCCCGCGAGTTGGGCTATTGCACCCTCAGCCTGGACACCACTACCCGGCAGGTGGGTGCGCAACGGTTTTACACCCAAAATGGCTATGTCGAGGTGGGACAGACGCAATATGGGCCGTTTGAGGTGCTGTTGTATCGAAAAGAATTGTAGAAAGGGGATATTATGTTGACTCTGCGTGTTTCGGCCAACGGTCGCTATCTGGAATCGAGCGATGGCAAACCGTTTTTCTATCTGGGTGATACGGCCTGGGAGTTGTTTCATCGCCTGACTCGGGACGAGTCGGCATTTTATCTGCAAAATCGCGCCCGCAAGGGCTTTACGGTGATTCAGGCGGTGGTGCTGGCCGAGTTGGGCGGGGTGAATACGCCCAATGCCAACGGCGACTTGCCGTTGTTCGACCGCGACCCTACCCGCCCGAACGAGGCCTATTTTCAGCATGTGGACACCGTGATCGAGCAGGCGGCGCAGTTGGGGTTGGTCATCGGCCTGCTGCCGACATGGGGCGTCCATTGGAAGTTGGACGAGCAAGGGCGCATCGGCATTTTCACCCCGCAGACGGCGCAAGACTATGGCCGGTTTTTGGGGCGACGTTACCGCGATGCACCGATCATCTGGATTTTGGGCGGCGACCAGAATGTGACCGATCCGGGCGAGGCGGCGGTGATCGAGGCGTTGGCGGGCGGTCTGCGTCAGGGCGACGAGGGGCGTCACCTGATCTCGTTTCATCCGCGCGGGCCGGGCCAGTCTTCTGATGTGTGGCATACGGCCAACTGGCTCGATTTCAACATGTCTCAATCTTCACACGGCGCGGTGGGCCACGACAACGGCCTGTTTATTGAACACGATTACGCCCTCACCCCGCCCAAGCCGGCCCTCGACGGTGAGCCGCGTTATGAAAACATTCCGGTGGGCTTTTACAACAGCGACGCCAACCCGTTTCGGCGTTTTCAAGATGACGACGTGCGTCAGGCGGCGTATTGGGCCATTCTGGCTGGCGCCTGCGGCCATACCTATGGTCACAACAGCATCTGGCAGATGTGGCAGCCGGGCCGCACGGCCGTTATTCAGGCCTGCGTGTCATGGCAGGATGCGCTTGACCATCCCGGCGCGTTTCAAATGGGTTTGATGCGTCGTTTCTTTGAGGCGCATCCGTTCTACAAGCTTGTTCCCGACCCGTCGCTGATCTTGGATGGGCCGCGTTGGGGCGGGGGCAAGGTGCGGGCCGCCCGCGCCAATGACCACAGTTTTGCCCTGGTCTATTCGCCGCGTGGTGAGCCGTTTACCCTGCATCAGGGCTGCCTGGCCGCGCTGCGGGTCTGTGTGTCGTGGTTCGATCCGCGTTACGGTGTCAAGACGCCGCTGCATACTACCACCAGCCCCGGCATCCAGACCTTTGAGCCGCCGACATCCGGGCCGGGTTGCGATTGGGTGTTGGTGATCGAACCGTGTTGAGGGGATGGCAGGCCGTATGAACATTGTTTTGACCGGTTTTATGGGGACGGGTAAGACCAGTGTGGGGCGTGAGGTGGCTGCTCGCCTGGGGCGTCCGTTTGTGGATATGGATGTCGAGATTGAGCGGCGGGCCGGCAAGCCCATTTCGCTCTTGTTTGCCCAAGAGGGCCAGGCGGCGTTTCGGCACATGGAGGCTGACCTGTGCCTGGAGTTGAGCCGGCAAGATGGCCTGGTGATCGCCACCGGCGGCGGCGCGCTGCTCGATGCGGCCAACCGGCGGCGCATGCTGGCCGCCGGGCCGTTGTTTTGCCTCACTGCCTCGCCCGACGAGATTGTGCGCCGCCTGGCCGCCGCCCAAGACCGCCCGCTGTTGGACGTGCCGGACCGTCGCGCCGAGGTCGAGCGGCTGCTGGCCAAACGCCAGGATGCCTATCGCGCCATGCCGCGCTGCCTGGATACCACCAATCTCTCGGTGAGCCAGATCACCGACCGGGTGATTGAGCAGGCTTTTTCCATCCTGCTGCCGACCCATTACCCCGGTGGCGGCTATGACATTCACATCGGCGAGGGAGTGCTGGAGCGGCTGGGCGGTCTGGCGGCGCCGTTCATCGCCGGTGAGATGGCCGCGCTGGTCAGCAACCCCAAGGTGAGCAAGTGGTACGGTGATGCGGCGATACAATCGCTGCAAGGGGTGGGGCGGCGGGCCTGGTTGTGCCTCATGCCCGATGGCGAAGCGTTCAAGACGCTATCCACGCTGGCCGACCTGTATGATCAATTCCTGGCCGGAGGGCTGGATCGCAGCGGCGCGGTGATCGCTTTGGGCGGCGGGGTGGTGTGCGATGTGGCCGGGTTTGCGGCAGCTACGTTTATGCGCGGTCTGTCGGTGATCCAGGTGCCGACAACACTGCTGGCGATGGTAGATGCCAGCGTCGGCGGCAAGACGGCCATAGACCTGCCGCTGGGCAAAAACCTGGTTGGCGCGTTCAAACCGCCGGCTTTGGTGCTGATTGACCCGACCGTGCTGCGCACGCTGCCGTCGGCCGAGGTGGCAGCAGGCATGGCCGAGTTGATCAAGCACGGTGTGCTGGCCGATGCCGAATTGTTTGCCGAACTGGCCGACCATGTGGGCGAGCCGCCCTGGTCGCGCTGGATTGCCCGTTCGCTGGCGGTGAAAACGGCGGTGGTGGAGCAGGACCCCTTTGAGCAGGGGGTGCGGGCGGTGTTGAACCTGGGGCATACGGTGGGGCATGCGCTGGAGCAGTTGAGCCACTTTACCATGCGCCATGGCGAGGCGGTCAGCGTGGGCATGGTGGTGGCGGCGCGCATCGCCGTGGCGGTGGGCCTGGCCGATGCGACCCTGCCGGAGCAGATTGCTCTGGTGCTGCGCCGATACCATTTGCCGGTCAGGTGTCCGCCGCAGCCGGCGCCGGCCATCTGGCAGGCTATGGGGCGCGACAAGAAAAAGCAAGGCCGTGCGCTGCGCTGGATTTTGCCGCGTCGCATCGGTCAGGTCGAAATTGTGGCCGACGTGCCGGAAGCGGTGGTACAGGGGGTTTTGTGTGAAATGGGCGCGCAGGGAGGATAAAAGATGAAAATTTTGGTGCTGCACGGCCCCAACCTCAATTTGCTGGGGCGACGCGAACCCGAAATCTATGGGCATACCACATTGGATGAGATCAATGCCGTGCTGCGCCTGTCGGCGGGCAAGCACAAGGCCGAGTTGCGGGTGATCCAGTCGAATCACGAGGGCGCACTGATAGACGCCATTCAAGAGGCCATTGGCTGGGCCGACGGCATTTTGATCAACCCGGCGGCGTATACACACACCAGCGTGGCCCTGCGCGATGCCATCGCCGCCGCGGCCCTGCCGGCCGTCGAGGTGCATTTGTCCAACATTCACGCCCGCAAAGAAGAGTTTCGCCACGTGTCTCTGATCGCTCCGGTCTGCGTAGGGCAGATTTGCGGCTTTGGCTGGCGCAGTTATTTGCTGGGGCTGGATGCTTTGGTCGAGTACCTGTCTGACCGCACCCGTCAGCCGGCCACGCCGCCGCCGCGCCCCAAAAACAATTGACCTGCGACTGAAAAGCGGGTAAAATCGGTAAATATGGGGCGGAGGCAAGCTCTGCCCCTACAGGACGACAATTTTCAAATCATCAATACAGTAGAAGGGTGATGATATAAAATGAGATACAGCGATCAGGTTATTGAACATTTTACCAATCCGCGCAATGTGGGTGTTTTGGAAAACCCCGATGGCGTGGGCAAGGTGGGCAACCCGGTGTGCGGCGATATGATGGAAATGTCTATCCGTGTCGAGGGTGATGTGATCGCCGACATTCGGTTTCGCACTTTTGGCTGCGGGGCGGCCATTGCCACCAGCTCGATGGCTACCGAGTTGATCAAGGGGCGTTCGATTTCGCAGGCCCTCGAGTTGACCAATCAGGCCATTGCTCAGGCTTTGGGCGGGCTGCCGCCGGTCAAGATGCACTGCTCGGTGCTGGCTGCCGACGCCCTCAAGATGGCCCTGGCCGACTATTATCGGCGGCAAGGCGACCTGGAGCGGGCGCGCGAGTTGGGCGGCGAAGAACCCGAAGAGGCCTGTCCTATGATCTCCGAATCTGAAGTGGTGCCGCTGCGCTGGTTGCAGCCCGAGTTGATCGCCCAACAGTTGGTCAAGGCCTATCCCGACCTCAAGCCGCTGGATATTAGCATCCCGCACCTGTTCCGGCGCATTCTCACTCTGCCCGGCTTTGCCGACGACCCCGACACGGCCACCGAAGAGATGTTGGAAAAAATTCAGATGCTCTGGCACGAAGAAGCGAGCGATTGAGGAGGCCGGTATGCCCAAAATGGTGCTGATCGGCGCGGGCAGCGCGGTCTTTGCGCGCGGGCTGGTGGCCGACCTGATCCAGTCGAACGAGCCGGATGGCTGGCAGTTGGGGTTGGTGGACGTTGACCCGGAGGCGTTGGAAACGGCGTATGGCCTCAGCCGGCGTATGATCGAGTCTCGGCAGGGCGAGATGGCCGGCGCTGTGACCTTGCAGGCCGCGACTGACCGGCGGGCTGTGCTGCCCGGCGCCGATGTGGTGGTGACGACCATCGGCGTGGGCGGGCGGCGGGCCTGGGAGGCCGATGTGTTCATCCCGCGCCGCTATGAGGTCTATCAGCCGGTCGGCGACACGGCTATGCCTGGCGGCATCTCGCGGGCCATGCGCATGATTCCGGCTCTGATTGACATTGCCCGCGATGTGGGCGAACTCTGCCCCGACGCCTTGTTTTTCAATTACAGCAACCCGATGACGGCCAACTGCTGGGCAGTGCGTCGTGCCACCGGCATGCCGATGATCGGCCTGTGCCACGGCACCTTTCATGTGGTGCGCGAGCTGGCCGAATTTTGCGGCGCGCCGCCCGATCAGGTCACGGCTTTATTTGCCGGGCTGAATCATCTGACCTGGATTTTTGACCTGCGGTGGCAGGGGGGCGATCTGTGGCCGGCGGCGCGGGAGCGGCTGCGGCACGAGGAGCGTGATCCCACTCACAACGAAGCGTTGAGCGGCCCCTTTGGCGGCCCTTTTCGAGCCATAGACAATCCTTTTTCCTGGTCGTTGTTTGAGCGGTATGGGGCGTATCCGGCGGCCAGCGACCGGCACGTGGTTGAATTTTTCCCTGAGCGTTTCCCCGGCGGGCGGTATTACGGGCGCACGCTGGGCGTGGATGCCTTTTCCTTTGAAAAGACTATCGAGAGCGGTGACCGCAGCTATGCGGCTATGCGCGCTCAGGCATTGGGCCAGTTGCCGCTGGACGAGCGGGTGTTTGCGCGTTCGGCCGGTGAGCATGAGCAGTTGCTCGACATACTCGATGCCATCTGGCGCGACCGGCGCACCCTGTTTGCGGTCAATTTGCCCCAGCGCGGGGCGGTGCCGGGCCTGCCCGCCGATGCGGTGCTGGAACTGCCGGCCGTGGCCACGGCCACCGGTCTGTGCCCGGTGCAGGTTGATTTGAGCGAGGCATTGACGGCCATCCTGGTCCGCAAAGTTGCCACCATCTGGCTGACGGTGGAAGCGGCGCTGGCCGGTCTGGCCTCGGCGGCGCGGCGACGCGATCTGTGGGTCGAGGCACTGTTGGCCGATGGGGCGGTGACTGACCTGGATGTGGCCTGCCGCATGGTAGACGAAATGAGCCAGGCACAGCGGGCCTATTTGCCGTCATCTGATTGAAGCCTGTTTTCTCAGGAGGGTTTGAACATGAAGCGATTTTCTCTCTTTGTTTTGGTTTGCGCCGTGTTGACGGCCTGCGCAACGCCGACGCCCACGGCCACACCTGCCGCGATCATTCCGATATTGCCCACTTTTACGCCTCAACCGGTCGTATCCACACCAACTGCGACGGCGCCGACAGTGCCGCAGTCACAGGTTGGCTGGCGGCCCGATGGTACGGTGAGCCAGGGTGAGTATGCCCATCAGGTGGCTGCCGGCGGGGTGACGTTCTATTGGCGTAATGATGCCCAATTTCTGTACGGCGCGTTGACGGCCAAAACCAAAGGCTGGGTCTCGGTGGGGTTTGATCCGGGCGACCGTATGCAGGCGGCCAACTATATTTTGGGCTATGTGCAAGATGGGCAGGTGCTGGTCTATGATATGTGGGGCACCAGGCCCACCGGCAGCGGCTCGCATCCGGCCGATGAATCGTTGGGCGGCAAAAATGACATTGTGGAATCGGGCGGCAGCGAGCAGGATGGCGTGACTGTGATCGAGTTCAAGATACCGCTGGATTCGGGCGATGCGTATGACAAGCCGTTGTTTTCCGGCAAGAGTTACACGGTCATCCTGGCACAGGGCGGGCGAGACGGCGCGGATTCGATGCACAGCGACCGGGGGTATGCCAGGGTGGGTGTGGAGTAGGTCCGATATACTCTGTTTGTCTCTGACGGAGATTTGCTGTGAATATTCCTGCGTCGTCCCAACTGCCTGTTGAACATCTCACGGCCGGTTTTAATGAGGTGACCAATTCATACAAGTTTTATTGGTTCTTGAGTATTCTGGAACACCTCCGTGAGCAGCAGGTGCAGGTTATGTCTGTTGACGATCTGCTGACTCGGATGGTGGCAGGGGTGTGGTATCCGGCGCATTATTTTCGGCTTGCTTTTGGAAAGCAAGACCGCTTGGGGACACTTGCACTAGACTTGGCAGGACAAGGGCAACTGAATGTTCTAAGCAAACGTTCTGAAATTCTTGACGTTGTGCGTCATCATCTGTACAAGAATACCGAAATCGGACGGCAGGTCCGTAGTTTGGGCAACTATGTCCCTTGTCGCTTTTTGCGGCCCTTTTTTGCATCACAACTGCGCGGCATCGCGGATTGGCAAGTCAACCATGCTGTGGAGACATTGGCGGCGCAATCCTTTTCTGGCCCTGTGCCTTGTCTGTATCGTTTCGTTGGGCAGCAGCCGCCGTCTATCGAGATTCACCCCGTCTGGTTTGACTATTTGCAGGAGCATCTCGCTATTCTGACCGGATTTTGCTTGTGGCACTTGAGCAATTATCTGCAAAAGAACAATCCCAATGTTCCCAACATCGCTGGAAAGCTATTCGAGCCACAAGAACGCGATTTGAAACAGGCTAAAGCCTTTTGGAATAACGTTTTACAGCAGATTGGGCAGGTAAACTGTATTTATTCAGGGCAAACTATGAGAAAAGGGGATTTTTCGCTTGATCACTTTTTGCCCTGGCGGTTTGTGACGCATGATTTGCTCTGGAACATTATCCCCACACCCAAAGCGGTCAACTCGGCCAAAAGTGACAACCTGCCAGACTTTTCACTCTACTTTGACCCTTTTGTGGTTCTACAACATCAGGCCGTTCAACTTGGGGCGCAAACTCTGCAGATCACCAAACCGCTTGAAGATTATGTCTTACTATTCAGGGTCAGTTCTGCGGCTGATTTGAGGGCGATGGCATTTCAATCGTTTCGGGATACGCTCTATCAAGCTATTGCTCCCCAAATGCAAATCGCTGTTAACATGGGTTTTTCTACGGGATGGAAGTATACTCTATGAATCTGGTTTTTCGTTCACCCCAAAATCCTCATAGCCATTTGACGGTCAAGGAACGTCAGCGGGTTTCGTTTCCAGTGCGACATTTGTTCAATCAGCGTTTGATTCGTGGGCGAGTGTTGGATTTCGGTAGTGGATTGGGCGCAGATGTAGACTTTATGCATCAAAAGGGTTTTGATGTTACCGGATACGACCCTTACTATGCTCCCGACCTGCCACCAGGCAAATTTGATACCATCCTTTGCACTTATGTGCTAAATGTTTTGCTGCCCGAAGAACAAACGCCTGTGTTGATGGCCGTGTCAGAAC
>CAYVBK010000035.1:0-58765 GCA_964449465.1 uncultured Anaerolineae bacterium
TCACCATCATTTCCTATTGACAGCTATGAACCCGACCCTATCTGAACGGTTACGAACACCGTTTGTTGACGCTGAACTCGTCCCTAGAACGAGAACGAGAGCGTTTGCACCAAATTCTGCGTGCACCCGCGGCGGATGAGTCTTGTAATTTGGGGGCGAGTTTGTTAGTTTCGGTAAACTCAACCTGGCAGGTTGAGCCTGTCGAAATCAACAAATCCGCTCCTGTGCCTGGGGAAACGTGGGATTTCGACAGGCTCAATCCGCGTTTTCTCCCAAACAGAAGAACATTCGTCGGCGGGTGTGTTTCCATTCTGAGCGAGTTTGCAAATGCCGCTATAAATTGACTTTTGCTTTTTCTGAGTTATAATCCAATTGGTTTGATTTTTCTAACAATTATCCTGTTGAGATGTTGAGGCTTGAACAAGTGAGTGAGTCCAGATTGTCAGACAATTTACCCAACTATTTGCCGGATCGCGATGAAATTGCCCGGTTGAATCATGCTGATGGAGCCGACCTGATTCGGGGGTTGATCATGGCCGGCCCTTTTGTGGCTCAATTGGCCCATGACGACGTTCGCTGGGTGGTCTCGGACCAGGACAAGGTTTTGCATTGCAGCGCGACAGTGCCAGAACATACCGCCGAAGAGTATGGCACGCCTCTGTCGCCCGACAGCCCACAGTATATTGCCATGCAGGTGGGCAGACGGTGCGAGGCATTTGTTTCCATTCAAGGCAGCAGCGCGCCGTTGAATGTGACGGCGCTGCCTGTCTATGATGCACAGGGGCAGGTGATCGGCTCGGTTGCGCTTTTGAGCGATGTGGCTGCGGCGATGCGGCGCGAGCAAGAAGCGATGGCGACCAACCGCCGTTTTCAGGCATTGTATCTGGTGACACAGGCGGTGAGTCGTTTCCTCGATCTGGATCAGGTTTTTCAGGTCGCTCTGGACAAGGTGCTGGAAGTGATGGGGCTGGACATGGGGGTGACCCTCTGGGTGGATCGCGCTGATGGTCGGTTGGTGTTCAAGTGCCATCGCAATATGACGGACGATTTGATCCAGGGGCTTCAAGATCGCCCGATTCGACTGGGCGAGGGCATTGCCGGGCGGGTTGCTCAAACCGGCCAGCTCGAGTTGATCGTCAATCCGGCCAGCGAAGCCCGCCATGTTCAGGACGGAACGCCATCGCAGGTTGGCTACTCGCTGGCATGCATTCCGCTTTGCTCCCAAGGGCGAGTGTTGGGGATTATGACTGTCGGCAGCCGTGTGCGCAAGAGCTTTATCGAGCCAGAATTGAGCCTGCTCGGTGAGATGGGCGACCAGATCGGTGCGGCGGTGGAAAATGCCCAGTTGTACGCTGCGGCGCAAAATCAGCTTTGCGACATCAAAATGGCGCAGTCACAGTTGGTACATGCGGCCAAGCTGTCGGCCGTGGGCAAGCTGGTGGCCGGCATCGCCCACGAGTTGAACAATCCGCTGACCTCGGTGATCGGCTATACCCAGTTGTTGATGGAAACTGTCGCCGACCCGGACATGCTTCAAGACCTGGAACGGATCCATCAAGACGCACAGCGCAGTGCGCGCATCGTCCGCGACTTGTTGGTCTTTTCCAGGCAGCAGCATGCTCAGCGCAGTTATGCCAGCATCAACGAGGCGATTGAGCGCACTCTGGCTTTGCGTGCTTTTCAGTTCAAGCTGGATCAGATCGAGGTGCAGCTCGACCTGTCGCCCAACCTGCCCAACACGATGTTTGATGTATACCAAACTCAGCAGGTCTTTTTGAACATTATGAATAACGCTCAAGATTCCATTTTGCGACGCGGCGTTTCGGGCCGGCTGTTGATCCGCTCTCAAGTGATTGAGCGAGAGGATACTCATTACATTCGGATTGAGTTTATAGACAATGGCGTGGGGCTGACCGAAGAGGAACTCGGACATGCCTTTGAGCCGTTCTTTACGTGCAAAGACATCGGGCAGGGGGTAGGGCTGGGTTTGTCCATTTCCTATGGAATTGTGACGCAGCATCGAGGGCAAATTCAGATCGAGAACCATCCGGCGGGGGGCGCGCGGGTGATGATCGATCTGCCGGTGATCGATCTGCAAGCGACCGTCGGCGCACCGTTGCCGCGAGAGCAGGGGGCTGCGCAGCGCGGGCGGGTGTTGTTGGTGGATGATGAAGAGTCTATTGTCGCCTTGCTGGCGCGGCTGCTCAAGCGCAAGGGTCTGGAGGTGGATACGGCTGCCACCGGCGAAGCGGCTTGGCGCAAACTGTCTCAGACCCGTTACGACCTGATCATCAGTGACATCAAGATGCCGGGCATGGGCGGCCAGAGTTTGTATGAGCGGGTGGCTCAGGTAAACCCTGATCTGGCGCGGCGCATTATTTTCAGCACCGGAGATATGGGCAGTCTTGAAACGCAGGTGTTTTTGGAGCAAATCCCCAATGAGGTGATCGGCAAGCCGTTCAACCTGATCCAGGTAGAGGATGTGCTGGACCGGGTGCTAAAGAGTGTGTCCTGCGCCGATGCCGATTGAGTGCAGGGAAAAAAAGAGGCCTTTTTTCATGGCACAGGGATCTAGATGCAGCATGAACCAGTTTTTGGGTCTGCGTCGGTATCCCTGTTTTTGATCCGGGCTTGAATCCAGGAGAGGATAAAAATGAATTCGCTAGAAATCTGGCAAAGCAGCGGCCCGCAGGAGCGAGAGCCGGTCAAGGCGATCATTCTGGCTGCCGGTGCGGCCACGCTGACCGGCGATGAGGACATGCCGCTCTTGCTGCGCAATCTGGGCGGCCGGGCCATTGTGGATTATGTGATTGACAATGCTCTGCACCTGGTGCGTCCGCAGGATATTTATGTGGTGGTGCGCGAGGACGCCGCACGGCTGCGGCAGCATATCGAGCAGGCTTTTGGCGCCGATCTGAACTATGTGATACAGCAACATCCTCAAGGTACCGCACATGCGGTGCTGCAAACCCGCGCCGAGTTGGAGCATTTTGACGGGGACATTTTGATCTTGTATGGCGATACGCCCTTGTTTCGCGCCTCGTCCATTCGCGGGCTGCTCAGCCGGCACCGTCTCAAGAACGCTGCTTTGACCCTGCTGACGGCGGTGGTGACGCATCCACTGCCGTATGGTCGCATCATCCGCGATGGCAGCGGGCGGCTGATTGACATCATCGAGGTAGGCGAGGCGTCGCCCGATGTGCTGGAAATCATGGAACTGAACGTGGGCGCGTATGTGGCACACGCCAATGTGCTTTTTCCTATGCTGGAGCGGCTGCCGCCCTCGCCCATAGACGGCGAATATCGGCTGACCGACTGCGCCCATGCCTTGATCCGCACGCGCAGTCGCGTCGAGAGTTATCGCATTTATGATGAGGGCGAAATACAGGGCATCAACACGCCGGAAGACCTGGCGCGGGCCGAGTTTATTTTGCAAAAGCGCATTTTCAGGCCGCGACGGGTGGACGAGGAGAGCCTGATCCAATTTGGCACCGGGGGGTGGCGGGCGGTTATTGCCGAGGGGTTTACCATGCACAATGTGCAGCGGCTGTCGCAGGCTCTGGCCAACGGCATCATTCGCGCCGGCCGCGAAAAGCTGGGTGTGGTCATTGGCTATGATCGGCGATTTTTGTCCGACCGGGCCGCCGAAGTGTCGGCTGAGGTATTTGCCGGCAACAATATCCCGGTGACGTTGACATGGGAAGATGCCCCCACTCCCCTGATCAACTTTGCTGCCGAAGCGCAGCAGGCTGCTTTTGGCTTGGCTTTTACGGCCAGCCACAACCCACCCGAATTTAACGGCCTCAAAGTCTTTCATGCCGACGGATCGCTGCTGCTGACCGAAGAAACTCGCGCCATTGAATCAGAGGCAAATTCTTTGACGCGCGACGATATTGTTCGCCTGGATATCGATCTGGCGATGGAGGCCGGTATCGTTCGCCGCCAGGATTTTACCAATAGTTATGTGGATGCCATCGAAGCGCAGGTGGACATGGACACCATCCGCCAGGCCGGCTTGCGGGTGATGGTAGACCCGATGTACGGCGCCGGCGAGGTTGCGCTCAACATGGTGCTGACCGAGGCGCGCTGTCGGGTGCGCATCATTCACGAGCGGCGCAATCCCTTGTTCGGCGGTCGCTCGCCGGCGCCCAGCATGGAGGCGTTGCGTCTGCTCAGCACCATGATCCAGGACGACAGGTACGACCTGGGCCTGGCCACCGATGGCGACGCCGACCGGATTGCCGTTTTGGACGAGCGGGGCGAATATGTGCCGATGAACGAAATTTTGTTGCTGCTCTATCATTATTTGCATCAGGTGCGCGGCATGCGCGGCGGTGTGGTGCGCAACGTCGCCACCACCCATTTGCTCGACCGCATGGCGGCGCGGTTTGGCGAGTCTTGCCTCCAGGTGCCGGTGGGGTTCAAGTATGTGTCGCAGGGTATGATCGAGACGCAGGCCTTGATCGGCGGAGAGAGCAGCGGCGGGCTGACCATTCGCGGGCATATTTTGAGCAAAGATGGCATTTTGGCCGCTGCCCTGATCACCGAAATGATCGCCCACACGCACAAACCCATGTCGGTGCTGCGGCAAGAGATTTATGACCTGGTGGGGCGGCTGTATACCGTCGAGGATAGCGTGCCGGCCACGCCGGAAATGAAGATCATTGTGCCGCGTCAATTGCGCGAAGTACAGGTGAGTGAAATTTGCGGCTGTGCGGTACAACGCGTTCTGGACCTGGACGGCACCAAATTCTACCTGGAAAACGATGCCTGGTTGATGCTGCGTTTTTCGGGCACCGAATCGCTGCTGCGCATCTTTGTCGAGGCCGAAACGCCCGAAAAGGCCCAAGAATTGGCCCAATGGGCGCGCAATCTGGTCAAAATATAGGGGGAGGCCATGATCATCCAGGTCACAAAGCGAATTTTTGCGTTAGAACTTCCCTTTGGACCGCTGCCGCTGCCTTCGTGGGCCTATTTGATCGTCCATCCCACCTCGTCGCGGCTGCTGCTGATAGACAGCGGTGGAGCGACCACACCCAAGATCATCGAGCGGATGATGGCCGCCGGCGGATATCGGCTGAGCGACCTGTCTGATATTGCTCTGACACATTGGCACGAGGATCATTCCGGCGGGTTGGGCCGACTGCTCGATGCCCTTTCACAGGCAGCGACGGTTTATGGCGGTGCGGCCGACCTGGATATTTACCTGGCGCAGCAACCTCTGCCGCTGCACGTGCGCTCCTGCGCTTTGGTCGGGCGTGGCCTGACCTTTGCCCACGCGCCCGGCCGGCTGCCCCGGCGCACCGATGTGAACTGGGTGCGGTTAGAGGCACATTCAGCGGCCTTGAGCGAGTGGGGCATCGAGGTGTACCCCTGCCCCGGCCACACGGTAGGGCATACGGCCTATGTCATTCCGGGCGAGCGGGCTTTGCTCTGCGGTGACGCCTTGTTTTTGGATCGCGGCGAGGTCTATACCCTGATGTTTTATCACGACCTGGCCGAAATGGACCGTGTGGGCGTCGAACTGCTGACCGGCCTGGATTTTGACTGGCTGCTGCCTGCGCACATGGCTCCGGTGCGGGTCTATACCTCGCTCGATGAGCGGCAGCGGCAGATAGCCAAAGTGGATGGAAAGCTCAAGAGAGGCACGCCCTGGCTGATGGAGCGCGTTTTGGGGATGAAACATGTCGTTCACCTGGACGTGCAGCCTTGTAGCGAAGCATCGCCACATTGAGCAGGCCTGGACCCTCGTTTGTCTTGTCGCTCAAACGATGTTATAATAACATAATCTTTCAAAATATTGTCTGATGATCAACTATGTGGCCCTATACGCATCAAGCAATTGCCGTTATATCTGTTAATACCGTTCTGGCGATGTTGCTGACCTTTTGGGTCTGGCGGCGCCGCCATGCGACCTATGCCAGGCCGCTGTTTATTTCGACGCTGGCGGCGGCGCTGTGGTCATTGGGCTATTTGATCGAACTTTGCCAGACCCATGTCGCCGGGCTAGATTTTTGGAATCGCGTGCAGTATCTGTTTATTCAGACTATTTTGGTGACATGGCCGGTATTTGTGATCCGCTACACCGGCCATGCGCATCGGCTTGGCCCAGGGCGGTTGGTCATCCTGGGCCTGATCCCTGCTTTGACGGTGATTTTGGCCTGGAGCAACGATCTGCATCACTTGATCTGGCAAGAGATCACCCTGAATGTGAACGGCGCCGTGCCCAGCACGCTGGCGGTGCGTGGGCTGTGGTACTGGGTGGCGGCGGTCTATGCCTATCTCATCTTGTTGTTTGTCACACTTTTGCTGGCGCGGGCCTTTTTCCGCTCCCCGGCGGCCTATCGCCGCCAGGTCGGCGTGCTGCTGCTGGCCCTGCTGGTTCCGTGGCTGGCCAATATATTGCACGTGGCCCGCCTTGAACCCATCCCCGGTCTGGAGCTGACCCCGCTGTCCTTTACCTTTACCAACGCCATGTTTGCCTGGGGGCTGTTTCGGCTGCGTCTGCTTGACCTGGTGCCGGTGGCGCGTGCGGCTGTGGTGGAGCAGATGCCGGATGCCGTGATCGTGTTGGATTCGCAGCAGCGGGTGGTAGACCTCAACCCTGCCGCTGGTCAATTGCTGGGCTGCCCGGCCCACTCGGTTGGCCAGCCTGCTCAACAGGTGTTGGGTCAGTGGCCCGGCCTGGTGGTCTATTGCCATAGCGACCGGGACATCCGGGCCGAAGTGGCTTTGGACATTGGTGGCACGCAGCACATTCTGGATTTACGCCTTTCTTTGTTGGGCCGGCGTGATGGACGCCAACATGGGGTCATGGTGGTGCTGCGCGACATCACCGAGCGGGCTCGCGCCGCCGAGCAGCGCGAGGCGCTGATTCAGGAATTGGATGCTTTTGCGCATACGGTGGCGCACGATCTCAAAAACCCCCTCACTTCGATTATCGCGTACAGCGATTTTATGCTCACTTTTCAACAATCCGACCCAGAGATGGTGACCAAATGCCTGCGTACCATCGAGCAGACCGGGCGCAAGATGGAATCCATCATTTCCGAGCTGCTGTTGCTCTCCAGCGTGCGCAGCCAGGACCATGTCGAGATGGGGCCTTTGGACATGGCCGACATTGTCGGCGACGCACAGCGACGGCTGATGGTTATGATGGAAGAGTCTAAAGCCGAGGTGTTGATGCCCTCGTCGTGGCCTGTGGTCTGGGGATATGCTGGCTGGGTTGAAGAAGTGTGGGCCAATTATCTCAGCAATGCGGTCAAATACGGCGGCCGGCCCGAACTGGACATACCGCCGCGCATTGAACTGGGAGCTACCAATGAGTCGGGCGGTCTGGTGCGCTTTTGGGTGCGCGACAATGGGCCGGGCATTCCATCTGACAAGCTGGAGGGGCTGTTTACGCGCTTTGTGCGTCTCGATCAGATGCGCGCGCAGGGGCATGGGTTGGGGCTGTCTATTGTGCGTCGTATCGTCAGCCGCCTGGACGGCCAGGTCGGTGTCGAAAGTCAGGTCGGGCGGGGCAGCACATTCTGGTTTACCTTGCCGGCTGCTCCATCTGGAGGCTGCTGAAAAAGTTTATTTTTACCACAAAGGACACCGGGAACACCAAGGTTTGCAATACTTTGCGTTTTTAGAAATGCTTTGTGTCTTTTGTGTCTTGGTGGTGAAAGGGTTTTTCAGCATGCTCCATCCGACGGCTCTTTGGCGTCCTTATTTGCTCCTTGACACAGTTTCTAGTACAATCAAGGCGAATCTCAACCCTTAGACTGGAAAGGAGTTTTGTTATGAAATATACCATTCAAGGCCAGCCGTTGCCCAACATCCCTTGGGAAGAGAAACCTGCCGGTTGCCAGGCTGTGGTATGGCGGTCTGAGCGCAACCCCATCATTCCCCGCGACCTGATTCCGACCTCGAACAGCATTTTTAACAGTGCTGTGGTGCCGTTTCAGGGTGAGTTTGCCGGTGTGTTTCGCTGCGACGACCAGGCCCGGCGCATGGTGCTGCACAGCGGGCGCAGTCACGATGGCGTCTCGTGGCAGATCAACCCGCAGATGATCCGCTTTGTTCCCAACCCGGGGGATGCGCGGGTGCGCGACATTGAGCATTTTGAATACGGCTATGACCCACGCGTGTGCTGGATCGAAGACCGTTATTATGTCACCTGGTGCAACTGGTTCCACGGTCCCACCATCGGTGTGGCCTATACCCATGACTTTGAAACGTTCTATCAGCTCGAAAACGCCTACCTGCCTTTTAACCGCAACGGGGTCATGTTCCCGCGCCGCATCAACGGCAATTATGCCATGTTGAGCCGCCCCAGCGACAACGGACACACGCCCTTTGGCGATATTTTTTACAGCGAAAGCCCCGACATGTGCTATTGGGGCCGTCATCGCTATGTGATGGGCACCGCTGGCGGCTGGCAAAGCACCAAAATCGGTGCAGGACCCATTCCCATCGAGACCTCGGAAGGGTGGCTGCTGATCTATCACGGCGTGCTGACCTCGTGCAATGGCTTTGTGTACAGTGCCGGGGCGGCCCTGCTAGACCTGGAGCAGCCCTGGAAGGTGATCGCCCGCGGCCGGCCCTACATCCTCTCACCGCAAAAGCTGTACGAGTGCGTCGGCGATGTGCCAAACGTGGCTTTTCCGTGCGCCGCTCTGTGCGATGCCGACACCGGCCGCCTGGCCATCTATTACGGCGGCGCTGATACGGTGGTCTGCCTGGCCTTTGCCTATGTAGATGAATTGATTGATTTTGTCAAGACCAACTCGATGATCTAGGAGATCGCTGAAAAAGTCTATTTTGACCACAAAGGACACCGAGAACACAAAGGTTTACGATACTTTTGAGTCGCTAAAAGTGCTTTGTGTCCTTTGTGTCTTGGTGGTGAGAGGGTTTTTCAGCACGCTCCTGGCTGCACCGTTGTGCTACGCAAAGGTGCGCCACATTCCCCTTGAATGAAACACACCCTTATCATAAGGGTGTGTTTTATTTCAGCAAAATCAACGCCCCGCACGTGAGCGTGCGGCGCTCATCTTGGACGAAACATATCCTTATGATATGCTCATCGCCTCGACCACCCAGCCCAGGGCCAGCTCGTAGAGTTTGGCCGGCGTGGGCCGGCCGTCCTCATCCCAACCGGCCATCTGATAATAGAGGGCGCGTCCCCGTTCAAATTCTTCCCATGTCACCGACACGCCGTCGGTGGCGCCGCCCTGAAGAGGCCGCAGCATCTTGGGTGGCAGCGTGTCGGCCTCGCGGTCTGCTCCTTCGCGGGCGTTAAAAGCGCGCAGCAAGTTGATTCGTCGCTCGCCCACCTTGATCAATTCCCACAGGCTGACGTTCCAACCAGTGATCGCCCGCACCGCTTCAACCAGTTGGTTGGCGCTGAACAACTGCCAGGCCGGACCCCACACAAATTTGCACCCACATAGCGCATCCAGCGCGCTGATCATATGTTGAGAATACAGAGCGTAACGCACCATTTCGGGGTTGAGCGTGCGCGGCGGCTGCGGATCGAGTAACCCTAACTCGGCCATGCGCTCTGGAAAGCGCGGGTAAGAGGTGCAGTGTTCATAGACGGTGTGATCGGCGCCGCCGGGGTTGACGGCATACAAGACGGCCATCGTGCGCTTGGCCTGCGGCATGTGCGCCGGATAGTCGCGGTTCTTGACGGCCACCACCAGGTCTTGGCCTAGGCCCAGTTTTTGCGCCGCCCGCGCCGTTCCTTCGCCCAGCAGACGGCCCAATCCTTCGCGTCGCCCGATCATTTCAACCAGTTTGACCATCGCCGCCGCATCGCCAAAGCGCACCTGCAACCCGCCGGTATCCTCGGCGGTGAGCAGGCCATGCTCAAAACAGTCCATCACCCAGGCGATGGCGCCGCCGCACGAGATTGTGTCTATGCCATACATATCGCATAATTGATTGGCGTAAGCTATCGCCGCCAGATCGCTCACGCAGCAATAAGAACCCAGCGCGCCGATGGTCTCGTATTCGGGACCGCCATAGCGCGGGTTGACCTGATAGGGTCCCTCGTTGACCTCGACCACGCGCTTGCAGCGCACGGCACAGGCATAGCACGAATCGGTTTTTTTGAGAATGGTTTCCAGCATCCGCTCGCCGCTGATGGCCTCGGCATGTTCAAAGGTGCCGCTGTCCCAGTTGTGCGTGGGCAGTCCGCCCAGCCGCGACTGGGCATTGACCAGCACGGCTGTGCCGAGCTTTTTGAACCCCGACACGCCAGATCGCTCTACGTTCTCGGCGCCCCAGCGAGCCAATGCTTTGAGGGCGTCGGGGTCGGCCACATCTGGGCGCATTGAGCCGCGCACGGCAATGGCTTTGAGGTTTTTGGAGGCCATCACCGTGCCCATACCGCCGCGCCCGTTGACGCGGTTGGCATTGTTGATCAATACCCCGTACAACACCCCCTGCTCGGCTGCCGGCCCGCATTGCAGCACCTCGATGTGCCGGTCGCCCAATTCTTTGCGGATGGCGTCTTGAACATCGGCGGTGAAACGCCCCATAAGATGAGCTGCCGGGCGCAGCTCCCATTCGCCGTCGTGAATCCACAGGTAGACTGGTTGGGCAGCGCGGCCGCGCAAGACAATGCCATCCAGTCCGGCAAATTTCAACTCGGCCGGCCAGAAACCGCCCGCCGCCGACTCGTCGGCCAGGCCGCTGAGCGGCGATTTGGCTGTGGCCGACACCCGCGACAGTCCCGAAACGGGCGCGCCGGTGACGGCGCTGACAAACAGGCTAAGCGTGTTGTCTGGCCCCAGCGGGTCGGCATGTGGCGGGGTGTATTTCCACAGATAATAGGCGCCCATAGCGCTGCCGCCCATATATTTGCGATAAAAATTCTCGCCCGGCTGTTCAACCTCAAATGTGCCGGCGGTCAGGTCTATATGCAGAATTTTGTTGTGATAGCCAAATGGCATCGCCTCGCCTCCTTATTCTAGAACCTGGCCGACCCGGCGCACCTCGAAAACGACCGGGTTGGCCGCGTCGGGGCAGGCATGGGTGGCCACATCGGGATCGCTCAGCCAGGGAAATTGCGCCCCATAGCGCATAGCAAACACTTTGGGCAGCAGGCTGTACAAGGCATGGATGCAGATTTTGCCTTGCACCGTCAGCCCGTCAAACAGCACCTCGTCGCCTACCTGATGCCCGGCCGCACAGTGTCCCTGTACGCCGATCACTCGCACGACGATAGGATATTCTGACACAGTCACCTCCTCGGAGGCCGCTGAAAAAGTTTATTTTTACCACCAAGGACACCGAGAACACAAAGGTTCACGATACTTTTGAATCGCTAGAAATGCTTGGTGTCCTTTGTGTCTTGGTGGTGAGAGGGGTTTTCAGCACGCTCCTCGAATTATTTGGGGGAATCAAGCCGGCCCGATTTCCAGGCCGTGGCGCACTTGCGGCACAGGTCGCCGCGATCGGTGTCCAGGGCCCAGCCAAAGCTCTGAAGCATGGTCTTGAGATGTTCGAGCCGATACGCCGAAGCCTGGACGGTCTGCTGAAAATGGCAGTGATCACACTGTACTGTATACACATTGTTTGCCAGTTCGATCATATACACCTCCTTGCATCATTTTGGGGGAACATTGTCATCCTGACGGCTTTTTCCCAAGAAATTGCCAGGATACCATTTTGTGTCACCAAGAGTTGAACAGGTATGCAATGAGCCGGTCTTGCTCTCTAAAATCCGCGACAATCAGGTCGGCGCCGGCCTGGATGAGGCGGGCGCGCTTCCATTCGTTGATGCCCTGCCGATTCACCTCATCGCTGGCGACGCCGACGGCGATGCCGCCCACCTTTTTGGTTTCCTCGATCTCGACAAAGCCGTCGCCCAGAGTGAGCAATTGTTCGCCGCAGAGTCCGTGATGGTGCAGAATGTTTTGAATGATGATGGCTTTGGAAAACTGTTTATATTCATCAATCGCGCCAAAAATGCGATCATCGAAATAGGGCGAGAGACCCAGCGCGGCTGCCTCGTCCAGCACATAGGGCCGGTCGGTGCCGCTAGCCAGGTACAGGGTGACGCCGCACTGTTGCAGGTGATCTAGCAGGGCAAACGCGCCCGGCACCACCATCTCGGCGGGAGCGATGCGGCCGGTCTTGAGTCCCTCGACGCGGTGGGCAATGCGCTGCCACAGCCGATCCAGGTACATGCGTTTGTATTCCAGCGGCTCGAGCGGCCGGCCGCCGCGCCGCTCGATTTGGGCGCACAACTCGATCATCTGATAGATGGTTTGCTTGCCGGTCAGCCGATCCACAAATTCGGTCACTGTGTCTGTCAATTCGGCCCGACTCTCGCCGGTTTTCAGGTCGAGCAGAATTTCAACCATCATCGGGATCATCACACCCTGCCAACCCTCGCGGATCAGCGACAGGGTGCCGTCGAAATCAAACAGCACCGAGCGAATTTGTCCGCGCCGAATGGCCGGGTTGATCAGTTCGATGTGAGTATGAGGCAGGCATGTCGTCACAGCTCTAAACGCTTTCTCTGTTTTTCCATCCATTGCATATAAAATCGTAGATTGTGTATGGTGGCTAACCGCTGCGCCAGCGTATCGCCGATTTGGAACAGGTGATGCAAATAGCTGCGCGAATAATGGGCGCAGCAAAGGCAGTCGCACTGTTCCGAGATGGGGCGACGGTCACGCTTGAATTTGTCGTCCTGGATGTAAAGGAACGAATACCCAACCTCGTTTTCGTCAGAACAATACAGCCGTTGATGGCGGGCATCGCGGGTGGGCAGCACACAGTCAAAGATGCGGTAGCCCATATCTACACAGCGGGTGATGTGTTCGGGGCTGCCGACGCCCAGCGCGTATTTGGGCAGGTGATCGGGCATCAGGGCGGCGACGCCGGACAGTATCTCGGCAGCCAGGCTACCGTCGGCGTCCAGCGGCCAGCCGCCGAACCCGAATCCGTCCAGATCGAGGGGCAGCAGACCTTCGGCGCACTGGCGGCGCAGGGCCATATCAAAGCCGCCCTGGATCACGCCAAACAGGCGGGGGGGGGCGGCCTTTTCCAGCCGCCGATTTGTCACCTGTCGCTGAAATTCGGCCTTGCACCGCCTGGCCCACAACACCGTCCGCTGCACCGATTCGATCACGGCGGCGCGATCGGCATCGGGGCGCGGGCAGTCATCCAGGCATACTATCATGTCCGATCCGAGATCGAACTGAATCTGGATGGATTTTTCGGGGGTCAGTTTGATCTGCGGTCGTCCTGGGGTGTCGGTGTTTGTAAACATAATTCCGGCATCGCTGATGACACCATAGCGCGAGTTTTCGCGGATCATGGACATGGCCTGAAAGCCGCCGGAATCGGAAATGATCGTGCCGCTCCAGCCCATCAAGGCGTGGATGCCGCCCTGACTTTTGATCAGGCCAACGCCAGGCGATTGAGCCAGATGGAGGGTGTTGACGACCAGACCCGGTACGCCGCAGCGGTGCAAATCTTGCGAGTCGAGAGCGCGCACGACGCCGCGAGTGCCATCGGGGAAAAAGGTAGGCAGAAGGAGGTCGCCGTGCCGGGTGGTCAGGGTGGCAGGTGGCATGGTCAGATCGGCCTTTCTGCAAAATGTCGAAGCATGGGAACGGGCGATGCTGGAAACTGAATTGAACCAACAAACGGCCAATTGAGGTCATTGGCCGTTTGCGTTGAGGCGACGGTCGGATTTGAACCGACGAATGAGGGTTTTGCAGACCCTTGCCTTGCCACTTGGCTACGTCGCCGTTGTTGAAAAAACTGGCTTGAGCAACTGGATCACTACTCAAGTGAGCGTTATTATAGCATGATCCAGATGTCGAGTCAAATAGGGCGTTTTTCCCCGTTTAGTGTCACCCCGTCACCCGACGCACTTCTTGCACATTGGGCAGTTTGCTCAGCCGCTCGATGATCCGGTACAGTTGTACTGTGTCGGTCACCTGGATAATGATGACGTACCCCATCAAGGCTTTTTCTCTCTGACTTTTCATGTCGTGCAGCGAGGCACCTTCTTTGCTCAGTGCGTCCACAATATCGCGCACCAGATCGTGGCGTTCATACGCGCGGATCAGCACGCAGGTGGGGTAGGTTCGGGCTTCAGAGGCCCAACTGACCTCGATCAATCGGTCGGCGTCACTGGAGCGCAGGATGTTGGGGCAGTTTTGGCGATGCACGGTCACGCCACGCGCCCGGGTGACATAGCCGATGATCTGGTCGCCGGGCACCGGGCTGCAACAGCGGGCCAGGTTGGTCATAATGTTGTCCAGGTTTTGCACCTGCGCCACCGATTCGACTTGTGGCAGGCGCACCGGTTCGGGTGGGGGAAGCTCCTGGTCTTCTTGGGCCAGGGTTTCGGTCAGGCGGGTGACGATGGTGGACAGGGCAATGTCTTCGGTGCCGACCTGATCGTAAAGATCGTCCAGGCTGATTTTGAACAGTGCCGCGATCTCGTGCGGCTCGACATCAAAGCTGAGGCGGTGTAGCATTTTGGCGATCATGGCGCGGCCGCGCTCAATGTTTTCATTGCGATCCTGGCGGCGGAACCAGGCATGAATTTTTTGGCGGGCGCGCGAGGTATAGACAAAATGTGTGTCTTTGCTGATCCAGTCGCGATTGGGGCCGCCGTGCCGGGTGGTGATGATCTGCACCCGGTCGCCGCCTTTGAGGACATAATTGAGTGGCACCAATCGCCCGTTGACATTGGCGCCGCGGCAGCGGTGGCCCAACTCGGTGTGGATGTGGTAGGCAAAGTCAATCGGCGTGGACCCTTGAGGCAGTTGAATCGGCTCGCCGGTGGGCGTGAACACAAAAATCTGGTCGCTGAACACTTCTTTTTTGATGGTCTCGACAAAGGTTTGGGCATCTTGATCGCGTGGCGCGGCGACAAGGGACTGTAACAGGCGCAGCTTTTCCTCCAAAGCCTGGTCTATGGTGTTGAGGCGGCCGCTGCGGGGCTGTTCTTCTTTGTACCGCCAGTGTGCGGCGATGCCTTCTTCGGCCTTTTTGTGCATTTCATAGGTGCGAATCTGCACTTCAAGCGGCTTGCCGTCGTCGGCCCACACGTCGGTGTGCAGTGATTGGTACGAGTTGTCTTTGGGTGAGGCGATATAGTCGTCGAGCATGCCTGGAATGGGCCGCCACAGCCCATGCACGATGCCCAACACGCGATAGCAGTCGCCTTCGGTGGGAACAATGATGCGGATGGCACGAATGTCGTGCAATTCGCTCAGCGACAGGGACTTGCGCTGCATCTTGCGATAGATGGAATAGATGTGCTTGGGGCGGCCACTGACGGTGACTCCACCCAGTTTTTCTTCTTCCAGGGCATTTTGCACCTGGGCAATGAATTCCTGAATCTGTTGCTCATCTTCCTGGCGGTGTGCGTCCAGTTCCGAGGCGATCTCTTCATAGATTTCGGGTTTGAGGTAGCGAAAAGCCAGGTCTTCCATCTCGGATTTGATGCGGTACATGCCCAGCCGTCCGGCCAGAGGGGCAAAAATGTCCATCGTTTCCTGGGCGATGCGCAGCCGAATGTCCAGGTCGGGGATGGACCTCAGGGCGCGCAGATCGTGTAGCCGGTCGGCCATTTTGATCATCAGCACGCGGGCATCCTGAACGATGGCGATGATCATGCGCTTGAAACTCTCGATCTCGACCTCTGGACGGCGTTGTTCATAACTCTCGATGTTATTATCCACCTGGGCCAGTTGAGACATACCCTCCACCAGGCGGGCGATTTCGCTGCCAAAATCGCGGTGCAGGTCGTTCAGGGTCAGGGGCGAGTAGGACAGCACGTCGTGCAGCAGGCCGGCCGCAATGGTAGAGGCGTCCAGGTTCAGGCGGAGCAGGTCAGCGGCGATGCTCAGGCAATGTTGAATGTGGTCTTCGCCCGAAGGCCGTTTTCGCCTGGTATGTACCGTCGCTACCAGGTCGTAGGCCTGGCGAATGATCGGCAGGTCGGGTAGAGGTAGATATTGTTGCGCCTGTTCCAGGAGGGTCTCAATGTTCATGTCAAAAATCCACTCAAAAATTGCGGGCCAAGAGGCGGCTGAAAAAGTCTATTTTTATCGCAAAGGACACCGAGAACACAAAGTTTTGTGATGCTTTTGAGTTTTTAGAAATGCTTTGTGTCCTTTGTGTCTTGGTGGTGAGCAGGTTTTTCAGCACGCTCCCGGTTTTTTCATCGAACTTGTAGATGGGTATAGGTGCGCATGGCCTCATAGACCGGCAGGGGTGTAAAATCTGGCTCGACCATGCGAAAGTAATACCAGGCCTGGTCTTGTTCACTGTCGCCGGCCCGCTTAAAGAACCAAAAGCAGGCCACACCCATCCACGGCCATTCGTCTTGTGCGCGCTCATAGGCCTCGATCACATAGCGCGCCCGAGTCTCTTCGTCGGCGGTGCGGCCATAGATCGGCGGCACGTCGGGAGGAGGGCAGTTCCAGTCCAGCTCGCTGATCCAGATGGGCTTGTGGGCGTCGCCGTTTTTCTCCATAATCTCGCGCACGTACAGCGGGCGCGAGAAATTGATCACCCTGGCGCGCATGCGCCGGTCGGTCGGCCCGGAATACAACCCGTATCCTTGCATGCTCAGGATGTCAAACCAGGCTGTCGCGCCGGCGTCGTACATTTGCTGCAAATAGATAAAATCATTGATCCCGTTGCCGATTCCCTGTCCATTCAGTTCGATGGTGGCCGACAGCGCCCCGGCCAGGATCACACAGTTGGGGTCGGCTTGTTTGGCGCGACGGTAGGCCACCTGGAGCAGTTGGACATATTGCCGCGCGTCCACTGTCCCCCACTCGTCCACCAGATTGGGCTCGTTCCAGATTTGATAGTAGCGGATGCGCCCCCGATAGCGGCTGACCACCGCATAGACAAAGTCGCCAAAATCCTCATAACGGTCGGGCGGGTGTTTGGCATTGTGGGTGTCGTTGACTGCCCGCGACCAGGCCGGCGGGTTGTCCAGCCGGGCGATCAATTGCAGTTCGTATTTTTCGGCCAGCGAGACAATGTGATCGTATTTGGCCCACGCCGAACGGTGCGGTTGCCAGCGGCGGTCCTCAAAATCGCCCTTGCCGTGAATTTCAATGTCTTCCCAGGGAAATTCCTGGCGCACCCAGCTAAAGCCAGCCTCGCGGATCATGTGCAGCGACTGCTCGCGCTTGACCTCTTCGACCTCTTGCTCCAGAAAGGTATTGATGCCGAACGGAGGCACATCGGCGTGGGCGGCCGGCGGCGTGGTCGCCAGGCGCGGCTGCGGGCGGGCCAGGTTGCCGATCGTCTGGCCCAGCCCCTTGAGCTGGGCCATGGCCTCTTCTTCGCCGGTGAGCCGATAGGCCCAATGTTGGAGGGGGGCGCGCCAGATCGCCGCCGCGCCCCCCATCAACACGCCGACGGTCAGTATGACGGCGACCAGACGGATGTGAAAACGCATCATCTCGTTCATCAGTCTTGCATCAACCAGGTGACGGCGTTCCAGGCGAACTGGTACCGCTCTTGCTCTGGCAGCAGATAAATGGGAAAGCCAATGAGCAAAAGGTAATCGTTGTAATCATCCACAATGACCAGCGGCGCCCCGGCCGATTGACTGTCGGGGCCGCGCACAAAAGGAATGTCTTCGGCGCTGCCGTCTTGCAGCACAAACGCCTCATATTCCTCGCTGGCCGATAGCCGCTCCAGGACGATCACCTGATCTTGGGCAAATCCTTTGGTCAGGGGATGGTCGGCGGCGGTCACCAGCACGTCCAGCAGCAGGCCGCTCTCGGTATCTACAGAGCCCAAAAAGGCTCCTTCCAGGATCAGCCGCCCGCCGCCGTCCAGATATTCGGTGAGAATGTCCAGATCGTCTAGTTCGGGATTGGATTCGGTTTCCTTGTAATCGCCGGTGCACCAGATCACCGCCTGGTAATTTTGCAACTGCTCCAGGGTCACATCGCCGTCCCAACCGGTAGACCAGACCTCTACCTCATAGCCGGCGTCGGCGGCGGCCTCGGCAAAGTCATAGACGCTGGTCCACCAGTCATAAGTGCCCTCGCCGTCGTCGTCGCTCACCAGCAAAATGCTCCCGCTGGCGGCGGGCGTGGCGGTTGGCGTGGCCTCTGAGGGTGCCGGGGTGGGTGTGGGGCCGGCTTTCTGGGCCGCCGGGGTGGGTGTGGGGCCGGCTTTCTGGGCCGCCGGGCAGATGGCCAGGCTGATCAGGTCGGGGTTGCGCTGCAAGTCCTGGTCTATGATACAATCGGAAAACTGGCGCGAGATCAGGCGTTGCACGGCGTCGGTAATGTTTTGCGGGTCAAAGGTCAAGATCATTAACACCTGGCGGTCGTTTTCCTCGTTTTGATAAAACACCGTGACTTGTCGGGCGTCTAGCCGGCCGCGCCCGGCCACATGCACCCAGTCGCGCGGCGGTTTGGGCGTCGGCGTCGGCGTCGGCGAAGGGGCATTCTTGGGCGTCGGCGTGGGGGTGGGGGTGTTGTATCGCGGCGTGGGGGTGGGGGTGGCCCGTTCGCTCGCCGCGGTCTCCAGGGTTAGGGTGATGCCTTGCTCGGCCAGGATGTCGGCTACTTCGGGCCAAAATTCAATGTCGTTGTACACGCCCACATAGATGGTGTCTTGTTTCGAGCTGGCCTGCTGCCAGACCAGTTTTTTGCCGGCCTGCTCCAGGGCATTCTTGAGCAGGGTCATGTATTCTACCTGCGTCCGTCCCACCGACTGATCCTGCGCCATATCGGTCATGGCGGTCACGCCCACCTCATCCCGCAAAAACAGTGGAAAATCGGTCAGGCCATACAGCCGCTCGCTGCCGGCCAGGAAATCGGCCATGTTGGCGATCAGGCGATTGTTGTCGGCGGCGGTGTTGTACGGCTCGGTCATAAAGGTCAAATCGGCGACGGCCAGAACGCGGCCCTGTTCGTCCAGGCTCATCATAGTCAGGCCGCCGGTTTGTTCGCTGAGCGAGGATGTGGTTTGCTCGTCGGCACTGATCAAGGCCTGCCCGGTCGAAGCGATGGAATGGGCGGCGTACCAGATCACCTGCTCTAGGCCGGTGGTGAGGGCATGTTCGGCAAACCGGTTCAGCATCACGTATTGATAGTTGCCGGCGTGTTGGCTGGTATTGTAGACATAGTCGTCTGAAAAAGTCAGGCCGAACCGCGCCGCTAGGCTGTTGAGCGACGCCGTGTCCGAGTCAATGACATACATTTCATAGCCGTATTCGTCTGTGACCGTTTTGAAGGCATAACGGCTGGGGTCACCGATGAGCAGGACCCGCCCGCCGCGCTCGACAAACTGTGCCACCATCTGCACCTCGTCGGCAGTAAAGGCGCGGTGCGGCACGGCCACCACCAGCCCTACGGCGTCAAGCAGCAGGTCGGCCAGGGCGTCTTTTTTGCCCCAGTTGTACAGGTGCAGGCCACGCGCGGCCAGGCGGGCCGACAGGACATTCAGGTCAAGGTCGCCCAGCGAATTGTCGTGCGCCCGGTCTACGATCACTCGCCCGGTGCGCTGCTTGAGGTCGGTTTCGACAAACGGGGTCTTGTCCAGCGAAGGCAGGTTGATAGCGGCCATGTCGGGGCGACGCACGGCTGCCGGTTGATAGATGCCGCGATAATGGTAGGCCGTGCGCGCCAGTGTGGGGGTGGCCAGTATGACCACAAACAGTATGACCAGGCCAGTTTTGAGCCAAATTTTGCTGCGCATGTCTACGGCCTCCTCTTTTGCGGTTCGACATAGAGATAATACAGTCCGGGTTGGTTGGCGCCGGAGGATGAACTGCGCAGCAGCGCATCCACCTGATCGGCCTTGTCAAATTGCCACCACCATTCGGGCTGCCAGCCTGCCTCGCCATAGACCAGTTTGTCCACATCCACCACCTTGTAGTGGGCAATGTGTGCCAGGTTGGCGGCCTTTTGTACCGCCTCGTTGGTGGCGCCGAGGGCGTCTACCAGGCCCAACTGCTGCGCTTGCAGCCCCAAAAAGACCTCGCCGCTGGAGAGGGCCTGGCGGTCGGCTTGCAATTTGTCACCGCGTTGGGCAAAGACGGCCTCCAAAAAGCCCAGCTTGAGCAGCTCGATCTGGCGCATAAAGTCGCCCCGACTGCCGCCCGAAAACTTGAACGGTCCGGTCGAGATATAACTTTCGTCGGTGAACCGCTGTTCATCCACCGACGGCAGCGAGCTGATCACGCCGATATTACCGACAATGGAGGAAGGTTTGGCCAGCACATAGTCGCCGGCCGCGGCCATATAATACCCGCCGCTGGCCGCCATCGAGTCAATGGCGATGACTAGCGGCCTGGTCTTGCGCAGTTCCAGCAAGCGAAAATAAATCTCTTCGGTCGGCGTAACCCCGCCGCCGGGGCTGTCTACGATCAGCACGACAGCGCGGATGCGGGCGTCGTGTTGAACGTGATCGATCAGGCTGTTGATATAACCTGCCGTGTCCGACCAGATCACATAATCAAAGCGAATCAGGCCGATCTGTGGAACGGGAACAATGGCCCAAGCCAGCAGCAGGCCGGCCAATAGCGGCAAGATCACCCAAAAGATCAGGCGTCCGACCTGCCGCAGCGGAGAAGGGGGAGGCACAGGCTGACTCATAGGACTGCTCCTTTCTCATTTGACAGAGATGGCACAAATGGATAGACTGCACAAATCTTGTGTTAGTATAGCACAACCTCAGGTTCAAGACAAAGAGAATGGAGGTCTGAATGAAAAAATTGCTTGGGTTGGGCTGCCTGGTGGTCTGGTTGACCGCCTGCGTGATCGCCCCGCGCCCCACGCCCACACCGTCACCGCAGCCGACATGGACGCTACAGGCGGCCGCCTCGCCGCCTCGACCGGTCACCGCGACGGCGCAGGCCACGCCCACCGGGCCGGTTGTCGCCGATGTGTGGGCCGATCTGTCGCCTTTTCGCCGGGCCATGCGTCCGGCCTTTGCTGCCGACATTGATCGTTTTGCCGATGCCACCCGTTATCTCATTGACCTGAATGTGGACCTGGACGCGCTGACCGTGCGCGGGCAGGCGCGGGTGCGTTATACCAATCGCGAAAGCGTCCCCCTGAGCGAGATCGTGTTTCGCCTGCTGCCACAGACGCCCGGCTATGGCGGGCAGATGCGGGTCTCGGCGGTGCAGGCGAACGGCTGGGCGATCAAGACCACGCTGCGATTCAACGAATCGGCCCTGTATGTGCCACTGCCGGCCGACCTGCTGCCGGGGCAATCGGTCGAGTTGCTGTTGGATTTCGAGTGCGCTCTGCCCTCCGACACCTCGGCCGGCTATGCCCAATATGGCTATATCGAGGGGGTGCTGTCCCTGCCCAACACCTATCCGCTGATTCCGGTGTATGACAACGAGGGCTGGAATGTCGAGCTGGGGCCAGCTTATGGCGATGCCACTTTTAGCGACACCTCGCTGTACCTGGTGCGCGTTACCCTGCCATCCGATTTCAAGGTCGCCGCATCGGGCGTGCTGGTGCAGCAGCAGCAAAACGCCGACAACACCATCACCTATAACTTTGCCAGCGGCCCCATGCGCGATTGGAACCTGGTCGGCAGCCGCAGTTATGTCGCCATCAGCCAGCAGGTAGATGATGTGCTGGTCACAGTCTATTATCTAGAGGGCGATGAACGGGGCGGCAATCTGGTGTTGGACTATGCCACGCAGGCCATGCGCATTTATACCGACCTGTTGGGGGCGTATCCTTTCAACGAGTTGGATGTGGTGGCGACGCCCACCACCGCCGGCGGCATCGAGTATCCCGGCCTGATCGTGGTGGCACAGTCGTTGTATGACCGTGAGGGTGGCTTTTTCGAGATGGCTACCATCCACGAGACAGCCCATCAGTGGATTTACAGCCTGGTTGGTAACGATCAACTTGATGAACCATGGCTGGACGAGTCGTTGACCCAATACCTCAGCCTGCTCTATTTTGAGCGACGCTATGGCAAGCAAGAGGCCGAGATGATTCGCCGCGACTCGTTCGAGGGCTGGTACAAGAGTCTGGGGCGTGCCGACCAAAAAATGCTCATCGGTCTGCCGGTAGCAGCCTATTCTGAGCATCAGTATGGCGCCATTGTGTATGGCAAAGGGCCGCTTTTCTTTTACGAGGTGCGCAAGCAGATCGGCGACAAGGCATTTTTCGATGCGCTGCGTGCTTATGTGGATGATTTTCGTTACGAGGTGGCTTATCCGGCCGACCTGATGGGGGTGTTGGAGCGAGTGAGCGGGCAAGACCTGGATGCGTTGTATCAGACATGGGTGGTCGGGCCATGAGCAAGTTGGTGGGGAGATGGGTGTCGCCGCGCGATTTGGGCGGCGCGGTGACGGCCTTTTTGTTGCAGCACGGCTGCGCTCACACTGCCGTCCATTGTGAGCAGGTATCCGCCGAGGCGGCACGGCTGGCACGACGGCTGGGCCTCGATGCGGCAGAGGTTTTGGCGGTCGAGATGGCCGGCTGGCTGCACGACATTAGCGCGATCATTCCTGTGGCACAGCGGGTGGAAACGGCGCGGCGATGGGGCATCCATGTGCTGCTCGAAGAAGAGGCCGCGCCGATGATCTTGCACCAAAAACTGTCGGCCGAGGTGGCTCGGCAGGAATTTCAGATTGACGATCCGGACATCCTCGACGCCATCGCCTGCCATACCACCCTCAAACAAGGCGCCTCTATGCTGGACAAGGTGGTTTTTCTGGCCGACAAGCTGGCCTGGGATCAGCCCGGCATCCCGCCGTATCAGGCGCAGGCCGTGGCCGCTTTGGACGTATCGTTAGACCAGGCTGTGTTTTGCTACCTGGATTATCTCTGGCAGCAAAAAGAGCGGCTGGCAGTGATCCATCCCTGGTTTGTGGGGGCTTATCGAGAATGTGTGTGTTTCATTTCAGTTGAATAGACAAAGAGTTGGGCGCGCCTACTTGCCAAATGCCGCCATTTTATGCACTAGGCCATGCGGCACTCGTTCTGACTCAAACAAAACACACCCAGAATAAATATGTCAGGCCTGGTCCTGGCCTGCCCCGGTTTGGGCCTGAGACACTCCCAGCCCCTGCTCTGTCGCGCCGGCAAATTCGGGAGTCATCGCCACGCCGTGGCGGTATTGGAACGGCCACATGCTCTTGAGGTGGAAAAACGACACCCGGTCACCGTTTTGCAAAACGTGATCCAGATCGGGCTGCACGCCGGGCATGGCGCTGAGGTTGCCGTTGATAAAGGTGATGCCGCGTTCCTCGGTGGGCAGGCTTAGTCTGTCCAGGGCCTGACGCACCGTGCTGCCAACGGGCAGCTCCAGGTTGACCTGGGCGGCAATGCGGTTGTTGGGGTCGCCGGCATAGCCGGCCAGGGGGCCATACAGCCAGACTTCCAGGGTGATGGTTTCCAATCTAGCCTCCTCCAATGGGCGGAAAGATGCCGACCTCGTCCTGGTCGGCCAATGGATGATCCAGCGGCCTGGCCCGACCATGCACAAACACCACTTTGACCTGATCGAGCGGCAGTCTCAGAAGGGCGACCAGGTCGGCCACGGTGCTGTCGGCAGGCAGATGGACGGTCAGCGGCACACCGGGGCGGAGCGGCTGGGCCAGGCGTTCCTGCACTGATGTCGGAACGTCTCGCAGCAGAGTAGCAAATAATTTGACGTTGATTTCCATTTTTATTTCTCTTTATGGGCAACGGATGATGTCTTGGGCCCACAGGCAGTCGCTGCAAGAGGGATTCCAGCTCCAACAGCCTTCGTTGCGCTCGCGCAGATCGCATGTCTCGCGCAGGTCACAGTCGGGGCAGGATGGAAAACGAAAATCGCGCACGGCATTGCGAAAGCGGCAATACTCTTCAGATGTCCAGATGTCGGCCAGAGAGTGTTGTTGAATGTGGCCCAACACATAGCGCGATACCTGTTTGCGCCGCCCGTCAATGGCAAAATACTCGTAATGATGGGCCAGGGCATAACACGGTGATACGCCGCCGTCGGGAGCGATCATGGCGGCGCGGTCGTGGACAAAGCGGCAATGCTGTTCGGCGCCCCAGTGCATGCGCGGCAGGTCGAGCGTCCCCCACATCACCCACGCGCCGGCATTTACCGGCCAGCTTCCGGCATCAAAGGGGCGGCGCGGCTCATAGCCGTAGAGGGTTTCCTGACGCATCTCGGCGGTGTAGGCCAGCACATTGCTCACCAACACGCGGGCGGCGCCCAGCCGCGCGGCCAGGCCGGCCAGGTGTGGCAGTTCGGCCACATTGCTGCGCAGGGCCACAAACTCGATGCCCAGGGCCGGTGTCAGGGCGGCCAGTTCTTGTTTGGCCTCGTTCAGGTAGCGGATATGCTCCAATACCTGGGCCATGGCTGCGCCGCGCACGCCGGCATAGGTTTCGGGCTGCACGCCGTCCAGCGAGATGATCAGACGATCTACGCCCAGCCGCACCAACTCGCGCGACATGGCCCGATCCATCAGCAGGCCGTTACTGCCCAGTGTCACGGCCAGGCCGCGCTGCCGTACCAGGTGAATCATGTCCAAAATGTGCGGATGGGTCAGCGGCTCGCCCAGCCCACTGAATATCACCCGTTCCAGGTGCGGCAGTGCGGCGGTCTGCTCGATCAGGGTGTGGAACAAGGCCATATCCATGTGCGCTGGCGGGTCGCTCCACACATTGCGGATGCAGGTGCGGCATTGCAGGTTGCACCGGTTGGTCGGTTCGATGTAGAGCTTGCGCAGGTTGGGCAGGCGCGGCAGCAAAATGATCGCATCGTCTCGTTGTTCGAGCCAGAATTGCGTTGAATTGCCGCCCGGTTCAAGCACCGGCGGCGGCGAACACGTGCCGTCTGTGTTGATGGTGATCAAAGGAGACATAGGGCTTGCCTTCCTGGTGGTTGCATCGAACGGGCGAGGGGATGTGGACGTTCCCCGCTCCTCGATGGCTATTCTCCATACCCCAGCCAGGGCGCCCCAGCGATGCCGTGCGCTCTCAAGATGCCGTTGCAGTATCCCACGTGATGCTGGATGTGGCGAATTTGCATCAGCACCAGGTCCAGGCGGGTGAACACATCGGTCAGGGGGCTGGTTTCTTCCAGCCGTCCCATTTCAATAAATTCTCTGCATTTCCTTTGAGTAATCTGGATATATGCCTTGAGTTCGTCTGGGGTGAGCCAATTGGCCGACGGCTTGTCCAGATCGGGCGAAACGTCTTTGCCAAAGGTGAGAAACTCGAACGGCGTGGCAGGGTCGGCGCGAAACCAAAAATCGGGGCCGACCAGGGTGTGATAGATGTGCTGCCAGATGGGCGCACCCGGCGAGGGCAGGTTCCATAGTTCGGCGGGGCAGCGTTCGATGACCTGGGCCAGCATATCCAGGCAAGGGTCGAGATGGCGGTTCAAGATGGTTTGGGTGATTGGGTCAGACATAGACCTCCGATATGAGCGCATAGATTGAGATGCCCGCCACCTGAATGAGGCGACGGGCATCGGTGTTCTATGGGCGGGTAGGGTTGGGTCTAAAGCCGGGCGTACACAGCATCGAGGGCCTCGTTCGGCACGTCGAACACGCCGTTGTGTGGCGGCAGCGGCTCGTACTTCATAAATTCTGGCACGCGGTCGTGGGCGGGGCCAAAGCCGGCGGCCTCGTTGAACGCCCGCTCTTTGCGCAGAATTTCGGCGCCGAGCGGCACCACGTCGCTGGCAGCGTATTGGGTGCCTAGCACCGCATTGACCTCGTCTACCATGCCTTGATAACCATCGGGGATGTCAAGGATGGCAAAGGCGATGAACAGGCAGTGGCCGGTTGAGTCAATGAATGCGGTGGTAGCCTGGAAAGCCCGGCTCAGGTCGGCCTTGCCTTCGGGGCTGAGTGGGTCGGCCTTGCCACCCACGCTGAGGATTTCGGGAGCGATGGTGTAACCGGCAGTATGGTCGGCGCCCATGGTGGTGGTGGCATAGGTGATGCCAATGCCCTTGACGGCGCGCGGCTCGTAGGCGGGCATGCTCTGCCCTTTGACGGTGGGGTTGTGGATCACGCCATAGACCTGGGCGGTGGTGTGCGTGCCGGCGCCCAAGATGCGGCCTGTGGGTGTGCCCTTGCCCATCTCTTCCACCAACTCGATGGCCTTTTTGCTGTCGCCAAACGCGCACAGACCGGCTTCCATGGCCACGGCCAGGGTGGTGCCGGTCTCGATGGTGTCCAGGCCGTAGGCGTTGCACAGCTTGACCATACGGGCAATGTCATCCAGGTCATCAATGCCGCAGTCGGCGCCCAGCGACCAATCTGATTCGTATTCGACGCACGAGGCGATTTCGCTGCCGTCGGCGGCGTGCCAGGTGTTGGAGCATTGGATGATGCAGCCCGGGCTGCACGCATGGTTATAAGTCTCCTGGCCCAGCCGCTGTTTGTTACCCTCAAAGATGGCCTCGCCGGCGATCTTGGCCGCGCCTTCAAAGCGGCCGCTGGAAAAGTTGCGCGTGGGCAGGCCGCCGGCCTCGTTGAGGATGTTGATCAAGACGGCGGTGCCATAGCTGTTCAGGCCGCCCTTGGGCTTGGTGATGGCGTGCGTGCGCAGGGCTTCGGTCATTTTCTTGCGTCCCTCGTCGAACAGGGGCTTGTCTACGATCTCGACGCCGGGGCCGCCCTTGCTGTTGACTAGGATGAACTTGAGCCCTTTGCTGCCCATCACCGCGCCCAGGCCGCCGCGTCCCGAATAGCGGCTGGGACGGCCTTTCATGTCGTCAAAGGCGATGCCCGAGTTGCCATAGCGAAACTCGCCGGCCACGCCAATGCCAGCAATATGCACATCGCCAAACCGCTCAAACAGTTTGGGATAGACCTCATAGAGACACTGGCCGGTGTACTCGTCGGCGGGCAAAAATTCGACCACGGGTTTGCCGTCTTGCAAAGAAATGGAGACCATCCAGTAGCCTTTTTCTTGAGGCTGACCCTCGACCACGATGGCTTTGATGCCCATACGGGCGACGGCCGGGGCCCAGGCCGAACCGGCGTTCGACTCTTTGATCGTGCCGGTGAGGGGAGACTTGGCGCCCACCGAGAGGCGGGCCGAGGTGGGCGCGGCGGTGCCGGTGACGATGCCGGGCGCAAAGACCAGCTTGTTGTTCGGGCCAAGGGGATGACATGTGGGGGGGACCTCGTCGCAGACGATGGTGGATGTCAGCCCGCGGCCACCCAATTTTTGGTAGGCCTCCGGCACATCCTCAACGCAATAGGAACGGTCGGTCATGTTGATACGCAAAATGGACATTTTTGTGCACCTCCTCGTGTCAAATGGGCAGGAACGCCCTGCCTCTAAAAAAACAAAAGGCAGCGCAAACCCCATCGCTTGGGGCGCGCTGCCTCCTTTGCAAACACGGCAGGCGTGAAAATTGCTTCTCACACCCTGGCTCGAATCTGGGTTTGGACCCGCTCAAGCATCTCGCCCAGCCTTCCCAGAGGGATAGGGATGGGTCGGAGGAACAGACATGGGCATTTTACCACATCTCGGATGAAATGCCAAAAAGGGGAGGTGGGGGGTGAATCAGCGAATGGCGAGGTGGACTGCTGGTTGAACTACAGCGACCTACTACCAGATGATTCTACAGCCGGTTGTATTTTGGCGGCGATTTTGCAAGGGCATCAAGACGTAGGGGCAGGCCTCGCGCCTGCCCCTACAGGGCAAGGGGTCAGAAAATCTCTAACGCCTGCAAGAGAGGGAAAGACATAGCGTTGTGGTCAGGGGCGGAACAAAATATAGACTATGATCAAAAGCTGCCGATATAACCAGGTTGGGTATGTCGGCAGTTTGGCGTATAGAGGAAAAGAAGGGCGAGGCTTCAATCCCCGCGCTGAGAGAGCGGCGGCCCAGGCGTCGGGCGATTTTGACAAATTGCTCCCAAATCATATAATACAACTACCTTCGGGGCAGGGTGCGGCAAACACACCGTGTTCGCCTATTCCCGACCGGCGGTAAGAGGTCTGCTGGCGCAGCCTTTAGCCCGCGAACCTGGCGTCTGGGTGACGCTCAGGCCGATCTGGTGCAAATCCAGAGCCGACGGTACAGTCCGGATGAGAGAAGGGCCGTGTTCGCCGTGTACGCAGTGTGGCGTATTGGTTCGATGAATGGCATGCCCCGAAAGTCAGGTTTGTGATGACCTGGTTTCGGGGTTTTTTGTTGAGGGGTGATTATGGGCGAGCGTTCACAACCGGCGAGCGGTGTCCGGCCGGCCGGTCGGTCGGGGGCGGTGCACCTGTCGCAGCCGGCCATGCTGCTGTTGGCGGCCCTGCTGTTTTGGGGCCTGTGGGAGTTGATCGTCTGGTGGGGCGGCTATCCCCCTTTTATCCTGCCGACGCCGCGCCGCGTGATGGCGCGTTGGGCGGCCGCGCTGATTCAGGATCGCCTGCTGTGGCACGCCGGCGTGACTCTGAGCGAGGTGTCGGGCGGGCTGGTGTTGGGACTCGGTGCGGCGCTGGTGTTGGGCTATGGTATGGCCAAATCGCCGCACCTGGAGCGTTTTGTGTCGCCGTACATCGTGGCTTCGCAGGCCATTCCCATCGTGGCGCTGGCTCCCTTGCTGATGATCTGGTTCAAGCCGGGCCTGCTGAGCAAGGTGTTGGTGTGCGCCCTGACCCTCTTTTTTCCAATGTTGATGAACACCCTGATCGGCATCCGCTCGGTAGACCGCGACCTGGTGCATTTGATGCGCTCGTTGCGGGCCACTCGCTGGCAGATGTTTGCCCTGCTCGAGGTGCCGTCGGCTTTGCCCACTCTGTTGGGCGGCCTCAAGGTCAGTATGACCCTGTCGGTGATCGGGGCGGTGGTGGGCGAGTTTGTGGCCGCCGACCGGGGGTTGGGCTTTTTGATCAATGTGGCGCGGGGCAACTTTGACACTGCGCTGATGTTTGTGGCGATTGGCACACTGGTCATCATGGCACTGGTTCTGTACCTGACCGTGGCTGCTGTCGAACATTTTTTGCTGGCAAGGAGGGGTTAGGATGCAAGGCAAGTGGAGAAATTTGGCGATTTGGTGTATGATCGGGGTGCTGCTGTGCGGCGGTTGCGCCGTCACCTCGCGCTCGACCAAAAAGCAAGTGGTCAGGCTGGCTATGGGCTTTATTCCCAATGTCCAGTTTACTCCTTTTTACGTCGCCATAGAGCGGGGCTATTTTGCCGATGAGGGCATCGAAATCAGCCTGGATTATGGCATGGAGCATGACCTGCTCAAGCTGGTGGGCATGGACGAGTTGCAGTTTGTGGTGGGCAGCGGCGATCAGGTGATCATGGCCCGCAGCCAGGGGCTGCCGGTGGTCTATGTGCTGAACTGGTATCGCCGCTTTCCCGTATCGGTGGTGTCGTTCAAGCCACTGCATTCGCCGCAAGACCTGCCAGGTCTCAAGGTGGGCATTCCCGGCCTGTATGGTGCCAGTTACATCGGCTGGCAGGCTATGCTGGTCGCCGCCGGCGTGGATGCCCAGTCCATCAACCTGGTCAGCATTGGCTATACTCAGGTGGAAAGCCTGGTGACCGGGCAGGTGGATGCGGCAGTGGTCTATGCTATGAACGAGCCGGTGCAATTAGCGCAGCAGGGCTATCAGTTCAGCCAACTGCTGGTAGACGATTATGCCGATTTTGTCTCCAACGGCCTGATCACCAACGAAAGGACGATTCGGCGTGACCCTCGTCTGGTGCAGGGGATGGTGCGCGCCGTGTTGCGCGGCCTTCAAGACACCCTGGCCGACCCCGACGCGGCTTTTGTCATCTGCCGCCGATACGTGCCGGCCATAGACGAGCAGAGCGCACCATTGCAGCGTGCCGTCTTGCAGGCCGCCCTGGATTTCTGGCGGGCGGATGACCCTGCATTTCAATTGGGCCAGTCAGATCCGGCCGTCTGGGAGGCGTCAGAGGCGTTTATGCGTCAGGCCGGGATGCTGAGCGAAAAACAAGACGTATCTGCAATGTTTGACAATCAATTTATTCCCAGGCCCTGAGCCAGCCGAGGTGCAGTTTGCGAGCCTGTGTAGAACCGACCGAGCCCATCCTGCGGGTACAAAACCTGAGCGTCACATTCGAGTCGGCCGATGGCGACCTGGGCGCATTGGACGATCTGACCTTGGATGTGTGTCAGGGCGAGTTTGTCAGCATGGTGGGGCCGTCAGGCGGGGGCAAGTCTACGCTGCTGCGGGTGTTGGGGGGACTGTTGGCGCCCACTCAGGGGCGGGTATTCCTGCGCGGCCGCCTGCTGCGCGGCCCCAGCCCCGACGTGGGCATCGTTTTTCAAAAGCCCAATCTGATGCCCTGGCGCACGGTGATGCAAAACGTGACCCTGCCGTTGGAAATGCAGGGTCTCGCCGGTGATGAGGCGCGTCGGCGGGCTGGCGAACTGATTGACCTGGTGGGGCTGAGCGGCTTTGAGCGCAGCCGTCCACACGAACTGTCGGGAGGGATGGCGCAGCGGGTGGCCATTGCCCGTGCCCTGGTCCTGGACCCCGAAATTTTGCTGCTGGATGAGCCGTTTGGGGCGTTGGACATGCTCACTCGCGAGCGCATGAACCTGGAATTGCAGCGCATCTGGCAGTCGCGCCGCAAAACCGTGCTGATGATCACCCATGACATTCAAGAGGCTGTCTTTTTGTCGGATCGGGTGCTGGTGATGAGCGAGCGGCCGGGGCGGGTGACATCGGACATTGAGGTGCATCTGCCGCGTCCGCGCCTGCCAGAGGTGTTTTATCAAGAGGGGTTTGTCGGCTGTGTGCGCTGGGTGCGCGAGGCGATTGGCTGAATACAAATCGCCCGCCTCATCATTTGATGAAACGGGCGATTTTCCCTGCGCCCCCGACGCGACTCGAACGCGTGCAACCGGCTCCGGAGGCCGATGCTCTATCCACTGAGCTACGGGGGCAGCGGCTTGTGAATGGACACTAGTTTAGCACAAAGCAGCATTTTTGGCAAACCAGAGTTTACTGAACAAGATCAAGAATGAATTGGCAAAGCCTCGTTGGCCGGGCTGTCAGATTGAGCGCGTTGGGTAGAACGGCGTCGAAACCAACAGCAGGTAGCAGAGTGGGGCAGGCTCGTTCGCTCAGGAGGGTAGTATGAAAGGGTGGCGTGTTTTGGTTGGGTTGTGGCTGATGGCCCTGGGCCTGCTGCAAACTGTGTGCGTCGGGCTGGGCCTGGATGGTCTCTCCTGGACCGGTCGGCGTCGCCGTGCCGGGCGGCGATGGGGAGCGGGGCTGTTGTTGGGCGGCGCGCTCTTGCTGTCGCTCGGCTCGCTGCTGCCGGCGATCCTGGTCCTGACCCTGCCTGCGCTCTTGCTGGCTGCCATGGCTCAATTTGGGCTGACCTGGTGGCGCAATGGGTACATGACACCGCCGCTGGCCGCACAGCCCGGCTCCGATGATCCGTGGACGGCCGAACCGGTGTCATTTGCCGATGCGACCGGGCCGACGCCGGGCCTGTTTTTGCGCACCCGTCAACCCAACGGGGCGACGGTCTGCTGGGTGCATGGGGTGGGCGACGACAAATCGAACTATAAATGGGTCATTTTACGCGCTTTGGCGGAGCGCGGCATCCATGTGCTGACTTTTGACCTGCCCGGACATGGGGATCGGCTGGCCTCGCCGTTTACCCTGGACAAGGGGCCCGGCGTGGTGGGGGCGGCGCTGAACTATTTGCGCAGCCGGCCCGATGTGGACCCGGCTCGACTGGGGTTGATGGGGGTCAGCCTGGGCGGGATGTTGTCCATTCGTACGCTGGCAGGCAGCGACCCCAATTGTCCGCCGGTGCGGGCCGTGGCCCTGTTGCAGGTGCCTTGTTCGCTCTGCCTGACCCGCAAGCTGTGGTGGCGCGAGGCGTCAAGTGCGGTCTCGCTGCCTGCGCTCAACATGTTCCGGGCATGCAGTCCGTCGGGGCTGTATCGCGCCTGGAAGCCGCAGGGCTTTTTTGACCCCGACCTGCACACGGTGATCAATGCCATTCGTCCCCAAGACCGTGTGACCGACATGCCGGCTGTGCCGACGCTGTTTGTTTACGGCGGGCGCGATCCCATTGCCACTTTGGAACATGGGCAGATGCTCTACAGCCGAACCAAACCGCCCAAAGCATTTCACATTGTTCGTTCTGCTTCGCATGTTTCGCTTATTTTTATCCGAGAGACAGCGGCTCTGGTGGCCGACTGGTTTGAAACACATTTGTGAGGGAAAATAACATCATGATCGTGCAATCTCTGACTGGGACATGGCAATTTCGACAAAATGGCAGCGATCCTGCGTTGGCGGCGTGGATGCCGGCGACTGTGCCGGGCGGCGTCCATACCGACCTGCTGGCATTGGGTCTGATCCCCGATCCGTTCGTTGGCGACAATGAAAAGCGGGTGATGTGGGTGGCCGAGAGCGATTGGGAATATCGGCGGATGTGGACGGTGCAAGATGATTTGTTGGCCGAGGCGCAGGTGTTTCTGGTGTGCGACGGCCTGGATACGTTGGCCGAGGTGCGGCTGAACGGCGAGCTGTTGGGGCAAACCGACAACATGTTTCGGCGGTACGAATGGGAGGTCAAGCCTTATCTCCATCTGGGCGAGAATGAGTTGGTGATCGCATTTGCCTCGCCGGTGCGCTATGGACGGGCCAAGATGGACGAGCGTCCGCTGGCCGGCGTTTCGCAAGCCTTGCCGGGGGGACCCTATGTGCGCAAAGCCCCCTGTCACTTTGGTTGGGATTGGGGGCCGATGCTGCCGCCCATCGGCATCTGGCAGGATATTCGCCTGGAGGGGCGCAGCGTGGCTCGCATCGGCGATGTGCAGTTGCGGCAGGATCACGCCGGAGGGCAGGTGACGGTTTCGGCGATGGTGGCCGTAGAGGCCTGGCAGCAGGCCGGGTTGGAGGTGATTTTGCGTATCATCACGCCGCAGGGCGATGCGTTGGAAAATTCGGTGTCGCTGTGTGGCGAGTGCTGTCGGCCCGAAATTACCATCACCGATCCGCAGATCTGGTGGCCGAACGGTTATGGGGCGCAGCCGCTCTACCGAGTCGAGGTGAGCCTGCGCGCCGATGGGCAGGTGGTGGATGGTTGGGCGCGGCCGATGGGCCTGCGCACTCTTGAACTGCGCCGTCGGCCTGATGAATGGGGCGAATCGTTTACCTTTGTGGTCAACGGCACACCCATTTTTGCCAAAGGCTCCAACTGGATTCCGGCCGATTCATTCCCCACCCGCATCAGCGACGCATACCTGGAGCATCTCATCCGCAGCGCGGCCGAGACGCATCAAAACATGCTGCGGGTGTGGGGCGGCGGGTTTTATGAACAAGATCGTTTCTATGATCTGTGCGACCGATATGGTATCTTGATCTGGCAAGACTGTATTTTCTCGTGCAGCGTTTATCCGTTGAACGACAGCGAGTTTCTTGGCACTGTGCGCATCGAAATAGAGCAGAACGTTCGGCGATTGCGTCATCACCCCAGCCTGGCGCTGTGGTGTGGCAACAACGAGATGGAGTGGGGCTGGTGCGGTTGGGGCTGGGATCATCCTGACCAAAAGGACCTCAAAGAGGCGTACGATCGCTTTTTCCATCGCCTGCTGCCAACCTGGATCGCCCAGGACGATCCTGACACGCCGTATTGGCCCAGCTCGCCTTCATCGGGCATTTCGTTTGACGACCCCAACTCGTCGGCGCGCGGTGACGCCCACTATTGGGATGTCTGGCACGGGCGCAAGCCTTTTACGGCGTATCGCGGACAGTTTCCGCGCTTTATGAGCGAGTTTGGCTTTCAGGCTTTGCCCACCATGAAAACGGTGGCCTGGTTTGCCCAACCGGCCGACTGGAACATGACCTCGTATATCATGGAACACCATCAGCGTGGCAATCATGGCAACGGCCTGATTTTGGCGCAAATGACCGACACGTTCCGCATGCCCAACAACTTTGCATCGCTGGTCTATTTGAGCATGGTCTTGCAGGCCGAGGGCATTCGCTACGGGGTGGAGCATTGGCGGCGCCACATGCGGCAGGTCAGCGGCACGGTCTATTGGCAGCTCAACGACTGCTGGCCGGTGGCTTCGTGGGCCAGCATTGACTCCTTTGGTCGCTGGAAGGCGTTACATTACGCAGCGAGACGATTCTATGCGCCTGTTTTGCTTTCCATCGAGGATCAAGGCACCACGATGGGCATCCATGTTAGCAGCGATCTGGTCGAGACATGGACGGGTATGCTGCGCTGGCGGCTGGAGACGTTGAGCGGGCAGGTGTTGGACGGCGGCGATGTGGCCGTGTCGGCGGCGGCTCTGGCCGATACGCCGGTCTGTGTGCTGGATTTTGCTGCCCAGATTCACGATGACAATCGCCGCAGCACGGTGTTGGTGTGCGAGTTGGAGCAGGATGGGCAGGTGTTGGCGCGGCAGGTGGTCGGATTTGTGCCGCCCAAGCATCTCGATCTGGTCGAGCCCGAAATGCGGATCGAGGTGCAGCAAGAGGGCGACCTGTTGTGCGTGTCCCTGACTGCCAGCTCGCTGGCCCGCTTTGTCGAGGTCGGGCTGGACGGCGCCGATGAGGTGTGGAGCGACAATTACTTTGATCTGCCGGCCGGGCGCACGGTGAGGGTGACGTGCCCGCTGCCGGCCGGGTGGTCGGTAGAGCAGGTGCGGGCGACCTTGCAGGTGCGGGCGACCTTGCAGGTGCGGGCGACCTTGCAGGTGCGCTCGCTGTATCACTCGTTTGCGTAACGCCCCGTCTTGTACCCTCTCGCAGGTTCAGCAAGGGCGAGGTTGATCCTCAAGGGCGAGGATTAACCTCGCCCCTATTTTGATGTACGGGTGAGCAACGCTCGCGCCGACACCAACAGTGGGCGATCTTGTCCGCCCAGAGAAGATTGCCCACTAACTTGCATCCAGCAGGCGGTTTGCTCCTGAATCAGGGCGTCCAGGGTGCGTTGCAGTTCGGCCGGCGTCCAGTTGAACACATGAAACACCTTGCCGATCATGTCGGCGTCGGCGGCCACCACCTGGTCGAGGTACTGTTGAGCCAGTCGCTGCCTGGCCTGGCTGCGTGAAATGCTGCGCGCCTGTTCGGGCAGGTTGGGGAAGTGCCGCTGCACAATTTCATAGATAAAGGCATATCGCCAGGCTCCAGCCTCGGCCACGCCGATGGGCAACACTTTGAGGCCGGCCTGCAATTCGGCCAGGGCGCGCTCAAAGCGCGTTTTGGCATTGTCTGCGCTCATGTGGGCGGCCTGACGTAGACGCACTGTATCCAACGGCCCCTGCTCCAGCAAGGCCTCGTAAATCTGTTTCGCTTCTACGCTGAGCGTGCCGGCACGGTACTCTTCCATATAGTCGTTCAAATCCCCCAGGTTGGGGCTGCACGCATACATATAGGGAAGTAAATCCAAAGAAACCAGGGTTGCTTTGCGGCGCAGCAGTTTGCCATAATACCACCATCGCTGCCCCAGCGAGCGATCTTTCCAACTCCAGCACGCGCTCAGGTCCGGGTCATTGTGCGCATTGGGTACATCGCGCACCCGCCCGGCGATGGCATGAAACAGATTGGGCATCTCGATGCCCTGGATCGGCCAGAAATGGCACATGCCCACCTCATTGACCCAGACCTGCGCGGCCTCGATGGTGCGCAGGCGCAGATCGGGCCTGCGACGATAGCGTACCTCGCGCTGCGCCAAAATCCACTCGATTTCAATCTGTTCCATTTGTTTGCTTTCCTCTCACCGGAATGTGGATGGCATCGCCGGCGGGTTGGCCGTTTTGGCTCACCGGCAGCCGCTGCATGGTTTGGGCGTCATACAAACCGACGGCCAGCCATGCGCCCTCCAGGTTGGCGCCGGGGGGGATGTTGAGCGGGTAATCGTCGCGCTGATCGGTTTGCAGCGGCCAGGCGCGCATCGGGTAAAAGTCGTTCAGCGGCACATGGTCAAATTGGGTGATCATTTGCCCGTCTGACCCAACCAGATGGACAAATGCGCTGTAATTCTTGTCGGGGCGGCGCAGGGCGCGCCACCACAAAAAGAGGTGTGCCTGCCTGCCCGGCTCAAAGTGAATTTGCCGGTATGCCGACATGGCTATTTCGTTGTTCCAGACCGCATCCAGCGGCGTGCGTGGTTCGACCATCAGCGGGGTGCAGGCAGCAAAATTGAGAATCTTGATCGGCCGCTGCCCGGTCTCGCGCTGCCAGTGTTCGCCTTCCAGGTGACAGCGGTCGCGCAGCATGCCTTCGATCAGCCCTTGCGGGTCTACGGTGGGCCAGCTATGCATCACCAACCGCACCCGGCTCGATGGTGTGATGGCCTGGTTGAGCAGAGCGACGGCCTGTTCCTGATCTTGCACGCTGTCGCCTTGTTGGGGCAGGCGCACTATTGTGGCCTCGCCCCGGTAATACTGCATGATCGGCGGATAGCACCCCAGCAAAATGATTGCGTCGCCGGCCGAGGTAGTGTCCATCACATACTGCGCCGCTCGACGAAAATCTTCGCGCCAGTAACGGGGTTGGTGATAATAAGCGTTCAATTGTGGCAGGGGCCCGACGGTGGCTGCCAGCAGGGTCAGGGCGGCTGCCGTTGGCCCCAGCCAGAGCCATCGCCGGATTTGGGCATGCCAACAGGCCGAGACGCCCCATCCGATGCACAGGGCCAGCCCCGGCGTGGCGATCAGGGTATAGCGGTCGGTATAGACGGGCAGGCGGCTGCCGAGCCACACCATCGCGCCGACCGGCAGAGCCAGAGCAACCCAGAGAGAGAGCCATCGTCCGATGCCCTGCCGCCAGCCCAGCAGCAGTGTCGCCGTCGCCGCCAGCAGCACTCCCCAGGTCAGAGGGCTCAAGGGGGTGGCTTGTTCCAGGCGGTGCGGTCCCAGGATGAAAAAGAGCCAGATGTCATCCAGAATAAAGCGCGGCGGCAGCGGCACGCGCCACCATGTGCCTTGCCCCACGCGGATTTGGTGCAGCAAAGTGGGCAACCAGGGCAAATAGAGCATCGCCATAGCCGCCTGACTGCCGGCCCAATTCCAGCAGTTCACTGCGCTGCCGGTCTGCTGTCGAACGATGCGCCGCCAGGCCCATTGGCCGGCGAAAATAATGTTTTGGGCCGCCAAAAGCAGCAGAGCGAAATACTGGGTATATAATGCGCCGGCGGCGGCAAGGGCATAGCCGGCCGACCAACGCCAGCGTTCCGGCTCGTCGAACCACCGCGCCAGGCTGTAGGACGAGAGGACGCCTAGCAGCATCAGCAGGCTGTACATACGGGCTTCTTGGGCATAATAGATCAGGGTGGGCGAACATGCGCCCCAGATGGCGGCGGCCAACCCGGTGCTCGGCCCGCCGAGCCGTCGGCCCAGCGCGTACAGGGCGGCGATCAAGGTGACACCGCAAAAAACCGAAAACAGGCGCAGCGAAAAATCGCCATAACCGGCTATTTCGGCCCAGGCTTTGACCCCCACATAATACAAGGGGGGATGATTGTCGGGGGTCAGGGCGGGGAACATTTGCGACCAGGGGAGGTGGATGAAATAGCTAGTCCAGCCTTCATCCAGGGCCAGAGATTGCCGGTCCAGCCCATAGATGCGCAGAGACCAGGAGAGCAATATGATGATGGCGGCGGGAAAAATGATGGATAGGCGGCGCATAGCGGCTGATCTTTTCAAACAAAAAAAAGTCCTGAGCCTTTTTGGGCTCAGGACTATGCCGAAGGTGGGATTTGAACCCACATGAGGAACCCCTCACTACGCCCTGAACGTAGCGCGTCTGCCAGTTCCGCCACTTCGGCTCAAGGATGACGCAGATCATACCACGAATTTCTGCGTTTGTCAAGTTTGTCTACCACCTGATCGTTCCAGTCGCGCAGCAAGATGCTCTTTTCATTGGGTGCCCACTGCCACAGGTTGGCGAACCGCCCGCTGGGATCCACCATCGGCACAATCTGGACGTTGCGCACGCGCCGGTCTACGCCATAGGTATAGATGGGCTGATACAACAGAATGGCTGGCACTTCGGAAACAAAAATGTCTTGAAATTGATAATACAATTCGGTGCGTTTGCCCCGGTCGGTGAGTTGACGGGCGATTTCGATGGCTTCGGATGCGTCGCGGTTGGCAAACCCGCTGTAATTTTGCCCGCCGGCTCCAACCTGCGTCTCGTGCCACATAGGATACAGATCCGGGTCAAGTTGATAGGGCCATTGCACCAGCACCGCATCGAACAGGCGCGGCTGGAGGTGATTTTGCACTAGGTCGAGCATATCAGTGTATGTCACGCTGACGCGCGCTCCGACCTCGGCCCACTGCCGGGCGATGTCTTGGGCTACGGCAATGTGATCGGGGTCCGAGTCGGTGAGCAAAGTAAAGGTCAGTTCGCGGTCTTTTTTGGCCCGCACCGGTATGTATCCGTCTTTGAGGACGGTTTGCGCATTGCTGGCATTGGCCAGTTCATAGCCGGCTTGTTCTAGCAGCGAAACGGCCATGTCGGGATCATACGGATATGGCTGCACATCGGGATCAAAAGCCCACGATTGGGGCATAATGGGGCTGTGAATGACGACGGCCTGTCCACCCAGCACCCGGTCAATCGCAGCCTGGCGGTTGAGGGCGTACAAGAGAGCCTGCCGCACTCGCCGATCCTGGAAAAAGGGTCTGTCGGGATGGTTCAGGTTAAACAGCACCAGGGTATAGCCCGACGTTTGCGCCGAAAGCACCTGGATATTGGGGTTGCTGCGCGCCTGGTCGAGGTCTTGGGTCGAGATGCGGGCTACGCCCATCACCTGACCGGCCTGATAGCCCTGCCAGGCGTCGTGAAAGGTGGGGTAAAACTTGAACTGGACGGCATCGAGCATGGCCTGGCTCCAGCGGCGGTGATAAGGGTTGACCTTGAGGGTGATGTGATCGGGCATGACCAGTTCTTGAACCTGGAACAGGCCGGTGCCAATGGGCGCGTAATTAAAGGGATGATCGATCAATTGAGCCGGCGGCACATTGTTCAAAATGTGCCAGGGCAAAATGCCGATGGTGGTATAGTCGAGAAAAGGCGCAAACGGCTCGGTCAGCTTGAAGCGAACGACAAAGCGGTCGGGCTGTTCAACGGTTACGGTGTGCCACAGCGCGGCGTGAGGGTGAAAACCGGCCATTTCGGGCGATTGAAGCAGCTTGATCGTAAAGGTCACATCGTCGGCGGTGAATCGCCGGCCGTCCTGCCAGCGCACATCCTGGCGCAGGAAAAAGGTATAGGTTAGCCCATCCTCCGAGATTTCCCATCGTTCGGCCAGAGATGGGATGATCTCGTTGCGCTCGTTGACGCGGGTCAATCCTTCAAAAATCAGGGCGCACAGGTCGCGGTCCAGGTCGTTGAAATGGCTGAACAAGGGGTTGATCAACAGCGGTGTGCCGGCGACTCCCTCGATGTATGTGCCGCCGCGCAGTTGCGCCATCACTGTACCGACCGGTCGAGGTGTGACCAGAGTAGGCGTGGGGGTAGGGCGCGGTTCGTGGCCGATGTAGAGCAGCGAGGCAGCGATGAGCATGATGCCGCTCAATGTGAGCAAGATTTGCCAGCGGATGTATTTGCTCATAATTCAGCGATGCAGTTTAGACGGGTTGGTGTGTCGTCCAATTGATAAAAAAGAGGTGTCTTGTAGATACCGGGCAATATTGCATCGCCATGTGGCGCTGCAATGTGCTGCCCTATCCACAAAACACCTGCTATGATCGTTGAACTGATTGGGACGTTCGTGCCGGCGAACGCCTGGAATGGCTAGACCCAAAGCGCATTGGCCAGCGCGCTGATGAAAAAGACAACCGCCAGGCCAATGGTCACTTGAAACAGGGTTTTTTCGACGCCACGGCGACGATGATAAACGCTGCTGCCTTCGCCGCCAAACAAGCTGCCTAACCCTCCACCTTTGGTTTGCAGCAAGACCAACGCAACCAACGCGATGGACAAAATGATCTGGATCACAAGTAAACTGGTGCTAAAAGTCAACCTGGACCTCCTTCCCTTTGAACAAAAATCAAGTTGTCATGTTGATTGGGACATGACAACGGCGATTATACTACAAGGATACATTCCTGACAAATGGAACATTCACGCAATTTTCACGTTGGGTCGGGCCTGGGAGGCCGCTGAAAAAGTCTATTTTTACCACAAAGGGCACCGAGAACACCAAGGTTTGCGATACTGTTGAGTCGCTAGAAATGCTTTGTGTCTTGGTAGTGAGATGGTTTTTCAGCACGCTCCTAGTTGGCCGTATAGCCCAGCGATTTCAGTTCACTTTTTTTGTGTCGCCACTGCGGGCGCACCTGCACCCACAACTCCAGGTAAACCTGTGCTTCGATCATTTGCTCGATTTCGCGGCGGGCGGCCTGGCTGATGACCTTGATCGTGCGTCCGTTGTGGCCTAGCAAGATGCTGCGCTGAGTGTCTCGCTCGACGATCAGGGTGGCATGGATGTAGACCAACGTAGGCGACCGTTCTTTGAACTCGTCTATCATCACTTCGACCGCGTGCGGCACCTCTTGATAGGTCTGCTGCAAAACCTGCTCGCGGATCAACTCGGCAGCGACGGCGCGTTCGGTTTGGTCGGTGACCTGGTCTTGGGGGTAATAGCGCGGCCCTGTCGGCAGATGGGCGATCAGCAGGTCGAGGAGTTCTTGCCGCCCCTCGCCGCCGGCAGCCGAGACCCATGTCCAGGCGGCCGGCTGAAACAGGGCCAGGTAGGCCTGGGCGCGTGCCGGGCGCATGTCCGCTGAAACCAGATCGCTCTTGTTCAGGGCCAGGATAACTCGCTCCGGGCGGCCGGCCTGATGCAGCAGGTCGGCTACCTGCCGGTCCTGGTCGTCGGGCCATACCGACGCATCCACCAGCCACAGCACCAGGTCGGCGTCGGGGATGGCATCCAGGGCGGTTTGCAACATGGCCTGGCCCAGTTTGTGCTGTGGGTTGTGGATGCCGGGTGTGTCTACCAAGATGATCTGCGCCTGCTCCAGGGTCAAAATCCCCAACAGCCGCCGCCGCGTGGTCTGCGGCAAGGCTGAAACGATGGATATTTTTTGTCCCAGGTAGGCATTCATCAGCGTAGATTTGCCCACATTGGGTTTGCCTGTTATACTAACAAACCCTGCCCGATGGTCGGCAGGCCAGGTTTCCTGGTTCACACCATTTCCTTTTCTGAGGAGACTGTATGTCTGATGCCGATTTGACTCGTTCCATTCCCATCATTTCGGTGGCCGGCAAGCCCAAAGTAGGCAAGACGACGTTTTTGGTCCAATTGATCGCCGAACTGAAACGGCGCGGTTACCGCGTCGGCATTATCAAGCACAGCGTCCACTCGTTCGAGTTGGGACAGGCCGGCAAAGACACCTGGAAGCACGTGCAGGCCGGCGCCGATGCAGTAGCCTTTGTATCTCCCCATCAGGTGGGGCTGATTCGTCAGGTCGAGACGGAAATGTCGCTTGACCGGGCCGCCGCGCTGCTGGGGCCGGTAGACCTGATCGTCACCGAAGGCTACAAGCAGGCCGCAACGCCCAAGATCGAAGTCTCACGCCGCGCTTTGGGCGTTGACCTGGTGTGCCGCCCGGCCGAGATTGTGGCCGTGGTCAGCGATCACCGTGAGTTGGACGATGGACTGTCGGTGCCAGTTTTTGACCTGGATGACGCGGCCGGTGTGGCCGGGTTGATCGAGTCGCTCTTTTTTCCTCGCCCCGCCTGACCGCGCTGACCAGGAAGCCGCTGAAAAAGTCTGTCTTTACCACAAAGGACACCAGGAACACAAAGGTTTACGATACTTTTGAGTCGCTAGAAATTCTTTGTGTCCTTTGTGTCTTGGTGGCGAAAGGGTTTTTCAGCACGCTTCTAGTCTTGCCGCCCCTTGAGCGTGCGGGTGATGATGGCGACCTGCTGGCGGCGAACCTGCTCACGGTTGGGGCGGCGTCCTTTGGATTGAGCCGTCACCTTGAGCGATTGTCCCTGACCAGCCATCGCATTGCGCCAGGCCAGTTCCATTGCCGTCATGGGGCTGAGTTCGTCCTCGTCGCCTTCGACCGGCTCTTCTTCTAGCTGCGCAGCAGAGTTTAGCCCTTTGAGGCTCAGTTCGATCTGGCGCTTGTTATGATCTACTTTGACCACGCGCACCTGGATTTCCTGGCCTTCTCGCACTATGTCGGAGGCTTTGGCCACGCGCTCTTCGGCCATTTCGCTGATGTGCAGCAACCCGTCGCGGCCCACGCCCACGTCTACAAACGCGCCATAGGGGGTGAGTTTGGTCACAGTGCCGGTGACAGTCGTGTTGGGTTGCAGGTCGCGCATGCTGCGCTCCGGCGGCTCGACCATAGTCAGGCCAATGCGACCTTGCTGGGTGTCCAGGCTATGGATCCACACTGTCACGGTGTCGCCTTCGTGGACGACATCGGTGACGCTGTTGACGCGATGATTGCTGAGCTGCGAGATGTGAATCAGCCCGTCTTTTTCGGCGCCAAAGTCAACAAACGCGCCGTAAAGTTCTGTTTTGACCACCTTGCCCTCGAATTTTTGCTTGAGGGACAGGTCGCTCAGGTGGATCCGCTGTTCATTTTGAGGTTCTTGTGTCATGGCTCTATCTTTCTTGTTTGATACAACTAGAAACCCGTTTCTCCGGCTGGTCCAGAAAACGGGTTTCCGAATTTCACTGATGGACTCAAGCAAGTAATTATACTCAAAACCTGAGTCTGGGCAAGTGGCCTCGCCGATTGAGCCTGTCGAAATCGGCGGTGAGGCCGTCGAGACCGAAAGCATTTGACAGTTCTTGAAACCATGATATAGTATGCCTTGAGGTGAGTATGAGTGAACGACGTCCAACCGGAAAAGAATTTCGTGTTTTGGTGATAGCCCTGGCTACGGTGATGGTGATCGTGGTATTTTTGGTGGTGTTGGTGCTGGCGATCAATCATCCTCCTTCGGCCAACGCCCTGGTAGCCACGGCGCAGGCGATGCCCAGCCCTACGCCACTTTTTGCCATGACGCCCACACCCATCCCCACCATCCCTGGCGTCAACCCCATTTTGCTGGTTTGTCAGCGCGATGCCGGTTTTGCTTTGAACAAACGGCAGGTGGTCGGTTCGGTCAACATCTCGGACGATCATTTGTTTTTGATGGGATGGGTGGCGCATGGCTGGGCGGTGCAAGATGTGGATGACGCCTTGCCGGGCCTTATTGGCGGGTTTGGGGCGGCGTTGGATGTGTGGCAGGGTGGCTGTGCGGTGTTTGACCGGGTGCGGATTATGGTGTGGGAAAGGCAGGATGCCGGGCAGTGGCATCGTTTTAGCGTCCAGGCCAATGTAGACGACCTGTTGAAATGGCGGGCCGGCGAATTGACCGACCGGGACCTGCTGGCACGTCTTGAGGTGACGATGGCCGGGCCATAACAAGGCGCGCTAAATGAAAAGGGCGGAGCGTGATGAAACGCTCCGCCCTTTTTTTGTCCTGGTTTATGCCTGGATCAATTCGGCCTGCGCGGTTTCGGTGTCATAGAGGGCCAGGGTGCCGGGTGACGACTTGCCCATGGCCTCGCCGGGGTTGACCAGTAGCGTGTGGCCGACCGAGCCAATATGTGCCTTGTGGTCGTGTCCATAGCAGACCAGGTCATAACGGCCTGAATAGGCCTGGTCCAGGGCGATGGGGGGATAGTGGTTGATGGCAATTTTGCGCCCGCCCAATTCGATATAGCCAAAGAGCCCATGCAGGGTGATGTGTCCCGATGCTGTGGCAACTTGGGAGAGCGTCAGAGGATCGCCATCGTTGTTGCCCAGTACCACATGCACCGGGCCGGCAAATTCCTCGCCGATTTGCCTCAGCGTAAAGGGGGAGCACAGGTCGCCACAGCAGATCAAAGCCTGGGCGCCGCGCTCTTGGGCTATGCGCAGAATTTCGGTCAGTTTCCAGATATTGTCATGGGTGTCGGACAGAATGGCGATTTTCATGGTTACACCGTCGGAATTTGCGGGCGGGTCTGGGCGATGCGCTGTCGCAGGGTGTCAATCAACTGGTCGGTTTTGACGCCTTCGCCGGCGGCCTGTTTCTGGTGCTTTTTGTAGGCCAGGTCTACGATCAGTTGCACAAAGCGTGACCAGCGAAACCAGGCCAGGGGGCCGTGTCGAATCAACACCTGCCAGCCGTGCGCAAAACGTGCCCGATAGTTGGAAGCGATATGGTACTCGTCTTGAGTGACCAGGCCTGCCTGGATTTCGGGGAGCAGCTCGGCGAACCAGCGCGCTTCCTGACGCATCGAGACGAGGATCAGCACCAGCATGACCAAAACGCCGCCCCAGTCTACCAGAGTGGCGCCCAGGCACGATAGCCCGTAGGTGGCTTCGGCAAACACCGTGCTGCCGTTGTGCAGGCCATGCAAAACCATCGCCATGATCCAGCCGGTGAGCGGAAAGAGCAGCTTTTTCCACAACTCTTTGGAATTCCGCGCCAGGCCAAACCCCACCCCGACGCAGGCAGTAAAGAGTGAGTGATTGAGGTTGTACAGCCCCACGCGCAAGGCTACCGTCACGCCCCAACTGCCCCAGCCGCCGCTTATCAGGCTGCTCATAAAGTACAGCACGTCTTCGACCACCGAAAAGCCAAACCCCACCAGGGCGCCATACAAGATGCCGTCCATGATGCTGTCAAACTCGCGGCGATAGATCAAAAAGATGAGCAGGATGATCAGCGATTTGAACGATTCTTCGGTGAGCGGCGCAATGATGCTCAGGCTGGTCAGCGAGTACAGCACCGATTTGCCAAAAATCATGGTGACGGGAATGTCCAGAACGATTTGGGCGATCAGTGCCATGATCACTGTCGGGATGGCGCCCCAAAAAAAGATCACGCTGAGCAGCCAAAGCGGTTCTTTTTCATAGCGATCCAGCCACCACAGGATGGCGATGGCAATCAGCGAGGGCGTCAAAGTAGCCAGAATGGATAGAATCAGCCCCAAAACGCAGGTCATGGTTTGCTCCTCTCACCTCAAGTTGGGGGATGTCGGCCTTTATTTGCGAGGTCGCCGTTTGAGCAGCCAGCCCAAAGCCAGGGCGCCGGCAGCCAGCCCGGCCGCAGCCAGGCCCAGCCCGATGGCGGCTTCTTTTTTGGGGACGGTCGGCAATACGGCACCGCCCTGTCCGGCCTCGGTGCCATACTGACTGAACAATTGGCCCCAGGGCGTTTGCAAGGCCGCCTCGACGCGCCGTCGCCCAACCACAGGGTACCAGTAGACATTGTGATAAAAGTTGCTGGCGAAATGGCTCCATGGTTCGATGGGTGAGCGCAGGAGCAGATTTTCAAAGGGCTTGAGCGGCCCGTGATAGATAAATTTTTGCCCTCTGCTGGCAAAGGTCTCGGTCTGCACAAAATGCCAGTTTTCGGCCATCACGTCCTCGTCACCGACGATTTCAATGTCGCGCGGATCGCCGATGCCCAGCCCCTTTTCGTGCGCCAGGCGGATAAAGTCGAGGCTCATCGGGTCGAACCCTTGCAGTTTGGCCGAGATGGCATCAATGGCTACCTGGTCGGCCGAGGCCAGGATAACATTCTTTTCGTGCCAGACCATGGCGCGGGGGCCGGGGCCTTCGCCGGCAAAAGTGCCGTCCATCACCGCAAACAGGCCGGGGTGAATCTCGCGTTGAATCATCAACAGGTCCACCAGGGTTTCGTGGATGCGGCTGTGCGTCCAATGGCGGCGTTCGCTGAGCAGGCCGCCAAAGGCGTTTTTCATCGCTCCGGTGATCACTGTAAAGACGTGGGTCTTGACGGTGGGGAATTGGATGATGTTTTTGCCGATAAACATTTCGGGGATTTTGACCCCGTCGGGGTAAATTTCGTCCAGACAGAGGTACTCGCCCTGAGGCTGATAGATGATCCAGTTGACATCTGGCTCGTAGAGGTGGACATTGCGCAGGCCGTATTTGTCTACCACATATTTATGCTTGTTGTTGTATTCACCTACATAGGCATCTACCACAACGGTGCGGTTGTGGGCGGCGATCAACTGGCTGCGCTCAAAACCGTCGGCCAACATTTTGCGGATCGTTCCCTCGAGCTGCCAGGGCGCGCTGGAGCAGGCCGGATACCAGGTCTGCCAGGAAATGTTGATTTTGAGCAGGGTGTCGTATTGTTTGGACAGCACCTTGTCGTATTCGGCCAGTTCGAGCAGCCGGGCATAGTCTTCCAGCACGGTTTCGGGGCAGGTGCGCAAGACGGCCACCTTGCCTTTGCCGGGAAAATTGTATTCGATCATATCGGTCTCCTTTCAAGATTTGGCATATTGTAATCGAGTTACCCCATCACGTCAAACCGGCCTGCAAGCCAGGCTATGGCCGTGTTGCTGATGGCATGCAATATCACTGCTGGCCAGATGCTTCCTTCTGATCGTTCGACCAGCCAGCCCAGCCCCAGTCCGCTGAGGGTGATGAGCAGGACGGCCGGCGAGGGGCGGGCGAGCAGGTGTGCCAGGCCAAAGAGCAGGGCGGCCAAGAGATTTTTGCGGCTCAGCGGTCCCCAACCTGATGTGCCCCACCGCGCCGCGCCCACATGTTCTTGTAAATAGCCGCGAAAAAAGAATTCTTCGACCAGGGCGATCACCGTTTGCTGTATTTCCCATGTTGGACGCAGCGGCCCCGGTTTGAGGGCGATGGCGACCAACAAATAGCCCAATGACAGCGGCAGGGCCAGGCCCCAGCCTGGTCGGCGCAGAGCCAGGGCGCGCGGCCGGGTGCGCTCGAATCCATCCAGCCAGGGCAGGCCCAGTCCGGCCAGCACAAAGACGCTGCCGGCCCAGACATGTCCCCGGTTGAACGCCCAGGCGGCCAGGACGACGATGAGGTACTCGATCAATGACCGGGCGATCATGCCTGCTGCTCCGGCAGCCGACGGACGCGGCGTCGAAATGCCCCCATCAGCCCTGCGCTGCCTCCCAGCATCAGGGCGATGCAGACGATTTGCGCCAGCGAAAGCGGCCCGGTGCGGGGTTTGGTGTCGCCACGATAAAATTCGATCACAAAGCGGATCAGGCCATAGGAGGCCAAAAAGACTCCGATCAAGCGGCCGCGCCAGGCCGGTCGGCGGTAGAGAAACATCAACAGGGCAAAAATGAGCAGGCAGCCAGCGGCCTCGTACAACTGGGTTGGGTGCACCGGGATGCCCGGATACAGTGTGTCGGCGGCATAGGGGCTGAAAGAAACGGCCCAGGGCAGGTTCCAGGCCGGTTTGCCGTGACAGCAGCCGTTGAAAAAACAGCCCAGGCGGGCCAACACGATATAGAGGGCTGCCGAAGGAGACAGCACATCCAGCGATTCCATAAAGGGAAGGGTAGTTTTGCTGAATTTATTGTACACGCGCACTATCAGCAGCACGGCGATGACTTGAGCAAATGACCAGTTGATCGGCAGCGTGTTGAAATAGCCCATTCGGGGCGTCAGGGCGCGCAGCAGCAGCACGATCAACGGGCCGCCCAGCAGAGCGGCGATCAGGCTCAGGATGGCTCCGTCTACAAATGGCCTCAGCGGATAGCCGCGTCGGCGAGCCAGGTGCAGAGCCAGCCAGATGACCGGTACAAATCCCAGTCCATAGAACAGAGTGTACAGGCTGATGGGATAACCGAACAGGTGAAAAAATGGTAGGGGATACACAGAGGCTCCATCAGGTGATCGAGGGGCGGCGTGGGCGGCTCAGCATCAGGCTGCCCAGGGCGATCCAGACCAGGCAGAAAATCTGGTTCAGGGTGAGCGGACCGAGGGCAGCACGCAGGTCGCCGCGTGTAAATTCGACGCCGAAACGCAGCAGGCCATAGGTGGCCAGGTAGACCCATAGCAGGCGGCCCTGAAAAAAAGGTTTTTTTCGCAGCCAGAGCAAGATCAAGACGATGATAAAATTCCCTATCGCGTCATAAATTGGCGTAGGATGAACCGGAATGCCTTGATAGAGGCTGGCCGAAGCGGGGTGGGTGTATACGATGGCCCAGGGCAATCCCCAGGCCGGTTTGCCATGACAGCAGCCGTTGGCCAGGCAGGCAAAGCGGCTGAGGCCATGCGCCAGAGCCAGCGGGGCCATGATCATGTCCATCATGCGCAGGGCATGCGCGGCGCGCTCGTCTGTGCTTGCCGGCCGATGGGGAGCCAGGAAAAAGAAAATCGTTGTCATGATGATCAAGGCTGCCGGTACGCTGACTATGCCGGGGGTGAGCAGCACGCCGGTGTGAAAGAGCAGGTTGAGGGTCTGCGACAGGCGGTCGGCGATATAGCCGGCCAGGATGCCCGGCAAAACGCCATCCAATAGGCGCGCCGGATGGATGCCGCGCTCGCGGGCCAGGCGCAGGCCGAGAAGAGCGGCGGGCGCAAAACTGCCGATCATGATCAGGCCATAGAGGGTGATGCCGAAATGGAAAATGTAGAACAAGGGTTGAGGGTACATAGTTGGGTGGTTGGCGGCCTGGCTTTGATCGGATCGTGGACAGGCCGCCTGCGCTTAGCTGCTGTAAAAGATCAGCGTGAGCTGGCCCATGCGGATCACATCGCCGCTGCACAACAAAAAAGGCTGGTCGGGCATCAGTGGGATGTTGTTCAGGCAGGTGCCGTTGGTGCTGTGCAGGTCTTGCAATGTCCAACCGTCGGGCGTTGGGGTCAGGCAGGCGTGCTGCCTGGAAATGCCCATCCCCGCGCCGCCAACAGGCGACAGGTCAATAAAGGGCTGGGATGCCACTTGCAGGTCGGCGCGGCCGATGATCACCCGTTGCTGCCAGGAGATGGGGATGCGGGCGCCGGTGGTGGTGACCAGCAGGTATGGGCCGGCGGCGGCAGCGTATCCGCCCAACCGCATGGTGGTCTCGTTTGAAGATGGGGCGGTTGACGGCGCAGCGGGGATGATCTGCTGAGTAGGTATTTGGGTCAGAGATTGGATCAGGGCGTGAACCGAGTTGGGGCGGTCTCCGGCCTGGCGAGCCAGGGCAGCCATGATCACAGCTTCGAGGTGCGGGTGGATGTGCGGTACCAGGCGGCTGGGCGGCAGCGGCGGTTCGCGCAGGCGTCGCAGCAGCATATCGGCGGCGTTGGCCGATTCAAAGGGCAGGTGGGCGGTGAGCATTTCATAGAGCAGCACGCCCAGGCTGTAAATGTCGCTGCGATGGTCGGTCTCGATGCCGATGGCCTGTTCAGGCGAAAAATAGGCCGGTGTGCCGGTGCCGAGGCCGGGTTGAGTCAGGCCACGCGCCCGGCCCACTAGCTTGGCCAGGCCAAAGTCGGCCAGCAGGGGCCAATCGGGGCGGGGCATGAGGATGTTGGCCGGCTTGATGTCGCGGTGAACGACGCCTTGCTCGTGGGCAAAAGCCAGGGCCTGGCAAATGGGCAGAAACCATACCGCCGCTTCGGGCCAGGACATTGGGCGGCCGGGCATCAGGGTTTTGAGCGTGCCGCCGGCCACATATTCCATCACGATATAGGCCACGCCGCTTTCTTCGCCGTAATCATAGATGGTCAGGATATTGGGATGGCGCAGGGCGGCGATGGCACGGGCCTCGCGCCGAAATCGCTCCAAAAAGGTCTGATCCTCTAGATCGGACGTTTTGAGAATTTTGACCGCTACCCAACGCTCCAGGTGTGGCTGAAAGGCGCGATAAACTATGGATGTTCTGCCCTGGCCGATTTCCGATTCGATTTGACAGCGGCCCAGAGTGCGACCGATCCAGTTCATAAGAACTCCCAACTTTTGAGTTCATTGAAAAAGCGTTTTGCTATCGGGGCGTATAGATTATAATTATCTCGGATTTTCGTGTTTTAGTCAAAAGCCAGACCTGACGGGCCACGTCTAGAGATCACCCTCTAGAATGCTCCGGTCATCAGATGCCCAATTCGGCTCGGGCGCGGGTATAGCGGATGATGTGTTCGCGTGAGAGCATACCCACCAGTTCGCCTTGCTCCATCACTGGCACCTGGTTTACGTTGGCGTCGTCCATCGTTCGTAAGGCGGCCAACAGATCGGTTTGCGGGCTGACCGAAATGATGCTCTGGCGCGGTTTGGCAATTTCGCGGACGGCTATTTGGGGCCAGCGGTCGCGAGGCACCTGGGCAATGTCGCGCAAAGTGAGGATGCCGTGCAGGGTATCCTCATCCTGGACCAAAAAGCAGCGTCGGCCACCGGTGAGGACATATTCCTCGACCAGTTGATTCAGGGCCAGTTGGCCCGACACCAGGGGACATTCGTGGGTCATCACCTGAGCCACCGTGATGCTGCGCAAGACCCGCTGCGCGCTCATTTGCGCATAGCTGGACGCGGCGGCATTCTGCAAGAACCAGCCGATCATGACCATCCACAGGCCGTCCATAAAACTGCCGCCCAACATGCTCAGCACACCCCAGCCGATGAACCCCACGGCAACCAGTTGGCCGGTGAACGAGGCCAGACGGGTGGCGCGCTCCAGGCTGCCGGTGATCTTCCAGACAATGGCGCGCAAGACGCGCCCGCCGTCCAGCGGAAAGCCGGGGATGAGGTTGAAAAAGGCCAGCATCATGTTGATGCGCATCAGCCACGCACTGGGGGCGGCCAGGTAGGGGATGCCGCGGTCGAGTAGCCACAGCGCGCCAAAACCGAGGCCCAGCATCAGGCTGGTGAGCGGGCCGGCCAGGGCGATGCGAAATTCGGCGCCGGGCGTGTCGGGTTCGCGCTCGATCTGTGCCAGGCCGCCAAAGATGAACAGGCTGATGCCGCGCACGGCGATCCCGCTGCGCAGAGCCAGGATGGAATGGCCCAACTCGTGCACCAGCACCGAGCCAAAGAACAGCAGGCCGGTGATCAGCCCCAACACCCAATAGACCGGCGTCGGCAGGCCGGGGTATTCTGGCGGGAAAAGGCCCGTGCTGAGCGACCAGGTGATCAGACCCAGGATCAGAAACCAACTGAGGTGAACGCTCACCGGAATGCCCATAATTTTGCCGATTTTGATGCCGGATTCCATGTTGCTTTCTCCTTGTATAGAATACGTGTTCACTCAAAATAGGGGAACGCCAGCATCTTGATGGTTGCTGTCAGGATGATGGCGTTCCTCCAGGATGTTGAGAGGATACTGTGCCTCTGCGTTGAGTTCTTTTAGTGGACTCGTCAATGCACCCATCGCCGCAGGCCTAGCCAGGCCAGGCCCAGCAGCAGCAGGCCGATCACCGGGCCGAGCAAATAGCCCAGCGGCGACCTGGCCGCACCGGTGTCCAGTAGAGAGCAGCTGCTGCAACAGCAGCCACTGGCTCTTTTCCTGGCCTCTTCTGCCCGGAACCGCTGCTCTTCCAGGTCTAGAACAGGCCTGGGTGGCGATTTGCTTTGGGTGGTGTGACCGATGATTTGGTCGGGTTTTTGGCTCGAATCGCGCTGCCCTAAACTCAAATTGTTTTGAGTCGAGTTGGGTTCCTCTTGTCCCATAGCGGTGACAGAAACGGTGTATCGTCTTATATGGGCCGCTCTGCCACGTGTATGGAACGGTATGACAGAAACGGTGTCTTGTCTTTTATAGGCTTTGCCCCAGATGATCGAACCGTCCTGTTGAAGGATAGCTATCAGAGATCCCTCTGGAGACGCATAATTGCTCAAATAGTCTTGGGTTATCGTCTTGCCGGACGAAGTTAGATAAAGATGCTCCAATCCTGATGGATCGATCAGGCTTAGCGGATTTTGTCCGGCGTATTGATAGGGGTTGAGCGATTTGGGATCCTCCAGGTCGGGCCATAACGGGTCGCGGGAAAGGAATTGGATGGTGCGGCTGTCGTAATAGCGGGCGCGCATGTGATAGAGGCCGCTGTCGCCCTCTTGCCTCACGCCGTGCTCGCCGACAAAAGTAAAAGGCTGATCGCTGCTGCCGTTGTGCCTGACCAGGTGTCCAAATGGCGTATAGCCATAGCTATCGGTCACTGCTCCGGCGGCGTCGGTGAGGAACAGGGTGCTGCCGATGTGGTTCGAGTGGTAGAAATGGATGGACGGTGTTGCTGTGGGCGTGTCTACCAGGTAGAGCAGACGACCGTCGGGGGTATAGACGTAGAATCGTTTGTATGCGCCGCCCTGCTTTTCAGCCATCATCGGGTGGTTGGCGATGGCATAGTTGTAAAAATAGTCGGTGGAAACACCGTCTACTGTGCGCCGCGACATCTCGCCCAGGGCGGTATACTCCAGGTCCACTGTCCTGGCCCCTTCGATGATGCGGGTCAGGCGGTCGGCGGCGTCCCAGGTATAGGCGCGCAAGGGGTCGGCGGTGCGGCGGCCGCGAGCGTCATAGCCAAAGCCGGCGGTGTTGATCTGGTTGGCGTCGTCATAGCTGTATTGCACCAGTTCGGGCTGAATGAACGAGGCCACATCCAGTGGCAGGCTCTCGATGATTTTGGTGATCTGGTCTTCGGCGTCATAGGTGAAATTCATTTCGCCCTTGTCGCCGTGCTTGATTTTGCTGATCCGTCCGTTCTGGTCGCGGATGATCTCGGTATGGACGCCGTTGGAGCGTTCCATTTTGATCAACAGGGTGTCCTTGTCGTAATAGAGTTTGACCCACGAGCCGGTTTTGCTGTCGCCGACCTGCGTTAATAGTCCTCGAAGGTCATAGGTATACGTGACCACCATTTGTCCATCATAGCCGACGGTGTAGACCTGGCCGCGTGGGGTATAGGTGGCTGTCCACTGCCCGCCGCCCATCTGGGTGTTGACAATGCTGTTGCGGCTGTCATGGGTCAGGGTGATCGGCGTGCTGCCGGTGTGGGTCAGGCGACCCAGCGCGTCATAGGTAAAGGTCAGGTCGAGGCCGCCTGTAAACTGGCGCCGGGTGAGGTGATCGGTCGCGTCATAGCTGCGGGTCTCGATCACGCCGTCGGGGTAGGTGATGGTGGCGGTGCGCCCCAGCGCGTCATAGGTATAGCTCCAGGTATTGCCTTTGGGGTCGGTGAGTTGACTGATGCGGCCCATTGGCGTATAGGCAAAATTCCAGTGCTTACCCTGCGGGTCGGTGATGCGCGTGACCAGGCCGAGCAGGTTGCGGGTGTATCGCACCTGGCCGATGACGGGCATGGTGATGCCGGTGATGCGCCCGGCAGCATCGCGGCCGATGGTGGTGACGCGGTTCAGGCGGTCGGTGACCTGGATGATGCGATCCATCGCATCGCGTTCGAGGCGCGCCGTTTTGCCTTGAGCGTCAGTTACCTGAGCCAGGCTGCCCAATGCGTCGCTGCTGAGATAGACCTGGCGGCCTTCGGGGGTGGTAATGGCGTTCAAGATGGATTCGCTGTCGCGGCTGGCCTGCCAGGTGTTGCCGGCCGGGTCGGTGAGCGAGTTGATCCAGCGACGCGCATCATAGCCCAGGGACCAGGCGGCTCCGCCGGGGTAGGTGATCTGGCGCAGACTGCCCAGATTGTTGTAGGCAAATTGTGTCTGCTGACCGGCGGCGTCGGTGGCCAGGGTGTGCTGTCCCATATCGTCGTACTGATGGGTCTCGTTCTGGGCGATAGGCAGCCCTTGCGCGCGGGTGAGGCCGGTCAGGTTGCCGTCGGCGTTGTGGACATAGACATAGATCACGCCGAGGCGGTCGGTGTATTGAGTCAGGCGGTCGGCGGGATCATAAGCCAGTTGTTCGCTGCTCCCGTCGGGGTGATTGATGCGAGTCAAACGACGGTGTGCGTCGTAAAGGTAGGTGGTTGTGCCGATGCCGGTGTCCGAATCGGTGGATGAGGCCAGCGTGCCGTTGGCGTGATAGGTGTAGGTTTGCAGGCCGCCGGTGGGGTTTTGCACGGTGAGGGTCTGGCCGTGAGCGTTCCAGGTGTATGTCCACATGCCGCCGCCGGCATCGCGCCAGGTCAGCAGATTGCCCTTGTGGTCATAGGTAAACTGCTCATACGCGCCGTCGGGGTGATCGATCCGCGTCAGGTCATACACCGTGTCGCTGCCGGAGCGCAGGGCATAGGTATAGGTGGTGGTCCTGGCGCGCCCGTTGGTGATGGTGGCCAGGCGGCCGGTGGCCGGGTGATAGGTGAATGATGATGTGTCGGTCAGACGGTCGGTCATGCTCACCAACTGCCCCAGGCCGTTATAGCTGAATGTGGTGCGCGAACCGGCCTGATCCTGTCGCCCGACGAACAGACCCTGGCGGTTGAACAAGTAAATGACCTCTCCGCCGTCGGGGAATCTTTCGGTGTTGCGATAGCCGCTGAACAAAAATTCTGTCTTGTGGCCCAGCGCATCGGTTTGTTCCTTGACGCGGCCCCATTGATCATAGACGTTGACGGCGCGGGCGATGGTGGTCGAGTTGGGCTTGTAGACGTGGGTCATCCGATTGTCGGCATCATAGGCATATCGCCATACCGCTCCGGCCGGGTCGGTGACGGCAGTCAGTTGATTGCCGGTATAGGCAAACTGGACGGTGCGTCCGGCGTTGGAGACCGAGCTGAGCAGACTGCCGCTGTATGTCAGAGTGAGGGTGTTGCTCCAGGCATCGGCGATGGCGATCAAACGACTGCTGCCGTCATAGGTAAAAGCCATAGTGTTGCCGTTGGCATCCTGCCAGGAAGTGATCTGACCGGCCGGGCTAAACTCAAAGCGTTCGCCCGAACGGTCGTACAGGTGATACCCGCTGCCATCCACCGTCAGCACATCGCCGCCGCCCAACGGCGCGTTGTACGAACCGTCGGCCAGCGAGATAAAGGTATAGGTGCGATGGTTGGCCTGAACGGTGACGGCATTGTCCAGCAGCCGATCCATCGCCCATTTGGTGGCGATGGCGGTGCTGGTCCAGCCTTGTGGGTTGAGTTGATGGGTTAGCAGGTCCAGGGCGACATGGGTATAGGCGATCAGAGAGGCGGCATTGATCGCTCCGCCATCGCCCAGTCCGGCCGGGCCGTTGCTGTGCCGCGCTGCCGTCCACTGATAGTTGTGCGTCCAGCCATAACCGAGCGGGCCGGGCTGATAGGCGTTGTGGCTGTCATAGGCGCGGGCAAAATACAGCCCCAGCGGTTCGGTTTGCGGGCCGATGGTCAGATCGGTGCGTTCGACGGTAAAACTGCCGCTAAACATGTTCACCGGGTCCTTGCTTTTGGGATTATAGATCTGCCAGGGATCGTTTTGCCAGTGATTCCAATAGTCCGACCCCGGGTCCACTTTAACCGGTTTGGATGTATAGCCGCCGGCGTATCCGCCATAGATGATCATGCCCATAGACGCGCTGTTGACGGTTTGTTTGCGTTGAATATAACCCACACCCTGCCAGTTGTCCAACTGTTGGCGGCCGTCTTGGGGCAGCACCAGTTCATAGCCATTGGCGATCAGGGTGTCAAACCAGTTCAGATCATCGGCGTCATAATCCACCAGTTGGGAGCGGATGCTGCTCCAATTGGCCGAGCGGGCCAAAAAGGTTTTGGTGTTCTGGCTGTTGCTGAATTGCAGCATGCGGATGGCCGACAGAGAATCCCAGCCGTCGTGCGCCTGGAGCTGTTTCAAGATGCCATGCTCAAACGCGCTGGCCATCATGGTTTGGACGCGGCCCGACAGCCAGATGTCGCTGCTGCCGTTGATCGAGGCGATGGCCGAGTAGGACAGGGGGATGTCAATGTAAAAGCCGTCTTGCTGCCCGACAATCCCTAAACTGTGATGCGAGATGGTGCGCGTTTTGTTGAGCTGGTCTACTATGTGGCCGAACATGCGCACCTGGCGCACCCATTCCTGGCCGAGCAGGGCAAGACTCTCGCCCAGGGCCGGTTCGGACGTGTCGGTGTGGCCCCGATAGACCGCCTGGGCGCGCAGGCGGTTGCGCCAGGCCATCAACTGTGGTGACGTGCCGTTCCAATCGTGGACGATGGCATAGGCGCCGCGGCCGCTGCGGAGACTGAAATCGCCATACTGATCGCGGATGGTCAGAGGATGATCCATCTCCAGGCGGATGGTAAAAGCGGTGTTGGTGGGCGTGTTGGTATAGGTGACGACGGCCGCGCCGTCCAGACGCAACACCGAGGCGTCGGCCGCGGCGCTGTAAAAGATGGTCATGCGGCGGGCGGCAACCTGATAGGTGTAAAAGGCGCGGTCATCGCCGGGCTGATCGGCGCGGGTGATGCTGAGCTTGTGGCACATAGAGGCCGGCAGTTGGGCCATGCGCGCCGAGCGGTTGGCAACGTTTTGGGCAAAAGGCAGGGCAGTAGGGTAGGCCGTCATCTCGATGGGGACGATGCGCCGCCAGCCGATCACCGAGGCGAGGTTGGCGGCAGGCATGTTGGCGCGCAGGTAATTGACCAGATTGCCGCTGTAGGCGGCCAGGTCGGCATAGAGGTTGGCCTCGTTGATGGCCTGCGCATAATCGGCGGTGACTGTGGCTCCTTGTTGCGCCCGGCTCATCAAAGCGGCTCGATCATAGCCCAGCACACTGCCCAGATTGCTCAGCCCGCTCGTTTCTTGATATTCTTTGATCGCCGGGTCCAGGGTATACCACTGTCCGCCGATATAGGCCTCGGCCCATACCCGAAATACCTGGACACCCCCGGCGGTGCCGGTGATCGGCACGCCGGCGTTGACCAGGATGTTGTGGGTCACTGTGGCATCGGCGCCCAGCCAGTTTGCCAGCCGTTCGGGCGTATAGGTAACATCGCCGGTGACAAATTGGGCTGTATAGCCGGCGGCGCGCAGCAAGGCGATCAGCAGGGCCGCCTGGTCTCCGTCGTTGCCGCGCCCGGCATAGAGGGTGACCGTGGCTCCGTTGATCACCCCATAGCCCGGCGTATAATCTATCATGTTGTAGACGTAATCTATGATCCATTTGGGGTTGTTTTGGAGAGCGCGAGCCAGGTCTTTGATCTCATCCGTTTGCTCGGCCTGGTCGGATGTGGCGAGTGGCTCGACGCCTTGCACCGATACCATCAATCGCGCCTGGTCGGGCGAGATGGGCGGCGGTGATTCTTGCAGCCAGCCCGGCCCGGCCGGCGGCGGCAAGTTTTGCGCAACGGCCTTGTTGTCGCCGCCGTGCCATTCGGGGACAAATATCAAAGGGGCGACAAGCAGCAAAAGAAAAATCAAGGGAATAAAATGCCATATTCGTGCGAGTGGTGGTCGGCTGTTCATGGCGGCCCTCCTACTTGAATTCCTTGAGCATCACCGGCAAATAAATGCTCAGGTGGTCGGTGATGCCCACCATGTTGCCATTGGCGTCGTATTGATAGACAAGCAGCTTGTTGCTGCCATAGCTGGCCATGCCGAGGCGTCCGGCAGCGTCATAGGCAAAGGTGATGGTGGTTTGTGCGGCGGCCGGTTGGGGCGGCGGGGTGGCCTGGACGCCGGGCGAGTTTAGACAAAACCAGAGTGACACGAGCAGGATGATGGCGAGGATGATGCAAACGCGATAGCGGGTCAGCAGGTGAAACATAATTGCCTCCTTGGCCTTTTTTTTTCTGGTTTGTATCTGCTAAATATTTTATCATAGGTTCGTTTGCGATACAATAGGGTGGGATGGAGTGTGAGGCAGATTTTGTATGGCTATCAGACCGGCGGGGGTGATTTCGATCACCTGACCGCCGCGATTCAGCGAGCATTTGCGCATCCAGCTTTTCAGGGTAGCCAGTGATTTTCGGTGGTAGCCAATGGTGTAAATCATAGGTTGCCTCAAAAGAGCGTTAATTGTTCTGCTACCGGGTGTTCTGAGGCCATGCTGCCATCGGGCTGAATGTGCTGCACCCACATTCCTCGCGCCGTCAGTGTGGGGGTGAGGAGCAAAAAGCGGTGGCATTGATGATGGTCGCCCTCGCTGCACATGATGGCGGTGGGTTCGCACTGCGCCAGTTCGATCAACTGCGCGATGCCTTTTTGATAGGCCGGGGTTTGTTCCAGGCGAGCATAATCGGGGCGCTCCTGCCCGGCCTCATACAGCGAAGGGTCGGCAGGGCGGCCGCCCAGCATGTCGCCCATCCAATGGTAGCTCAGACCGGCTTGGGACAGGCTGCGGGTCAGGGTTTCGCGGTTGAATTGCGGACTCCAACGGCTGTAGGGCCGGCTGCGCACGTCTACCAGGCAGGTGATGCCCTGAGCGCGCAGCAGGGTGATGAATGTCTCAATGGGGTGGTGGCTGTGTCCGATGGTGTACAGCGCGCCGTTCGGGTTCATCCTGTTTCTCTCAACAGGGCCAGAGCCATCGCTGCCATCCAGGGCAGCAGTTTGAACTGTCCGCCGATCAGAGCCGTTTGCGCTTCTTGCCGGCTCAGGCGCACCAATTCCTGGTCTTCCAAATCATCGGCGTGCCGGTCGGCCATCTGGTGGGCGCGGCGCGCCAAAAAGAGATAGGCTGTACCGGCGCCGCGGTTGCCGTCTACCGGATAGGCGCCCAGCGAAACCCACTCGGCGGCCTGGTAACCGGTCTCTTCCAACAGTTCGCGTTGAGCGGCGATCAGCGGCTCTTCGCCGGGGTCAATGTATCCGCCCACCGGGGCCAGCGATTCACCCTGGACAGCATATTTGTTTTGGCGAAAGCACAAAAATTCGTTTTGCTCGGTTATGGTAACAATATTGACGTAATCGGGCGTGATCACCCAGGGCCAGTTTTCAATGACCTGGCCGGATGGGGTCTCGACGGTGTGCTGTTCGACAGTCAAAAACTTGCCACAGTCGAGTGCGGGTTGGCGGAGCAGGGTTTTCCAGGCGCGCATTAAATTCTCCTTATCTTGGCATATTGACTTGCGGTTCGCTCATTTTTTCTCGAGTTCTTGAAATTGCCTGATCATATTTGACCATAGCTTTTTATGTCAAGGGGCCAGCCTCTCGACAAACCCCGTCGGGGGTGCTTTGCCCCCCGAAAACCGGGGTGTTTTCTGTCGT
>CAYVBK010000036.1:0-54927 GCA_964449465.1 uncultured Anaerolineae bacterium
TAAAGGTTTGCTTGTTGATCACCAGGTGTGAGAGCGCCTGCTCGACATCGGGCCGATGGACGGTGACTTGCTTGAGCGATTGGGTGCGAATAGCCTGGCGATATTGCTCCAGCGTTACGGGTGCCGGGCCGACGTACATGTTGCGTTCCAGAACCTCACGGGCCTTGTCGCTACCCTTGTCGGTGATTGAGTATTGATAGCTCGACTCACCCAACCCGCCAGTGCCTTTGACCTCGCAAAATTTCTCGCGCTTGAGAAATTCCAACACCGGTTCCAGCACACCGGTAAAAGGCAGCTTGACCTCATCGGCGATCTCGAATCCCGAAATGCCGCCGCCTCGATAATACAACATTTTCAGCACCAGATCGGACAAAAAGCCCAGCGACAGCCCGGTTTCTTCGATGGTGCGAATGGATGGCACTTGAAACTGTCCTGATGAATTCTCCGAATTGGCTGCCTGTGCGCTCATAATTCCCCCAATCATAGATTTGACTGATGATCCTCGTGCTATTCTGCGCCCTCGACGCGAGCCTGCCCGGCCGAATGATGGGTGCGAGGTTGTTTTTTGGCAAAGACTTGTTTGATCTCGTCCATCAACTCACGCACGATGAACGGCTTGACAATATAGCTCTCAAACTGCCCCTGATGGATCAGGGCATTGGTCTGATCTTCAAGATAATGACGGGCTGTAAGCATAATCACCGGTATTTTACGCAAAGCCTTGTCCTGTTTAATCTGCTCCAAAACCTGCCAGCCATTCATATGGTCCATCATAATATCGAGCAAGATCAGGTTCACAGGCTGCTGACGCAACAAGGCCAACCCCGCCGGCCCGTTGCCAGCCGAAAGGACATGGTAGCCTTCTTTTTCCAGAATCAGCCGGCCCAGTGCCACCATCGCTTCGTCGTCGTCAATGATCAGGATCGTTTCCTGCGCCATACAACCCCCTTGTCAAAATAATGCAAGATAAGTCCAGTTTTGGGGTATCCTCTCAATATCTTGGGAGGAATGTCGTCATTCTAATAACTGCCAGCAAGATGCTGGCGTTCCCCTATTTTTTGAGATAATACGTTTTTTGTCATTCAATATCATCGAGCAACCAGCCAGACCTGAGGCCTTGATCACTCGCCCGACTCGGCCAGCAGATCGAGAACGACCTGTTGAATGGCCTCTTTTTGCGGCAAAAGCACCTGGGCGCCCTCCGGCGTGGTCCAAGGGCGAGCTGTCTGCGTGTCCAGGCTCTTGCTGCGTACATTTTTGGGATCAACCCCCTGAAACATCTTGGCCAGCAAAATGGCGTCTATCATACTGATGTCGGTGTCGAACGAGCTGCTCATTTGATTCCACAACTGCGGAGCGCGCTTGATGACCTGAGGTGTAAAAGCCTGCTCCCACAAAGCCTTGAGCACCTGCTGCTGCCGCCGCGAACGGTCAAAATCATCGGTGGTCATGCGCGAGCGGCAATAGCTCAGAGCGGTATGCCCATCCATGTGCATCGGGCCAACTGGCAGAGTGATGGTGGACCAGCCGGTAGCCGACAGCGGGTCGGGAAATTTATCGGTCAGGGGTTTCTCGACATAGACGGTCACGCCGCCCAATGTATCTACCACATCCACAAACCCCTTGAAATCGAGGCGGACAAAATGATCCACCGGAATGCCCAAATTGTAGCGCAGCGTTTGATCGAGCAACCCGCGCCCGCCGCCCGGATAATGCGTGCGCTCGCCCAAAGCATCCACCGTGTTGATGCGATTATAGCCGTGATCGGGAATATAGACCCACAAGTCGCGCGGGATGGACAGCAGGGTGATGCGTTTGGCTTGCGGTTGCACAAAAGCCAACATGATGGTGTCGGTGCGCCAGACCGAGGCATCGTGCTTTTCGTCAATGCCGAGCAAGGCGATAACCTGTGTATCCTGGCCCAACGGCAACAGCCTGGTGTCGGCCGGCGGCGTAGGCTCAATGTGCGCCGTCGGCGTGACGAAATCGGTTGGATCGATCAGCGGTGGCACAGTCGGCGACGGCGTGTCGGCAGGCAGCAAAACGACCGCCGTGGCCGTAGCAGGCAAAACCGGCAGTGCGTCGGCGGCAGTCAGAGGATAATACCAGGCCAACCCAAAAAAGGCCAGCACGATCCAGATCAGGACGCTCAGGCCTCCAGTCATCGAGAGGATCACTTTTTCGGGGTCGCTGAGATGGACTCGAAACATAGAAATCGGTCCGATGGAACAGGCATTGGGATAATCAAACGACTCAAGTATACCTCACAATGCCCAAACTGACAAGGTAAATGCGATATTCTAACCGGCGTCGGTGCCGGTTACAATCCTTTCATGCTCAGACCAACCCGCCCACGCTCCAGATCGATCTGGATCACCCGCACGCGGATCACATCGCCCACATGCAACACCTGATGCGGGTCACGCACATAACGGTCGCCCATCTGTGAGACATGCACCAGCCCGTCTTGCTTGACCCCAATATCCACAAACGCGCCAAAGTCTACCACGTTTCGTACCGTGCCGTTGAGTATCATCCCTTCGCGCAAATCTTCCAGCTTGAGCACGTCGCTGCGCAGCAGCGGCTTGGGCAATTCATCGCGCGGGTCACGCCCTGGCCGGGCCAGGCTGTCCAGGATGTCGGTCAAGGTAGGGACGCCCACGTCCAGCACTGCGGCCAAATCGTCTATTTTTTGCCCCTGCGCAAACCGGCGCACCCGTTCTGGCGCATCGCTCTCGTTGCCCTTTAGGCCGATCAGCAGAAAAAGCTGCCCCACCACCCCATACGATTCGGGGTGAATGGCCGTGTTGTCCAGCGGATTGTCGCCGTTGGGGATGCGCAAAAATCCGGCGCACTGCTCAAAAGATTTGGCCCCCAGCCCTTTGACCTGTTTTAGCTCTTGCCGCGAGCGAAATGGGCCGCGCTCGTCGCGGTGCGCTACTATATTGGCGGCGATCCGCTTGTTGATGCCCGACACGTATTGCAGCAGAGCTGGCGAAGCTGTGTTGACATCCACGCCCACATGATTCACCACCGACTCGACCACGGCGTCCAGCGCTCCGGCCAGTTTTTTCTGGTCTACGTCGTGCTGATACAGGCCCACACCGATGGCTTGAGGCTCGATCTTGACCAACTCGGCCAGCGGGTCTTGCAGCCGCCGGGCGATGGACACCGCACCGCGCATAGACACATCCAGGTCAGGGAGTTCGGCGCGGGCCAGATCGGAGGCCGAATAGACCGACGCGCCGGCTTCGCTGACCATGACATACGCGCCCCGCCCGACACGGCCAATCACCTCGGCGGCCAGTTGTTCGGTTTCGCGCGAGGCCGTGCCATTGCCCACGGCGATGACAATACCCCGACCATCCTTGTCGGCCTGTTGCACCAACCGCGTCAATATGTCCACCGACTCGGCCCACCGCTTGAGCGGCTCGTGGGGGTAAATGGTCGTGCCGCCCAAAAACTTGCCGGTCGCATCCACCAGAGCCACTTTGCAACCGGTGCGCAGGCCAGGATCAATGCCCAACACGCTCTGGCCACGCAGGGGCGGCTGCAAGAGCAAGGCGCGCAAATTGGTAGCAAACACCTGGATAGCGTGGACGTCGGCCCGCTCGCCCAACTCGTTGCGCAGATCGCGCTCGATGGCCGGGGCCAGCAGCCGTTTATAGCTGTCAGCGGCGGCCAGCCGCGCCTGCGCTGCAAAGGGCGAACGCAGATTTTTGACATACCGCTGCTCGATCAGTGCCATCAGTTCTTCCTGAGAAACAGTCAAATCCACCTTGATGGCCTTGTCTGCTTCACCTCGCCGCATAGCCAGCCAGCGATGGGGTGGGATTTTGTTCCAGATCTCCTTGTAATCGTGATACATGCGATAGACGCCCTGCGCATCCGCCCCACTCTGCGCCTCGATACAGACAACCACCGCAGTATCATAGGTGCGCCGTCGAATGGCTGCTCGCAGTTGGGCATCTTCGGCCATGATTTCGGCCACAATGTCACGCGCCCCGGCCAGCGCATCCTCGACAGTGAGCACCTCGTCACTCAAAAAGCGTTGGGCATACGCTTCGGGCGCGCCCTGCTCGATGGTCTGCTCCAGGATCATTTGCGCCAACCCTTCCAGGCCGCGCTCGCGGGCGATGGCAGCACGGGTGCGCCGTTTGGGGCGATAGGGCAGATACAAGTCTTCTACGGCCTGCAATGTGGCCGCCGCTTGAATGGCTGCCTGCAATTCGGGCGCCAATTTACCCTGATCGGCGATGCTGCTCAGCACCGCCGTTTTGCGCTCTTGCAGATTGCGCAAATAGGCCAGCCGATCTTGAACCTGGCGAATTTGCACCTCGTCCAGGCTGCCGGTGACTTCTTTGCGATAGCGAGCGATGAACGGCACAGTGCTGCCCTCGTCGAGCAGAGCTGCCGTGCGTATCACCTGCTCGGCACGCAGGTTCAATTCTTGGGCAATTTGATTCAAAATCTCATCTTGTGTCATAAAACTAGCTCCATATTGGGTGATAGACCAAGTATACACCCACCTGCCTCACGATGCAAAGCCGACGAAATGTGGTATAATGGCCTGCACACTCAACCCGAACACAATGGTAGGATCAGGCACAATGGACCTTTTTGACCATGCGCGTCAGGCTCGAATCGAGCGCGAGGCGCCGCTGGCAGCGCGAATGCGCCCGCGCACACTGGATGAATATGTCGGTCAGGAGCATCTCATTGGGCCGGGGCGACTGTTGCGCCGGGCCATCCAGGCCGATCAGCTTTCCTCGCTGATCTTTTATGGCCCGCCCGGCACCGGCAAAACCACCCTGGCCATGGTCATTGCTCACACCACTCAGAGCCATTTTATCACCATCAATGCCGTGCTGGCCGGCGTGCAAGACATCCGCAACGCCATCGCGGCGGCACAAGAACACCGCGGCATGCACGGTCGGCGCACCCTGCTCTTTGTAGACGAAGTCCATCGCTGGAACAAGGCGCAGCAAGATGCCCTGCTGCCCTGGGTGGAAAACGGCACGGTCATCCTCATCGGCGCCACCACCGAAAACCCTTATTTTTCGGTCAACCGACCGCTGATCAGCCGCAGCCGCGTCTTTCAACTCAAACCACTCACCGCGGAACACCTGCGGCAGATCGCCCGCCACGCTTTGCAAGACCTCGAGCGGGGGTACGGTCGCCTGAATGTCCACCTGCACCCCGACGCCCTGGAGCATCTGGTCAATGTGGCCAACGGCGATGCGCGCGGCGTGCTGAACGCCCTGGAACTGGCCGTCGAGACCACCCCGCCCAACGTCGAGGGGGTGATCGAGATTGATATGGAGGTCGCCCAAGAGTCCATTCAACGCCGCGCCGTGCTGTATGACAAGGATGGCGATGTCCATTATGATACCATATCGGCGTTCATCAAAAGTTTGCGCGGCTCGGACCCCGATGCGGCTCTGTATTGGATGGCGAAAATGATCTATGCCGGCGAGGACCCGCATTTCATCTTGCGGCGCATGCTCATCTTTGCCGGCGAGGATGTGGGGCTGGCCGATCCTCAGGCCATCTGCGTGGTGCATGCCTGCGCCGAGGCATTTGATCGCATCGGTCTGCCCGAAGGCCGTTTTCACCTGACCGAGGCCGCCCTGTACCTGGCGACAGCGCCCAAATCCAACTCGGCGATGGCCTTTTTCGACGCCCTGCAAGTGGTTGAAAAGGAGCGCGAAGGCGAGGTACCCAACACGCTGCGTGACGCCAGCCGCGACAAGGAGGGTTTTGGGCATGGGCAGGGCTATCTTTACCCGCACGCCTATCGCGATCACTGGGTAGCGCAACAGTATTTGCCCTCCAGCCTGCAAGGACAAGTCTTTTACCAACCATCGGAGCAGGGCTATGAGAAACAGATTCGCGATCAGGTGATCCGTCGCCGCGAGGCACAACTGGCCGCCCTGGTGGAGCAAGACAGCACAGCATCCGCCGAGGTGCTGACATCTTCGCCGGCCAACCGCGAGCGCGAACGCTGGCTGCAACGCGCCATCGGCGCAGCCGGCGCCCAATTGGGCCAGTTGCGCGACCAGGTGCTGGACGCCGCCCGCTTGCAACGTCACCATGTGGTGCTGGATGTCTGCGCCGGCAGCGGCCTGTTGACGTGGGAAGCAGCCCGCCGCGTGCCAGAAGGCGGCGTGTGGGCCCTGGTCCAGGCCGGGCAGGCCGCCGACGCCTTGCGTGAACAGGCCGCCCGCCTGAGCGAATTGGATCGCCCACACATCCTGGTGGGGTCGGTGCGCGACCTGGATGCCTTGATGAGCGCGCCAGAGTGCGCCACCCTGCGCTTTGACGCCATCGTGGGGCGCAACGCTTTGACCGAACTGAACAACGAGGAACGATACCGAGCCATCCACAGTATGGCCCGCCGCCTGGCCAATGGCGGGGTGATCAGCCTGGCACAAAGCATCCCGCGGCATACGCAGCGGCTCTATGGTCTGGCCAACCTCGATGAACTGCCCGCCGACCTTCGACAACGATTGACCGCCGCCGAAGAGGCCATTTACGCCAACCCGGCCGATGATCGGGTCAACTGGGACGCCGCCGACCTGGAAGCCGCCTGCGTGGCCGCCGGGCTAATGCATATCACCCTCTCCTTGCAGGAACAGCAGGGCGCCCTGCTGATCACGGCACAGCAGATCGCTCGCTGGTTTGCGCTGGACGGCGCAGGGCAGCGACCCTCTTATGCCCAACACTTGGCCGCCCTGCTCTCACCTGACGAGATTGGCCAGGTGCGCGCCCTCTATGAGCGCACCCTGCTCAATCAAACGGTGTCCTGGTCCACACGGATCGCCTTGCTCGTTGCCGCAGAGCATCGGCGCGTTGGGTGAGCTGGCAGGTTGAGTGCGTTCGCTAGAACGCTGTCGAAACCCTGTCAAAACCAATGCCAATTTTGTTTTTGCATTGTGGCATGATAAAATAGCCACATTTGACCGGACACAGAAAGGAGCATCCCATCATCAACCCGAAACGACTTGTGCTTTTTGTATGCCTGCTTGCCTTGACCGCATGCCAGCCGCGCACGGTGATCGTGGAAAAACAGGTAACCCGCGAAGTGGTGCTGGAGGTGGAAAAACAAATTACCCGCCAGGTGACCAAAGAGATCGAGGTGCCGGTCACCACCATTGTCGAAAAGGTGGTGCGCATCGAGATTACCCCCACGCCCACGCCGATCCCTCAGGGCGGATTCCTCAACCTCACCAGCGTGGGCAATGTGCAAACATGGAACCCGCTGTTTGCCCAAGATGATATATCGGCGCTGGCCATCAATTTGACTTTTGACACCCCCTTGAGCCACGACCCCTGGAACGGGCAAATTCTGCCTCATCTGATCGAAAAATGGGACATGGCCGCCGATCATCAAACGGTGACATTTTACGTTCGTCGAGATGCATTTTGGTCCGACGGGCAGCCGATCACGGCGGCTGATTTCAAGTTTACGCTGGATGCCTTGCTGGCTCGCGACGCCGAGGGCAAGCCGGTTCTGGCTGCCAGCCCCTACCAGGACATTGCGACATCAATCAGACAGGTCAGCCTGCTGGATGATTACACGCTTCAGGTGATCTTTGGCGAGCCATCTTGCGCCAACCTGGAAAGCCTGAACGTGGCCTGGCTGCCGGCGCATGTCTTTATGGCCGACCCATCCTTCGAGTTTGCCCGGCTGATTGACCATCCGTTCAATCAAAATCCCACCGTGTTCAGCGGCCCGTTCGTGCTGCAAGAATACCGCCCAGATGAGCGAATCGCTCTGGCCCGCAACCCCGCTTATTGGCAGGGCGCGCCCTATTTGGATGGCATTTCGTGGCGCATCGTGCGCAGCGCCGCCGAAGAACAAGCCATGCTGCAAAGCGGCGAAACCGACCTGGCACGAATCAGCCCGCAGCGGTTGACCGAGATGGAACAGCAGCCGCACCTGGACATTTTCAAGTTCCTTCGCCCGGCCTACGAGGCCGTGTCTTTGCAACAGGGCGACCCGACCAACCCGCAAAAACGGTTGAACGAGGACGGCAGCCTGAACGAGCAGCACGGCGTTCACCCGATTTTGGGCAAAAAAGAGGTGCGTCAGGCATTGGCCTATGCCGTTGACCGCAATACCCTGGTCAACAAGGTATTGATGGGACAGGGCGTGCCATTGCATACCCATCTCTTGCCGGCCTACAGTTGGGCCTACAACAAAGACATCGAGCCGCGCCGCTATGATCCGCCCAAGGCCGCCGAGATGCTAGAGGCCGCTGGTTGGGTGCTAAAGGACAAATCGCCGTATCGCGTATGCAGCAAATGCGGCACTGCACCCGACGGCACGCCCATGCAGCTCACCCTGCGCCTCAACGCCGATAACGAGACCCGCGAAGATATGGCCGTCTTGTTGCAGCAGCAATGGGGCAATGTGGGGGTGCGGGTCGAGATCGAGCCGCTAGAGTGGAACGCCTATCTGGGAGTGTTGATGGGGCAAACGTTTGACATGATCCTGTTTGGCCTCTCGGATGTGGGGCCAGACAGCGATGAAATGATCTGGAGCGCCCGCTATGACCTGCCGAGAGAGGGCCTGAACTTTGGCTCATTTTATCGGCCCGACTATGAAGAACTGGCCTGGCAGGCGCGCACTACTCTGGGATGCGGCTATCAGGAGCGGGGCAAAATCTATCAGCAGATTCAAGAGATTATCTATGAAGAACAGCCGGCCATCTGGCTGTACATTCCACGCACCATTCTGGGCATCAACAAACGGGTCGGCAACGTCAACCCCGGCACATGGTCGGTCACGCACAACATTCACCGCTGGTTTATCCAAAGCCGTTAAAATCAAGGCCGGCCAGGCTTCTCAACCTGGCCGGCCTTTTTTGATCGTAGCGTTGGTCTTGACCGGCATTCTACCGAACGCGCTCGACCGATGTTGCAGCTTGCTCGTTTATTTCACCACATACCATTCGTGGACATTGTGCCACACGCTCCAGTGACCCGGATTGACCCCGCCCACCCGCCGGTTGATCGCCACCAGGCGACGCACCACATCAATCCAGATATAGGGTTGGTCCTGGTACAATTGCGCCTGCACCTGACGATAAAGTTGGGCGCGGGCGTCTTGATCGCAGCGCGGCACGATGGCCGCCGCGTTCAACATCTCTTCGACCTCAGGGTTGTAATACGAGACAAAATTGTCACCGCGACCGGGCAAAGGTTGATCGTTGGCTGCCCGCCAAAAGGCCTTGTCGTCGGGGTCAAAACCCAGATTCGACCAACTGATCAGAGCCATATCGAACGTCTGCCCATACAGCACGTCGAGCAGCGATTCCCAGTCTATTGCTACCACCTCGATCTCGATCCCCACCTGCTTGAGTTGCTCTTTGATGACCTGCGCCATCGTCTCGCGCACCAGATTGCCGGCATTGGTGTGCAATTTGAGCTTGAGCGGGCGCCCGCCCTTGCTGCGGATGCCGATGTTCGCGTTGAGGCTCCAGCCAGCCTGCTCCAGCAATTGGTTGGCCGTCGCCACGCTATAGGGGCGTGGTTCAAGATCGGTGTTATAGGCCCAACTCACCGCCGGCAGCACATTGGCCGCCAGCGGAATGCCCTGCCCCAACCGCGCCCGGTTGATCAGGGCGTTGCGGTCCAGCGCATAGGCGATGGCTTGACGCACACGCACATCTTGCAAGATGGGATGCTGCCCGTGTTTGTCGTTCAGCTTGCCGTCGGCGGCCAGACGCGCCTGCGGATTGGCCGGATCGCCCAACTGAAGGGCAATCAGGTCGTACTCATCGCTTAAAAATTTCAACACATTCAGGTCGGGCATAGCCTCCACTTCGGCCAGATAGTGCGGGTCCAGGCCGATACCGACATCCAGTTGCCCGCGCTTGAGCAGCTGCACCATCTCGGCCTGCCCGCTAACGATGTAGGTGATCACGCCATCCAGGTGGGGCCGGCCGCGCCAATACCGCTCGTTGCGCATCACCGTGCAATGATCGCCGCGCACCCATTCTTGCAGCTTGAACGGCCCGCTGAACACAGTGGGCGTACTGTTAAACTCGTGCGTGGCGATCTGGGCAAAATCATAGTTTGAGAAATCGTGCGACACCACGCTGCCGATGAACACGTGCATCGGCGCCCAGGGCAGATGCAGTTTGTCCAGGTTGGCGCAATCGGGATGAGCAAAAGTGACAATGGCGGTGTGATCGTCTGGCACGCGAATGTCTTGAATGTCGGCTACCAGCTTGTTGTTCCAGGTATCCAGCCGGCCGCTCATCAACGCCCGGTAGGTAAAGTGAAAATCGTGCGCCGTGATCGGCACGCCATCAGACCATTGCAGCCCATGCCGGATGGTCATGGTGTAAGTCAGCCCGTCGTCAGATACGCTCCAGGTTTCGGCCAGGTTGGGTTTGGGCGCGCCGGTAAAGGGGTCAACGGTCAGCATGCCTTCAAACATCAACTCGTTGATCGTGCGCGAGGCCACATCGTCGGCCAGGATAGGGTTGAGCGTGCGGGCGTCCTGGTACATCACCCGCGAAATCAGCCCTCCCTCTGGCGCCGGGGTCGGCGTCAGCGTAGCCACCACCTGAATGGTGGTCACAGCCGTGACGACCACCGTCTTTTCAATCATCACCGGCGTTTCCACCAGCACGGTCTTTTCCGTCACCTGCTCGCCGACCGTCTGCGTCACCTCTTTTTCGACAACCACCTCTTGAGGGCGGCATGCTCCACTGCTCAAAACCAGGAACAACAGCCCGATCCAGATCAGCACATTTCGCATTCGATGCACCATTTTTCTAAATCACCATATTATCGGGAATGGTGGTATTTTTGGGAATGACCACAATCCCGTCACGGATCACATACAACTCTTTGCCCGGCGGGCTGCCCGGCGGATAGACCGAATTTTCGTTGGATTCTTGCGGGCGAATAAAGACGTTTTTGCCGATGCGGACATTCTTGTCCAGGATGGCCCCCTCGATATTGCAGCCCGGCCCGATGCCCAACGGAATGGCATGGCACCGCCCGCTGGGATCGCAGTGCTGGTCATCGTCGTAATAGTCGGCCCCCATCACCAGGGTACGCACCAATCGCGTGCCGGGGCCAATCGAGGTGCGCAGACCGATCACCGATTCGCGAATGACCGATTTTTCCAGGATGCAGCCCTCTGATATCAACACCTGGGTGAGCTGACAATCGTCCACCCGGCTGGGCGGCAAAAAGCGGTTGCGGGTGAAAATGGGCAAATTTTCATCATAAAAGCTAAAAGGTTGCCCCGGCACGGTGAGCAAGAGATTGACATCATAAAACGAGCGAATGGTGCCAATATCGGCCCAAAACCCTTCAAAGATATACGACATCACCCGGAAACGGCCCATAGCCTGCGGAATGAGGTGATGCCCAAAATCAGAGCCAGAAACAGTGTCCAGCAGATCGAACAGCGTTTCTTTGTTAAAAATATAAATGCCCATCGAGGCCAGGTAAGGCTTGTCGGGGTTGTTGCCGCTTTTGAGCGCATCCAGCAGGGCCGGGTCGGATGGTTTTTCCTCAAAGCGCACGATGCGCCCCTCGGCGTCGGTGGCCAGGATGCCCAGCCCCGAAGCCAGGTTGGCGGCTACCGGCTGCACGGCGATGGTCACATCGGCCTGCGACTCGCGGTGACGGGCCAGAAACAAACCATAGTCCATACGGTACAGGTGATCGCCAGAGAGAATCATGATCTCGTCGGGGCCGATATTTTCGATCTCGCGCCGCTGCTTGCGCACGGCATCGGCAGTGCCTTGATACCAGGCCTTGTCTTCCGGCACACCCGGCATCTGCACGGCTGCCAAAATTTGCACCTCACCGCGCGAAAACATGCCCATATTGTTATAGGTGCGCGACACGTGGCGATTCAGCGAGGCCGACAGGTATTGGGTCAACACAAAAATCTGATTGACCCCGGAATTGAGACAATTGCTGATGGGGATGTCGATCAGGCGATATTTGCCACCCAGCGGCACGGCCGGCTTGGCCCGTTCGCGCGTCAGGGGATACAACCTGGTGCCGGCGCCCCCACCCAAGATGACACCCAACACTTTTTTCTCTATCATTTTTCCCCCTTGCTACAATGAGTCATGCTCTGAGCATGACATCTGGAGATAAAGACTGTGCGCAAATCAATGCCACCAGATACGGCAGAGCCAGCACCAGGTCTTGATGAATGACCAGAGCAGCCTGCCGGTCTATGGGCGTATTTTGTCGGTCTATGACGATAATGTCCGCGCCGCGCTTCCAGGCCATCAACGGCAGGTCGGACACCGGGGCAACATTGAGCGATGTGCCGGCTACCAGCATCACATCGCACTGCTGCGCTTCTCGGCGGGCCGCGGCAATTTCGGCAAAGGGCAGTTGTTCGCCAAACAAGATCACATTGGGCTTGAGCACGCCGCCGCAACGGTCGCAGCGCGGCACGCCGCCCAAAAGCTGATTGACAATGGTATCGGTCGAGACGACTCGATAGCAACGCACGCAGGTGGCCTGGCGAATGTGTCCATGCACCTCGATCACATTCCTGGAGCCGGCCTTTTGGTGTAAATTGTCAATGTTTTGGGTGATGATGGATTGCAATCGCCCCATCTTTTCCAGTTGAGCCAGGGCGATGTGTGCCGCGTTGGGCGTGGCATCCAGCAAAGTGCGCACAAAGGGGCGGATCCACTCAAAGAACAACTGCGGACGAATGCGAAACATATAGCTGGAAGCCACTTGTAGCGGATTGAACGTGCGCCACAAACCCGATTCGGGACTACGAAAATCGGGAATGCCCGATGAAGTGCTGATGCCGGCGCCGGTCAGCACGGTGAGATGGTGGGCGCGCCAGATCAACTCGGCGGCGCGGGTCAGCGATGAATCATTGCTCATATCCGGACACTCATATCCCACAATGTCTGGGCCAGACGGCGCAGTTGTGCCGCCGACGCGGTGTCGGATTGCCCCAAAACCAGCGGTATGGCCGTCTGCGCAGCCAGCAAATGCTCCGCTGCCGACGTCGTCAATACATCCAACACTGGAACGCCCAACTGCGACTCGGCCTCTCGATGTGACCAGACCGGCAATGCCGTCGAACGATAGACCGGCACCGCCCACATCGGTTGCTGCAAATTGACCTCATTGTACCACGCCCGCCCCAGTTGCGCCAGACTGAGGGCAATCGGGTCAGGATCGACCACCCAGATCACCTGATCGCTCTGACTCAGAGCAGCCATTGCCGTGCGCGTCAGGCCATTGCCCACATCCAGAACGATCAGCTCAACCATGCGCCGCAACTGCTCCAAAATGCCGGCAATCTGTCGCGTCGCCAACTCGCCGGTCAGCGGGCGCTGACGATAGGGCAACGTCAGCAGATGAACGCCGCTAAAGTGATGGCTCAGGCATTGCTCCAACATACTGCGGGTGATTTCTTCTGGCTCTTGATCGGATAGCGCATTGGAGGGCGGCTGACTGATGCCCAGATGCAGCGCCGCAGCCGGTGACCAGGGATGAAAATCGGCCAGGATGACATTTCTTCCAAGCTGAGCCAGGGCCACGGCGATATTGACCGACAACGCGGTGACGCCCACCCCACCCTTGACGCCCCAAAACGAGAGAACGCGGCCGCGCGAGGGATGCTCTTCAGTGCTGTAGGATGCAGAGCGGCGAATCAAAGCCTTGACGCGGGCGATCAGTTCGGCCGGCATCACCGGCTTGATCACGTAATCGTCGGCGCCTGCTTCCAGCCCCACCACCACATCTTCCACCTGATCTTTGGCCGTGAGCAGCAAGATGGGAATGTGCCGCGTGACCGGGTTGGTGCGCAGTTGCCGGGCGGTCTCAAAACCGTCTATTTCCGGCATCATCACGTCCAGAACAATGGCATCGGGTCGTTCGACCGGGATACGAATCAAGGCCTCAATGCCGTTGTTAGAAGTCAGGGTCTCGTACCCGGCCTTGTTCAGAGCATGACTGAGCATGGTCAGTGCTACCGGGTTGTCATCTATGAGAAAAACTTTCATTGCTGCTCCTCGCCAGGGCGCGCCGCCTGCCTGCCAGACTCGCTGTATCACCTCACCCTGATATGGACTTTAGCACAAAATGCCCGGATTGACAAGATTTTACACCGAAACCGCCCACGATTCAAATGTTCTTGTATCCAATCCATTTTCTCAGCAAACCTTCAGCCCTTTCTCGGATTATTTTCAGTTTGACATGATAAGCTGATCTTAATCTGGCTCCACCACACTATTTTTTACGAGGTCAACATGATCAACGTCCATTCCAACGTTCAGGCTCCACCCCACCTTGTGCTGCCTCTGGCCGATATGGCTGCCCGAAACCTGTCCCGGCGGTCTACGGTGCTGGCTGGCCTGTCGCCAATCGACCTGTCCGAGATGGCACACGTCGAGTTGTTGCGTCGTGCAGACACCAAATACCTCTTGAGCGAAAGGCAGGCTTTTCAAGCATTGGCCCGCCTGGACCAGGATTATAGAATACTCCAGATAGATGGTCGGCGACTGCATCGCTATCAGACGCTCTATTACGACACGCCAGACCTGGCATTTTACCATCAACATCACAACGGCAAACGCAACCGGTACAAAGTGCGCGAACGCACCTACAGCGACGCCCACATGACTTTTTGGGAGGTCAAACACAAGGTCAATGCCGACACCACCATCAAAAGCCGTATCCCATCCTGCGCATCGAGTTCATCGCCGATCACCGACGCGGCTCTTTTTTTACAGGAGCATTGCCCCTATCCGGCCCAAGAACTGCGCCCCAGCATGCTCAACACCTTTTACCGCATCACCCTGGTCGGCACGCACAGCACCGAACGAGTGACCCTAGATATAGGTCTGTGCCTGCTGTGGAACGGTATGCGCATCTCGTTGAACGGCATTGCCATTGCCGAGATCAAACAAGATGGCGCAACACGAAACTCGGAATTTATTCGCCAGATGCGGCTTTTGGGTGTGCGCCCCACCAGCCTGAGCAAATATTGCATCGGCGTGGCCCTGCTCTATCCGGGGGTCAGGCGCAACAATTTCAAGCCCCAGTTGATTCAAATCAACAACATTTTACATCAATCAGAGGAGTCTTATGTCTAACCTGCAACTTGTTGGCGGATGCGTGTTCAATGCGGCAATAGCCATGATCATCCTGCGCCTGATCTATGATCCGGACAGCCGCCGCCGCGAGTATTCGTTCGCGTTTTTTGCGCTCAACACCGGCCTGTTTTTCATGTTGGGTCTGCTTCAAGGCATCAACCTGAGCCTGGGCCTGGGTTTGAGCCTGTTTGCCATGTTTCGGCTGCTGCGCTACCGCACCGAACCCATCCCCGTCCGCGATATGACCTTTTTGTTTGTCTTGATGTCGCTGCCGGTATTGAATGCTATTCTGATCACCAAAGAAAATTATTTGACCCTCTTGCTGACCAACGGCCTGATTCTGACCATTTTGTATATAGCCGAAAAGGGTTGGGGGCGGGTCTATGAGCAGTCCAAGACGATCACCTATGAACGCATTGACCTGATCAAGCCGGAGCATTACGACCGCCTGGTCGCCGACCTGCGCGAGCGCACCGGGCTGCCTGTCACCCGCTGCGAGGTGGGACACATTGACCTGCTGCGCGACGTGGCCGAGCTTCAGGTTTACTATCGGTTGCCGACAGTTCCATCTCGCCTGTCGCTGATGCGCATCCAAAACGAACAATAATCTCAATCAAACCAGGAGTCTATGAACATGAAAGAATGGCTTTATCTGCTGCTGACCGTGCTTTTGCTCTGGTCTCTCACCGCCTGCGCTGCTTATCCGGCCGGAGCGGTGGCGTCAACGCCGACATCCACACCTGTCACCAAACCAACCAACACCCCGGCGGCCAATCCCACGCCCATCGCCATAGTCTATGAAGGGGACGATCTGGATTCTGGCCCAGACAGCGGCGACATCTCTGATATTCGCCTGGAGGGTTCGACTGCGACGGTCCAGGGAAGCGGCGCTACCGTTCAAGGGAGTACGATCACCATCCATTCGGCCGGCACATACCAGATCAGTGGCGTCTTGAACAATGGGCAAATTGTGGTGAATGCTCCCGACAAGGAAACGGTCACGCTGATCTTGAACCAGGTTGCCATGGCCAGTTCTACCGGTGCGCCCATTCACGTGATTCAGGCCGACAAGGTGATCATTTCGCTGGCCGACGACAGCGAAAACCACATCACCGACAACCGCACCGGCTCGCCAGATGCCCAGTCGAGCGAACCTCATGCCGCCATTTTCAGCACAAGCGACCTGACCATCAAAGGCAACGGCACGCTGACCGTGCAGGCCGGCTATCACAACGGCATCGCCAGCAAAGACGATCTCAAAATCACCGGCGGTCACATCACCATCCAGGCCACCAACGACGGTCTCAAAGGGCGCGATTCGGTGGCCATTAAGGATGGCACCATCACCATCAACGCCGGCGGCGATGGCATTCGCTCGGATAACGATGAAAAAGTCGAAAAAGGATACATTTCGATTGAGGGCGGCGTGCTGAACATCACCGCCGGGCAAGACGGCATTCAGGCCGAAACAGGGCTGACCATCAACGGTGGACAAATCACCCTTGCCACAGGCGGAGGCAGCGCCAACAGCAGCGACAAGAGCGGCTGGGGCAACTGGGGAAGCAGCAAAACCACTGCCGACTCGGCCAGCGCCAAGGGTCTCAAGGCCAGCGTGGACATTACCATCACCGGCGGCAGCATCCATATCAACTCGTCGGATGATGCCATTCATTCCAACAACAGCATCACCATCCGCGACGGCGACATCTGGATCGCTTCGGGCGACGATGGTCTGCACGCCGACGCCAGCCTGACCATCTATGGCGGCAAACTGGATATCACTCAATGCTATGAGGGGCTGGAAAGTGCCACCATCGCCATCCACGGCGGGGTCATCCGCCTGACCTCTCGCGACGACGGGATCAACATCGTCGGCGGCAATGACGGCTCTGCGCTCAACGGGCGGCCCGGCCAAAACCCCTTTGCCGTTTCGGCCAACACCTGGCTCGAGATCCACGGCGGCTATATCTTGATTGATGCGGTCGGTGACGGCATTGATGTGAATGGCACAATCCGCATGACCGACGGCATAGTCATCATCAACGGCCCCACCAACAACGGCAATGGTGCGCTAGACTATGATGGCGGCTTTACGATCAGCAGCGGTTTTCTGGTGGCCGCCGGCAGTGCGAGCATGGCCCAGGCCCCCGACACCTCATCCACCCAATACTCGCTGATGCAAACGTGGACCTCGCCGCTGCCCGCCGGCACGCTGGTACATATCCAGACACAAGACGGCCAGAATTTGCTCACCTTTGCGCCGACCAAGACCTTTCAAAATATCGTATTCTCGTCGCCCGACTTGAAAAACGGCCTGACCTGCCTGATCTATTCGGGCGGCAGTTCTACCGGCAGCGCCACCGATGGCCTGTACTCTGGCGGCATCTATACTCCCGGCGTCCAGGCGGCCAGCCTGACCCTGTCCGGCATCGTCACCGGCGCATCGAGAAGTGGGTTTCCAGGCGGAGGCATGCGGCCGCCGGCCGGCCGGCCCTGATCTCCCCCCAAACACGACCCCGCCGACAGCGCATTGCTGTCGGCGGGGTTTTTGGCGCGCCCGGCGGGACTCGAACCCGCAGCCTTCTGATTCGAAGTCAGTGACTCTATCCATTGAGCTACAGGCGCACAAAGATATTTTAGCACAGGCCAGGGCAGATTGTCAAACCCCCATCCCTGTGTTATAATGCAGCAAACAGCCCCTCTGTTGATGTGTCAACTGAGGGGCTGTGTGGGTGACTGGTGGGATTTGAACCCACGGTCTCCTGGGCCACAACCAGGTGCCTTGGGCCACTCGGCTACAGTCACCATGTAGATTCTATTTTACCACAAAAGCCCGGCTTGTGCAAGTCCCAATTCAAGGAGATGAACCGATGCCTGTCGCCCGCCCCACCTTTCACGTCGAAATGTATACCACCTCGCGCAAGATCGAGGGAGACTATCAACCCAGCGGTGCCTTGTTTGCCGACATTAACGCCCCAGACAAGAAATTTTTCTTTTTGCTCCAGGCCACCGTTTCGCCGCTCCTGCCCGACTCGGTGTTTCGCCCGGTCACGGTGCCCGAACTGGATGTGAACAAGAATGACGTTCTCTTGTTCTTTTTTCACGACCGTAGCGTGATCGAGCAAATCCCACTGCTCAAGCGCATCATACAAACCATCGTCTATACGCCGATGTTTGCCTTGCGCGGCGATTTTCACCTCGGCGCCGAGCAGCATCCCAAAGACATGTTTGACACCATGAAAGGCAGCTTTCAGGTGATGACCGACACCACCATCGTGCCGTTGGCGCCGATGCAAATCCAACCGCCGTCGGAGCAAAGTATGATCATCATCAACACCCTGACCATGCAGTTGTATTATCCGGTTCATCAAGAATAAGGATGCCCGATGCCCACCTCTCGCCAAACTATCGTAATCCTCGATTATGGCTCGCAATACACTCAACTGATCGCTCGTCGCGTGCGCGAATTGAACGTCTATTGTCAGGTTTATCCCTGGAACAAATCACCCGAGGAGATATTGGCCCTCGATCCGCCGGGCTTTATTTTGTCGGGCGGGCCCAACAGCGTCTATGAGCCAGACGCGCCTGCCCTGCCGCTCTGGTTGATGAGCCAAAATCGGCCTGTTTTGGGCCTGTGCTATGGTATGCAATTGATGGCCCACACGCTGGGTGGCCGGGTGACGGCTGCCGGACAGCGCGAGTATGGCCCGGCGCAGCTAGACCTGGCCCAAACCGACTCGCCGCTGTTTGCCAGGCTGAGCGGCCCCCTGGATGTGTGGATGAGCCACGGCGACCGGGTGGAAGCCTTGCCGCCCGGTTTTGAGGTGCTGGCGCGCAGCGACAATGCCCCGTATGCCGCCATCGCCGACCCAACGCGTCGTTGGTATGGCCTGCAATTTCATCCCGAAGTACAGCACACCCCGCAAGGCAGCGAAATTTTGCGCCGATTTCTCTACCACATCTGCGGCTGCGCCGGCGACTGGACACCGGATGCGTTCATTGCTCAGGCTGTTGCGCACATTCGTGAGCAGGTGGGCGATGGGCTGGTGGTTTGTGGATTGAGCGGCGGGGTAGACTCGGCCGTGGCCGCCACGCTGATCCATCGCGCCGTCGGCGAGCAACTTGCCTGTGTTTTTGTCAACACCGGCATGCTGCGGCTGGGCGAAGCGGCGCAAGTGGTCAAGACCTTTGAGCGCGAACAGGGCATACGCCTGATCGCCGTGGACGCCACCGAAGAGTTTCTGGATGTTTTGCAGAGCGTTACTGACCCGGAGCAAAAACGGCGCATCATTGGCGAGAAATTTGTGCGCATTTTCGAGCGCGAGGCCGCCGAAATCGCCCGGCAGAGCGGCGGTGCGCGGCGCAAATTTCTCGGTCAGGGCACCATCTATCCCGATGTGATCGAGAGCGCAGGGCGGCCCGGCAGCAGCCATGCCACCGCCCACCGCATCAAGAGCCATCACAATGTGGGCGGCCTGCCTCAAGAGATGGATTTTGAGCTGGCAGAGCCGCTGCGCGATCTGTTCAAAGACGAGGTGCGCCGCGTGGGTCTAGAGCTGGGCCTCTCGGATGAACTGGTCTGGCGACACCCCTTTCCCGGTCCGGGGCTGGCCGTGCGGGTATTGGGCGAGATCACTTGGGAGCGGCTGGAGCGGTTGCGCGCCGCCGATGCCATTTTCATCCAGGAATTGCGCGCCGCCGGCTGGTATCGCTGCGTGGCGCAGGCCTTTGCCGTGCTGCTGCCCGTCCACAGTGTGGGGGTGATGGGCGACGGACGCACTTATCAGCAGGTAGTGGCCCTGCGCGCCGTCGTCACCGATGATTTTATGACCGCCGATTGGGCCCCGTTGCCCACCGACCTGCTGGTGCGGGTCAGCCGCCGCATCGTCAACGAGGTGAGCGGGATCAACCGGGTGGTGTATGACATTAGCTCCAAGCCGCCGGCCACCATCGAGTGGGAATAACCGGGTTTGACAAGACCTCCAACGTAAGCTATCATTGGCGGGTTGGACCGGCCAGAAAAGAGGAGATGTGTTATCGCACTATACCGTATCGCAAATCACCCAACATATCAAGCAGCAACTTGAACAAGATGGCCTGCTGCAAGGTGTGTGGATTCAAGGTGAAATTTCCAACTGGAGCCGTTCGAGCGCAGGACATTGTTATTTGACCCTCAAAGATGCGCAAGCCTCTCTCCGCGCCGTGATCTGGCGGTCGGCGGCCGGGCGCGTGCCGATGGATGTGCGCGATGGGCAGGCAGTGCTGGCACACGGCCGCGTATCGGTATACGAGCCGCAAGGCCAATACCAGTTTTACATTGACCACCTCTTGCCGGTCGGCCGCGGCGCCCTGTATCTGGAATTTGAATCGCTCAAAGCACGGCTGTCAGAAGAGGGGCTGTTTGACGAGGCGCGCAAGCGGCCTTTGCCGACCTGCCCGGCGACCATCGGCATGGTTACTTCGCCTACCGGCGCGGCGCTGCAAGATATGCTCAACATTTTGCGCCGCCGCTGGCCGTTGGCTCGGGTGATCCTCTCGCCTACCCTGGTGCAGGGCGACGAGGCCCCGCCGCAGATTGTGGCCGCACTGCGTCGGCTGTATCGGCGATCCGACATTGATCTGATCATCGTCGCCCGCGGCGGCGGTTCGATGGAGGATCTGTGGGCATTCAACGACGAGCGGGTAGTGCGGGCCATCGCCGAATCGCCGGCACCGACCATGACCGGCATCGGCCACGAGACCGATTTTACGCTGGCCGATTTTGTGGCCGACTGCCGCGCCCCCACCCCGTCGGCAGCGGCCGAGCTGGCCGTGCCTGACCAGGCCGATTGGCGCGTTCACCTGAACGAAATAGAAGCGGTGTTGTCAGACACGGCACGGCAGCACGTAGAGACCACTCGCCGCGACCTGAATCGCCAGCAAGAGCGGCTAAACCACCTCTCGCCGGCCATGCTCATTGCCCGCCAGCGACAGCAAATAGACGACTGGTGGGGTCGCGCCGGCCGCGCCGCGCAGGGGCGATTGCATCTGCTGTGTGAACGACTCGGCGGCGCAAAAAAGCAACTGAGTGGGTTGGGGCCGCTATCTACGCTGGAGCGCGGCTATGCCATTGTCAGTCGCGCCGATGGGCAGATTGTCCGGCAGGCCGATATGGTGTCGGCCGGAGATGAGATTAAGGTGCGGGTATGGGATGGCGAGTTTGTCGCCCAGGTACAAGGCATCTGACACGAGGAGGGGTATGTTGGAACTGACATTTGAACAGGCATTTGCCGAGTTGGAGAGCGTCACCGGGCGACTGGAAAAAGGCGATCTGTCACTGGATGAACTGCTAACTCTGTACGCCCGCGGGCAAGAACTGGCCCGCTTTTGCCAGAACTGCCTCGATCAGGCTGAACTGCGCATCACCGCATTGTCTGCCGATGACGCAGACGTGATCGATCAATCAGAATAAAGGAAAAATGCAGAGCATGATGGATTTGTTGAACAATCCGGTGTTTATTTGTTCGTGTATCGCCTGGTTTTTGGCCCAGGGCATCAAAACCGTGATCTGCCTGGTGCGTGAGCATGAACTGCGTTGGGATTTGATCACCGCCACCGGCGGTATGCCCAGTTCGCACTCGGCCTTTGTCTGCTCGCTGGCCACGGCAATTGCTTTGCGTGATGGATTGAATTCCTCGCTGTTTGCCCTGGCCTTTGGTTTTGCCGTCGTGGTGATGACCGATGCGGTGGGGCTGCGCCGCGCCGCCGGCAAACAGGCTACAGTCGTCAATCAGATTGTTGAAGAGTTGTTCACCGGACATCCCATCAGCGATGAAAAGCTCAAAGAACTGCTCGGCCATACGCCCACGCAGATGGTGTTGGGCGCGTTGTTGGGCATCATCTGCTCTGCCGTCTATATGCTGCTGGTCTGGAAAGGCTAGGCTGGCATGCTGGGATGGGGCGGATTTGCGCTGCTGATTGCCCTGATCGGCGGCCTGTATGCGGTAGCGGCGTGGCGGCAATTGCGCTGGCGCGACGACGTGCTGGTCATTGGTGCGCTGATGCTGGCCGTGCTGGCTTTTTTCTGGCCGCTATTTTTTACCTCGACCTGGATCCCCAAAGGCGGCGGCGATCTGGCCTCGTTTATCTATCCCATTTATGCGTTTGCGGCGCGCTGGCTCAGGCGCGGGGTGGTGCCATTGTGGAATCCGCACCTGTACCTGGGCATGCCGTTTGCCGCCGACAATCAATCCGGCCTGTTTTACCCCATCAATCTGCTCTTTTTTCTGCTCACACCCCAACTGACCTATCAGGCTGTCGAGCTGATGGCCGTCTTGCACGTGTTTATGGCCGGGCTGTTTACCTGCATTTTGCTGCGCGATATGGGCATCGGTCGAATGGCCGCGACGGCCGGGGCCATCGCTTTTATGTTGAGCGATCTGTTCATCGTCCATCTCGGCAACCTCAACATCATTGCCACAGCCAGCTGGCTGCCCCTGATTTTGTTTTGTTTTCGCCGCGCCATCAAACGGCCAGGTTGGGCATGGGTCGGTTGGAGCGGCATGGTTTTGGGAATAGCGGCGCTGGTGGGGCATGTGCAAATGTTTTTGTACGTGGGCCTGGCGATGGTGGCATACACCCTGTTCGAGATGTATGAGCATCATCAAAAAGAGCCGGCGGCAGTGTGGCAGCCGGCGCTCCGACTGCTGTGCAGCGGCGGCATCGCCTTTAGCCTGGCCGCCATTTCGCTCATCCCGGCCTGGGACATGACCCGCTATACGGTGCGTGCCGCACTAAACTATACCGAAGCCAGTCGGTTCAGCCTGCCGCCGCAAGGGTTGATCGGTCTGCTGACGCCGGGCTTTTGGGGACGCGGCACAGGGCCGTTTTGGGGGCCGTGGCTGCGCACAGAGGTGGGCTATATCGGCGTGCTGCCCCTGCTGCTGGCCGCCGTCGCCGTCTTGCTGACCTGGCGTCGCTACCCTTTAACTCGTTTCTGGCTGATTTTGGGCGGACTGGGACTGCTAATCGCGCTGGGCGATTCTGCCGCTTTGCACGGCTGGTCGTATGCCCTGATCCCGCTGTTCCGTCAACTGCGCGTGCCGGCGCGGGCCATCGTACTGTTTGATTTGGGCATCGCGGCCCTGGCCGCGCAGGGACTCGACGCCCTGCTGCATCCTCTGTCGCGCCTGGATCGTCGCCTGCTGGAGCGGCTGCATCGTGGCCTGCTTTGGGTGGGCGGCGCGCTGGCCCTGATCGGTGTGCCGCTGCTGGGGCATGCCATGCTGGTGTCGCGCCCGCTGGCCGCCGCCGACGTACTGGCGCAAAGTGCGGCCTCGCTGGGCAGCCTGATCTTTTTTCTGCTCTTGCTGGCCGCCGGGGTAGGCTGGCTGGCCCTGCGCCGCTACGGGCTGGCGCGGCCAGCCACATTGGGGGCGATGGCTGTGCTGCTGATCGGGTTCGACCTGATCAGCCTGGGCGCCTACATCGAGATCGAACCCAACGACCCGCTGCAAGGATACCGCCCCGATGCAGCCATGTCGCAGATCCTGGCCGACCCGGAAATTTCATTGGGACTGGCTCGCATTCAGGTGATCCCTGGCGCGCCGGTGTCGTGGTCGCCCGACTGGGCGCTGATGCATGACATAGACGACGTGGATGGCATCTGGAATCCGCTGCGTCTGGGGGCGTATGACGTGCTGACCTGGGTGGGCATTGACCTGGGCAGCCGTTTTTACGACCTGTACAACGTCAAATATGTGGTGGCACATCGCCAGGTGACTATACCGGCCCATTTCGAGGTGATCTGGCAAAAGGACGACCTGGTCATCTATCGCAACGCCCGCACCCTGCCCCGCGCCTGGATGGTCTACGACACACAGCCAGCCAACAGCCAGATCCAGGCCCTGCACCTGACCCGCGACCCCGATTGGGACCCGGCCCGGCAGGTAGTGATCGAGACCGAATTCAACTCACCACATTTGGGCAGCGCGGCAGAGGGTGCGACGGGGCAGGTTGAGATTATCGAGCGCGGCCCCAATCACATGGATTTTCGGGTCAACACGAACGCGAACGGGTACCTGGTGATCGGCGAGATGTGGATGCCCGATTGGAAAGCCTCAGTCAGCGGGGTTTGGAGCGAGGTGGCGCGGGCCAACTATACTTTTCGCGCCATCTATGTGCCGGCCGGCCAGCACAACATTCACATGATCTACCGCCCGCACTGGTGGTATGTGGGGCTGGGGTTGACCTTGCTCACCTGCACCGGTCTGTCAATCTGGGGCGGTTGGGCCTGGTTCAGCCGCCGTCGAGCAGCAAGAGACGGGCCGTCAACGCCGCCGTCCAATGATAATCGCGTATAGAGTCCATTTTACGCCGAATATCAAAAGGCTCCTGGTAAGCACCTTTGCGGTCGCACTGTGTGGGCGGCAAGCGGTCTTGGGCGTCGAAAAACTCAAAGAGGACGCCGTACTGCTCATAGTACTTGACTACGCCGGCAACGGTTGAACAGATCAACCGCTGTGCCTCGACCTTTTTCCCCTGCTTGAGCAGCCCCTTGATTGCCAAATAGTTGAAATTGATCCAGGCCGCCCCGCGCCACATGTCGGTGCACCAACGGGGATCGCTGACGGCCACACTAGGTAGAGGAAAAGCGGTATCGAACCAGGCCGAATCGCTCAGTTTGTCTGTCAACCGCCCCACCCGCTCCGTCGGAATGTCGTCGAGCAGCAGCGGCAACAGCCCGCTGACGGCGGCCACCTCGCTCAGCCGCCCCCCCATTTCAGCATCATAATAAAAGCCGCTTTGTTCGTCCCACAGCAGGGCGTGAATCTGCTCGCTGATGCGCCGCGAGCGCGACTCCCACAACGATGCCCGTTCGTTTTGCCCCAACTCGCGACAGATATAGGCCACATACTTTTCATCGAGCGACTGAAAGGTGGAAAAATCTACCGCGTCAAGCTGCGTTGCTCGGTCAAAGCGCGGCGAATTGTCCATGCCCGATTCACCAGAGCGACAGAGCGGATCGCCTTCTATGAACCATTCCAGCAGGCCATTGTGATTACGGTCGCGATTGGCCGCATTCCAGATCAAATACCGCTCCAGGCGCGGCAGGGCGTACTCCAGGCAGTGACGCTGGCGATAAGCCAGATAATTCTCCCAGATACCCCAGGCCAGCAGCGGGGGCTGCGTGATCGCCGAACGACGGCCATCGGCCGTGACCATGTGTGAGATCATGCCGTTGCCGGCCTGCGTCTCTAGCACCGATTTGAGCAACTCGAAGGAGCGATCCGGCGCAATCAGGTTCATCGCCAGCGAGTGAAATACCGAATCCCACAGCCACATGTGGCGATGCGGCACCCGGTCGGGCGTAGACCAGGTCTGTCCGATAACGCCCTCGGCTGAGAGGGTATTGACCTTGACCACGCTGTAGCACTTGTTGAGCAGCCGTTGGTGGCCGTGATCCGACTCGACCGTGGGCAGGCGGTGGTAAAACGACAGCCGTGCCTGTGCCACCTGATCCCAATCCAGGTCTATGACGGAGCGAGCGCGCTCGACGGCTTGCCCGGCTGACAGACCGAATGACAGGGCAAATCGCCCCTCACCCACCCACAAGGCCAGACAGTCTTGCCCTTGCGGGTCCAGGGAGAGCCAAAAGCCATCCTGCCCAGTCGCGGCCGGCCCATCGCGCAGACAGAGAGACAGGTCGGCGTCCGGCGGTATCACCCCGATCAGTGTATGCCAGGCGGCAAAAGCCATCCCCAGCAGACCGGGTGGCGTGTCGGCGGCCAGCACATCGCCGCACGCCACCCGTGCCCGGCCCGGTTGGGCCAGGCGACATGTCAGGATGCGCTGCCGAGGGGTATGCCAGAGCAGGTCGTATCGCCGGCTGCCCAGAGTAGCCACAAAGCCCGACTCTGAGCAGGTTTCGCCGTCGAGGCCGGAAAAGGCAAAAATGGCACCCTCTCCCCAGACATCTGGCAGATCATTGAATTGGCTCAAAATTTCATCAAGCATCTTTGCTCTCCTGACCGGTTGTGATGGCATCCTTAGCCACCTGCGCGATGCTAAAGCATCGGGCTGAAAGAGCCAGTAGCGGCCTACCGCTCTCTCAGCGCGAGGCTTGAGCCTCGCCGTGTCACCCTGCCGCGCCGTCGCACCAGCCAAAAAATCAGGCCACCGACCAATGCCGCCGCCAACCACCAGGCTGTTTTGGATGAAGGGTTGCGCCGGGGCGCATCACTCATCAAGATCACCGGCTTGCCCTGCGCAGCGCCATCATCCCAGCGCAGCAGGTGCGCCTGCGGCTCGCCGCCATCCGACCCTGGAACAATTTTGATATAGGTCAGCTCTCGAGTGTCGCGAAACAACCGCTCCTGCTCGCCGGCAATAGGCGTCCAGGTGCCGGCATTGACATACCAGGTGCGCCCCTCTGTGTCGAGCGGGCGCATATCGGCGTCGTGATCGTGGCCCAGCACCACAAACCGCACCGCACGGTCGTGCTGAGCCAGCAGGCGGTGGATCTCGCTGGCTGCCTGCTGCAAGACATCGGAACGGTAATGCCGTACCGCCGCCGGCCACTGCCCCACATCGAGATAGAGCAGCGGCGGGCAGCTTTGAAATACCCGCTGCTCCAGGTCTTGCAATGCCTCGATAAAGCCCGTCACATCGGGCAAAGGCGTGGGGCCATGCCAGCAGTCGGTAGGCATGGTGACGGTGGCCCGACGCGCCGCCGGCAACGCGCCCGCCGCCTGGTTTTCCAGGCGAATTTTGCGCAGTCGCCCACCAATCTCTCGAAACAGGTCCCAACGGGTCAGCAGCAGATTCACCGCCCAGCGTTTGCGGTGCGCCAACACCCAGTTCAAATAGCGCACCAGCGGCCGCACATTGTCGGCAAAAGGAGCATCTTGCTCGACCCGGTTAAAGAAATAGCGCACAAAAAACGAGCCGATAGGCAACTCGATGCGCTGCTGAGTCGGCGGCAAACGACGTTCTTGAGGCAAAACAGGGTCAATCAGGTCGGGGAACGAGTTGGAGACCTCGTATTGACAGCCATGCTCGACATACAGCAAGCCCGGCACATAGTAAAAGCGGGAGCAGAATTGCAATCGCTGCAAGGCCTGCGCCGACAAGGCCACCGGAATGGGAATGGGGCCGGTAATGCGGCTATCGCGCGGGGCCGCAAATTTGGAAGCCAGCCGCTCGATCTGATCGGGTTTGTAGCTCTGGGCAATCAGACGACGCAGCGCATCCTGCACCTGCGGCCAGTGCCACTCGACATCGTGATTGCCGCGCACCACGATCACCTCGTGACCCAACGCCAGCCAGTAGCCCAAGGCCAGGAAAAAGATAGGATGCCCGGCGACAATTTGCGCCAGCTTCCAACATGTTTCAATGGCAGTGGTGCCCAGCCCATACTCGCGCTGCTTGGCCGCCCAGCGATCCCAATCCTGTCCTTCTTGCAGCGTTTGCTTTAACGCCTCCAACATATCCGAATCGGCGGGAAAATCAATCACCTGCAAAAAATCCACTACATCGCCGTTCAAGATCAGCCGCCATTTGCCACCCTGGGCCGCATGACCGGCCAGCATGTTGAAAAATTCCTGGTCGGCGAAAAAGTCTTCCAGGTTGGAAAAACGCCCGGCGCGGTCCCCCTCGGTATACAGACCACGACTGAGATGCAAATCGCTGACGATCAAAATCTGCGGTGTGTCGGCCATATTTTCTCCTCTCCCGACCGCAATGTCGGAAATATGCCTTGTCAACATGATAGAAAAGATGGATGCCCTTGTCAAGGCAAGGGCTGCACCTGCACCTGCCCCAACAGGGCATAATCGCCGCCGGCCGGTACATCGGCCTGCGACACCGGCAAACGCTGCATGGTCTGCAACTGATACCATCCCACCTCAATGTCATAACGGCCCGGTGGAGCATCGGCGGGAATGAACAGGGTAAAATCGTCCACCACCACCTCGCCCGGCTGCCACGCCGATGTGGAATAAGAAGCCCGACCGGGTTCATGATCGTCGCCGGCCCACACCCGGCTTTGAGATTGGGGATTTTCCGGGCCGAGCAGGTGCGTAAAGGCAGTATAGGCCGCGTCCAGTCCCGCCAGCGATTGCCAGTACAGCGTCAACTGCACCGCCTGGCCGGGGGCATAGGCCGGACGGTCGGTCTCATAGCCGATCAGAACCAGCGAATCGGCCCACACCACCCGCAAGGGGTGCGATAGCGTGATCTGCGGGTGGCAATGCGCCGGCACGCGATACACCTGGTAAAAAGACACACCATCGCGCAGGCTGCCCCCCTCCACCACGCTGCCAGTGGGGTAAAATCGCGCCAGCCGCGCCAGCGAGCGATCATCGAGGTATGGCACAATGACAAAATCGGCCGGACGTTCCAGGGTTGTGGGCAACACCAGAGCGTAACGCCCATCATAGCTTTTGGCGCCAGGCCGATCCCAGGTGACAAAGCGAAGGATGGGGTGTCCCATCTGAATCGGTGACAGGTAGACCTGGGCATCCGGCGCGCGGCGGTAGACCTGACGCGCTGTCTCAAACAGCCCCACATCGTAGGCCGTATACAGGCCGGGCTGCCCGCCCCAACGCACAAAATAGGCACAGCCATGTCCTGCCGCGCTGAGCAGCAAACCGGACATCAGCGCGGCTGTCGCCGGCCAGCGCCGGGGCAGCCGCATCGCCGCCCATCGCCAGACCGTGTCGGCGCCCAATCCCACCAATACGGCTACCGCCGGAGCGGCGCCCAGGGCACGGCCAAAATGAGGAGCATACTCGGTCAAGATGGTAGGCAGCAGCATCACCCCGATCCAGACCGGCAGGGCTGTATAGGATAGGCATTTCGCATGCCGCGCACAGGCAATCAGCCCTGCGCCAAACAGCAGTGATTGGAACACATCCAGAGCCGGGCGGCCCGGCCAGTTGCGAATCATTTCCATATCACCCTGAAAATTGAGCGCAGCCAACGACCGGAGCAGGTTGAGGCCCAACGCCCGCAGCGGGCCAGTGCTGCCCTGCCCCAGTGTGTAAAACGTCACCTGACCGGCGCGAAAGGTAAACTGCTGCCAATGGGTGATAAAGTAAAAACCCAGCGGAGCGAAAACGGCGATGGAAACCCCTACCATCATCAGCAGGCCGGACCACCGCCGCTTGAACATGTCCCTTTGAAACAAGAACAACCACAAAGCGGAAAAAATAATCAACAACGGAGTGACCCGCGCCGAAGAGTATGCATAGGGTCCCAGGCCCAGGCACACGCCGCCGCCGATAAACCACCCCGCCCGACCGGTGCGTAGACCACGCCACAGGCAAGCCAGGCTCAAGGCCAAAAGCAGTGGCACCAAAATCGGCTGGATGCCGGTGCGGCTCAGGGTGATGTGCCACTGCATGGCCGCCAGAGTGAACGACGATACGGCGGCCAAAGCCTTGCGTCGCCCGGTCTCCCAATCGGCAAACCACTCTTCCACCAGCCACCATAGCGTGGGGATGGTCAGTGTGCCAGCCAGAGCCGAGATCAGCCGTCCGCCCAGGTGAGTTACACCAAACAACCTGAACCAGACGGCAATCAGGTAAATGTGCAGCGGATCCATGCCCATATTTTCGGTAAAATAGATGGGCATCTGGCCTTGCAAAATGCCTACCGCCTCGACTTGATGAAAGGCCTCGTCGAAATGAAGGCCAGGAGGCAAGAGGTCGAGGCGGTAAAAGCGCAGGCCGCCGGCCAGAATGAGCAACCCGGCAGCAACGCCGATCCACCACGACCTGGAAATTTTGTCTGTCATCGCTACCCCAACATCACCCGCGCCACCGCCGCGCCAACCAGCCGCGCCAGCATCACCTTGATCCGCCCGGCGCGATGCGGCGCATAAAATGTGCAACCCGGCTCCAGCCAGCCCTGATTTTTCCAATAGAGATAATCGTATGTGGTTGGATCATCGCGCTGCCAGGCCAACCGTTGCACCTTGAAGGTCAACAAAGAGATAAATGATGGATACAAAGCGCGCCGCCGAGACACGGCGTCAAACAGGCGGTCGGCGACCTGCTCGATCTGCGGCCGCCGGCGTTCGATCTCGTCTACAGGGGCCAGGGCACCCAGCTTGAAACCGGCCTGCCCGACCAGGTGATAGCCCCAGGTGAGCAGCGCGGCGTTCATGGTGCGCAGGGTGTGGGAGGTGGGGCTGCCTCCCACTGTGGCCAGGGTCCAGGCACACTTGCCACCCAGGCCGGGCCGATGGCACAGATAGGCCAGGCGATCCATCCAGGTTTTGACCAGGCCGCTCACGTCGTCTACATAGACCGGGCTGGCCAGGATCAGAACATCGGCAGCATCCATTTTGGCTTTGATGGCTGGCACATCATCCTTGAGCGGACATTTGTCCTCGCCGCGATCAAAGCACACCCGACAGCCCCGACAGGGCCGGATGTCCATATCGCCCAGGTACAGCATCTCCCAATTCAATGCCCGGCCGTGCTGCGCTGCCAGCGATTCGAGCCGCGTGCCGATCAACTGCACCACGCGGGCCGTGTTGCCTTGTTTGCGATAGCTGCCGATCAGAGCGAGGATGTTCATCAAATCTGCCCCGCCCACGCTGCGGCGCGCTCTAGTTCGCCATCCTTTAACGGCCCTTCTGACCCCTTGACGATGAAACCTGCCGACGTCAAGGCCTGTGCTCCCCCCTTTTTGACAAGCTGCTTTCCAATCGGTTCAGCAGCATAACCCAAAATTTTGGCCAACAGGGTGAGAACACCATTGTTGACCTCTTGTACATCCATGCGCGTGTCAAAAGCCGCCACCCGCACCCCTTTCAGACTGCCGACGGGCAGGCTGCGCAGCCACCGGCTCACTGTCGGCAACGGGCTGAATGCCCGCGTGGGCGAGCCAACGATCAGGACATCCAGGCCGGCCCAATGCGCAGGCTGCACATCGCCCACCCGCAGCACGGGCGCATCAAGCACCGCCCCCATTGCCTGTGCGATCTTGGCTGTATTGCCAAAAACCGAATCGTAAACAACCAGTGCTTTCACCTCCCATCTCCTTTCTGCATCTTTTCAACATCTTGAAGGGAACGTCGCCATACTGACGGCTGCCAGCAAGACGCTGACATTTCCTATTTTGGTGGGATGTTTGTTTGAAAAATCTGCGAGGGTTACTCCAGGACAACCGACCGGGCCGCCGGCAATGTAAACCAAAACGTGCTACCCTGCCCCGGTGCGCTTTCGACGCCTACTTCCCCGCCCAGCTTGTCGCTAATGCGGCGGACGATGGACAGGCCCAGGCCATGTCCCTTGGCGCTGACCTGATCCAGGCGCGTAAAGGGAATGAACAAACGGGACTGCTCCTCTGGCGTCAACCCGGCGCCGTCATCCTGCACCCAAAAACGTAGCCGATCACCCTGCGCGTCCCAACCCAAAACAATGTGTGGCGGCGTTCCACCGTATTTGAGGGCGTTGCTGATATAGTTTGCCCAAATCTCTTCCACCCAGGCCGCATACCCCATCGGAGTCGGCCAGGCTATCGGCAGGGTGATATGCGCCTGCTTTTCCTCAATCGCTGAGGCCAACCGCTCCCGGACTTCGGCCACAATCTGCCCTATATCCAGCGGGCTAAAAGCCACCTCACCGAGTTTGCGCAAACTGGCAAACAGCAACAGTTCGTCAATGATGCGCGCCATCCGATAGCCCTGGCGTTCGATGGTTTTCAGCATGTTCAACTGCTGATCGGGCTCCATTTTGTCATGTCGCGCCACGACAAGAGAGGTAAAACCGACCATTGTCGAAAGCGGATTTTTCAAGTCGTGGGCGACGGTGTGTGCAAAGGTGTCCAACTCGGCATTGCGGGCTTCCAGTTCTCGTGTATACTGCTGTAATGCTTCTGCGGCCTGCTGCCGCTCGGTCATATCGCGCAGCACAATCAGGTGGCCAGCCGGCATATGCTTTCGGTAAAGGGTGGAAATGCGTAGCTCAAAGAAACGCTCCGCTTCTCCTGCAACCAGGGTGATCTCCTCCGTCGCGGCGGACACGGCTGCAAAGCGTTCCCATACATCTGGCCGATTGATCAGGTATGCGGCCAGGGGCTTGCCTACCGCCGTAGCGCGCGTCAAGTTGAACATGCGTTCGGCCGCCGGGTTGATATCCACAATCCGGTTGCGCGTGTCCAGCACGATGACACCATCCGCCATACTCTCCAGCACTGCGTCGCGGGCGACCGGCAGAATGTCCAACAGTTGATACCGGAAGAGCGCCCAGCCCCAACAGACACCAGTGACGACGCCGGCGAGTGCCGAAAGGTCCAGCGGGGGGAAATCTGGGGGCAACAGATCAAACATTGACGGAATGTTGACCAAAAACGGCAACAGCGAGCCGACAAACATCAGAATGGCCTGTTGCCGGTAAGGATAGTGAGAATGGACAATGCGCAGTCCTAGCAAAATCATACCAGCCAGGATCAACAGATAACTATACGCCGCATGAACCCAAAACCAGTTGCCAATATCTAGAACTAAAATCAGTGTGATACGCTCATAAGCTACAGCATCGAGAGTCAAAAAAGAGTCGGGCGCGATCCACAGACACAGCAGCGTCAGGATCGGGATCACAAAGAACAACCAGCTGCGCCGCCAGTGCAACCACGCAGAGCGTTCAGTATATTCCAGCACAAAGAAAAGGTAGGCCACCGGCGTCAACGCCACCCCCACATAGCGCACCTTGAGACACCAAAAAACGGCCAGATCGGGCGTTGGGGCAAGCATGCTCAAGAGCGTCGCGCCGATCCATACCCCTGATAACGCAACGACGGCGATAAAGGCGCGTGCACCGGCGGTGGCGCGATAACGCCAGCCATACAAGCCCAGGCCAACGACAATGAATAGCGATGCCGCCATCAAAAGAGTAAAAACATAAATCCACATAGACCCCCCTATACAAGCCCTCAACCAGTTTAGAACTCTGGAATCCCGAACTTGTTCGGGTTTTCAGCGTCGAATTTGAATCAGAATAATTCCAGCTGTTCCCCGCCGGCTCGCTCCCGCTTCGCTTTCTTGAAACTCGCCCCACCCTGTGACAAGTCGGGATAGCTCGGTGTTTCAGTCCCGGCAAGCAAGCCCTTGATAGTCAAAATCCGGAGTCTGGAATAGTCGCCATAGTGCAGGGAGGCTTAGTCGTGCTTGCTGTTGAACGATTGATCGAGGTAGACCAGGTCTACGCTCTCATCTTGAATGTGTTCGTACAAAATATCCAGATTATAGCCAAAATAAAGTTGGCCCATAGGTGTTCCTCTGTCCCAGGTGAATGCTTTGCATACCAACCCAATATCTGCTATACTCTCAACCTCGACATCAAACCACAGGAGGCCAGTTTGACACAGCGATACATTGACACAGGCGGAATGATTTTGGCCGGCGGGGCCAGCCAGCGGTTGGGACAAAACAAAGCCCTGATCGAGGTACAGGGTCAGCCCTTGATTCAGCGAATGACCGATAAGCTGTGCAAACTGGTAGACGAGATCATTATCGTGACCAACACCCCAGAGCCGTTTCGCTTTTTGGGGCTGCCGCTGGTCGCCGATGTCTACCCCGGAGTCGGCACACTGGGCGGTCTGCACGCCGGCCTGGCGGCCCTCACAACAAATTATGGGCTGGCAGTGGGCTGTGACATGCCCTTTTTGAACCTGTCACTGCTGCGCCATTTGCTCGATCAGCGCGAACAATATGATATTGTGGTCCCACGCATCGGCGATTATGTAGAGCCGCTGCATGCTGTCTATGCCTGCCGCTGCGCCGCCGCCCTGGAACAGCACATCCTTGGCGGGCAGCGGCGCGTGCGCGTGGCCTGGCAAGGCTTGAACGTGCGCTATGTCGAAACGGCCGAGATCGAGCAGTTCGACCCGCAACACCTCAGCTTTTTCAATGTCAACACCCCACAAGAATTGGCGCGCATGCAGGCCATTCTGCCTGGTTCATAGCCGCCGGCGCCAATTACCCCATCACCACCATCACGCGGTGCGTCTGACCATCCTCGGACAGCGGCAGCACATGGTCTTCGATCACCTCGCCATCCACCACCACCGCCTTGACCCCCTGGCCAACATGGTCGGGGTTTTGCACATCAATCTCGTATCGAACGCCGCGAAAATAACGCACCACCCCAAACCCATCCCATTCAGGCGGAATGCACGGATCAACCAGCAGCCCCTTGAACGTGGGACGGATGCCCAAAATCCACTGCGTGGCTGCCACATACATCCACGAGGCCGTGCCGGAAAGCCAGGCGTTTCGCCCATAGCCAAACTGCGGGTGGGTGGGGCCGCAGATATTGCTGCAATACACATAAGGTTCGGCCGCATACAGGTCGGCATCCTCACGAGCCAACGGCACAAGCTGACGATAGTATTGATAAGCACGTTCGCTCCAGCCCAACTGTGCCGCAGCCACGATGGCCCAGGTATTGGCATGGCAGAAAATGCCCCCGTTTTCCTTGGCTCCGGGCGGATAGGTGGTGGTGCCACGCACACGGTCGTTGCCCTGCTCATAAGGCGGCCACATCAAAGCCAGGCCAAAGCGCGTGTTCAATTTTTCGTGCGCACTCTCCATCGCCACTGCCGCTCGCTCCGACGTCGCCACCTGGCCGATGATCGCCCAGGTCTGCACATTCAGAGCAATTTTCTGCTGCTCCTCGTTCTGCACGCCAATGGGTAGTCCCTCATCATCAAAGGCGCGGGCATACCAAGCCCCACCCCAGGCTACCCGGTTGATGATCGCTGCTAACTCTTCTTTAAGCATCCTAAATCGTTGAGCATCTTCAATTTTGTTCAAATGATCGCTCAACTCGGCCAGGTCTAGCATCACCCGACAAAACTGCTCGGCCGCCATCACACTCTCGGCCTTGCCGCTGCCGTGATCGATGTTCATGGTGTCATTCCAGTCGGAAAAGCCCATGCGCGGCAGGCTGTGCGGGCCGCGATGCTCCAGCGTAAAGCGCACGCCGCGCAAAATGTGGTTCCAAATCGTGTCTGCGCCACCGTCATAAAAGCTCACCGACTCGTTCAAATAAGCCAGGTCGCCGGTCTCGCGCAAATAAGCGCAGGTGCCTTGAATCAGCCAGAGGTGATCGTCCGAGAACCACTGCGGCCAGTCGGGAAATTCGGCGGCCAGGCCGGGGCCGCCCTCGCCGGTGAGCGGAAAAACCTGGTGCCAGGTATGCCCATCTTGAAATTGCAGCTTCCACAACATGGTCAGGTTGGCCCGCACGCGGTCGGGGGCATTGTGGGCCGTGGCCAGGGTATCCTGCGCCGAATCGCGCGTACCCATGCCCCGCCCCAGCCCGGTCTCGTATGCCGACACAAAACGCGACCAGAACAGGGTGGCGCGGCATTGCACCTGATTCCACACATTGAGCATGGCATTCATCTCGGCATCGGGCGTTTCGACGGTCAAACGGCTCAAATAGTGCGCCCAATCAGCCTGAAGGTGAGCCTGCGCCGCCTGCACATGGGCCAGATCGCCAAAATGCTGCACCGTCGACGCGACCAAGTCGGACGAGTCGGTTACGCCCAGAATATAGATCAATGTCTCTTCCTGGCCAGCTGCCAGGCTCAGATCGTGGCACAGCGAAGCGATATTGTTGCCGCGCGGCGATTGGGTGTTTTGTGGCTGTCCCGTTTCAACGACAATCGGGTGGCCCAAATCGCGGCAGCGGCCGATAAAGGCCTCGCGGATACTGTCAAACCCGGCCGGCGGCCGGTTACTGGAGAAAAAGGTTGTCGTCGTCCGAAAACGGGTGGATGTGCGCAGCACCCCATCTTGATAGCGCGTCTCGACAATGTGCATGCCCCAATCGAGGTTGTGCAGGTCTACTTCGGCATTCCAAAAAGACAGTTCGGCATAGCTAAAGGTGCGAATACGGCGGGGTCGCTCGGACACATTCCTGACCCTGAGTACCCACACTTCGCATGGGGCCAGGTTGGCCGTCGCAGGTGCCGGCGGCACAAAATAAAACAACTCGGCGGCAATACCCTGGCAGGTCCCGCCGATGCGGGTATAACCGGGACCGTGGCGGCACTCGTAGGCATCGAGTTGCACCTGCGTGGTAGGCTGCCAGGTGGGGCTCCAATAACAGCCTGTGTCTTGATCGCGCAAATAGACATAGCGGCCCGGCTGATCGGCCGGAATGGAATTGTAGCGATAACGCGTCACACGGCGGTTGCGCGGGTCGCGATCAAAGGCATAGCCCCCTGCACAGTTGGAGACAATGCCGCCATACCCGCCCTGTCCGATGTAATTCATCCATGGCGTGGGCGTGTCGGGACGAGTAATCACATATTCACCTGTCGTGGGATCAAAATAACCGTACTGTGTCATTTTCAGTTCCTTTCTTCAAGCCCATTAACACCAAATTCACCACACCCACAGCTCCACCGCTCCGGCGTGCCAAAGCAGCACCGCCCACAACGCTGGCAGCGGAGATAGACGGTTGAATTGCCACATGGCACAGCCAACTGTCCTACCGAAAAGAGAGCCTGCATCTCGCGCAATTGAGTGGCCCAACCGCCACCGTTCCAGGGCGGCGCCTCTACCGACCAGGGAAAAGGAAAATCGGCGGGCGAAAAGGATCGCGCAAACGCCCCCCAATTTATACTGCCATAAGGCGGCTGTAAATGGCGGTCGCTGTTGCCATCATTATCCTGAAGGTGAAAAGTGATGATGCGCTGACGCAGTGCTTCAAATGCCGGCAATGCCCCTTCAGGGTTGAGGTGGGCATGACCGATGTCGAAACAAACCCCCAGCCAGGGCGAGTCAAACCGCCCCACAATATCCAAAATTTCGCAGCTCGACGCGCCGACATGGTTGGGCAGCATGTTCTCCAACGCCAGACGCACCCGCAACCGCTCCGCCACCACCAGCAGCGAATCCAGGCTGCGCAGCAACTGCTCACGCCGCCGCGCCAGATCTTCTGGCCCCATGCTGCCGCCAGATGGGTGAATCACGGCGCACTCGATGCCGGCCAACGCGGCGCGGGCCAGGCTTTGGGTCAGAACGGTCACCGCCTTGCGCCGTCCCCCTTCGTCCAGTTGCGACAGGTCGGCTTCACCACCAAAAGGCGGGTGCCCGGCATACAGGCGGATGCCGGCATCCCGACATCGCTCGCCGGCAGAGCGCACTATGCGGTCGTCACGGGCGGTCAAAAACAGCGCGCCCAGCTCGATGGCTGTCACCCCTTGTGCGCTCAGAGATTGAATGTTTTCGTCGGTTGGCTCCAAATCCCACAAACAAACGGCAAATTGCATCTCTTGTCCTTTCAAAACCTGCGCAACAAATCCAACAATTGACGATCCAGTTTGTGTCCGTACCAGTCCTCATAATCCACATCGGTGCGGCCCGAATCCAAAATGCCAAAGCTGCCGCGCAAATTCCACAGCGCAAACCCAATACCGGCCGCCGACAAAATGTCCAACACATCGCCCAGCCAGGCCAGCACCACCTGGTGCGGCGTATAATTGAACGCCCCGCCCTCACCGCAGTGAACCGGAACGCCCCGCTCAACCAGTTTGATCCAGGGTTGATAAAATTTTTCCAATTGAGCGCGATCCCAGGTTCGTCCATCAGCCATCTGACCGGGCCAGGTTGGCTCGGGCCAATCGGCGTTGTAACCCACCCAACCGGCCTTGTAATGCGTCACGTGCATCGGCTGATAGGCGCGGGTGCTGTGAACAACGCCCAGGTCGGCCAGTTCGTCGGCCGGCTCGCTGCCCCAACTCAACCCATCAATAAAAATCAGTCGCTGCGGGTCTATCTCACGGATGGCCTTGACGGCAGCGCGCATCACCCGCTCGTGATCGGCGCGCGACATGTTGTCGTTGGGGTTGGTCGGCTCGTTAACCAGGTTAAAGCTGAGCCGCTCCGCCGGAATACCCTTGTAACGCCGGGCAAACAATTGCCAGTGAAAGACAAACGCATCCAGAGCGTCCTGATCCTTCCACAAGTTGAACGGTTCCTGCCGCTCCCGATTCACCGAATAGCCCGGCGCGCGGTGAAAGTTGAGATTGATATGGATGCGATAGGTTCGACCATACTCGATCACCCGATCAATCCGCTCCAGCGTTGGCTCATAGATGCGATACACATCATTGCCCACCGTCCATAGCGTATAACACATGGGCAGGCGCACAAAATCAAAGCCCCAATCGGCGATCCAACGAAAATCATCCTCTGGAAAATCGCCTTTGCTTTGAGTGGTAAACAGATCCAACAGATTAAAACCGCGCCAGCGCGGGATGGTCGCTCCAGAAGGGTTAGATGTTTCAAGCGTCATGGTCCTATCCTTTCCAACAGCACAAGCCGCCGCCAGCCATCCGGCGGCCGCGGCGGCAGATTGACCCAAAAATCGGCGGCGAGTCCAGGTCCTCATCACATCCTCAGGCTATCATAGCATTTTGTAGACAGGTTGTCAATCAGCCATCCACATCCCGATAAAGCGATCGCTCCGCCGAAAACCCCTCAGGGTAGCGCCGCCGCAGCTTGGTCACATTCTCCTGCGCCACCTGCTCCAGGCTCAGGTCCAGGCTGTCAGCCATCACCGCCAGGTACCACAACACATCGCCCAATTCCTTGCTCAGTGCAGCGCGGTCCAGCGGATGATCGTGATACAGCACCTTTTTGATCATATCGGCCACCTCACCCGACTCGCCAGTCAGCCCCAGGGCGGTATAATTCAACCTCACGCGGACATCCTCGCGATGCCCGGCCGTCCGCAAAGCCAGTTGTTGATATTCGTTCAGTTCCATCCCTTGCTCCTCGTTTTGATAGCCTCATGTTTAGCATCAAAACGGCAAAACGTCAAAGCCTGCCCCTCGTTGGATCTCAAGATGTGCCAGGTAAATCTAGAGATACATGACAATATTTTGCTTTTTGGAGAAAAAAGAGTATAATCACGCTGAGCAGTTCAAATCCAAGGAGGAAAAATCACATCATGGGAGAAGAAGATCGGGCCCAGTTTGGGCAAGAAGACCCCTCTGCCCAGGGGGAAGAATGGTTGGGAGAAGATTACGATTTCAAGCAATTGCAGCGCGGGCAGGTGCTTGACGGCGTAATCGTCCACGTCAGTTCATCCGAAATTTTGGTGGACGTCGGCTCCAAGTCGGAAGGCATTATCAACGAGCGCGAAGTAGCTCGCATGAGCCCCGAAGACCAGGCCGAACTCCATGTCGGCGACAGCGTGTTGGTCTATGTGCTAAGCCCGGAAGACAAAAACGGCAACATCATCCTCTCACTGGCCCGCGCCCAGGCCGAGCGAGACTGGCGACAGGCCGAAAAGATGTTTGAAACCGGCGAAATTTTTGAGGGCGAAGTAGCCGGTTACAACAAGGGCGGGTTGATTGTGCGCATGGGCAAAGTGCGCGGCTTTGTGCCGGCCTCACAGATCGCGTCCAGCGGCAAGGCCGAAGAAGCCGGCAAACTGGTCGGGCAAAACCTGCGCCTCAAAGTCATCGAAATTGACCGCACCCGCAATCGCCTGATCCTGTCGGAACGCGCAGCCATGCGCGAATGGCGCAAACAACACAAGGAAAAGCTCCTGTCCGAGCTCAAAGAGGGCGACACTTGTGAAGGCGAAGTGATCAGCCTGTGCGACTTTGGCGCATTCGTAGATCTGGGCGGCGCCGATGGCCTGATTCACCTGTCCGAACTGTCGTGGCGGCGCGTCACCCATCCCAGCGAAGTCCTCTCGGTGGGCGATCAGGTCGAGGTCTATGTCCTGAACGTAGACCGGGACCGCAAACGCATCGGCCTCAGCCTCAAGCGGTTGGAAAAAGACCCCTGGAACCGCATCACGGCGCAGTATCAAGAGGGGCAGTTGGTTGAAGGCACCATCACCAAACTGGTCAAATTTGGCGCCTTTGCCCGCATCGCCGGAGACAATGTCGAGGGGCTGATCCATATCTCTGAACTCAGCGACGAACATATCACACACCCCAAAGAGGCTGTACAAGAGGGCCAAACGCTGACCTTGCGCGTCATCCGCATCGATCCAGAACGTCGCCGCATCGGCTTGAGCCTCAAACGTGTCGCCTCGTCAGATTATGTCAATTCAGATTGGCAGGCACAAGACATTGAAGCAGACCTGAGCGATCTGGACCCGGAATCTTGCCAGGCCTGATCTCTCGCGCCGACATACTGTACACCAGACTGTGATTCAAGAGATTCGCTCACCTGGATAACATGGGCGAATCTCTTTTGATTGCCAAATTTACCCTGATTTGACATCCCTGAATGGATATGATATATTAGCATTGATTCACACAATATTCTGGTATCCTCTCAATATCTTGGGGAAACGCCGTCATCCTGGCGGCTGCCAGCAAAATGCTGGTATTCTCTTGTTGAGATAATACATATTCTATGAGTTTGACGAATAAAGCAGATTTATATCATCTTGAGAGGTGTGTCATTAGCGAGAAAACTTATCGAGTCAATGAGCAGATTCGCGCCAAGCAGGTGCGGCTGGTAGGCGATGAAGGCATGATTGGGGTCATGTCACGTTATGACGCCATCGCCCTGGCCCGTGAGCGCAACCTGGACCTGGTCGAAGTCTCCCCCAATGCCGAGCCACCTGTATGCCGCTTGATGGACTATGGCAAGTTCTTGTACGAAAAAGCCAAACGAGAACGCAAAGCGCGCAAGGCCAGCAAAACCATCGAAGTCAAAGAGATTCGTCTGCGTCCCAAAACCGACGATCACGATGTCGAATTCAAGGTGCGCGATACTCGGCGGTTCCTGGAAGAAGGATGCAAGGTCAAGGTCAGAGTCTGGTTTCGCGGCCGTGAGGTCAGCTATCCCGAGATCGCCCAAGAACTGCTCAACGAGATTGCCCAGCGTCTATCCGACATTGCCACAGTCGAATCTCCGCCGCGCATGGAAGGGCACAATATGCTCATGATCCTCAACCCGATAGCCAAAAAGTAAACCCATCGAGATGGTCAACCAGATTTGTGTCAAATCTGGCTGTGTTTGGCAAATCTGTCATTTTGTGTTATAATCGCTTCTTTATGACGCCAGCGAGACCTGATCGCTGGCGTATGCATGTCAGCAGCTCATCGGTTTGGTCGGATAACGGGCAACCAGAGCCGCTGTACCTATACCAGCCCACAAGTTCAGACATTGCGTTTGAGTGACAGGGACAGGGCAGAGTGACTGTCCCTCTATTTTGCTCAATTGCCATCTTGGGAGGAAATGATGCCTAAACTTAAAACATACAAAGGCGCGGCCAAGCGATTCAAGTACAGCGGCAGCGGCAAACTGATGCGCACGCATGGGGGCGGCATGAATGGCGCGGCTCACTTGCGCCGCAACCGCTCTCAGCGCCGCAAACGCCAGTTTGCTCAAATGGCCCAGGTTACAGTGCGCGGTGATGTCAAGCGGATCAAGCGGTTGGCGCCTTTTCTGAAAAACAGCTAAACCATCTGTAACGAACTATATTTTTTGTTAGCAAAGGGCACCTCTCCCTTTGTGGACAAGTTATTTTGAACGAAAGGGGACAAAAATGAGGGTAAAGGGAGGTCCCAGGCTGCACCGACGGCACAAACAAGTGCTGGAGGCGACCAAAGGACAACACAGCGGACGACACCGCATCTTTAGTGCGGCCAACCAGGCCATGATGAAAGCCGGCGTCTATCAATATCGAGACCGCCGCAATCGCAAGCGGGACTGGCGACGTTTGTGGATCATTCGCATCAACGCCGCCGCCCGCGAGCAAGGAATCTCGTACAGCCGCCTGATCTGCGGCCTCAAAGCCGCCGGCGTAGAGCTTAATCGTCAGATGATGGCCGACATGGCCGTGCAGGATGCATCGGCGTTTGCTCAACTGGTGCTGGTGGCCAAACAGGCCTTGAGCGCATAATCCATTTCAGGCTCATCTCATACATCCCAACCCAAACGCCCGACCAGGTCGGGCGTTTGGGTTTTATTCAGGCCGACGGTCAGAGCCATGCCCCCGATGGACAACGAGTGACGCACAGGCCACAACCATGACAGCGGTCGAGCTGCCAGACTGCTTTTTTCTCGTCCATACGAATGGCCTGATAGACACAACTGACAGCACACCGCCCGCAACCGATGCAGCGTTCGGCCAGGTAGCGAGGCCGCCAATCCTGCCCGCCGACCAAATGCTGTTGTCGGCGTCTCCAGGCCAACCCGCGCATCTGTGCAACGTCGGCATAACCGTGCGCATCCATCCAACGGGACATTTCGCCGGCAATCTGCCCCAACACCTGGCTGCCTTGCAAAATGGCCGCCGTACAAACCTGCACTGCGCTGGCTCCGGCCATGATCATCTCAACGGCATCTATGCCCCGGCCGATACCACCCACCCCCATGATCGGCAAATCGGTAACCTGGGCAATGTCCCACACACAGCGCACCGCCAGCGGTCGAATGGCCGCTCCACTCATCCAGCCATAGCCGTTTGCGCTGCCCAACACCGGCATAGCTGTCTCAACGTCCAGCGACATGGTCGGCCCAAACGAGTTGATCGCCACCAGACCATCGGCGCCGGCCTGCTGTGCAGCCGCAGCGCCCTGTTGTACATCTCGAAAGGGGCTGAGTTTGACCCACACCGGCACATCGAACCCCCGCCTGGCTGCGCGGATGGCTTGCACCATCGGCTCTGGCGAATCGCCGGTATAGTGGGTAGACAGTTCAACTGCATCGGCCCAGGGCTTGAACAGCGGCGCCAATTCTTCAATGTCGGCGGCGCTATAGCCCAGGCTGATGATCAGGGGCAGGCCGGTTGATTTGGCCATAGCACATTCGCGCAGTGCCCATTGGCGCGGCGACAGTTCTGACCACAACTCGACATTCAAAAATGCGCCGCGCGGCGCGGCCATGTGAGGACGCGGTACCACAGCCGGGCGCGTGGAGATAGTCTTGGTAACCAGGCCACCGGCGCCGCCTTGAGCGCACCGCAGCAGCGCGGCGCCATCCCAGCCTGGCGGGCCGGCAGCCGGTAACACCGGATTTTTGAAACGAATGCCGCAAAATTCAATGCCCATATCGGCCATATTGCCTCCTTTTTGATGCGCAGAATAGCAGCCAGCAAGATGCTGGCGTTCTTTTTTAGAGATGATACAATCCGATCAACAGACACCGGCTATTCACCAAGCTGTGTCCAGATTTGCTGCGCACAGGCGCGGGCTTGCGCGGCAATCTCGGCCTCGTCCAGAGTCAACAATTGGCGACGATGCATCAACAATCGCCCGCCGACCATCACCGTCTCGACATCGCCGCCATCCATGCCCATCAAAACATGCCAGGGCCAGTTGGTTTCGGTCAGCGGCGTAATGGGATGATGGCGAACCAGGATCAGATCTGCCGGCGCACCCACTCGCAGCACGCCCAATTGCGATGGCAGCCCGGCGCAGGCAGCAATCCGGGCATTGTTCTGCCAGACCATCTGCACCACCTGATCGGCGGGCAGGATGCGCGGATCGCCGTTGACGTGTTTGTGCAGCAAAGAGGCGACGGTCATTTCGCTCCACATGTTGTTGGAAAACCCATCGTTGCCCAGCCCCACCCGGCAACCTCGACGCTGCCAACCGATCAGATCGGCGGCGCCAACGGCATTGTTCATATTGGAGCGCGGATTGTGAACCACATTGACGCCGGTTTGTGCCAAAATGTCTAGCTCTCGCTCGTCTATATGCACACAGTGAGCGGCAATGGTTTGCCCGTGCAAGACGCCGGCCCGGTGCAGCCGCTCGACCACACGGCAGCCATATTTCTCCATACTGTCCTGCACATCGGGCCAACCTTCGGCCACATGCAGGTGACAGCCCACCCCCAGATCGGCGGCGCGCCCGGCGCAGGTTTGCAGCGTCGCATCGGACAGGGTGAACGAAGCGTGCAGTCCCCACAGCGCACCCATCAAAGGTGGAGATGGATCATCTCGCTGCGTGCGCAGGCATTTTTGGATAAACCGCTCATTTTCGCGCATGCCCTGCCGGGCCCGCTGCAGGCCGTCCCGGTCGCTGACTTCATAGCACAGACTGGCGCGCAAACCGGCCCGGCGCACCGCGTCGGCGATAATGTCTAGCGAACCGTCTATGGCATTGGGCGAAGCATGATGATCGATCAGGGTTGTGGTGCCGTGCCGGATCGCATCCGCCAGACAGACCAGGGCGCTGAGGGTGATGCTTGTCTCGTCCAATGCCCGATCCAGCCGCCACCACAGCCGGGCCAAAATCTGGGCAAAATCGGATGGCGGCGGGCCAGCCAGCGACATGCCGCGCGCCAGAGCGCCATAAAAATGCGTGTGTGCGCAGATCAGGCCGGGCATCACCACCTGTTCGGCAGCATCCAGACGCTCGGCCTGAGGGTATCGCGCCTCCATCTGTGTCGCATCGCCCAGGTCGGCAATACGACCATTGGCCACATAGACCGCCCCATTGGCAATCGGCGGGCAGGTTGGCTGCCCGGTCAACAAGATACCTCCGGTGATCAGCAGCATGCACAACTCCTTTTTGACTCTGGCCGATTTCATACGGCCAGGTTGACTTAATCTTTCTTAAAATTGGTCAATGGATCCCGATCAATCTAGGCGGACATTCTCACCTACTAGGGCTAGGGGATATGACACCTGTAGATTCGCCCTCTAGTGTGCCAATCTGAGCAGAATTCGACTTTTCCACAGGCCCATTTGCCAAGTTGGGGCGGCTTTGTTACAATAGCCTTGTGTGTCCTCGACGTCGGGAACGCACGCCGGACATTCGCCTCGACCGTTTAGGCCGCCATTTTGAATATGACATAGGGCAGCCATCCTGGTCTCAATCCGCGATGCACTTTCTGCACAGTTAGACCTGTCAGGCGAATCATCCTGCCCCAACATCATATCGGTCATTGTTACATGGGGGGGATGATGATCATACTCCTGCCGCCGGTCCAGGCCTCAATTTTTCATCGTTTGAGGTTTGTTTCTGCGACCGCCTGCGCCTGAATCAGTCTATGCCAACCATCAACCCTGACCATCGGCCGTCTTGAAGAGACTGTCACAACACTCACAGTCTCTACGCCGCACAACAAAATATCCCACTGAACCCCGATTGATTCTCCTGAAAAAATGTTTGAGGATAAGAGATTCAATATGGGTATCCTATTCCGAACGAATCGAAACCGGACGGGGATTTGCTGCTCGGAAAATTGTTGCCCCAAAAACAATCCTTTCGCGGGATAGGCACTATTTATCAACCTGGAGTTTTACTATGGACCACGCCGAAAAAGTCTGGCAAGCCGCCTTGGGCGAGCTGGAAATGCAAATGACCCGCGCTACGTTTAACACGTGGCTCAAACCCACCACCGTCATCTCGTGGGATCAGGATGATTTTGTCCTGGGCGTCCCCAATGCCTATATCAAAGACTGGCTGGAAAACCGCCTCTATGTCCCCATCAAGCGCACCCTGTCGGGCATTGTCAATCGCCCGCTCAATGTCCAGTTTATCGTCTGGAACGAAGATCAGGGCATCGAGCAGACGGATGAACTACCACTGCTGTCACAGCCGCAAGCCCGCCCGCCGCAAAATGGCGGCAAACCTCACGACGAGGCATCAAACGGCAATGGCAACGGCAACGGCTATCTCAGCCTGAACGCCCGCTATACCTTTGACACATTCATTGTGGGATCGAGCAATCGCCTGGCTCACGCGGCCGCCCTGGCCGTGTCGGACTCGCCGGCAACGGCCTACAACCCGCTTTTCCTGTACGGCGGGGTGGGGTTGGGCAAAACCCACCTGTTGCATGCCATCGGCCACAGCAGTCAGGCCCAAAACCTCAAGGTGCTTTATGTATCTTCAGAGCAATTTACCAACGACTTGATCAACGCCATCCGCACGCAAAATACCGAAAAATTTCGCGCCAAATATCGCAACACCGATGTGCTGCTGATTGACGATATTCAATTCATTGCCGGCAAGGAAAGCACGCAAGAAGAGTTTTTCCACACCTTTAACACCCTGCATGCGGCCAACAAACAAATCGTCCTCACCAGCGACCGCCCGCCCAAGTCCATCCCTACGCTGGAGGAGCGGCTGCGCTCACGGTTTGAATGGGGGTTAATCGCCGACATTCAACCGCCCGACCTGGAAACCCGCATCGCCATTTTGCAATCCAAGGCTGCCAGTCAACCGGTGACGATTCCTAAAGAGGTGATCGCCCTGATCGCCCAGCGAGTGATCAGCAACATCCGCGAACTGGAAGGGGCGTTGAACAAGATCGTTGCCTATATCAAACTGACACAGATCGTCCCCTCGATAGAGACGCTGGACTCTTGCCTGGGTGACCTGATCGAATCGCCCAAAACGTTAGACACCGAATATGTGCTTCAAGTTGTGGCCAAATTCTATCACCTTGATGTCGGCGACCTGATCGGCCCCAGACGCAGCAAAGAGCTGGTACGGCCGCGCCAGATTGCCATGTACCTGGCCCGTCAGGAAACCAACGCATCACTGCCCGAAATCGGCAGACTGCTGGGCGACCGAGACCATACCACCATTTTGTATGGCATCAGCAAGATCGAAGGATTGCTGGAACAAGACAACAACCTGCGCCGTGAGGTGATGACCATCCAGGAACAACTTTACAGCCAGACCAAATAAGACCATTGCGCCCCGGCCCCTCTTGTTAACAATGTTAACGGAGGGGCTTTTTTTGTGGAGAACCTGAACAAATCTGTGGATAACTTGTGAAAACTGTGGATAGCTAACCGCACCTGCTTTCCCGATCGGTAAAAGACCCTAAATCTTGGCCTGTGTCCCCTGCCAGGCTCTACAGGTAGGGGGTTGTTATGGTCAAGCTAAACCGCCCTATTTTTCCCAATTTTTATCCCATTTTTATCCACAACTTTTCCCAAAGATTCCCAATAGAACATTTGTTCTCTATACTATATCCAGGGTATCGCTAATCGCCGCCAGGTATATGTTGAACGCAGTGACCGGCCAACCTGCATTTCTGTTTTTTTTCCACATACTCACAGCCCCTACTACTATTACTAAGATCTAGATCCTTATATTCTATGTGAATTAAACTGTTGGTAACTCGCCAGGATACAGGTTGGGGCTCAATCGGCGCACCTTTTATGGCAAGAGCAGATAGAGTTGAGCCTGGCGTGGCAGATTGCCGCCGCCGTGTGCAAAATAGGGCAAATCGAGTTGGGCAATCCACTGCACCGACCGGATTTGTCTTTGCTGTTCCAACAGAGGTGGCATTTCTTCACCATCGTCGAGCAGGTAAAAAGGGCGATTTTGCTTTTGCAGGCTGTCTATCCAGATGCGCAGTTCATCGGCGGTCCAGGGAGTTGGGTGCACTGTCGACCGATGTGCATGCAGTTCGATGGCGCCGCCGTTGAGCATGCTGCCAATGACGGCATGCTCTGGTGTCAGCCGCTCCAATTCTCGCAAAGCCTCGAGCTGCCGGGCATGGACGTGTCCAAAAGTGATCACGTTGTTGCGCCAGGGTATGCTCAAAACATCATAAGAGCGAGCGGCGACAAGAACCAGGCCGGTGCATACGAGCAGCGCGGTGGTTGGTCCGGGGCGGCTCGACCATCGCACCCACCAGGTTATGCAGCCCCAGGCGGCGGCCAGAGCCAGCAGCGGAAAGACAGCGATCAGATCGCGGGGGCGTAGGGCGGCATAGCACAGGTGTAACACCAGCACGGCCAGCAGCCCGCTACCCCCAATCAGCGTCGCCGTGCGGTGATTTTTCCACAGCTTCAGGCTGCCGTATAGGATACAGGGCAGCACAAAGCCCCACTCGGCGCGGCGGAGCAGACTGTGCTGCAAGAGGGTCAGGAACGAGTTGCCGATGTGACGAATGGACATCAGAAACCCTTCGGTGGATTCGGGGTGCAGCCAGTCGCCGAACACCAGGCGATGGTAAAACAGGTCCGGCAGAATCACAACCAGTGTGACCAGGCCAAACACGGCCAGCAGGCTCAATCGGCGGCGAAGCGAGGCCGGCGTCAGGCTGATGGCCACCAGAGCCGCTGCTGCCAATGGCAGTTGCGGGTGGCGAATGAAAAAGGCCATGCCCATCCCCGCGCCGGCCAGCCCCCAATGCCAGAATGAGCGCGAGCGCACACCCTGGATCAGCATCCACAGGGTGAGCAGGGTAAAGAACTGGGCGGCGGCATCGGCCATTGGCACCAGCATCCGCTCTGACCCTTCGGGCGAGGTGGCGAGCAGCAGGCAGGCCAGTGCCGCTGCGCTCCAGCGGCGGGATGGCGGTTCATCACGCCAGATTTCGTTGCCCAAGAGCCAGGTCACGATCAACGAGAGGGCGGCCATCAGCGGCGCGGCCCAATACAGGGTTTCCAGGCCGCCCAGCCAGTACAACGGCGCCATCAACAGCGGCCAGCCAATCGGCCACATGGTCGGCGACAGATTGTCCCGGATCGGCGGATGATAGCCAATGTGGACGGTTGGCCAGGTGGGCAGGCCCAGCTCGGCGGCCAGGCCGGCCAACGGGAAATGGTGCAGCGGCGAGCCGCTGCGCGCCAGGTCTACGGCCATTTGCACATAGCAATAGGGGTCGCTGGCGGTGACGCCGCGGGTGCGGTGAACGACCACCACCGCCAAAAACCAGACACCGAGGGCGACGCTGAAGGCGATCAAAACGGCTCTCCCCTCCCATCGGCTCGGCTCGGATTCGTGCGTCTCTGCCAGCAGCCACCTGATTTGCAGCCACAGCGTATAGGACAAGCCGACAACGATCATGGCCGGCACATTGAACCAGGGCGACCAGAGATCGGGCAGCGCAAAAGCCTGATAGTCTTGCACCAGGATGTCGAGTTTTTGAGATAAATAAGAGCTGATGAGCGATGCTGCATAGCTCAAAAACAGCGGGGTCAGGGTCTCCAGGCGCAGGCGGCGCGGGCGGCGTAGCAGCGGCAGGGCGACCAATGCCAGCAGCGAGGGAATGGCCCACCAGAGCGGTCGCTGCGCTGTGTGCCACAGCCAGGCCAGGCCAGACAGGTGCGCCAGTAACATGAGCAGCGTTTCGAGAAGTGACATCGGTGCGCCATCTGGCTCGACCCGGCCAGCCAGGGCCAGGATGTGTCGGCGGAGAAACGGCGGCCAGGTTACTCGTTCCAGGTGCCAGAGCAGCCCGGCCAGCAGAGCCACTCCCGTAGCCGAGAGCGGCCAGATGCGTGCCGTCCAGGCATCAATCAACATAAAGTTCAGATGTGGATAAATGTTGTGGATATGTGGAGAAACAAGGCGTAATAAGAGAAAAATCAGGCCAATCACACATGCCGCTGTGATCATCTGAAGTGTTCCGCAGCGGCAGCGGCGGTATTGCCAGGCGGCAACCGCCGCTCCGCCGAGCAGCAGCGCGGCCCACAGCACATAGACAGCGCCCCAACGCCCCAACGGACCGGGATCGGTGGCAAAGAGATAGGCCGGTTGCAAGAGTTGCTGCCACAGCGAGATCATGGCTTCTCCTGTCGCCGCGCACCGAGGATGGGTCTGGCAATCTGAAAGACCAGCCAGAGATAAAGCAGCAGCGCGGGGATGCTTTTCGATGCGTGATAGAGTAAATCTTGCCACAGTGGGCGGATAGGCGTCCAACGCATGGCGTCCAGGACGGCTACCTGTCCGTGCGGGTCAATCAGGTAAAACGGGGTGGGCAGGGCCAGGGCGACATAGATGATCCACAGCCAGCGTGAGCGGTGACGCATACACAGAGCCACCAACACTGGCAGTAGCATGACATAGTGATGCTCCCACACGTGATGATAGGCCGTAAAATACGAGGTCAGCCACAGCGACAGGTGTGTCAGGGCGTTGGGATGAGGGTCCAGGATGGTGAGGGCCAGTGGGATCAGCCAGAATATGCACACCGCCGCCGTTTGCGCGCCGGCATAGAGGCCCGGCGAAATGGTGAGTTGAAACGTGTCGGCTGCCGACCACATGGCGTCAAAGATGAGCTGCCGCAGCCCCAGGTTGCCCAGTTGGAACCAGGGCGGCTCGCCAGACAGGTTGCGGGCAAATGCGGTGGCGGCGTCGGGGAACAGGGCAAAATAGGGCAGGGTGGTGAGTGCCAGCAGCGCGGTCAGGGCGATCAGGGCGCGCCAGTGGCGGGCGCGGATCATCCAGGGCAAAAACAGAGCGGTGTTCTGCTTCCACAGCACACTGGCGATCCAGGCCAGATCGCTCCCCCATTGGCTGTGGCTCCAGCGCGTCCAGCGGGTGCGCAGCCAGGGCCAGATCAGCATCACCCAGATCAGGGTGGCCTGGACAAAAGAAAACTGGCCCATATAAAGTTCCAGGTAAAAAGGCGTAAACCCAAGCCACATCGCCACCAGTCGGGCGCGCCGGTCCGGGTCGGAGACCAGCCTGGCGGTGAGAAATACACAGAACAGCAGACATAGCTCGATGCCGGCCACCCACAGTCGGTAGGCCCACAGCGGCGGCAAGAGGTTGAGCAATACGCCCACCGTATAGGCCGAGACGGGCAGGTAACGAAAGGGCGTATAGGCACCGTCGGGGATGACCATGTGGATGCGCGTCCCGTCGCTCTCGTACGCACTATAGCCGGTCAGCACATTGTGTCCGGCCTGATACAAGGCGTAAAAATCCCAGCCGCGTCGCCCGTGTGTGACGGTGGCATCGAAAAAAAGCGGGTTGAGCAGGCCGGTTCGCCATGATACCAGCATGGTCAGATGAATCAGGATGGCGATGCCGAGCCAAAAACGTGACAGGCGAGACATGTTGCTCCATCCAAATAAAAAACCTTCCAGAACGGGCTGGAAGGTTTGACCAATGTGTGAACCCAGATTAGCCAAAAGTCTTTTGCATGGCGGCGCCCACTTCGTCCACCAGTTTCGAGTTGAGGGTCAGGGTGAGAATGCCGCCGATCATGGATTGAACGATAATGTTGCCAAATTGACCATACACCGTCATATGATTGTCCATATTCAGGATAACGGCTACGCCGCAGAACAGCGACTTGTCTACCTGAACATAACGCCCATCTTTGACGCCAAACTTGCCGATTTTGAGGCCTTTACGGAAATAGCACTTGTACTTGGGGAACTGTTTTTCCAGTTCGGCTTTGACTTCTTCAGGGGTCAGGTTGGGGTTACTTACCGGGAAACGTTTTTGAATGGCCATTGTGTCCTCCTTTATAGACGCCCTTGTCCCCAGATGGGGATACGATGGATTGACTGTATTATAGAGCAAAGACAGATTCAGGTCAAGATGAGCAGGGTATGAGTAGAACGGGGATAAGTCGTTGGTGCCAGTATGCCAGAATGTGCCGATATTAAACAACAGTTAACCGTTTGTTAAACCTGGCATGTTATAATACATGTGCATCAACTGCCAGCGATGCACCGCAGTCTGCCCCCAAAATGTCATTTATTACACCTGGAAATGAGGATGTGGGTATGAACATGCCAACGGTTTTTTGGTTGGTTGCCGCGATCAGCATTTTATTTTTTACGATTTTTACGTTCTTGTTCGTCTATCGAATTTTTCAGGGGTTGCAAACGTTCCGACGCTCCGGCGGCGTCAAGGGCGTTGTCAGCAGCATACAGGCGGCTGCGGCGGCTATGCCACCATCACGCAGCTATCCCATCGTGTCGCCGACTATCGGCACCGGCGTGGCGTTGTGGATCGGTGTCATTCTGGTTGTTTTGGGACTGCTGCTGATTGTCGGCGGCGGGCTGGCGCAGATGAATCACATCCGCCAGGTGCGCCTGCTCGATTCGGAGGGTGTCGTGATGCGGGCCTTGATCACCGACAAGAGCATCTCGGAGGGCGAGGACAGCGACACGTATTACGTCCATTATGTTTTTAGCGCGGTGGTACAAGACCAGCGCATTCAGGTCGAGAAAAAGGACAGCGTGCCGGAATCTTTTTACGACGAGGTCGAATACGGCAGCGACCTGGAGGTGATCTATGTCGAGAGCGACCCGCACATTGTGCGCATCCGCGCTCTGTATACACCCGGCAAGGTCGAATACTGGTGGATCATTGTCTTGGGCGGATTGGGGTTGATGTGCTGGCTGGTGGCCTGGGGCATGAGCAAAAACCATGCCAATGCCCGTCAATTGGACGATCAGGGCATGCCGATTGTGACCCGGTTGCTGGACCTCTACAAAGAAGAAAGCTCTGACAGCACCTCGTATTATGTGGCCTATGAACTGCCCGGCGTTGGACCGATCCGCCACGCGGTGGATGAGCGTGTTTTTGTCCGGCTCAAGGTGGGAGATACTATTCGGCTGGTTTATCTGCCCGACCGGCCCAAGGTGTTCCGGCCGCAGTGGGATTGATGAGAAACGGATAGCCTGTTGATAGGTATTTGCGGGCAGATGGGTATATCATGGGCATACAATTGAGGACTGGATGAGCAAGGAGGGGAACATGAAAAGGTCAATTATCATCATCGGTGCAGGTGTTGCCGGGCTGTCGGCCGGATGCTATGGGCAGATGAACGGCTATGATACGCAGATTTTCGAGATGCATTCGCTGCCCGGCGGCCTTTGTACCTCGTGGAAGCGCAAGGGATATGTCTTTGACGGCTGCATTCACTGGCTGGTCGGCTCGAAAAACGGCAGCAGCATGAATCGCATCTGGCAGGAATTGGGCGCGGTGCAAGGCCGACAGATGGTCCATCACGAGGAATTTATCCGTTTTCAAAATGCCGACGGCAAGGTGTTCATTCTCTATGCCAATGTGGATCGGTTAGAGCAACACCTTTTGGAACTGTCGCCGGCCGATAGCCAGAATATCCGCAAGTTGTGCGGTCTGATCCGCAAATTTGCCCGACTGGGCGATGTGGTGATGGAAGGTCCAACCAGGGCGGCGGGTGGCAATTTGCTGGAGGGAATCCGGCGACTGTGGGCCACTGCCGCCTTGATGCCGGACATGATCCAATACAGCAAATTGTCCATTCAGACATTTTCAGAGCGGCTGACCGATCCTTTTTTGCGGCAGGCACTTGCTCACGTTTTTGGTTCGCCCGATTTTCCCTTGATTGCCTTGTTGATGACGATGGCCTGGCAGCACAATCAAGATGCCGGCTATCCCATCGGCGGATCGCTGGCATTTGCTCAGGCCATTGCTCAGCGCTATCTCGGCCTGGGTGGGCAGATTCATTATCAATCGCGAGTAGACAAGATTCTGGTGGAAAACCATCGCGCTGTCGGCGTTCGGCTGACCGATGGCAGCGAGCATCGCGCCGATGTGGTCATTTCGGCGGCTGACGGTCACGCCACGATCTTTGATATGCTGGAAGGCCAGTACGTGGATGACAAAATTCGGGGGTATTATCGCGACCTGCCCATCTTTGCGCCGATCATTCAGGTCTCGTTGGGGATTCATCGCGACCTGGCCGATCAGCCGCACACCGTTCAATACGAGTTGGCCGAACCTCTCCAGATTGCCGAAAAGGCCCGCCGCAGCATCGGTTTCAAACACTATGGCTATGATCCGACCATCGCCCCGACCGGCAAATCGGTGGTTACCACCATGTTTGATTCCAGTCATGCCTATTGGCAAGAACTGGCTCAAGAACCAGAGCGTTATGATGCGGAAAAGCAAGATATTGCGATCAAGGTGATCGAGCAACTGGAGCGGCATTATCCCGGCATCACCCGACAGATCGAGGTGGTGGATGTGGCGACGCCGCTGACCTTTGAGCGTTACACCGGCAACTGGCAGGGTTCGATGGAAGGGTGGCTGCCCACCACCAAGACGTCGTCCATGATGATCACGGGTATGAGCAAGACCCTGCCTGGCCTGGAGAATTTCTACATGGTCGGACAGTGGGTTGAGCCGGGTGGCGGGCTACCGCCGGCGGCGCTGTCGGGCCGGCGGGTGATCGATATGATTTGCAAAAAGGATGGGCTGTCTTTTTCAGCCAGGGTTTGAAATAAGGAGGGAACATGATCGACCGGATTTTGATTGCTTTTGGTACAATGACCGGGGCCACGCGTGGAGTAGCCGAGACCGTAGCAGAAACATTGCGGGCGTATGGAGCAGATGTGACCGTGCAGCGCGCCAGAGAAGTGGGCGATGTCGGCGCATATCGTGCCGTGCTGATTGGCGCGCCAGTGTATGCCGGGCAATTGTCGGGCGAGGTTCGGCGGTTTGTGCGCCGTCACCGCAAGGCACTGACCGCCGTGCCGATGGCCGGATTTGTCGTCTGTCTGGCCGCAGCCGATGACAAGGAGGAAAACCGGCAACTCATCCAGGGCTATGTCGGCAAGCTGAACCAACTCGCGCCAGAAGCCAAACTGGTGGATGTGGGCGTTTTTGCCGGCGCAGTGCTGACAGATACACCCGAATATGCCAGGTTGTTCCCGCTGCTCAAAATTCCGGTCGGCGGTATGGCGAAAAGCACCCCCGATCACCGCAATTGGGAGGCCATCCGCCGCTGGGCCGAGACGGTGTATGGCAAACTGTAGCCGCTTGGTGGGACGCCGTCATCTTGACGGCTGCCATCTGGATGATGGCCTGAGCCAAAAGATGCTGGCGTTCCACTATTTTGAGGATACCTGGCGTTTTCTGCGCCTCTGCGTTCAGACTGGCTTTTTTGTAACTATCTACCTATTGTCATTTTGAGTGTCGTCAGGCGCAAATAATCTCTCAGGACTTATGCAAAACGTTGGTTTCGGCAGGCTCAACCAACGTTTTGCGCAAGTCCTGTTTATATATCCACCAGAAAATGAGCGCATCGAGAGTTTGAGTCACTGCCGAAAAGTTCGGGATTGAACTTGTTCTAGCAGCCTGTCGGAGAGGGAATCGGGATCGCCTCTCCATTGACCAGTATGAG
>CAYVBK010000037.1:0-54123 GCA_964449465.1 uncultured Anaerolineae bacterium
TTTGTGACCTTTGTGTTCTTTGTGGTTAAATCCACCTTTTTTCAGGAGAGTCAAGGATTTGCACGAGCAATTAGGCTGACGACTTTGGTCGAATTCTTAACTAATGGAGAATTGAAAGACCCTTTGCCAAAGGCTGGCGCAAAAACGCGTACTGTGAAGATCACGACGGCTTGGCGAGAAAGGGAAGAACTAATTCATCACAATATGAAAGGTGTCATAGCAGCTTACTCCAACTGGTTAAAAGAGTATGCAAGTGACATATTGAAAGGAGATACTTCGATATTTAGAGATGTCCAAGAGTATGAACAAAAAAGTATCACCCAGAACTATTATTGAATGGCAAGCAGCCATTACATAATGCTGTGGCCTCGTGCCGGCAACTTGCCCGCCGGCACATTTCTTTTCTTCCACTGCCCGCTATGTGACCACATCGCAGTTTACAAACAAACCATTCAGAATATAATAAGAAGAGTCCACTGAAAAAAAGAATGAGAACAATGAACAAGCTGAACGTCAAATATCTTGGAGCTTTGCTTTTGTGCTTGACAGACACAAGAACAATACCCGCTCGGGTGATTTTGACGGACAAACGGCCTTTTTTCAGCAAAACCATAGATGCAGCCGACCTGGCACATTCTTATTAGAAAGGAAAACGTATGACCTGGTTCAACGCTCTCAATCCGATCTTGCAGGCTCTCCTGGCCACATGTTTCACCTGGTTTGTCACCGCATTGGGCGCCGGATTGGTTTTCTTTTTCAAGACGATCAAGCGACAGGTGTTGGACGGCATGCTCGGCTTTGCCGCCGGAGTGATGATCGCCGCCAGCTTTTGGTCGCTGCTGGCCCCGGCCATCGAGATGGCCGAAACCGACGGCGGTGTTCCATCCTGGGTGCCGGCAGTGGTGGGCTTTTTGGCCGGCGGTGCCTTTTTGTGGGGCGTAGACAAGGTGCTGCCGCACCTGCACAACATGGGCATGTCCAACGAATCGGCTGAAGGACCCAAAACAAGCTGGCGACGCAGCATCTTGCTGGTGACGGCCATCACCTTGCACAATTTCCCCGAAGGTTTGGCGGTGGGAGTGGCCTTTGGCGCGCTGGCAGCCAATCTGCCTTCGGCCAGTCTGGCCGGGGCCACGGCCCTGGCTCTGGGCATCGGCCTGCAAAACTTTCCAGAAGGTGCCTCGGTCTCGATCCCGCTGCGCCGCGAAGGAATGTCTCGGCTCAAAGCATTCTGGTTTGGGCAGTTGTCGGGTTTTGTCGAGCCGATTGCCGGCGTGCTGGGTGCCCTGGCCGTGGTGGGCATGCGCCCCATCTTGCCCTATGCCCTGGCTTTTGCTGCCGGGGCCATGATCTATGTCGTGGTAGAAGAGCTGATCCCCGAATCGCAGCGAGAATCTATTTCTGACATAGCCACCATCGGAGCGATGTTGGGTTTTGCGGTGATGATGATGATGGATGTTGCTTTGGGATAATTTCCAGTTGATTTGTAAAAAGGAGTATGCAATGCGTTACGGCTATTTTGATGATGCAAACCGCGAGTATGTGATCACCCGCCCGGATACGCCCTTGCCCTGGATCAATTATTTGGGCTGCGAAGCGTATTTTGGCCTCATCTCTAACACCGCCGGCGGCTATTCGTTCTATCGCGATGCCCGCCTGCGCCGCCTGACCCGCTATCGCTATAACAATGCACCTTTTGACTATGGCGGGCGGTACATCTATGTGCGCGACAATGACAGTGGCCAATTCTGGTCGCCCTCGTGGCAGCCTACTCGCGGCGATCTGGCCGATTATTCGTGCCGCCATGGTATGGGCTATACCATCATCGGCTCTTCATTTGCCCAAATCGCCGTACAGACGCGTTATTTTGTGCCGCTCGGCCACAACCTGGAAGTGTGGCAATGCACCGTCACCAATCACCGCAATTCGACAGCACACCTCTCCTTGTTCTCATGCATCGAGTTTTGCCTGTGGGATGCCAATGACGATGCCACCAATTTCCAGCGCAATTTCAGCATCGGGCAGGTAGAGGTGGTAGATGAGGTCATTTATCACAAGACCGAGTACCGCGAGCGGCGCGATCATTTTGCCTGGTTTGCCTGCTCAGAACCGCTGGCCGGATTTGACACCCAACGCGAAGCATTTCTCGGCCCTTATCGCGGCTGGGACAGCCCGGCCGTGATCGAGCGCGGCGAATCGGCCAACTCGATAGCGCACGGGTGGGCACCCATCGGCTCGCACCATGTGCGGCTGACCTTGCAGCCCGGCGAGTCGCGCGAGGTGATTTTTGCCCTCGGCTATCAGGAAAACCCCAAAAATGACAAATTCGATCCGCCAGATTCGCAGATCATTAACAAAAAACGCGCCTTGCCGGTGATGCAGGCTTTTCTGCAAAAAGAGAACGTGGATCGTGCTTTTGAAGCCCTGGGCCGTTATTGGGATGGACTGCTGGGCGTCTATCAGGCCGACACGCCCGATGTGCATACCAACCGTATGGTCAATACCTGGAACGCCTGCCAATGCATGGCCACGTTCAATATGTCTCGCTCGGCCTCGTTCTACGAATCGGGCATCGGGCGCGGACTGGGCTTTCGCGATTCCAACCAGGACTTGTTGGGGTTTGTGCAGATGGCTCCAGAGCGTTCGCGCGAGCGCATCCTCGACCTGGCAGCGACACAGTTGCCCACCGGCGGGGCCTATCACCAGTATCAACCGCTGACCAAACGCGGCAACAATGATGTGGGCAGCAATTTCAACGACGATCCGCTATGGCTGGTGTTGGGCGTAGCCGCTTTAATCAAGGAAACCGGCGACGTGAGCATTCTGGCCGAACCGGCGCAGTATGACAATCAACCCGGCTCCGAAACGCCGTTATACGAACATTTGCAGCGTTCGTTGCAATACACGTTGGACCGACTGGGGCCACACGGCCTGCCATTGATCGGCCGCGCCGACTGGAATGACTGTCTGAATCTCAACTGTTTTTCCGACGAGCCGGGCCAGTCCTTCCAAACCACCACCAACAAGGATGGCAAGGTGGCCGAGTCGGTGTTTATCGGCGGGTTGTTTGTGCTGGCCGCCCAGGAAATGGCCCAAATTGCCCGTCTGGAGGGGTGGAAGGCCGACACCACCCCGTCTTTTACGGTGCAGCCGCCGGAATTTTACCTCGATGCCGCCCGCCGAATGGAGCAAACGGTGCTGGCGCATGGCTGGGATGGCGAGTGGTTTGTGCGTGCCTATGACGATTTTGGGCGCAAGGTGGGGTCGCGCGAGTGTGAAGAAGGGCAGATTTTCATCGAGCCGCAGGGCATGTGTGTGATGGCCGGCATCGGGCTGAACGATGGACGCGCCGAGCAAGCGTTGGCGTCTGTGCAAGAGCGACTGGCTACCCCGCACGGCATCATCTTGCAACAGCCGGCCTTTTCGCGCTATTATTTGCACCTGGGCGAAATTTCGTCCTACCCGCCGGGCTACAAGGAAAACGCCGGCATTTTCTGCCACAACAACCCCTGGATCATAATCGCCGAAACCATCCTGGGGCATGGCGACCGGGCGCACGATTATTACACGCGGATCAATCCCTCGGCGCGAGAGGAAATCGGCGATGTTCATCGCTGCGAGCCGTATGTATACGCCCAGATGATTGCCGGGCGAGATGCGCCCACGCACGGCGAGGCCAAAAACTCGTGGCTGACCGGCACGGCGGCGTGGAATTATGTCGCCATTACCCAGTGGATTTTGGGCATCCGCCCCACCTATCAAGGGCTGGAAATTGCGCCGGTGATCCCCTCAAGCTGGCCGGGCTTTACGGTGACGCGCCGCTTTCGCGGCGTCCAATATCACATTGCCGTGCAGCGCAGCGGCCCCGGCAACCGCGTCTCGTTGACAGTAGACGGGCAGCCCATAGACGGCCATGTGGTCCCGCTTCCGCCGGCCGGACAGACCGAGGTACAGGTCACGGCGACGCTGAGCTGAGCATCGGGGCTGAAAGAGCCGACATATAAAAAAATAACAGGCAGGTCTCTCTGACCTGCCTGTTGTTTTATGCCGTTGCCTCGCCCATCAAGTCATACTCGCTGGCCTCGGCGATTCGCACCATCACTATCTGGCCCGGTTCCAATTCGGCCTGGATCAAAACCAGGCCATCTATTTCCGGCGCATCTCGATATGACCGCCCCACACTGATCGGCTCGCTGTCTTGCTCATCTTCCGTCTCCAGTTCGCCGCTGCCCTCAACCAACACCGTGAGCGCCCGCCCCACCTGAAGCTGATTGCGCTTGAGCGAGATGGCCTGCTGCGCACTCATCAAACGATCATATCGCTCTTGCCGCACCTCATCCGGCACCGGATCGGGCAGGTTCCAGGCCGCCGTGCCGGGTTCGGGCGAATAGATGAACGTGCCGACCTTGTCAAACTCGATGTGCTGCATCCACTCGACCAAAAAGCGAAACTCGGCCTCTGTCTCGCCGGGATAACCTGCGATAAAAGAGGTGCGCAAGGCCACATCGGGCATGGCCTGGCGCAGACGCTCGATCAACCGCTCGGTCTGCTCCAGGCGTGCCGGCCGGCGCATGCGCCGGAGCGTGTCGGGGTGAGCGTGCTGAAGCGGCAGGTCTACATAATGGCACATTTGCGGCAGGCCGGCCATCGTCTCGATCAGCCGCTCGCCGACATGGGTCGGATAGGCATACATCAGCCGAATCCAGGACGTGTCTGGCACAATTTGCCCCAACTGCGCCAACAGATCGGGCAAAGCGTCGTCTTGTCCCAGGTCTTGGCCATAGGCGGTGGTATCCTGGGCGATCAAGATGATCTCGCGAACGCCCTGCCCGACCAGCATACGGACGTCGGCCAAAATGTCGGGGGCGGGGCGGCTGTGGGCGGGTCCCTTGATCAGCGGGATGGCGCAAAAGGCGCACGGCGCGCTGCAACCGTCGGCAATTTTGAGGTATGCGCTGTGTCCCTGCACCGACACCTGCGTCGAACGTGGCGGTAGAGCATCGGTGTCGTCAATCCACACCGGCCGCTGCCGGCGCATAGCCTGCTCGATAAACCGGAGCATCTCGTGCCAGCGACGGGTGCCCAACACCCCATCCAGCCCTTTGACCTGGCGCAGCAGGCCCGCGCCGACTCGCTGCGCCCAGCAGCCTACCGCCAGCAGCCGTTGATGCGGCCGCTTGTGGCGGGCCAGTTCGCGCAGCACCTGGAGCGACTCGGCCCGCGCCGGCTCGATAAAGCCACAGGTGTTGACCAGCAACACATCGGCCCGATCTGGCTCTGAGGCCGGCCGATGCCCGGCCTGTTGTAACATATCGCTGATACTTTGCGCATCAACGGCATTTTTAGGACAGCCTAGCGAGATGATATAGTATTGCATACTACTCCTGAAACAAAAAGGCACACGGATGCGCCGTGTGCCCGATATGCCCGTCCCTTTTTTGGGCTATGGAGTGGTCGGTGTGGCGGTGGGTTTCGGCGTGCGCATGGCCGTGGGTTCGCTGACCGGCGTGGGTGTCACTTCACCCTGCGGTGTCCACGTCTTTTCGACCACCTGGCCGCGCTCACCCAGCTTGCCGATTTCCTGCCCGTTGACCGTCACCAGAACGCCGCCGGCGTTGCCGCAGATCAAATAGATCGCGCTCTGCGCCTGCCATTCCTGCTCATAGTCGGCTTCGAGCAGTTGGCCGGGCTGCTCTTTGCCGTCCAGCGTCACCTGAAGCCATGTGCGCTCGACCACCTTGATCTTGAGGATCACTCCCTGCGCCCGTGTCGGCGTCGGCGAGGGTGTAAGGGTTGGCGGCGGCGTGGGCGTGGCGATCTTGAGCGGCGTGTCCAACGTCGCCGTGGCTGTGGGCGGCACAACCGTCCATGTCGGGCGAACGGTGGGCGTTGGCGATGCAGTGCGGGTCGGCGTCAACGTAGCGGCTCGAACAGGGGTATTGGTCAGAGAGGCCGCCTCCAGAGTGGGCGTTTTGGTCGGCGTCGGCGTTGGTGCAAGGAGCGGGCGACCGTACTGCATAAAAGCCCAACTCCCCACCACCGCCAGCACGATCAGCACCACCGAGATCAACACCAGGTCGGCCTTGAACCAGGCGCGTCGCGGCACCAGAGCAATGTCCTGAGGATGAAAAATTTGAGGGGACAGATGGCGAGAGGGGTCCTCTTTGTGGTACATCGCCTCGATCTCGCCCCAGTTCAGTCCCAAAAATTGGGCATAACTGCGTAAAAAGCCGTATACATGGCCGGGTGTGGGAAGTTGATCGTACTCGGCCTCTTCCAAAGCCTCCAGGTATCTGGCCCTGATTCGAGTGCTGTTTTCGATTTGTTTCAGATCAAATTTTTTGGCCTCGCGAGTCTCGCGCAGCAATTGGCCCAATGCGCCCATGCTTCAACCTCTACTCTGTTTGGGATAGCGACTCGCCTTCGCGTTCAATGATCACCGTGACCTCGGCGGTCACGTCAGCACGCAGGCGGATAGGTACCTGATGGACGCCCAATTGACGTAGCGGCACATCCAGTTGGATTTTGCGGCGGTCAAATTCCTGCCCCAGTTGTTTGGACAGTTGCTCGGCAATGTCGGCGCTGGTGATCGAGCCATACAATTTGGTGCCCTCTCCGGCATGCGCCTTGAAGGTCAACTTGATTTCGGACAGGCGAGCGGCCAAAGCCTGGTCGCCGTGCAGTTCTTTCAAGCTGCGGTTGACGGCACTGCGCTTGTGTTGTTCAATCTGCTTGACCTCACCTGTCGAGGCTGGCTTGGCCAGTCCACGAGGGATAAGGAAATTTCGCGCATGCCCATCGGCCACATTTTTCACATCGCCGGCCTTGCCCAAACTGGGCACATTTTGCAACAAGATAACTTTCACGATAACCTCTCTTTCATATTCGTTAAAAACTATTCATGATGCTGTGTCAAGGCTCTGCACATACCCAGAGCCAACCGATTGTTGAGCCTGGTTCAAATTGGTGCTATTGCACACATTGGCCGGATTGTCCGGCATCGTGCCGGGCATCAGGCTTGCAAAACGCCAGGGCACAAATGAGACGGTCAGAACATCTTGTCGGGTGACAAGGGATTTTAGCGCGGCTAATCATACACCGAAAGCCCGTTCTTGTCCAATAATACTGCCCGTGGGGATACGTGTTATTCTCTCAATGTGGACGCGATCTCTGGAAACACACCCTGGACTCTCTTGAAAAAAGATGTTTCCTTCCAAGAACACCGGGGAAATTCAGGCAGCCGAGTTTGTGTTGTCCAACTTGTTTATCATCAGATTTCGTCAATCACTTTAATTATATCATTACCTGTTGTTTTGGACAAAGATTTGCGGCCTTACAGCCGCTCTTGTAATCTGGCTCAAAACGGCTATAATAACACACCTGCCGGCAATTGAAATCCCGAAAGGTTGATGGAATGTCCTCGCTCTATGATCTGAACGGCTTGATCGATCTACATATCCACACTGCTCCGGATGTATCGCCCCGGTGTGTGGACGACGTCCAGGCGACTCAGAATGCACGCGCCGCTGGCATGCGCGCCATTCTAATCAAATCGCACGTTACCTGCACCGCCGACCGTGCCGCGATGGCTGAACAAAATGTCGGTGGCATCCGCGTTTTTGGCGGTCTTGCGCTCAATTGGGCTGTCGGTGGGCTGAACCCGCATGCCGTTGATGCCGCACTGCGGCTGGGAGCTAGAGAGATTTGGATGCCTACCCTGGATGCCGCGCATAGCCGCCGGGCCAAAGGTCAAGTGGGCGGCCTCTCAATCTTGACCTCAGAAGACATCCTGGAACCAGCCATAGCTCCCATTGTAGAGTTGATCCGCGACGCCGGCGCTGTTCTCGGCACAGGGCATACCTCAATTCTCGAGATTGTTGCGCTGGTGAGGTTAGCCAGACAGATGGGCCTGCGCAAAATTCTGATCACACACCCCGAATCGCGATCATCCAGAATGCCGGTAAATGTTCAGCAGTCGCTGGCTGGCGACGGCGTATTTTTTGAGCGGTGTTTTTTGCCGGTTTTGAACGATCAGATCGGCCTCGACGAATTGACCGCTCACATTCGCTCTGTCGGCATAGCTTCAACTGTGCTGTCTACCGACCTGGGGCAGCCGGAAAACCTCGCGCCAGTAGACGGACTGCGCGCCTATATGTCTCAACTTGCCAGCAAAGGGTTGAGCAGGCACGACATTTTTCAAATGGCTGGCTACACCCCGGCCTGTTTACTCGGTCTGTAGATAAACGAAGGGATGATCAATGAAAATTACCGATGTTAAAACAATATTTGTAGATCGATATCTGTTCGTCCAGATATGCACCGATGATGGCATTGTTGGTCTGGGCGAGTCGGGCGCGTGGGCTTATCTGGAGCCATCGGCAGCGGTAGTGACCAAGTTCAAGGCCTATCTCATCGGCCAGGACCCGCTACGCATTGAGCATCACTGGCAATATCTTTACCGCTGGACGCACTTTCGCGGCGCGGCGATCATGGGCGCGCTCAGCGCCATTGATATTGCTCTGTGGGACATTGCTGGCAAGTATTTTGACGTGCCAGTCTACCAACTGCTAGGCGGCCCGTGCCGCGACAAGGCGCGGGTGTACTATCACGTACTGGGCAATACCAAAGAAAAGCTCATCCAGGGCTGTATAGAGGCCAAAGAAATGGGCTTTACCGCCGTCGGACACCTGACCCCGTTCCTTGACGAGGATCGCGGCGGCCCACCCTATTTCAAAACCCACATAGACAAGATGCGTGACGCCATTGAGACGGTACGGCAGTACCGCGAGGCAGTGGGCAATGAGGTGGATCTGTGTATCGAGATCCATCGTCGCCTGGCCCCGCACGAGGCAATCGTTTTGGCGCGTGGCATCGAAGAATTTCATCCCTTTTTCTACGAAGATCCCATTTTGCCCGATAGTTTTGACGCCATGGCCCTGGTTGCGCAAAACATTCACATCCCCATCGCCACCGGCGAGCGACTGCACACCATGTACGAGTTTGAGGCATTGCTGACGCGTGGTGCGGTGCAATATGTGCGTCCCGACGTGTGCATGGCCGGTGGTTTGACCCACTGCAAAAAGATCGCCGCTCTAGCCGAAGCACATCATGTCGGGGTGGTACCGCACAATCCACTCAGTCCGGTCAGCACAGCAGCATGTTTGCAGCTAGCGGCCTGCATTCCCAACTTTGCCATCCAAGAGTATCCCAAAGGCGAACTAGAGCCGCCCAAAAGCGAGATCGTCAAAACAACACTCAAGGTCGAGAATGGCTTTTTGCTCATCCCCAATGCGCCGGGCATCGGCATTGAGTTGGCCGAGGACGCCGCAGAACGGTTCCCCTACAGGCCGCGTCAGATTGTCACTCGTCTGCACGTGGATGGATCGGTGATCGATCAATGAATCCGCTCACCGCTCGATCAAAACACCCCCTTGATCTTGGCCGTTGTGCGTGTGCGCAATATCGCGCATCTCTGGAACGGTGCAGCCCAACAAAATCTTGATTTCGGCATCTCGCTTGACCAGGTCTACCGTGCAAATAACCCCTGTCACCCGACGGTCGGACAGGCTACCCACCCACACATCAATGCCGTCGCCGTCGGCGGCCTGTGTGCCTTGCAAATAGCCATAGTCGAACGGGTAGACAAAATCGGGATAGCGGGGATGAGTGGAACCGCGCGGCCGGTCAATGCACAGAATAGATGTGGACACCAGTTGATCGAGATGTGACCAAAAATGTTCCTCTATATTCATATCCTTCCTTTGCTTGTGTCAGAAGACGGCAGCACGCGCCCGATCTCGGCCACCCGCCCGCCGAATCCGGCCCCGCGCAGAGTAGACAGATCGATCATGCCGCCGCGCCGTCGGTACAGGCCAGGATGGATGGCCTCTTCGGGCTGCGAGGCGTCGGGGTAGAATTGCATAGCGTTGGTTTCCACGCCCATGATCGTGCCAGCATGGGCGGCCAGCAGCACGTGCGGAATCTGCGCCAGCATGGGGTTGGTCAGGTCTTGTACCATCAAGGCCATGCCGTGCGCCCTGGCCCAGCACAGGCTGAGCAGGGCGCCGGTTTGCGTCTTGCAGGTCTTGAGGGCCACGCCACTCCAGCCCAGAGTGCGCCCCAGGCGGACCAGCCGCCAATCGTGCGCGCTCTCGTCCATCAACAGTGGCTTGTGCGCCGACACGCTGTGAACGTCCAGGCGATGCTGCTCCAGGTCGTAGGGAAAGGGCTGCTCGACATAGAGGATCAGGCCATAGATGCGCGGATGTTCGATCATCAAGCGGTCCAAAATGTCATTGACATACGCCGGATCGGTGACGGTACAGTTAAAATCTGCGCTCAGCCAGTGGACGCCGCTGCTCAGGGCGATCTCGCCCACCTGCACCAGGCGACGATTGTCCCAGGCGGCGTCGTTGCCGCGCAGTTTGACTTTGAGGCAGGTCAGGCCGTCGCGGGCGATCCAATCGCCGGTCAGGTCGGCGGAGGTGAGTGGGTCCAGCCCGCCCACCAGGTGCCAGGCCGACAGTTGTTGTCGGGGGGGAAAGCGCAGGAAATCGGCCGGGTACTGCCCTGCGAATGAAATGGCCGCGTCGGCGGCCGGCTCGATGAAACAGGCCAGATCGCAGTTCATCCAGTCGGCGTTGTAGGTGGCATAGGTGGGTGTGTGGTGCAAGATGCCAAACGCATCGTGCAGGGCCAGGTCGAACGCCGAACAGCATACCAGCGCAGCCAGCCAGGGCATGGCCTCGCCACCGACCGGCGGATGTCGTTGCCATAGCGCGGTCAGCACCTCTTGCTGAAAAGCCTGCCCCACCTCGATGGGGTGACCGGCAAAGGCAAAATCGACCCAGGCGGCGGCCAGGCGGCGACAAAACTGCTTCAAAGCCTCGTGTCGCGTATGCCAGGTCAGCATGCCCGGCCAGACCCATTGCACGCTCAACGGCGTTTCGCCCCAGCCTTCGGCGGTGCGCCCCCGGTGGTCCTGGACGCGCAGACGCACGCGGGCGCATGTGACCGAGGTGAGCGTTTCGTGGCCAAATTTGAGGGGCACGCGGGTTTGCACGGGTAAAAAAAACAACTCGACGCCGATGGGGCGTATATCGGTGGATTTGCTCATAGGCTACCGACCTTTTTCATCGCTGCTTACCCTGCTCTGAAAATGGGTTGCGGTGGCGAGTCCCCAACCTGGCAATTTTAGCGCAACGAGTGGGGTGTCCCCGAACAAGTTCGGGATTCCGACATCCTCAAGCGGTCACGTTCGAGATTCCGACATCCTCAAGCGGTCACGTTCGAGATTCCGACATCCTCAAGTGGGGCAACGAATAGTCTCTCCGACAGACTGCTAGAAGGCTGCTGAAAAAAGTCTATTTTTACCACAAAGGACGCCGAGAACACCAGGGTTTGCAATAATTTTGCGTTTTTAGAAATGCCTGGTGTCCTTTGCGTCTCGGTGGTGAGGAGGTTTTCAGCACGCTTCTACACACAGCAGTTGCAGCTCTTGCCTTCGGTGTCCAACCCCAGCGCATTCCATACCTGGGGCTGTTCTTCGCACAACCCCAGCGATTCGCACAACCCCAGCGAGGTGCTGCCGCGCAACGCCTCCACCACGACGCCGTACAAGGCCAGCCGCCGCTCTATCGAGTAGCGAGCCAGGCCGTTGGGATCGTCGGCCGGCTCTAGATCGGCCAGCAGTTGCGGGCTGACATGCTTGAACAGATTGCGCTCAGCACGCAGGCTGCCCAGCGTCACCCGTTCGGGGGCCAACTGCCGGATGGCCTGCGCCAGATCGCCATAATCAAAACCCCAGATCATCGGGTCCACCCGGATGCGCACCCGCCAGCCCTGTTGTTTGAGCGCGGCGGCAGCCTGAAGGCGATCCTCCGCGCCGGCGGCGCCGCGTTCAAACTGCCGCGCCGCATCGGGATGGTTGACCGAAAATGAGATCACCACATTGGAGCAGGGTGACATCTCCAAGAGCGACGCGCACTCGGCCATTCCGCCCTTGCTGACCAGCAACAGCGTGTGCGGCCGACCGGCGGCATGCTGTCGAAATGTGTCAATCAGGCGCGCCATCAACGGGCGGGTCGGCTCAAACGACAGGCTATCAGACAAATTGCCGCTGTTGAGCATATAGGTCTCCAGGTCATCCTGGGCGATCCACTCGCGCACCTCTTGGAGCATTTCTTCGACATTGGTAAATGCTTCGGGTCGTTTGAGGTACCACAGCGATGATTTGAGATAGCAATAGTCACACAGCGGTGCAAAGGCGCAGCCGTTGGCATGAGCCAGCAGGTAAAAATTGGGGCAAACCGTCTGCGGCGGCGTGATCCACAGCAGGCGGATAAAGCGAGTCTTGCGTTCGCGCAAGGCTGGAGTAGCTAGTTTCAAAGCAAAGCTCCTTCGAGTCGGGTTATGGCGACAGATTGATAACGGCAGGCAGGTACATCTGATACCATTGGGGAGTTAAACTCAGCCTCACCGTATGCCCTGCCTCATCTTGATAAACAATGACTGTCGGGGTGGTCATGGTTCGAGCGACATCGCCCCAATCCATCACAAAACGCCCCTCGGCGTCGGCGCGAATGAGACGCATCTGCAAGCCGACATAAACCAACAGCCAGGCATGGGGCGGAGCGGCGCCTTGCATCAGGCCGGTGCGCCCATCAAAATCGGCGACAAGCGGCGTCACGACAAACGAGGCCGAACCACCTTCCCAATCCGCCTGAATGGTATCCCCACCCAGCACATTCACCGGCATCCCCTGTGCATCGCGAAACTGCGCATAAAGGCCATTATAGACGATGGCCTGGATCGAGCCTTTGACCTGCCCCAGAGCATCCAGCAAAGTGATGCGCACCGCATAACCTGCCATGCTGACCCTGATCCACGAGTTGTTCAACGTCACTTGAAAGGTGGGATGGGTATAGTGGAATTCGACGCGATGATCGTCTGCCGACACATAGATCACCCGGCCGCGCGTCCATCTATAAAGGTCTACAATGCCGCTGAAATCGGCTGCAAAAGTACCCGAAGGTGTGGCCGTAACCATCAGCGGGCGCGACAAGTATTCGCTCTGACTGTCGCTGTAAACCAGCAGTCTGGCTCCTGGCGGCGCCTCTCCCAAAACCATGTCGGCATCGGCATCCACGCGAGCCGTGAGATGCGGCAAGGTCAAAGACATGGTTTCGCCCGACACGCGCGCCGTCACGCGCTGTCCCTCTGACAAATAGAACGGACTGCTTCCCCATTTGCTCAAATCAAACCAGACATAGTTGGCCCGACTGCTGCCTGTCTCGCTATAAAGCAGCGTGTCGGTGATGCTGAACCATTGCAAGGACACCGGCGCAGAGGGTGTGTTCCACGCCGTGACCCAGTTTGATGTCAGGGACACATCCAGGCGCGGCAGCAATGCCGAGGTCCAAACCAAATGTCCGGCAGTTCGACATTGCAAAATCAGCGAGTCACCCCGCTCCAGGTCGGCCAAACCGCTCAAATTCAATGACCAGTCTCCGGCCGCGGTTGAAGTGACAAACCAGGATTTGGACAGATAATTGTACGAGTACAATGTGTCGGGATCCTGCCAGACAATCTGCAACGGCGTGTTGGGCGGCGATTGCCCGGTCAGCCGGTCGGCGGCGCGGTCGGCGCGAATGGACAACGGCGGCACCGAGACACGCAGAGTTTGCCGGCCATCAGCGACCTCGACCGTATCGCCGGCCAGGATCGTCACCGGTCGGCTGCCCTCTCGAAATTCGACATTGAACCAGCCGCCAGAGTATAAATCAGCATAAACAGCCTGCGTTTTGACCTGCCCGCCGCCGCCGTACAGCGTGACCGTCAACGGGACGCCGCGGCAGAGCGATCCCTCGACCGGACAGGGCCAGTTGTACCATGTCCCCTGGACCTCATTGCCGCCGCTGTGGATGTTGAGCGAGGGCGTATTGAAACGCTTCCAGGCCTCGTGTCCGGCCGGCGAGACATAGAACACTACCCCATAATCGCCGGCCGCCAGTGCGGTCAGGCCAGCCACAGAAGCCGTATAAACGCCTTCTGCTGTAGCCGTCACCCACAGCGTGTACAGACGCGCCGTGCTGCCGCCCGTAAAGGGCGGCGGAGTAGGGGTCGGAAGCGGGCCGCCTTGAGCAGACACGGCCTGACCGCTACTCCACAACTCGATGCGCAGCCGGGCGTGCGGCCGCGTCTGCCCATAAATCAGCCCGTGTTCGATGTCGGTTTGCACGGTCAGCGGCGGAATGTGCAGACCTGCCTCTGGCTGGCCCTGGGTCGTGACGGTGATCCAGTCGTTGGCCGCCAACTGCCACCCCAAAGAGCGTCTGAACCACCCATAGGGGCCCGGTCGAACATCAGCCATACTGCGTGGAATGTGACTGTCGCTCCAAACGGTGAGTGTGGCCGGGCCGCTGGCATTGATCTGCCCCTCAACCTCCGAGTCACCATCCAGCTGAACCCGCAAAAAAGGTTCGGCCACATAGCGATAAAACTGATACCCATCCGCGTTAGTCAGACTCACCAGGCCATAGCTCTGTCCGGTCAGCCCAACCGGACCGGTGAACGCATAATCGCCGCCGGGCGAGGCTGTCGTAGTCAGGCAAACATCTGGAGAAATGGACAGGCGGTGCCGATTATACCCATCGCCCCGGCGGTGATACAGTTCGATCTGTATCGGCTGCCCCGGCAAAGCCTGACCGAAAATCCCTTGCTGCGCCTCGTCAAAATAGGCCGTCAAAGCCGGCACAGTCAGGCTGAAAACCTGCCCTCCGGCAGCGACTATCAGATCATAGCCGGCCTGCGGCGGAATGCCATATTCCATCACAGCCTGGCCCTGAGAATCTGCGCGGCCGTATCGCGTGCCAGAACGAATATGCTCCGCGTTGTACAATGTGATGGTGAAAAGCGAATTGGGCACCAGCCACGCCTCCATATACTCGGCGCCCACGCCGACAAGGAAAAAAGGCACATTATAACGGGTATAAACCCGATTCCCTCTGGCATCGGTCAGAAAGGCAAAACCAAAATCGCGCGGCGACATGTCGGTCAAACCGCTCCAATCCAAAGCAAAATCGCCATCGGCGACAGATGTGATGGCCTGCTGAAACGAAATGCCCGGCGCACTGTGGCGATACAAAAATATATCCAGCGTCGTTGACGGTAATGTGTGTCCATACACGGTGGCCGTATGTTGGTCGGCTAGCACGGTGAGCGGCGGCGCGGTGACGCTGATGGTCTGCCCGGCCTGAACGGCCCGCAAAACGCTGCCCGGCTGAACAGGGCAGGTATAGACATAGCCATATTCTTTGCCGCCGCAGTATTGAGACACCTCCCCCACAAACAGATAATGTCCCAGCCCGTCGGGTATGGGATAAGCGGTATCGCTGCGATACACGCTGCCGTTGACGATCAGACTCAGATACACCGGGTCGGGCTGGGTGGTGCGACCGCTGATCATCGAATTGTGCAGCCCCCAACTCAGGGTCAGCGTGCTGGCAGCAACGGCCTGAGCGCGGCGAGCCTGTGCAGGCATGTCCGAACCATGCCACCACCACGCCGCCATCGCCTCAGGCGTAGCCGCATCCAGCGAGGTGATGCGGGCCGTTTCTGGCCACCGCTCAACGAGCGTCGGCAGGCCCAGCGGGGCCGTGATGATCAAACAAACCGGGCTCCAGACGGCAAAGCCATCAATTTGCCCCTGTGACTGGAGCGCGGCCAATTTTTCTTGCGCCTGGTCGCTTTTCGTCTGCCAACCCACCCGACGAATCTCGATCGCGCCAACCCAATCGCCCTGCCAGTTCATCGGAGCAGGTTCTTGCAGCCACAACACCACACTCTGACCAGACAGGTTCATTTGCACCGGCGCGGCCTCGGCCCAGGAGGACATGCGGAACAACCCCAACAGGCCGATCACAGCCACAACACCGGCACAGGCTGAACAAGCCAGTCCCCATATCGCTCTCAAGCTCCGAAACATCGCCCACCTCCTTGTGGCAAAAGCCGGTTCAGAAAATGTTCTCGATCACATCGCGTTGCAGCAAATCCTGCACAGTTTCGCGCCGCTGGATGAGTTGCGCCCATCCGTCGGCGACCAGCAGCACCGCCGGACGGAGCAGGCCATTGTAATTCGACGACATGGCCAACTGATACGCCCCCGAAACCGGAACAGCGATCAGATCGCCGGGCTGCACAGCAGGCAGCGACACATCGCGCGCCAGCACATCGCCCGACTCGCAGCACGGCCCGCACAGTGTCACCGTTTCGGGTTCGCCCTCGACGCGATTGGCGCACACTGGCGCATACTGCGCCCCATAGAGAGCCGGGCGGGGATTGTCGGGCAGGCCGCCGTCGAGGGCGACATAGGTGCGCACATTGGGAATGACCTTGCGCCCGCCTACCGTGTACACGGCCACGCCGGCTCGCGCCACCAATGAGCGGCCCGGCTCGATGAACAGGTGCGGCAAAGGCAGCCCGTGCGCCCGGCAGCGATCCACCACTGCCCGGCAGAGTGGTTTGACCAAAACATCCGGCGGCAGGTCGGGCTGATCGGCAGTATACGGCACCCCCCACCCTCCACCGGGATCAAGTTCTTGTGACACCCAGCCCCAACGATCGCGCGCCTCGGCAGCCAGATCGAGCAGCCGTTCGGCGCAGGCCACAAACGGCTCGACCTCGAAAATCTGCGAGCCGATATGGGCATGCAGGCCACACAGACGCAAAACAGGGCTGTGCAAGGCGCGCTCGATAGCCAGCATAGCGTCGCCGGTAGCGATGGGAAAACCAAACTTGCTATCCACCATGCCGGTTTTGCGATAGTCGTGGGTGTGCGCATCAATGCCCGGCGCCACGCGCAGCCACACCGACACGGGCGGCAGCGATAACGCCGCCGGCGACAGCCGCTCGATGGCCTCAAAATCCTGCCAGCCATCTAGGACAATCCGCCCCACGCCGGCGGCAATGGCCTGAGCGATCATGTCCGGCGGCTTGTTGTTGCCCTGCAAATGGATGTGTTCTGGCGGAAAGCCGGCCCGTTGCGCTGCCGCCAGTTCGCCCGGCCCGATCACATCCATGCCCAGTCCCTCGGCCGCCCACAGCCGGGCAATGGCCGTACACATGTAGGCCTTGGAAGCATAGACCACCGAACCGGCAGCCGGATAATGCGCTCGCAAGGCATCCACATAACCTGAAGCAGCATGATGCAGCGTTTCTTGGTCATAAATATACAACGGCGTGCCATAACGATCGGCCAGTTCCACCACATCACAGCCGCCAATAGACAGGTGGCCTTGGGGCAGTCGCAGAGCGGTATCGGGCAGCAGTTTGGGCATAGGTGATGAACCTTTCGAATGACGACAAAAGATATTTTTCAGGGTATGATAGCTTGTTATTATAGCACAATCTGTCCAGGCGGCTAAAGAACAGCAGGCGGCTAAAGAACAGCCCAAGGAGACACCCGAAAAAACTATTTTCAAAGAGAACACCGAGAATGACGTCTCATCTCAAATATTGGGATGATACAGAATGACAATAATCAAGGAGATTTTAAGGCTATTTATATTCTCTGCGTCTCGACGGTCAAACACTTGTTTCAGCGGCCTCCTACCTGTTCAACCGGTGAATGAGTTGATCTGCGTTTGCCATAAAAGACAGAATGTGGTAAAATGCCGTTTGTTGTTGGGGCGTCGCCAAGCGGAAAGGCAGTGGCCTTTGGAGCCATTATTCGCAGGTTCGAATCCTGCCGCCCCAGTTCCAGATCACAGTCTCTGGCATGATATGTCCAAGTCGCAACCATCAAATGGCCCTGAAGTCGAGTCTTCTGGGCCATTTTTCATACCTGTTGAGCCTGACAGTTCGCTGTGAGTAGACGTTAAGGTTTCGGCAGGGTTTCGACAGGCTCAACCTGCCAGCTCAACCAAAAATCCGGATCGGGTCAGAAGGAGGAGGAGGAATGAACAAATTGTGGGCCTTGTTGATGCCCGGCCTGCGCATCAAACGCTGGCTGCTACTGCTGTTATTGGGCATCGTGTTTCTAGCTTTGGGCGCCGCCTATCTGCAAGTTCAATTATACCGCACTACCGAAGTACCACGCTTTTTTTATTATTTAACGTTGCAATTTATCCCCCGCACGCTACGCGCTCTTTTTTTTGGCTCTCTGGGCATCGGTATGGTGATCCTGTCATTTGTCAAATTAGGCGAAAGGTTGGTGCAGCCGCTCCGCGCCCGCGAAGAAAAAGTCCTGGATGCGCTCTATCGCCATTATGCCCCGGTCAAGCGGCCCAAGGTGGTGATCCTGGCCGGCACCAGCGGTCTGAACATCTTGTTGCGCATGCGCAATCAAGCCCCGTGGGACGTGGTGGGCATTGTCCCGCCGGCCAACGCCGGGGCTTCTTTTGCCCGCCTCCATGCCGACATTGGCGCCACCGCCGATGAAGTGCTGATCCCTACACTGGACACCGTACAGGTGTGCGCCGAGTTGCAAAGCGGTGACATTCTCAAAGGCGAGGTTGCCATTGCCCAGGGCAAAAACCTGCCAGGCCAGGACTCGCCAATCCGTCGCGTGTTTCTCGCCTCCGAATCGTCCGACAAGCCATCCACCGATTTTCGGGTTACGCCACAGGTGATCAAGGCACTGGAAGAAGCCGACTCGATTGTCATCGGCCCCGGCTCGCTGTTCACCAATTTGATCCCCACCCTGTTGATCAAAGAAATCAACGAGACGATACGAAAAAGCAACGCTCGCAAGATATTTGTATGCAACTTGATGACCCAACCCCATCAGACCGACGGCTATTCGGTGGCCGACCATGTGCGCGCCATCCAGACACACTGCGGTTTCAGGCTGGATTATGTGCTGGCACACCGCGGCGACGGCATCAGCCAGGAGGTGTTGGAGCGTTATCAACGGCAAGACGCTCGCCTGGTCGAGCCGGAATGGGTGGTTGCCGACGACTCGCAGGTGGTGCTTTTTGAGCGCACTCCGCAGCAGTTAACGATGGTCGAGGGAGCCATCCTGGTCGAGCGGCACTTGATCGAAGAGCGTTTGGAGGCCGACGAACGCAGCGGCGAACGCAAGGTGATGGTGCGCCACGACCCGGCCCGCCTGTCGGCCGAGATTTTGTCCTTGCTGCAAGATTATGCCCTGCAACGGCAGTTGGCGGTCAGCCGCTCGATCTTTCGCGAATACGACGTGCGCGGCGTGGTCGGCGTAGACCTGACCGCCGGAGCGATGGAGGTGATGGGGCGCGCCTTTGGCACCTATGTGCAGCGGCGCACCGGCCGCCGGCGCGTGTCCATCGGCTATGACGCCCGCGACACGTCCAAGTCGTTCCACGAGGCCACGATCAAAGGGTTGGTAGCTTCGGGCTGTGAGGTGATCGATCTGGGACAGGTGCCCACGCCGCTGGTGTCATTCTCGACCAACCTGTTGTTTGTAGACGGCGCGGTGCAGGTGACGGCCAGCCACAACCCGGCCGAGTTTAACGGCCTCAAACTCCAGGTGGGGCCCGACCCACTGGCCGGAGACGACTTGCAGCATGTCGAACGGCTGATCGCCCATCGCGCCTTTATCTCTGGCAAAGGGCACATCACCACCGCCGATGTGATCACCCCCTACCGACACTGCCTGGCTCAAAAGGTGCGCCTGGCCCGCCCACTCAAAGTAGTCATTGACGCCGGCAACGGCGTCAACGGTCCCCTGGCATTGGAAGTCATCCAAAATCTGGGCTGTGAGGTGATCGGCCTATACTGCGAACCCGATGGCACCTTTCCCAATCACCCACCCGACCCGGCCGAGGCCGAAAACCTGGCCGATCTGGTGGAACGGGTGCGCCAGACACAGGCCGATGTGGGCATTGCCTTTGACGGCGACGGGGACCGCATCGGCATTGTGGACGAGCGCGGCGAGATTGTGCCGCCCGACCGCTACCTGCTGCTGTATGTCCGTGAAGCCCTGCGCTCCGGCCCGGCCAAAGTGGTGTTTGAGGTACGCTGTTCCGAGGCCTTGTTCGACGGCGTGACCAAATTCGGCGGCGTGCCGATCATGTCACGCTGCGGCAACACGGCCATTTTGCCGCGCATGCGCCAGGAGCGTGCCGTGTTGGGCGGCGAATTGAGCGGCCATGTCTTTTTCAACGACCCGCCGATTGACTATGACGACGCCATTTTTGCGGCGGCGCGGCTGCTGGAGTACATTGCCGCATCCGACAAGCCGCTCAGCGCCATGCTCGACGAGACCTGGTCCGGCCTGCCCGAATACATCAGCTCGCCCGAACTGCGCCTGCCCTGCCCCGATTTCCGCAAATTCGAGGTGGTAGACAAGCTGCGTCAGGCCTTTATGGACAAATATCGGGTCATTGACATTGACGGAGCGCGCATCTATTTTGACGAAACATCCTGGGCCTTGATCCGCGCCTCGAACACCCAGCCGCGCCTCTCCCTGCGCTTTGAGGCGCGCACGGCCAGGCAACTGGCAGCGATCAAGGCCGAAGTCAAACGCGAGTTGGTGCGCTATTTGCCCGACATTGATTTTTGACCCTGGAGGACGATCAATGGACGCCAAAATTTTTCGCGCATACAGTATTCGCGGCATAGTCGGCCAGTCTTTGACCGACCACGACATGAGACAGATCGGCCGGGCAGTGGGGACGATTCTGGGCGCGGAGCAGGCGGTGGTCGGACGCGACCATCGGCTCAGCTCGCCTGCGCTGGCCCAGGCCTTGATCGCCGGATTGCTGGACACCGGCATGTCGGTGCTGGACATTGGCGCATGCCCCACGCCAATGCTCAACTTTGCCACCGACCACTATCAGGCCCAGGCGGGCTTGATGGTCACGGCCAGCCACAACCCACCGGCATACAACGGCCTGAAAATTCGCACCGACCATTCGCTGGGCGGCGACGAACTGCGACGCATCTATGAGGCCGCCGTGCAGGGAGATTTTCGACAGGGACAGGGGCAGGTAGCACAGGTTGATCCACGCCCGGTCTACCTGGAGGCCATTTGCCGTTGCGTGCAAATGGCCCGGCCCTTGCGGGTGGTGGTGGATGCCGGCAGCGGCGCCGCCGGTCCCATTGCGCCAGAACTGATCGAGCGGCTGGGCTGCCGGCCAATCGGCCTGTATTGCGAGCCAGATGGCCGCTTTCCGCACCGCGCCCCCGACCCCACCGCGCCCGGCGCGCTCGACGCCCTGATCAACCGGGTGTTGGAAGAACGCGCCGATGCCGGTCTGGCCTATGATGGCGACGCTGACCGCCTGGCGATGGTGGACGATGGCGGGCGGGTGGTGTTTGGCGATCAACTGCTGGCTCTGCTGGCCGTTCCATCGCTGAAACAACACCCGCAAGGCAAGGTGATTTATGAACTGTCTTGCACACAAGCGGTAGCCGAGGTGGTCGAGGCGGCCGGCGGAGAGGCCATCGCCTGCCCGGTGGGATATGCCTTTGTGCATCAACGCATGCGCAAAGCCAGAGCCGTACTGGGCGGCGAGGCCGCTGGACACATCTTTTTCGCCGAGCCGGGCTTTCAATTCGACGATGCACTGCTGGCGACGGCCAAAATGCTGGCGCTGCTATCGCAGACCGAACGCCCTTTTTCATCGCTATTGGCCGAACTGCCCCAATATCACCTGTCTCCGGAATACCGCTTTGCCTGCCCGGACGAACAAAAGAGCGAGGTCATAGACCGACTGCGCAGTTGGTTTGTCGAACGCGGCCTGCCGATGGAGCAGATGGACGGGGTCAAAGCGCACTGGGGCGACGGCTGGAGCCTGGTGCGTTGCTCCAACACCCAACCGGCCATCACCCTGCGTTGCGAGGCACGCAGCCCGGTCCGGCTGGATGAAATCGAACACACGATATTGAGCATTGTTCAAGATGCCCTGCGTCAATCCGGCATCGAGATGGTCAGCGCGCACTGAGGATGGGAAGCATGGCAGTGACAAGGAGATTGTTGCTGATCGATGATGATCGACAACTGGCCGAGCTGATCGTGCAAGGTCTGCGGGCCAACGGGTTTCAAGTTTTTTGGGCTGCCAACGGTCGAGACGGCCTGAATATGGCCTTTCGCCTGGAGCCCGACCTGATCGTCTTGGATGTGATGATGCCCGGCATGGACGGATGGACGGTGTGCGAGCGGCTGCGCAAATTGTCCAACGTCCCCATTGTGATGTTGACCGCCCTCAACAAAGAAGATTTTGTGATCCGGGGCCTGCAAATCGGCGTAGATGATTATATCGTCAAACCGTTTAGCTTTAAAGAGTTGGTGCTGCGCATCAACGCCATCTTGAATCGTGCTTTGCCGCGCCAGGACCAAACCTGCCTGTTTGATGACGGCGTGCTGTGCATTGACCTGGAACACCGCTGTGTTTCTCGCCAGGGACAATCAATCCACCTCACCCCAACCGAGTTTCGCGTGCTGGATTGCCTGGTACGGCAAATGGGCTATTGGGTCTCGGCGCAACAGCTCTCTCAAGAGGTATGGGGGGGGCATACGACCAACACGTCAGGGGTATCTCTGTACATAGGCTGTCTGCGCAAAAAGCTAGAAGCTGACCCGCAAAACCCTCAATACATTCATACCGGCTGGGGCATCGGCTATTGTTTCAATCCGGCCCATTTGAAAAACCCCTGAGCTGACACGGCGCGCCACACAGATCGGCTATCTCGCTTCCACACTATCCGAATCATTAGCGATTTTCAACAGACGGGAGACGGCCACAAGACCCGCCGCAGGTCGGACAGGCTGCGAATGTCGGGCTGCCTCAACTGCCCTAACGCAGTAGACAAGATGCCGGCAGCAAACTCGTGCAGCAGCGTCCAGCCCATGGCCTGTTGGAAAAAAGCCTCATCCAATGCGATGGCTGGATCGTAACCCTGCATAAACGACCGGAAACAATCCTGGTTCATATTCAATGCGCCAAACCACAGAGCCGTCCACTCGTAAGCACGGCAGCCGATCAAGGCGTCGCCCAGATCAATCAGCCCCGAAATGCGCCATCCGCCCTCTTGTTCCTCCAGCAAAAGATGATCCTCGGTCAAGTCACCGTTTAGCAGCATCAGCGGCTCGCCATCGGTCGAAACCTGGGCCAGCGCGGCAGGGATTTCGGCCAACACGCTCTCCGGCAAGATGCCTTCTCGCCGAATATCCTCGACGCAGCGAGCGAATCGCTTCTGAACCCAGGTGGCCCAGTTTTGCTCTTGCAGCCCCGATCCCTTGATCTGTTCCAACGGCACGGCGTGCAATTCGGCGATCATTTCGCCCAGCGAGTGGGCCAACCCTGCCTGGCGGCGCGGCGAGATGTGCTGTCGCACCTCGCGGATGGGCCGGCCGGGCAGCCAACTGATGATGATATAGGGCCAGTCCACCTCATCGCTCAGCACCCCTTGCGTCAGCAGGCGGGGCGTGGGGATGTGGGTACACTGGGCGATGGCCGGGTACAACACTCGCTCCAGGTCAAAATCGCCGTGACAAAAAGGGGCGTAAATTTTGACCACATAACGACGATCAACGATAAAAACGGCATTGGTACCGGGATAGCCGGCCTCGATCTGCTGGCAAGGCAGTTTTTCTCGCCGACAGATGGCCTGCACGGCCGGCGTCCAAACGTCAACCCGGGTAAACACAGCCCCCCACTCAGCCCAGGTCTGGATAACGGGTAATAACATCAAATCTGCTCCCCTTTCAGCGATCCTTAATTTTTGTCTTTTTCGCCGCCCTTGTCGTTGCGATCCGGGCAGGGACCCAAGGTATCCCCATGATCCAGATGCGCCTGCAACGCGCTGCGTGAGACGGTCATGGTCTGCTGAGACTGGCCCGGCTTGTGGCAAATCACCACATCTCCCTCCGGCTGCGGCAGCGCAGTCGGCTGAACGGCAGGTATTGGCACCACAGCAGGATCGGCCAGGCCGATGACAATCAACTGGAGCAAGACAATCTGACCGTTTTCATCCACACAGCCATAGATCAAGACGACGCTGTGAACCACCACCTGACCCTGCACGACCAGGCCGGGCAGCAAAACCACCTGCCCATCGCGTAGACGAACCTGCCCGGCGGTCACGGCAGCGACAATGCCTCCCCAATTCAAACACCCCTGTCCCCGCGCCATGCCGATGGCCTTGATCCGTCGCGCCAGCCATGTTCCGTCACTGAGCAGAGTGACATGCACGCGGGCGCGCACGCCCAAACGAACATGCCCCTGGATCTCGGTCTGGCTGTTGACCGTCAGAGAAATGCCGCCAATGATCCACGGCTCGATATGGCTCACCCGTCCCACAAAAACAATGTCGGCCCAAGGCAAAGGAGGCTGCACCAGGCGAATCTCTTCGGCCAGCCAAGAGCCATCGGCGAGAATGTACCCTTGAACCTGCACCTGACTGCCAACCTCGATGCCGGAAGCGATCTCGGTCCACCCCGTCGTAGTCAAGGCGATACCCGACACGATCCAGGGTTCCATAGATTGCACGACACCGCCAAACTCGAAATAACGGCGATCTTGGGCGCGCTGAATTTGAGCCGCCAGCCACGCCCCATCATCTTGAATGGCCCCTTGCACCCGCACCAGGTCGCCGCCGTTGAGACCGGCAGCGATCACGGTCTGAGCATTGACCGTGATGGAAATGTTCGAAATCACCCAGACCGATTCGCCCATCTCTTGCACCACACCGGTGAACTCAAAGGGCAAGTTCGCGCCCGATTGCAGCCGGGTGATTTGCCTGGCTGCCAAACCGCCATGTTCGACAATCTCTCCCTGCACCAACACCTGATCGCCGACCACAATGCCGCCGCCGATCCAGGTTTCGGCAGAAATGCTGATAGTCTGCCCGGCCACCACCCAGACCTGTGGACTGATGGTTTGCACCTCGCCCTGGATGGTAAAACGCTCTGTCGCCGCGCTGGAAATCAGCGCAATGACATCGGCCACACGAGTCTGATCGGCCAACAAATGCCCCTCTACCTGCACCCAATCGCCCGGCCCAGGATTGCCGATCAGGATGGTATGATCGGTGAGCTGAAAGCTCTGCCCGACAATGATCCAGGTCGAACCGGTCTGCTCAACCCGCCCCTGTCCCGAAATGCGCATGCTCGGCTGGGTCGGCGGCGCATCGGGGGCAACGGTAGTGATCTGCCCGGCGATCACAATGACCGTCACCTGAAGGTGTGTGACCGACACCACACCCTGGTCTACGCTGAACCAGACCTGGCGAGGACGCACGCGCACCTGAAAGACAGTGCCCTGGGCTGCGCCGCTGCCCGATGGCGTATGGACCAGATAGCTAGAGCCGGCCACCTGAGAGGGAACCACCTCATGAGAGGTATCGCCTTGATATAGAGTCAACACCACCACACGAGGGCCATCGGTTCGCGCATCGAGTTGATCAACAGATAACTCACTGTCGGCATCCAGCGAGGCGACGCTGCCATCATAAAAAATCAGCTCAACGCCGGAAAGAGCCGCTGTGCGGATGCGCGCGCCAGCCTGAATGACCTGCCCGGCCGCCGGCACATCCACCCAATTTCCATCGGCATCCTGCACCTGCACCAACCCGCGAACATGACCCAAGACCGCGCTCAAAGCATCGGGAACCTGAAGAGGCGGCGCGGATGCCGGCACCACCGCCACTGAGCCGGAAGGGGTTGGGCCAGCCGGGCTCGGCGTCGCCGTGGTCAACGCACCAGGACGAGGCGTGACCGACACAGACACAGCCGTCGAGGTCGGCCAGACGGTAGCATGTTGGGCAACCTGCGGCGAATGGGTTCGGTTCGCATACCACAGGCCGAGCCCGCCCAGTCCCAAAACCAACACCAACACCACACACATAAACAAGAGCGTGACGCCGGCGGCAACGGCTACCGTCGGCCCAAGCCAACGTGGCAGATATCGTTGTGACGTACGAGATGGGATTTGCATGTCGAATTCCTTTCTGGCCAGTCGAATCAACCTGGCCCGCTGAACGGCACAGACCTGTGGATCGGGGTCTTGGGCCATTTGACCGAGTTGGGCAGCCAATGCCAGCAGATCCGCCTCTGCCGGCGGCAATTCTGCCTGACAATCCGACAGAGATCGCCCCTCGGCCCATTGCTCCAGTTTCGTTTGCAACAGATTTTCAGATCGGGTAGTCACGTTTCTTGCTCCAATGCACGACGCAAGGCAGTCAGCCCACGATGCTGGATAGACTTGATGGCCGGCACGCTTTTACCCAACGCCCTGGCCGTCTCTTGCAGCGAAAGTCCGGCCACAAATCTCAAAATGATCACCTGCTGCTGCATTTCATCCAGGGCATCCAGAGCGGCGCGAATTCGGGCCATAGACTGCTGTCGCTCATACCAGACGGCTAACCCATCGGCAGCCGGCGAGGATGGCAGGCTCTCTATCTCTTGATCGGGCAAGACAGCCATCTGCTGCGGCCGACGCAGATGATCCATTGCCAGGTTATGAGCAATGCGATAAAGCCAGGCCTGAAAAGGCACGCCGATCAGACGAAACGTAGCCAGCCTGGACACCATGCGCGCAAACACTTCGCCGGTCATATCTTCGGCCAGGTGCCTGTCGCGCACCAAGACCATCAGATAACGAAAAATGCGTATATGATGGCGATCATACAGTTCACCCACCGCATCAGACTCGCCGGCCTGGGCACGTCGCACCAAATCTGCATCGTCGGTCTCGGACACCTTGCTCCTCAAATGATCGATCTATTCATATAACGAAACCAGAGCTAAAAGGATTCAACTGCAAGATTTTATCGCCAACATGCAGATCGTGCAAATGATCCAAGATCTCTGAGGCCTGATGGTTTCGACAGGCTCAACCCGCCGACTCAACCCGCCGGCTCACTTAACCATTTGACAGACTGGCATGCCTGCGCTAGAATAGCCTTGCGCAATCATCCGGCTAGGCCGAGAGGCCAGCCTACCCCATCAAAGGAGTAAAAAATGGCAGACGTGGAAAGGGCAGTCAAATTTTTGTCTCAGGTGCCTCTGTTTCAAAACCTCAAACGGCGACAGTTGGAAAGCCTGGCCCGCCTGGCCTCTGAAAGGACATTTGCGCCAGACGAAGTCATTGTGGCACAGGGACAGGGCGGCGTAGGCCTGTTTGTGCTGGAAACAGGCGCGGCCGAGGTAATTTACGAAGGGACAGAAAGCAAAACGGTGGTCAATGAACTGGGTCCCGGCGACTTTTTTGGCGAACTGGCTTTGATTGACGGCGGTGCCCGCACTGCTTCGGTGGTCGCCACCAAACCGACCGATTGTCTGGCCATCACCCGCTGGGACTTTATGCCGCTGCTCAGCAACGACGCCGAGATGGCGATCAATATCCTGGAAGAAGTGATCCGCCGCTTTCGCCGCGCGCTGGATTCGTGCTAACTCGGGATCATTCAAAAGCAAACGGCAAGGGTGTTGCTGCGACAGGCCAACGCCCTTGTTTCTTATCAGGCGCACAAAGGAGGCTCCACGTGATTCCGTATGGCCCCGTGCCGAGCGAACGGCAGATTGAATGGCACAAGATGGAATTTTATGGATTTCTTCATTTTACCGTCAACACCTTTACCGACCGGGAATGGGGTTACGGCGACGAAGCCCCATCGGTATTCAACCCCACCGACTGGGACGCCGATCAAATCGCCGAGACGGCACGGGCCGCCGGGATGAAGGGGTTGATCCTCACGGCCAAGCATCACGACGGATTTTGCCTGTGGCCCTCGCGCTATACCGATCACTCGGTGCAGCACAGCCCATGGCGACAGGGGCAAGGCGATGTAGTGCGCGAGGTGTCAGAGGCCTGCCGGCGCAACGGCCTGCGTTTTGGCGTCTATTTATCTCCCTGGGATCGTCATCATCCCGAATATGGTCGCCCGACCTACCTGATCTATTATCGCCATCAACTCCGCGAGCTGTTGGAGAACTATGGGCCGCTGTTTGAGGTGTGGTTTGACGGCGCCAACGGCGGCGATGGCTTTTACGGCGGGCGTCGCGAACGACGCGAGATCGATCCGGTCACCTATTACGACTGGCAGCACACCTGGCAGATTGTGCGAGACATTCAGCCGCAGGCCTGTATGTTTAGCGACGCCGGCCCCGACGTGCGTTGGGTAGGCAACGAAAAGGGCATTGCCGGCGAGACCTGCTGGGCCACCCTGAACCGCCAGGATTTTGTGCCGGGTTGCGCCGACACCGCCCGCCTCAACCGCGGCGACCGCCCCGGCGCAGCCTGGGTGCCGGCCGAGTGCGATGTGTCCATCCGGCCCGGCTGGTTTTATCATGCCGCCGAGGATGAGCAGGTGCGCTCGCCCGAAAACCTGTTCGACCTGTACATGCAATCGGTGGGACGTGGGGCCTCGCTGCTGCTGAATCTGCCACCCGACCGGCGCGGACGCATCCACCCCAACGATGTGGCCGCCTTGCAAGGATTTCGCCGCCTGCTCGACCAGGCCTTTGCACTAGACCTGGCTCGCGAGGCGACAGTGAGCAGTTTGCCGGCTCACAGCGCGCCCGATTTTGCCCCTGATCGCCTGACTGACGGCCTGGCTGACACATTCTGGTACGCCGGCGACGATCAACTCAACCCGGAACTCGTGTTAGAATTTGAATATCCCATCTCTCCAAACATCGTCGGTCTGCGTGAATATCTGCCACTGGGACAGCGCGTCGAGGCTTTTGCCCTGGACGCCTGGCAGGAAGGCCAATGGCAACAGATCGGCAGCGGAACCAGTGTCGGGGCGCGGCGATTGATCCGCTGCCCCCACATCATTACCACGCAGCTGCGCCTGCGCATCACCCAGGCCGCCGCCGGCCCGGCCCTGTCCGCCATCAACGTGTATGGCTGCCGCGCCTGACAGCCAGCGTCAAAGGAGCAAAAGCAAATGTCACAGCGAGACATCATTGGCCTGATCGTGTCGTATCTGTATGCTTTTGGGCTGCTGGGCGTCACCGAAGCCATCGGCAAATGGCTGCGCTGGCCGCAGTCGTTCACCCGCAAAATCGTCCACATTGGCGCCGGGTTGTGGATCTGGGGCATTCTGGCCCTGTTCGATCACTGGTATTACGGCATCATTCCGTTTGGCACGTTCATCGTGCTGAATTTCATCTTTTATCGCTGGCAGGTATTCAAAGCGATGGACACCGCCGAATCTACGCCCGGCACGGTGTATTTTGCCATTTCGATCACCCTCTTGTTTGCCTGGCTATGGCGCACCGGCGGCGAGCCAGATCGCGCCCCGGCCGCCGCCGCCGGGGTGATGGCCATGACCCTGGGCGACGCCGCGGCCAGCCTGGTGGGGCAGCGCTGGGGGCGACACTGGTTTACCACCTTCAAGCACCCTCGTTCGTGGGAAGGCACCGCAGCGATGGCCGTGTGCAGCCTGATCGGCATCTGGCTGACTCTGCTCTGGCTGCCCGGCTCGCCGCTCAGCCCGTTCAGCCCGCCGCTCTCTGGCGGCGCAGCCGCCCTGATCGCCCTGGTCGGCGCGGCAGTGGCCACCGCCGCCGAAGCGCTGTCACCGGCTGGCACCGACAACCTCAGCGTGCCGCTGCTTTCCGGCCTGACGGTATGGCTGCTCTATAATGGATTGGCAGGTTGATTGATGTTCATCCAAATTGTGTGGGGGTTGCTCATCAGCGGTTTGATCGGCTGGGTAGCCTGGCGGCGCGGCTCGCTCGACCTGAGTGGAGTGATCGGCGCGGTGATCATCGGCACGCTGATCTTGGGGCTGGGCGGCTGGACATGGGGAGCAGCGTTGATCGCCTTTTTTGTGTCGTCCAGCCTGCTCTCGCACTATAAAGCGCGGATCAAAGAATCTGTCGCCGAAAAATTTGCCAAGGGCCATCAGCGCGACTGGGCGCAGACGATGGCGAACGGCAGCGCGGGCGCGCTGATGGCCCTGGCCTTTGCGCTGTGGCCGCATCCGGCCCTGCTGGCGGCGTTTGCCGGCGCAATGGCCGCCGTCAACGCCGACACCTGGGCCACCGAACTGGGCGTGCTGGCTCGCCGCCCGCCGCGCCTGATCACCCGACCCACCCAAATCGTCGAGCCTGGCACATCCGGTGGGATTTCCCTGCCTGGCACCCTGGCCTCGCTGGGCGGCGCCCTGCTGATCGGCCTGGTGGTGCTGATCGGGCGCGGCCTGGAAGGGTGGATCAGCGGGGCAGGCCGCTGGAGCGATGGGGTACAGTTTTTGCTGCCGACCATCGTCGGCGGGCTGGGCGGCTCGCTGTTCGACAGCCTGCTGGGAGCCACCGTCCAGGCCATCTATTATTCGCCAAACCGCTGCAAAGAAACCGAAAAGCGCATTGACCCCGACGGCTCACCCAACATCCATCAGCGAGGCTGGGTGTGGATGAACAACGACCTGGTCAACTGGCTCAGTTCGCTCGCCGGCGCGGCGCTGGCCGTGGGGGTGTGGCTGCTGATATAGCAGTTTTCAGGCGTAATCGCAGGTAGGGGCGAGTCCTGCGCTCGCCCAGGCAGGGTAGGGGCAAGCCCTGCGTTCGCCCAGGCAGGGTAGGGGCGAGTCCTGCGCTCGCTCAGGCAGGGTAGGGGCAAGCCCTACCCCTACCTGACGGCGATCTTCAAAATAGCCATTTTCGGATCGGACATCCCGAAAAGGAAGGATACCATGTCTGACGAACATGCCCAACTGCTCGAACTGCGCCGGCAAATTCATTATCACAATTACCGCTACCATGTCCTGGATGATCCGCTCATCAGCGATGCCGAATATGATCGGCTGCTGCGCGATCTGCGCGCCCTCGAAGCCGCACACCCCGAATGGATCACCCCCGACTCGCCCACGCAACGGGTGGGTGGCGCGCCGATGTCCGGCTTTGACAAGGTGACACATCCTCGCCCCATCCTCAGCCTGGCCAGCGCCCTCAACGCCACCGAAGTAGAAGCCTGGATAGAGCGCATCGCCAAACTCTTGCCCGACAACCTGACCGTGGCCGACCTGGCGTTCACCGTCGAGCCAAAATTCGACGGCCTGACAGTGGTGCTGCACTATGAAAACGGCCTGCTGACGCGCGGGGCCACTCGCGGCGACGGCGAAACCGGCGAAGACATTACCGCCAACCTGCGCACCATCCCGGCCATCCCGCTGCACATCCCGCTTGACCCTGCTGCGCCGGCCGCGCCGTCGCGCCTGGTGGTGCGCGGCGAAGCCTATATGCCGTTGGACCAGTTTGAAACGTTCAACGCCCGACTGGAGCAGGCCGGCGACAAGCCCTTTGCCAACCCCCGCAACGCCGCAGCCGGCTCGCTGCGGCAACTCGATCCGCGCATTACCACCCAAAGGCCGCTGGCTGTGTTCTGCTATGCCATTGTAGACGCCGACGGCCCCACCCCGTCCACCCAATGGGAATCGCTGGCCAATCTGCGACAAATGGGCTTTCCAGTCAGCAATGATATAGAGCGATTTACGACCATCGAGGATGTGATCGGATACTGTAACGAATGGATGGAGCGGCGCGACGCGCTCAACTATGAGGCCGACGGTGTGGTGATCAAAATAGACGATCATGCCGTGCGCGAGAGTTTGGGCGTGGTGGGCAAAGACCCACGCGGCGCGCTGGCCTGGAAGTTTCCGGCCCGCGAAGCTACCACCCGCCTGCTCGACGTGAAAATCAACGTGGGGCGCACCGGTGCGCTGGCCCCTGCCGCCGTGCTAGAGCCGGTCGAGTTGGGCGGCGTGACCGTGCAAAATGCCACTCTGCACAATTTCGACGACATTGCCCGCAAAGACATCCGCATCGGCGACATGGTGCGCATCAAACGCGCCGGCGACGTGATCCCCTATGTGATCGGGCCGGTGGTCGAGCTGCGCAATGGCAGCGAAAAACCCATCACCCTGCCCGCCTGCTGCCCCTCGTGCAGCAGCGCGGTGACGCGCGACCAGGAACAGGTGGCCCTCTATTGCGACAACCCGGCTTGCCCGGCGCAATTGGTGCGCCGCATCGAGTATTGGGTCTCACGTGGAGCGATGGACATTGTCGGTTTGGGGACAAAAATTGTCGAACAGTTGGTCGCCGCGGGGCTAGTGGGCGATGTGGCCGACCTGTACACCCTCACCCAGGAACAATTGCTGCAACTGGAGGGCTTTGCCGAGAAAAAAGCGCGCAACCTGATCGAGGCCATTCAGGCCTCCCAAGAACAGCCCTTGAGCCGGGTTTTGACCGCCCTGGGCATACGCGGCGTCGGTACGGCGGTAGCGCAGCTTTTGGCGGCACATTACGGCTCGCTAGCGGCCCTGGCCGCCGCCGATGAGGAGGACATTCAACGCATCTATACGCTGGGGCCACGCACCGCCCACGACATTGCCCAATGGTTCGCCAACCCGCAAAACGCCCAACTGGTCGCCAAACTGGGCCGGGCCGGCGTGCGCATGATCGAAGCCGACCGCCCTATCGTCACCGCACAAAGCCTGCCCCTGCAAGGCAAAACCCTGGTCATCACCGGCACGCTGCCCACCCTCAGCCGCGAAGAGGCCGCCGCGCTGATCCAGCAGCACGGCGGCCATGTGAGCGAGTCGGTCTCCAAAAAGACCGATTATCTGGTTTGCGGAGACAAGGCCGGCTCCAAGTTGACCAAAGCCCAACAACTGGGCGTGCCGGTCATTGACGAGGCAACGTTGCGCCAACTGCTGTCACCCGCAACACCCCCAGCCGATGAAAATCTTCGGGCAGCACCCGCCCATCAGGGTGAATGAGGCGCATCCTTTTAAGCGTTTGACCATCGTACAGCATCAACACCAGGTCATAGCCACCCGGCGGCGCATCGGCCGACAGAGTGAGCCGGCGGCGATCTATTACCCGTTGTCCCGGCTGCCAGGTGCGGGTATCCAAATCGCCCGGCCAGCTATCCCATTGGGCCACTTTGGAGCGGTCGGCGGCCAACACCTGCGCCGACACAGTATAGCTAGCCGACATGGCCTGTAAACATTCCCAATGCAGGGTCAGGGTCAACGACTCGCCCGGCCCGGCCACCCGCCGATCTATTTCCCAGCCGATCAGGGCCAGTTTGTCCTCCAGGTTAATCCAGGTAGAGTTGGGCATATCGCCGGGGCGCGGCTCGATGCGCAGCGGTTGAAAACGCAGCCCATTCTCCACCACCTCGACGCCCTCGCCGGCCTCGATCAAAATCGGCGGCCGCTCGCCGGTGAGCCGGTCATACAACCCCACCTCCCACACAGCCCGGGCCGGCGCATAGGCCGTCTGCGGCAAATATACCACATAACGGTCGGCCCAGCGCAGACCGGCCGGCATGTGCCGCGTGGACAGCAGTCCTTGCCCCGGAAAACGGTCGCGCGTGGCCACCGGCAGCCCCAGGTCCACATCGAACACATGACAAAAAATGCTCCAGTCGCGATCCATCGGCTGCTGCGCTTCCCAATACAGGGTGAGGCGAAACGCTTCGCCCGGCCGTGCGGTCAGGTTTTCGACATCGTAACCGAGCAGCCGCAGTTGCCCGCCCACGTCGGCCTGCAAAACGTGCTGCGGCTGTGGCGCGGCGTCCGGCGGCAAAATCGGCGGGCGGTAGGCCGGGGTGATCACCCCCCACGGCGCCCAGGCGGCCACGCCGAACAAAAACACCCCCAGCGCACCGGGCAATCCGGCACGAGCGCGGTCGGGCAGCCACCCGCTCAGCCCCAGTGCCAGCCACACCGACCAGGCCGACATGGCCCCAAAGACCAGCCGCCCCTGCGATGACCAGGTGCGCAGCGCCCAGGCCGCCCACAGCAGCACCACCATCGCCGGCCAAAGCAGCAGCAAAGTCAGCGGCATGCTCCAGCCCCACCGCCGCCCATGCCGACGGGCATCCCACCATCGCCGCACCGCCAGCACGATCAGCCCGACTCCGCCGCACAAAACGGCACCGCTCAACAGATCATAGATCCAGCCCGGCAGCGGCACATTGACCCCGCCGAACAGGCCCCAAAAAGCCATCATAAAACCCTGCCGCTCACCCCACAACTGCCGCAAGGTGGCCGGCGGATCGCGATAGCCCAGAATGACGATGAACCGTTCGATGCCGGTCCAATCGCCGTCGTACAACACAGCATTGCGCACGAACCACCAGCCCGACAGGGCCAGCACCAACCCGGCAGTGATCAGCCCGCCGCTCCAAAAATGCGGCCACGACCGCCGCCGCCAGGCCACAAAACTCACTGCCAGCGCCGTCAGCGGCAGCAGCCCCATAGCGTTCGACTTGGTCAGCACGGCCAGGCCCAACACCAGCCCCAACAGAGTCACATCGCGCCGCCAGGCCGCCGACAAATGCCCCCCTGCCGCGCCGTCAGCCCGGCCGTGCTGTTGCGTCAGCCGCACCAGTTGCCAGATGCCCACCGCGCACAAGAACATAGCCAGGGTGTCATTGTTCACCGACCCGTTGATAAAGCAAAACATGGGGTTAAAAGCCGTGATCGCCGCGGCAGCCAGAGCCAGGCCGTGCATCAGCCCCACATCCAGGGCCAGGCGATAGGTAAAATAGACCGTCCCCGCCCCAAACAGCACCGACATAAACCGGATCAGATGGATCGCCAGCGCGGCCCCGCGCCAGGGAAAACCGTCGGCCGGGCCGTGAATCATCAGGTTGATGTTGCCGTCCTCGGTGATGATGCCATTATCACCGTGCGGGTTGGCATAACGCACCTGAGGCAGGTTAGAGGTGTCAATCCAAAAGGTCAGCAGGGTGCCGAGCGCATAGTACAACGGCGCCTGACTGCCCTCTTGCCGCCAGGCCGTCTCCACCGCCGGGTCTTGAAAGGGCAGTGAACGGTGATCGGCGATGTATTTGACCATCGGATAATGCCACAGTTCATCCGAGGCCTCCATCACCGGCGTGACCACGCTGTACAGGCCGGCGAGCAGGACAAACAAGGCCACAATGATCCAGATCGAGCAAAAAGCCCGGCCTGCAAATGCCCCATGTCTCATAACACATCGAGCGGCAGCGGCTCAAAAGCGGTGCGCAGGGTTTGAGTTTGCCCGGTCTCGGCGGCGCGATAGCCCGACTCGATGATATCAATGACGTGGCGAGCGTGTTCGGCGCCGACGATAGAAGGCGTATCGTCGCGAATCCAGTCTACCAGTTGCATCATATCCTCAAACACGTGCGATTCGGCCATGTGGACATGCTCGCCGCTCACATGCGGCTGATGATCGTCCGGCAACTTGAGGTCCTGCTCGCCCCATTTGGTGCCAATGATTGCCCCACCTGTGCCATAGATGTGCGGCCAAAAGCCCGGCGTGATGCCGCCGGCCACCGTGGCATAGACAATGGCAAAAAACGCCCCGCCGAAATCCAGGCTCAAGATGGTGCTGTCGTCCATTTCGAGGGCAATTTCGCGCCCGTGATGCGAACGAACCGGCAGATTGATCCCCGACAATGCCGTCACCCGGCGGACCGGCCCCAAGATGCCGGTGAGATTGTGCAGACAATACACGGTTACATCATACTGTGGGCCGCCGCCCGGCTTTTTGAAATACCAGGTCGGGTCTACGCTGGTCAAAATATCCTGACCGGTGCGAAATTCTTCGTTCAAATGATAGGTGCCGCTGCCGGCCGACGTGCCGGTGATGGCCCAGGCCAGCGCGCCCAGCCGTCCTTCCAAAATGAGGCGACGGATGCGCCGATTGCATGGGTGCAGCATCATGCCCGGCGAGGCCACGATGCGCAGCCCTTTTTGCGCCGCCGCAGCCATCAATTGGTCGGCCTCATCCACGCGGGTGGTCATAGTCTTGTTGAAATGAATGTGCTTGCCGGCCGCCAGGGCCATCATACCCTGCTCAAAATGCAGGCCGATGGGCGAGCAGAGCGTCACCGCGTCCACATGCGGGTCGGCCAGCAGGTCCTCATACCGCTCATAGTGCGCCGCCACGCCATATTTGCCGGCGGCAGCCTCAGCGCGCCCCGGCGCAGGGTCGCACACCGCTGCCAGATACGCACGGCCTTGCACGTCCGGCAGACTCAGGTGCATCAAAGCCCCGCGAATGCCGATGGCCCCCGCGCCGACCACTCCGATACCCACTCGATTGCTCATTTTATCCCTCCTCTTGTCTCAAATACTGCCGCCACGAGGTGCGGTGCGTCCATCCGACAACTTGACGCAGCCTGTGATTGGACAAAAAGGAGGCATGTCCTTCCAGCCCTTGCGCCAACGGCGCCAAAGCGGGGTTGAATTTTTCCACCAATTCTCTGGACAGCTCTAGCGCGGTCGTGTCGTCGGCGTTGCAGAAAAATACGCCGTGCGGCTCGATGGCGGCGGCCTGCTCCATCAACAATCGCTGCGCCGAGGCCACGTCTTCGCTGCCCACCCAGGCCCACAACCAGGGGTTCCAGCCTTGCACTGGCCCGGCATTTTGGGCGATGGCCCGCCGGCGCGCCTCGTTGCAAATACCGGCAGAACGCACGGCATAGGTGCGCATATCATAAGCACTGGTAAAAGAAGCCAGCAACAGTTCGCCGGCCAGTTTGCTGTAGGAATATGAATCTTCTACCGCCGAGGGATGAGTTTCATCCACCGGCAACGCGGCAAAAGGAAAAGGCTTGCGGCTGATGCGATAGCCATGCCCCAGGGCGCAATTGCTGCCGGTCATAACAAAAACGCCTACATCGCATCGCAGCGCAGCCTGGAGCAAATAATACAATCCCATCACATTGCTGCGCATGGTCGTGTCGAACGGCACACCCAGTTCGGCCATGTGCTGCCGCTCGGCGGGATGGTCGCTGGGCGAAGGCTGCGCCGCCAGATGCTGGATGGCGTCAAAATGCCCTCCTTGCAGCGCGCGCAGACAGTCATCAAAAACAGTAATGTCACCCTGCACCCAGGGCCAATGTCGAATTTCGGGAATTGGCTCGCGACGCGAAACCAGCACCAGTTCGTGACCGGCCTGCTCCAGTTCTTGCACCACAAAAGGCCCCAGCCGGCCGCTTACTCCTGTCACCAAAACGCGCATGTTCAAACCTCCTTGTTGTCAGATTCAACGGCGAGTCTACTGAAAAAAGCGTTCTACCGCCGAGATACAAAGCTCACAAAGAATATAAAAAGCCTTAAAATTTCGTTGATTCTCGTCATTCTCCGTGTTCTCTGCGCCTCTGGTGAGACCAGTCTTTTTTCAAGCAAGTCATTATAGACTCTCCTGAAAAAAGGTGGATTTAACCACAAAGAACACAAAGGTCACAAAGAAAATTCAGGTTGAGCTTGAAATTGTTCAAATACAACATTGGGTTCACTGAAAAAACTCGCTGAGGTGCCCGTCACTTGAATTTGATTGAATATGGTTATGCTTTAGAAGTGTCGAATTTTCGTAAAAATTCACCAAAGTGACGGGCACCTGACCTGCAAAGACTTTTTTCAGTGCAGTCAACATTGAAATAATTAATGCAAGTCTTGACTTTCTTCGTGTACTTGGTGTTCTTGGTGGTTTTTTCAGTGGACTCATTATATCATCTTTATAACAAACGACAAAACAAAAGGGATTGACGGAAACCCAAAAAGGCTTATACTTGAAACAAGCACTTTTTTCTCCAACCGACCCCATTCAAGGATGAAAGGGGGAATGATGACAAGCCATAAAACCCGAATGACCCTATCGCGCCTGCTTGCGCTTGGGTGGATGGCGCTACTCGGCCTGATCACGGCCTGCCGTCCGGCCAATATGACACCCGCTGTTCTTGATCTGCCCACTGCTTCCGGCACAAATGCGGACGCAAGTGCGCCATTGCCTGCCATCGTCATCGGCTATAACGCGCCCGGTCAGGATGGCGCACAGATCGCGATTATGGATGGATTGGTGCGCCAGGCGCAGGCCAAAGGCTGGCAGGTCTTGATCACCAATTCCAACCGCGACAGCGCAAGGCAGAACAGCCAGATTGCCTATCTGATCGAACAGGGTGTCCGCGCGGTGGTGGTGGTGCCAGATGACAGCCACAAAATTTGCGAGTCGGTGAATCTGGCCCGTCAGGCCGGGGTGCTGTTTTACACCATTGATCGGGCGCCGCTGGATTGCGAGATCAACATGGCCATTCTGTCGGACAACCGGCTGGCCGGCCGGCAGGCGGGCGAGGCCATGATCGCCTTGCTCACCGAACGCTACGGCAGGGCACAAGGCACGGTATTGGAAATTCAGGGCGACCTGAGCCAAAATGTCGCCATCTTGCGCGGCGCAGGCTTTCACGAGGTGGTAGACCGCTATGCAGACGTTCAGGTCATCTCTAGACCCACCGGCTGGCAGGCTGATGAATTCGCCCAGGCCGTCCAGGAGGTACTGGTCACCCGACCACTGTTGGATGGGATTTACCTCCATTCGGACTGCGTGGGTGTGCCGGCCATTCTGCCCGTGCTGGACCAACTGGGTCTCCAGGTGCCGCGCGGCCAGAGCGGCCACATTTTGATCACCGGCATAGACGGCTGCCCCGAAACTTTGCAGGCCATCCGCGATGGATATGTGGATCAGACGGCCTCACAGCCATTCCCCGATATGGGCCTCATCGTCGAATGGATCGAGATCGAACTGAACGGCGGCGCAATCCAACCCGGCCCGGTGACTCACCAGAGCGTAAACTGGCCGTCTTGTACCATCGAACCAAGTGAGGTCGGCTGGCAACTGCTCCTGCCGACCATCCCCGTCACGCCCGCAAACGCCGCCGCCCCGAATCTCTGGGGCAACCATCAGCCGCTCCGTCCTTGAACAAAGGATTGACCATGCGCCTCATTCCCCCAACCTGGCAAATCAGCGTTCGAGTCAAGCTGCTTTCGGTCGTCTCGGCCATTGTGCTGCTGATCATTGCCGCTCAAGCCGGATTCAACGCCCGCAATGCCCGTCTGCGCAGCCAGGCCGATGCCACACAAACCTTGCTCTCGCTCTATGTCAACTATCAAGACCATCTCTACAACATCGAACAGACAGCGGCGGCACTGGCCACCAGCCTGGCCGACCGCCCCGATGTGCAAACACTGACAGCCGCGCAGAACCGCGCCGAATTGCTCGCTCTGCTCCGCCCGCTGTTCCAGGCTTTGCGCGCCGACTATGCCATCTCACACCTGTACATCCATCGGCCCAACGGCTATGTGCTGCTGCGCGTCCACGACCCTCCACGCTATGGCGATGGGGTGCTACCCTACCGCAAGACCATCTCGGCCGCCATCATCACCCGCCAGACGGTCAGCGGCGCCGAGTTGGACCCGGATCGCTTGAGCGTGCGTGGAGTGGCGCCGATTCTGCGGCAGGGCGAACTGCTGGGTCTGGTGGAGGTAGGGTTGAACTATGATCAGGCGTTCATCGCCGGCCTCAAACAAAACAGCGGCGCCGAGTATGGGCTGTGGCTGGCTCTCGACGCGGCTGCCCCCACCGGCTTGTGGCCGGCAGGCAACGAGCCACCATCCCCCTCGAAAAAGCTGTTTTACTATGCCAACACCCATTCACACCCGTTGCCTGTGGCCGCAGATGTTTACGAGCGGGTATTGAGCGGCTCAAGTGATATTCAGTTCGTGTCGGCCGAAAATCAAGCCTGGGCGGTGCTGCTGTCACCGTTATACGGCTATGATCGGTGTATTCTTGGCGTGACCGAGATCGCCCTCTCGCGCACCCAGGCTTTGGCCGCGCTGCGTCACAATCAAATCACAGCCATCGCCGCCACTGCGGGCCTGGCTTTGCTGACCATCACTTTGATGGCCCTGGCCGCCGAATTGATCGTCTTGCGCTCACTGCGTCACCTGACCCAGGTAGCCCGGCAGCAGTTGGAAGGCGACCTGACCGTTCGCGCCGGGCAACTGCCTCATGACGAATTGGGCAATTTGGGCTATACTTTGAACCGCCTGACCGACCGGCTGAACACCCTGATCGGCGATCTGGAGCAGCAGGTGCAAATCAGCCAGCAAGCGCGTGAAGAGCTGCGGGCGCGCACCGAGGAACTGGACCGTTTTTTCAGCGTGGCCCTCGACCTGCTCTGCATTGCCGACACCGACGGCTATTTTCGGCGGGTCAACCCCCAGTGGGAACACACACTGGGCTATACGCTGGCCGACCTGGATGGCTGCCGCTTTTTAGACCTGGTGCATCCCGACGATATTCCGGCCACCCTGGAAGCCATCCAAGACCTGATGGCCGATAAACAGGTGTTAAATTTTATCAACCGCTACCGCTGCCGAAACGGCGAATATCGCTGGATCGAATGGCGGTCTTTTCCGAGCGGCAAACTGATCTATGCCGCTGCCCGTGACATGACCGAACGCAAAAGCGCGGAGGAAGCCTTGCGACAAAGTGAAACCAGATTTCGCCAGATTGTCGAAAACTCGCCGATGGGGATGCACATGTACGAACTGGACGAGGCCGACCGCCTGATTTTTGTCGGCGCCAATCCTGCTGCCGACCGCATTTTGGGCGTGAACAATGCCCAATTCATCGGCAAAACCATCGAGGCAGCCTTTCCGCCGCTGGTTCAAACCGAGGTGCCCGCTCGCTATCGCCAGGCCGCCCGACGCGGCGACCCGTGGACCACCCAGCAGGTTGATTATCAAGATAATGACATTCGCGGAGCGTTCGAGGTCTATGCCTTTCAAAGCGGGCCAGGGCGGGTGACAGCGATGTTTCTGGATATTACCGCCCGCAAACAGGCCGAAGACAAGATACTCCAGCGCAACACCGAACTGGCCGCTTTGAACTCGCTGGGCCGCGAAATCAACGCCTCGCTGTCGCTGGAGCACACCCTGACCGTAGCCATGGAGGGTATTTTACAAGTTGTGCGCCCCGATCTGACTTTGCTCTTTATGCGCGATGGCAACGAGCTTGTTTTGCACAAGATCATTCCACCTGCCGCCGAACAATGGCTGGGCATCGTTCCTCCGCACCGCCTCGGCGAGTGTCTGTGCGGCCTGGCCGCGGCGCAAAACAAACCGCTCTATTCGCGCCGCATCACCGATGATGTTCGCTGCACCTGGCAAGAATGTAAACAAGCCGGTCTGGTCTCGTTTGCCGCCCTGCCCATCTCTAGCGGCCAGGAGGTCATTGGAGTGATTGGGCTGGCCGCCGGCAGCGAGCGCAACTTTGCCAGTCGGGCCGAGTTTTTAGAAACGCTGATCAGTCACATCTCGGTGGCTATGGTCAACGCCCGGCTGTTCGAGACAGTGCAAGGTTATGCCAACGAACTGGAACAGCGCGTCCAGGCGCGCACCACCCAACTCCAGGCAGCCAACCAGGAACTGGAAGCCTTTGCCTATTCGGTGTCGCACGACCTGCGCGCCCCCCTGCGGGCCATGGACGGCTTTGGGCAGGCCTTGCAGCAAGATTATGGCGATCAACTCGACGCCACCGCCCAGGTCTATATCGGTCGCATCCGCGCCGCAGCGCAGCGGATGGGCGAACTGATTGACGGCCTGCTCCATCTCTCGCGAATCACCCGCGGCGAACTGCTGGCCGGTCAGGTCAATTTGAGCGAAATAGCCGCCCAAGTGGCCCAGGAATTGCAGCAAACCCACCCCGACCGACAGATCGAATGGCACATCGCCCCCAACCTGAGCGCGTGGGGCGACCGGCGCATGCTGCGTGCCGTGCTGGAAAACCTGCTCGGCAACGCGGTCAAATTCACTGCCAGGCAGCCGCAGGCACGCATCGAGGTGGGCGTAGACGAGATACCCGGCAAGCGGGCTTTTTGGGTGCGCGACAATGGCGTTGGGTTTGATATGACCTATGTCCACAAGATATTTGGCGCGTTTCAGCGACTGCACAGCCCCGGCGAGTTTCCTGGCAGCGGCATCGGCCTGGCCACCGTGCAGCGCATCATTCACCGCCACGGCGGGCAGGTATGGGCCGAAGGACAGGTCCATCAAGGAGCCGCGTTCTGGTTCACTCTGCCCGAGGTAGACAGGCCAGCCGAGCTTGCACCCAAGACCGATATGGAGAGATGATTATGCAAGACAAAATCATTTTGCTGGTTGAAGACGATCCTGATGATGAAGCCTTGACTTTGCGCGCCCTGCACAAAAATCATGTGGTCAATCGCATCGTCGTCGTCCACGACGGCGCCGAAGCGTTGGATTATTTGTTTGGGCGCGGCGAATATGCCGGACGCGATCTCACCGACTGCCCCCAGGCTGTCCTGCTCGATCTGAAACTGCCCAAAGTGGACGGCCTGGAAGTGCTACGTCAACTCCGCACCGACTTGCGCACCTGTCTGCTGCCCATTGTCATCCTCACCTCATCCAAAGAAGATCAAGACATTGTCAACAGCTATCGCCTTGGAGCCAACAGTTTTGTGCGCAAACCGGTCAAATTTGAGGAATTTGCCGAAGCAGTACGTCAGGTTGGCATCTATTGGCTGCTGCTCAACGAACCGCCCACACAATGCGGCCAAAAGGGGTGACCATGAACAAACCTTTGCGCGTGTTGCTCATCGAAGATTCCGATGATGACTGTATGTTGATCTTGCGCGAGTTGCGACGAGGCGGGTTTGAGCCAGAGTGGAAACGCGTGGAAACAGAACAAGCCATGCACGAGGCATTGGCCGCAGACAGCTGGGACATTATCCTGGCCGACTTTGTCTTGCCGCGTTTTAGCGGCGCGGCGGCCTTGCAAACGCTCAAGCAAAGCGGCCTCGACATTCCCCTGCTCATCGTTTCGGGCACCATCGGCGAAGAGACAGCCGTGCAGGCTATGCGTATGGGCGCCCAGGATTATATTATGAAAGATCGCCTGGCCCGCCTGCCGGCCGCCATCGAGCGCGAGCTAAACGAAGCGCAAACGCGTCATCAACGCCGTCTGGCCGAAAAAGCACTCTGCGACAGCGAAGAACGTTACCGTATGCTCTTTGAGCTGGAATCGGACGCCATCGTGATCATTCAAAATATCACCGGTCGGCTGATCGAGGCTAACCAGGCTGCCGCCGATCTGTATGGCTATAGCCGCGAGGAGCTGCTCACCATGAAAAACACCGACCTCTCGGCCGAGCCTGAACAGACACAGCGCGTCACCATCGCCAGCCCCATTGATGTGCAAAAAACGGTTTACATTCCGCTGCGCTACCATCGCCACAAGGACGGCCGGGTTTTTCCGGTCGAGATCACCGGGCGGTTCTTTGTCTGGCAGGGTCAGCCGGTTCACATTGCCGCCATTCGCGACATTACCGAACGCATCCGCGCCGAACAACTGATGCGGTCGCTCAACCAGGCTGCCCTGGCGATGGCGCAGGCCATTACCCGCCCGGAAATCTTCCAGGCTGCCGCCCGCGAGTTGGCGCACATTCGGGCACACTGTGTCATTTTGCTTTACAACCCGGCGCGCAATGTGCTGGTTCCCACCTTTTGGAGCTATCCACCCGAGACCATCCAGTCATTGGGCGATCTGGGCCAGGTGCAGCCCGATCAAATTGCTTTGCCGGTCGAGCCGGGAAATTTGAGCCATCGAGTTTTGATCGAGCGGCAAACCATCCTCAGCCAGGACATGGTCCAGGAAATCTCGGTCATGTTGCCGGCCAACTGGGCGTATCTGGGAGAACAATTGAGTTCGCTGTGGCAAACCGCCCGCATGATTGTGGCCCCCCTGGTGATCCAGGATGGTGTCATTGGCATCCTGGCCGTGCTGGCCCAAGACCTGCGCCCGGCCAACATTCCCTCCATCACCGCGTTTGCCAACCAGGTTGCCGCGGCCTGCCACAAAGCCGACCTGATGCGCAAGCTGCAAGACAACCTGCAAGCACTCCAGCAGACCCAAAACCAGTTGGTGCAGGCGCAAAAAATGGAGGCCATCGGCAGGCTGGCCGGCGGGGTGGCGCACGATTTCAACAATCACCTCACCGCCATTCTGGGCTATGCCGAAATGCTGCAAGCCGAACTCGACCCGCATGACCCGCGCTACCAGGATGCCCTGGAAATTCGCCGCGCCGCCGAACGCTCCACCGCCTTAACCCGCCAACTGCTGGCTTTTAGCCGCAAACAGATCATCCGCCCACGCGTGCTAAATCTCAATGACCTGATCGGCAATATGAAAGGCATGCTGCGTCGGCTGATCGGCGAAGACATTGACCTGCAAACCCACCTGGCCGCCGATCTGGGTCTCATCCACGCCGATCCGGGGCAGATCGAGCAGGTGATCATGAACCTGTCCATCAACGCCCGCGACGCCATGCCACACGGCGGTAGGCTGCTCATCCAAACCACCAATGTGGACGTTGACGATGCGTATGCGCGGCAGCATATCGGGGTTAACCCCGGACGCTATGTCCTGCTCAACATCGCCGACACCGGAATCGGCATGGACAGAGAAACCATGAGCCACCTGTTTGAGCCTTTTTTCACAACCAAGAGAGCCGGCAAAGGCACCGGGCTGGGGTTAGCTACGGTATATGGCATTGTCCGGCAGAGCAACGGGCACATTTTTGCCTACAGCGAGCCGGGCATGGGAGCCACTTTTAAGGTCTATCTGCCCTGCCTCGATCAGGCTCAAGACGCCGCCGAGATAGAAGAGCAGATCTTGATGCAGCCGATGGGGAATGAAACCATTCTGGTGGTAGAAGACGAGGAAACTGTGCGAAATCTGGCTCTGCGCATTTTGAAACAAAGCGGTTACACCGTTCTCCAGGCGCACGACCCAGAACAGGCCATCGCCTTGTGCGCCCAACATGTCGGGCCGATCCACCTGGTGTTAAGCGATGTGATTATGCCCGGCCAGATCAACTGCCGAGACATGGTCGAGCGTATCAAGGCGCAACACCCTCAAATCAAGGTTTTGTACATGTCTGGTTATACCGATGATGCGATCGCCCATCGCGGTATCCTGACATCGGGCACCCGCCTGATCAATAAACCCTTTACCATGTACACCCTCACCCACCAGGTGCGCCAGGCCCTGGACGAGTAGGGGCGAGGCTGGCCCTCGCCCCACAGGGGCAGGCGCAAGGCCTGCCCCTGTGGGGCCGGGTTTTAATGTAAAATCTGGCTGAGAAAACGCTGCGTGCGCTCTTGTTTGGGCGACCCAAACAACTCGTTCGGCGTTCCCTGCTCGACAATCTGGCCGTTGTCCACAAACACCACCCGATTGGCCGCCGCCTTGACAAAGCCCATCTCGTGCGACACCACCACCATGGTCATACCTTCTTGGGCCAGGTCCAGCATCACATCCAGCACCTCTTTGATCATTTCGGGGTCCAGGGCCGAGGTAGGCTCGTCGAACAGCATAATTTTGGGCTGCATGGCCAGAGCGCGGGCAATGGCCACCCGCTGCTGCTGCCCGCCCGAAAGCTGGCCCGGATAAGCGTTCTCTTTTTCAGGGATGCCCACTTTGTGCAACAAATCGCGGGCAATCGCCCGCGCCTCGGCCGGGCTACGCCGACGCACCACCCGCTGCGCCAGCACAATGTTGTCCATCACCGTCAAATGCGGAAAGAGGTTGAACAACTGGAACACCATCCCCACCTCGGCGCGCACACGGTTGATGTTTTTGGCCCGGTCTAGCGGAATGCCATCCACCACCACGCTGCCGCGGTTCACTTTTTCCAGGTGATTGATGCAGCGCAGCAAGGTAGATTTGCCCGACCCGCTAGGGCCGATGATCACCACCACCTCTTGCGGATACACGTCCAGGCTCACGCCACGCAGCGCATGCACCGTAGTGCCAAACTGTTTATGCACATCTCGAATTTGAATGATCGGCTCTTGTTCGTTCATCTATCCCTCCGAGCGGCCCGGCAACCTGGTCTTTTTCTCGATCAACCGCACCAGCAACGAAAGCACCAGGGTCATCACCAGGTAAAACAGGGCCACGGTGTTATAGCCCTCAAAAGCGCGAAACGTGCGCGAGACCCACAGCCGACCTTGCTGCAAAATTTCGGGCAACGCCACCACCGAGATCAGCGACGAGTCTTTGAGCATGGCTACAAAATCGTTGCCCAGCGGTGGCAAGACCACCCGCACAGCTTGCGGCAAGATGACATAACGCATGGCCTGAAAATAGCTCATGCCCAACGACCGCGCCGCTTCCATCTGCCCATAGTGGATGGATTGGATGCCGGCGCGAAACACCTCGGCCAGATAGGCGCCATAGCCAAAGCCCAGCCCGATCACGGCCCCCGAAAATCCACCCAGATCGATGCGCCCGCCGGTGGCGTCGCGCAGCCAGGGGGCCAGCACAAAACCGGCATACAAGATGATCACCAACAACGGCACGCCGCGAATGACCTCCACATACAGCTTGGCCGTCGCCAGCAGCACCGGATTGTGCGACACCAGCATCAGCCCGGCCAGCAGCCCCAAGATCAAGGCCAGGCCAAAGCCCAATACCGTCGCCCGCAAGGTCAACATCACCCCTTTGGAGGTCCAAAACCGCTTGAGCGTCTCTGACCAGTCATAGCGATCATAGATGCGCACCCACGAGCCGCCGGCCACGGGGCCTTGGATCGTCGGCGTGCTGGTTTGAACGGCGAGAGCCTGCGCTGCCGGGTCGGTCGGCGCAACCATCGCCGCCGCCTCAGTCGGCTCGGCCCCTTGCGGCACGAGGATCCGATATTCGCCGCTGTCGCTCAACCATTTGTAGGTGATGCGCCCCAACGACTTGTCCAGCACCCAACCGGCGCGCCCATCCGCCGTCTCGGCCCAGGCCCAGGTTTGCCCCAACCGACTGCCCTGTTTGGGAACCAAGTGCCAGCGCGCAATGTTTACTGTGTCACCGAGAGACAACCGCCCTGTCGCGGTTGAATCGGCGCGCGGCTCGGCATACAGGTCTGCCGCTTCTTTGACCGCCGCCTGCGCCTGGTAAAATTCGGCATACAAGACATACCGGCCCGGCCGCAACGGCGCCCGCGCGTCCGGCGTAAAACTCCAGGTTTCTCTCTCGACGGGAATTTCGCCCAACAATTCCTTGTGCCAGGGCAAATCGAACAAAAAATATGCCGCATCCAGATACCGCACGTCGGATAACACGGCAAAACCCACCACAATACCCACAATGGCAATGATCACCCCCCACCAGGGCACACGGCCGAGAAAATCAAACAGAGATTGCGTGGCCGCCCGGCCGGACCGCGGGCCAGGATCGGGATTGGAGCCAGGTTCAGAGGAAGAATCGGTCATGGTTTCACTCCTCGCAGAAAATCCAGGTCGCTCAAATTAACCTTGATCAACCAGGTGGCAGGCCACCTGATGATCGCCATCTATCGAGACCAAAGAAGGCTCTTGCTGACTGCACACCGCCTGCGCCAGCAGACAGCGCGGATGAAAACGGCAGCCGGTCGGCGGATGGATGGGGTTGGGAATTTCGCCGCGCGGCATAGGCGTGGTGCGCCGAAAACGCGGGTCGGGCACTGGCACCGCCGCCAGCAAAGCCTGCGTGTACGGGTGCAACGGTCGCTCAAACACCTCGTTCAGCGTCCCCACCTCGACAATCCGCCCCAAATACATCACCGCAATGCGGTCGCAAATGTATCGCGCCGTAGCCAGATCGTGCGTAATGAAAATGTATGTCAATTGAAATTCGTGTTTGAGCTGATTCATCAACTCGAGCAACAGCACCCGCACCGACACATCGGCCATAGCAATCGGCTCGTCGGCCACTACCAGATCGGGGCGCATGATCAAGGCGCGGGCCAACACGATGCGCTGTCGCTGCCCGCCCGAAACCTGATGGGGATACTTGAGATAGATGGCCTCTGCCGGAGCCAGCCCCACCCGCCCCATCATGTCCAACACCCGCTCGCGCCGCTCCTGCCGGTCGGCCAAACCATGAATCGCCAAAGCGTGACCGATGGCCTCGCCGATGCGCATGCGCGGATTGAGTGAGGCATAGGGGTCTTGAAAGACCACCTGCATGCGCTGACGCATGCGGCGCAGCCGCTCGCCCGACATAGCCGTCAGGTCCTGACCATCGAAAAGCACCTGTCCGGCGGTCGGCTCGAGCAGGCGCACCAACAGCCGGCCGGTGGTGGTTTTGCCGCTGCCACTCTCGCCGGCCAGACCAAATACCTCACCGCGCCGCACGGCCAGGTCTACCCCGTCTACCGCATGCACAAACTGCCGGTCTCGCGTCAGCAGATTTTGCACAAAACCGTGCTGCACCGCAAAATACTTTTTCAGGCCGATAGCCTGCAACAACATATTGTCACTCATACAGCCAACACGCTCCCCAATGATCCGGGCGAACAGCCTGCAAAGGCGGCTCTTGCAGCCGACACCGCTCCATCGCCTGAGCGCAGCGCGGGTGAAAACGACACCCCATCGGCGGGTGAATCAGGTCGGGTGGCGAGCCGGCCATCGTGCGCAGACTGGCATCTTGCAGGCGAATGTTGGGCACCGAGGCCAGCAGACCCTGCGTATAAGGATGCAGCGGTTCGTCAAACAATGCCAAAACCGGGGCCAATTCCACCAGCTTGCCGGCATACATCACCGCCACCCGGTCGGCCAACTCGGCCACGATGCCCAGATTGTGCGAGATCAGAATCAGGGTCATGTCATAAGACTGTTTCAAGTCTTTGAGCAGGTCCAAAATCTGCGCCTCGACAATGACATCCAGCGACGTGGTCGGCTCGTCGGCGATGACCAGCGACGAGTTGAGGATGAGGGCCAGGCCGATCATCACCCGCTGACGCATGCCGCCCGAAAGCTGATGCGGATAGTCGGTCAGCCGGGCGCGTTGAATGCCCAATCGGTCAAACATGGCCTCGGCCCGCGCCAGGGCGTCTTGTTTGCTCGCCTCGCGCTCGTGCGTGCGGATGGTCTCGATGAAATGGTGGTCAATGCGCTGAAGCGGATTGAGCGAGGTCATGGGGTCTTGAAAGACCATCGAGATGCGCCGCCCGCGAATTTGGGCCATTTCCCGGTCGCTTTTGGACAGCAAATCATGCCCATCAAACCATATCTGCCCACCCACAATCTGCCCCGGCTCGGACACCAACCGCAAGATGGCCCGCCCCAGCGTAGACTTGCCACAAGCCGACTCGCCCACTAGCCCCAGCGTTTCGCCTTTGCACACCGCCAGGCTCACCCCATCTACACCGCGCAAGGTGCCGCTGCGCACCACATACTGCACCTGTAAATTTTGAACATCCAGTATCGTTCCGTTTTGCATATCTGCGTCACGCCCTAGTTTTCGGTCAGGCGAGGGTTCAAAATCTCATTCAGGCCTTCGCCCAGCATACTGAATCCCAGCGTCAGCAGGGCGATCATCAAGCCGGGGTAGGTAATGATCCACCAATAGCCGCTCGGCACAAACCGCTTGCCCGCCGACAGATCAAAACCCCAGTCGGGTGTGGGCGGCGGCAGCCCCAGGCCCAAAAAGCTCAGCCCGGCCTCGGTCAGGATGGAATCGGCCACATTGACCGAAAAGACGACGACAATAGACGGAATGACGTTGGGAAAGACATATTCCCACAAGATCGTCCACGCCGGCGCCCCCAGGCTGCGCGCCGCCTCGACATACATCTCTTCTTTGACCGACAGCACCCGGCTGCGCACCAGCCGGAAATACACTGGCACATAGATCACGGCAATAGACACGGCCACGTTCATCAGCCCCGGCCCCAGCAGGGCAGCCATGGCAATGGCCAGAATCAGGCCGGGAAACGAATAAATGCTGTCCATCACCAGCGACAGCGACTTGTCGAGCCAGCCGCCCCAAAACCCCGATAGCAACCCCACCGGCACGCCGATAGAGGCCGAAAGCAAGGCAGCCAGAATGGCAATGCCCAGCACCGTCTGCGCCCCGTATACCACCCGGCTGAACACGTCGCGGCCGTAATTATCGGTGCCCATCCAAAAACGCATACCAAAGGGCCGCCCCACCGTCTTGACCTGAATCCCCTGGAGGCGCACCTGTTTGATCAGCTTGGGGTCACCCGCATCGCCCACTAGCGCATCCACCTCGCCCTGTGCCATGGCATCCAACGCCTTGCGAATCGAGCTAAATTCTTGGTACGCAACGCCCAAAGCACCCAACTCGCGAGCCGCCTGGCTGTTGCCGACCACCCCCACCGATCGCCCGCCCAAATCGTCCAGGCCGGTGATGCTGGTCTGACCGATCAGGACGATCACCGATTGCTGTGCGTTGGGGCGGGTGAACGGCGCACCGACAAAGCGCACCGGGTCAAACGGAGCGACCTGGCGGGCAAACAGGGTCATCAACAGGATGGCACACAAGAGCAGGCCGCCCAGCAGGGTGATCCACCACTCGGCGCCGTGCCAGCGGGCATTGTCCAAAAACCAGCGCACCGGGCTAAAATGACGGAACCAATCGTTGTCTTGATTCATACTGTCCAATCAATAGCGTATTCGAGGATCGATCCAGGCATAAATAATGTCTACGATCAGGCTGACCAGCGAGACCAGCACGGCAAAAAAGACCACCGACCCCTGAATGGAATTAAAATCGCGATAACTGATGCGCTCCCACATAAACAGCCCCATGCCCGGCCAGGAAAACGTGGTTTCAGTCAACACGGCCCCGGCCAACAGCGCCGCAAATTGCAGCCCCATCATGGTCAAAATGGGAATAAAGGCATTTTTGAGAGCATGCTGGTAAACCACTACATTTTCCTTGATGCCGCGCGCCCGCGCCGCCGTGATAAAATCGGCCTTGAGGACATCGAGCATGTTGGAGCGAGTCAGGCGGGTAAACACGCCAGACAGGTACAGCCCCAACGTCAATGAGGGTAGCAGCAAATAGCGCAGCGAGTGTTTGAGAGCGGCCCAGTTGCCGGTCAGCAGGCTGTCCAGCACATACAGGCCGGTGATGGTGCGCGGGGCCATTTCGATGCCGATGCGTCCCGAAATCGGCAGCGGCAGCAGGTCGCCGAACACCGGGCGCACCCACTTGAGGGCAAAAGCCGAGGTTTCGTACCACTCGGACAGGTACACACCGAAAACCAGTTGAAAAAGGATGCCCAACCAGAACACCGGCACGGCCCAGATCACGATGCTAAAGATGCGAAAGCCATAATCGGCCACGCTGCGCCGCTTGTGCGCCGCATACGCGCCGGTAGACACCCCGATCAAGATGGTGAGCAGCAACGACGAAATCGCCAATTCGAGCGTGGCCGGAAACTTGAGCTGCAAATCCTGAATCACCGGCCGGCCGCGCGTGGGTGCCAGCGACACGCCCAGGTCCAGGCGCAGCAAAGCCCACAGATAATTGAAATACTGGCTGTCGAACGGGTTGACGGTAATGGCAAACCGATCGGCCGGCGCCCAACCCTCCATGCCCCCTTCTGGCACACGCAGGCGCGTCCAGGGACGATTGTCCAGCTTGAGCAGGCCAGCGCTCGTGCCGATCCACAAGGCACCAGCGGCATCGCGATAGATGGTGCGCACCTGGCCGTCGGCCGGCCCGCCCAAATTACCGCTCCAACTGCGACCATCATAGCGGCTCAGGCCGCCCTCGCTGCCCACCCACACCAGGCCATCGGCATCCACCCAGATGGCTTGAATGGCCCGGCCGGCCGGGCCATCGCCCTCCGACCAGGCAGTCCAGTTTTGTCCGTTCCAGAGAGCCGGCCCGCCGGCCGTGCCGACCCACACACGGCCCTGTGCGTCGCCGGTCAGGGCATACACGGCATTGGCCGGCAGACCGTCGGCAACCGTCCAGGTAGTCCAGGTCTGGCCGTCATAGCGACTCAGGCCGCCCTCAGCGCCCAGCCACACCGTTCCCTGCCCGTCGCCCCAGATCGCCCGCACCGCGCCGCCGGCCAGTCCATCGGCGGTGGTGAATGTTTGCCAGCGACGGCCATTGTACAATGCTGCACCCTGATCGGTGCCGACCCACAGAGTGCGCGAGCCCTGTCCCCAGATCGCCCAAATGTGGTCGCCGGGCAAACCATCGCCGATTGTCAGGCGCGACCACTCGCTGCCGCGCAGCCGCAACAACCCGTCGCCGTCTGTGCCGAACCATATCTCGGAAGGTTTATCGCCCCAAATGGCCTGAATGCGGCTGCCGGTCGTGGCCGTGAACACATCCCAGCCGGTCGAACTGTAGCGTCTCACTCCATCATCGCCGCCAAACCACAGCACCCCCGAAGCCAACCCCCAGATGGCCTGCACATTGGGGCCGGCCTCCGGCATTGAGGTCCACGTTTCGCCGCCGGGCAGCAATTTTTCTTCCAGCACCACCATCTCGGTGTTAACCTGACGCATCCAACGCATCTGTTCCGGCGAGACCCAGCCCTCAAACTGCTCCGGCACAGCCACGCGCAGCCAATCGCCCCCGGTATTGCGCTGCCGCCCGCTGACATCCAGCCGCATCTCTTGATCGATCATCATAATTCGGGCCGCATCGGCCGACGGGTCGGCAGACAGAAACACCGGGCCGGTTTTGCTGCGCGCCCGGCTGCCACGCCAGTTGAAAAACAGCGGCCGATCCAGCCCTAAATTGTGACGAATCTGGTCTTTGTACTCTTGAGGCACGCCAGGGCGCAACATTGCCTCAACCGGGTCGCCGGGCATGATGCGCACGACAAAAAAGACCAGCGTGATCAAGATGAACAGCATGGGGATGGTAAACAAGATTCGGGTGATGATATAAGCGCGTAATGTTTTCATAGAGATAAAAAATAAAGGGTTTTGACCGGGCGAACCTGGCCAAAACCCTCTCATCGTACCAACGATTATTTGGCGTACAACAGGAAATAGTGGAACAACATGTTCGGGTCGAGGACGACGCCCTGCACGCCGGGCTGCGCCACCACCAGCAACGCTCCCTGCGTCAAGGGGATGGTCGGCACATCTACCGCCCACAGATTCTGCACATCTTCATAGACCTTGAGGCGGTCGGCGCCGCGCAGTTCGGCGGCAGCCTGCCCGGCCACCAGCAGATTGTCCATCTCGGTGCTGACATAGAAAATGCCCATGTCATCCGAAGCATCCGAGTGAGCAAACGACCAGGTATAGTTGTCCGGGTCGAGATAGTCGGGGTACCAGCCCAGCAAAAAGACCGGCATCGAGCCTGCGTTCATGTATTGTTTGTAGGTGGCCCATTCGGTGTTTTGCAGCGTGACCTCGATCATGCCGGTTTCTTCCAGGTTGTCCTTGAGGACGGTGGCCATATCGGCCTCAGTGGGGCCGTAATGGGTCGGTGTCCACCACAGGTCCATCTTGAGCTTGTTACTGGCGCTATAGCCGGCCGCAGTGAGCAGGTCTTGAGCCTTTTTCAGGTCGCGCTTGGCAAATGCATCGGTGTGCGACCACATGCCCATCGGCACCATGCTGTACAGCGGGGCATGGGTGCCCTGAAAGGCAATGGTGGTGATGGCATCGCGATCTGCTGCGGCGGCCAAAGCCTGGCGAATTTCCTTTTTGTCAAAAGGCGGCGTGGTCACATTAAAGCACAGGTAACGGATTTGAGCGCCAGGGCCTTCGATAACCTGAAGTTTGCCAGCCGCTTCCAGGTCGGCATAGTCGGTGGGGTTGAGAGTTTTGGTGGCAATGTCCACCTCGCCCTTTTCCGCCGCCAGACGCAGGGTGGTCGAATCGGCATAGTATTTGATGATAATCTTGGGTGTCTTGGGCGCGGGGCCGGGATAGTCCGGGTTGGCTTCCAGCACCATCTCGACATCACGTTCCCACCTGGTGATCTTGAACGGGCCGATGCCGCTGCAAATGCTGTCGGTGTCAAACTTGTCGGCCGAATAGCACTTGGGACTGATCGGCGAGTAGGGCTGCGTGGCCACCAGCAACGGGAAATAGTTGACCGGCGACAGCAAAACAAACTTGACCGTGTACTCGTCCACCACTTCGACGCGATCCACAAACGAGGTCAGCAGCCAGTTGGGGTCGCCTTCCAACTTGGCCACGCGGTCCATCGCCCACTTGACGGCGGCAGCGTTGAACGGCTCGCCATCAGGGAACTTGAGGCCCTTGCGCAGCTTGAAGGTATATTCCAGCCCATCCGCGCTGACGGTAGGCATGGCCTCAGCCAGGCCGGGTTCCAGGTCGGTGGTGCCGGGGATGTAATGCAACAGGGTATCCATGGTGTTGTGATGGATTTCCCAGGTGTGAAAGTCATAGCTGTCGGCCGGGTCCAGCACCGTCACCTTGTCGGTGGTGCCGATGATCAGAACATTCTTGCCGGCGGCTGCCGGCTCTTCTACGGTAGCAAACCACTTGTTGTGAATGGCATCATAGGTACCGTCGGCCTTGATGGCGGCCAGACCTTTG
>CAYVBK010000038.1:0-51427 GCA_964449465.1 uncultured Anaerolineae bacterium
TGTGTTCTCGGTGTCCTTTGTGGTAAAAATAGACTTTTTCAGCGGTCTCCTAGAATTGCCAGGTTGGGGACTCGTCACCACTCAGGGATATCCGACAGTCTACCAGTTTTGTACCCCTTGAGTATCTTGGAAAAACACCGTCATCTTGACGTCCCCTATTTTTGAGATGGTACTAAATTTTGATAGAAAGGATGCAAAATGATCACCGAAACCGAGTCTCCCTCTATTTTTCAACGTCTACGCCAAAACATTCACGCCATCGAAGCCACCGAGTTTGTCGCGCTGACCCTGATTCTGGGCGCGCTGTGGACGGCGATCATGGTGGTCTATGGCTTGAGCGAAGGAGAATGGGTCGGCGCCATTAGCCTGGCCTGTCTTTCCCCCGTCGGCCTGCTGGCAGCCTTGTTTATCTTGTGGGGCAGCTATTTGCTCTATATCCGCCTGGCCCGTTGGGGCGGTCCATTGGTAGATGTGGGGTTGTGGGTGTTGATGGCTTTTATCACCAGCAGCGCCACCTTTTGGGTCTGGAGCGTTTTGGATGTGAACCGCTGGATCATGTCCAAATTGTTCTATCGCGGCGAAGCACCGCTGGAATACGCCTGGAGCCAGGCCTCCAAGCGGCGGCGCAAAGAGTGGGAACAGGCGCGCAAATCACAGGCAACCTGGTCGCCCAATGTGACGTCGCCTGCGACGCCGATAGCAGGAGGGGCCTCTGTCGGCGAGCAGACGATCAAAGAAGGGCCGGCCAACCACTGGCGCGGCGCCGAATCGGTGGGCGGACATCTCTGGCTGACCACCTCACGCCTGTATTTCAAATCGCACGGACTCAACGTACAGACTCACGAGGTCTCTTTTCCGATCTGGCAGATCAACTCGGCCGAAACCTCCAGCACGCTGGGCGTCGTTCCCAATGGCCTGACCATCGTCTTGCAAGACGGACGGCAGGAACGTTTTGTGGTCAATGACCGCGACGACTGGGTTGCCAAAATCCGTCAACTCGGATCAGGTATGTAGCAAAGGATAGATGAATGAACAATACCGTTCGCCCGCCCAATGTCATTGTCTTTTTCACCGACCAGCAACGCTGGGACACCGTCGGCGTGCATGGCAACCCGCTCGGCCTGACACCGCATTTCGACCGTATAGCCCAACGCAGCACACACCTCTACCACACCTGCACCTGTCAACCGGTGTGCGGTCCGGCCCGCGCCAGCCTGCAAACCGGCCTCTATGCCACCGCCGCCGGCGTCTGGCGCAACGGCCTGGCCCTGCCCCAAGGCGTCAAAACGTTAGCCCATTATTTCGGCGAGGCCGGCTATGACACGGCTTATATCGGCAAATGGCATCTAGCCGACGGCGACCCGGTGCCGGCTCACCAACAGGGTGGCCATCAATACTGGCTGGGCGCCAACGCACTGGAACACACCTCGACGCCCTACGGCACGGTGATATACGACCGCACCGGCCAAGAGGTGCGGCTGCCCGGCTATCGCGTGGATGCCCTCACCGACGCCGCCATCCGCTACATAGACGCGCATCAAAGTGCACCTTTTTATCTTTTTATCTCTTATCTAGAGCCACACTTTCAAAATCACCTGGACGATTTTGTGCCGCCGGATGGCTATCGCGAGTTGTACACCGGCAAATGGACGCCGCCCGACCTGGCCGCGTTGGGCGGCTCGACCCATCAGCACATCGCCGGCTATTACGGCATGATCAAGCGGTTGGACGAGGCCTTTGGAAGGCTGTTGGATGCCCTGAAAAGCCTCCAACTCGACCAGAATACCATCGTCTTGTTCACCAGCGATCACGGCTGCCATTTCAAGACCCGCAACGCCGAATACAAGCGCAGTTGCCACGAAAGCTCGGTACGCATCCCCACCGCCCTGTGCGGCCCCGGTTTCGAGGGCGGCGGACAAATCCGTCAGTTGGTCAGCCTGGTAGACCTGCCGCCCACGCTGCTGGACGCTGCCGGCCTGGCCATACCGCCCGATATGCAAGGCCGTTCGGTGATGCCACTGTTGCACGGCGATAAAACAGGATGGCCTGAAGAGGTTTTTATTCAAATCAGCGAGGCACAGGTAGGGCGGGCCGTGCGCACGCAGCGGTGGAAATACAGCGTCGTCGCGCCCGGCAAGCACGGCGGGCAGGATGCCTCGGCCGACCATTATGTGGAAGAATTTTTGTACGATTTGCAAGCCGACCCTTATGAACTGACCAACCTGATCGGCCTGGAATCGCATCAAGAGGTATGCCGGGTGCTGCGTCAACGGCTGTTGCGACGCATGGCCGAGGCCGGCGAATCCATACCGACCATCGAGCCGGCACTGTTGAGACCATCAGGCCAGCGGCGGGTAGACCCCGGCGAGGCGTATGCCTGAGATTGACAAATCAGAACATTTGTGCTAATATAGAGGCAAATGACCAAAGCAAATACAGAATGGAGGCTCACAACTATGGCTAAAGGTGTCAAAGATGATGCGCTCGGCACGGCGCTGAGTTCGCTGCGCAAGCGTTTTGGCGAAGGCGCGGTGATGAAACTGGGCGACGCCACCCACCTCAATGTACAGGCCATCCCTACCGGTTCCTTGTCGCTGGATATTGCCCTGGGCGTCGGCGGTGTGCCGCGCGGACGCATCACCGAGATTTACGGCCCGGAAGGGTCGGGCAAAACCACCCTGTGCCAGCATATCATCGCCGAGACGCAGCAAATGGGCGGCACGGCAGCGATCATTGACGTGGAACATGCCCTCGACCCGGCCTACGCGGCCATCTGCGGGGTCAAAGTGGGCGACCTGTACATCTCACAGCCCGACACCGGCGAAGAAGCATTGGAAATTGCCGAGTCGCTGATCCGCTCTGGTGCGGTGGATGTGCTGGTGATTGACTCGGTGGCCGCCCTGGTGCCACGCGCCGAAATCGAAGGCGACATGGGCGACAGCCACCCTGGCTTGCAGGCTCGCCTGATGAGCCAGGCCTTGCGCAAGTTGAGCGGAGCGATCAAGCAAAGCAACGTGGCCCTGCTCTTTACCAACCAGTTGCGCCAGAAAATCGGGGTGATGTTTGGCAACCCCGAAACCACATCCGGCGGTATGGCTCTGAAATTTTATGCTTCGGTGCGCCTGGACATTCGCCGCATCCAGGCGATCAAACAGGGGGGCGAAGTGATCGGCAACCGCACCCGCGTGCGCGTCACCAAAAACAAAGTGGCCGCACCGTTCCGCGCCGCCGAATTTGACATCATGTACAACGAGGGTATCTCACGCGCCGGCGACGTGCTGGACCTGGCCACCGAGCTAGAAGTGGTAGACAAGCGAGGTTCGTTCTATTCTTACAAGGGCGAACGACTGGCCCAGGGGCGTGAAAACGCCAAAGAGCTGTTGAGCCAAAACCGTGCCCTTTTGCGCGAGATCGAAAACCAGGTGCGCGAGGCCAAAGGACTGCCGGCCCTGCCGCCGCTCCAGGCCGATCCAAACGCCGTCCGCATGCTCGACAAGCCCGAAGTGACCGTCGAGTATGCCGCCGCAGCGGATGAAGACGAAGAACCCGGCGACGAATAAACGATGAACCGACTCAAACTGTTCATCGGCGGGATCATGCAAGGCTCACACCAGGTCATGTCCATTCACAGCCAGGATTATCGCCAGGAAATTACCGATATTGTGCACCGCCATCATCCCGATGTAGACATCATAGACCCGTTTGTCCTGCACCCAAACAGCACAAGCTATGATCGAACGCAGGCCGTGCAGACTTTTTTAGAACTGCTGAATCAGGCCGCCACCGCCGATATCCTGGTGGCTTTTTTGCCGCAGGCCAGCATGGGCACTGCAGTAGAAATGTGGCGGGCGTTTGATGCCGGCAAGCCCGTGCTGGTCATCTCGCCGCTGATCAATCACTGGGTGCTGTGGGCTACCGCCACACACATCCTGCCCGATATGGCCGCCTTTGAGCAATTTATCGCCGACGGTGGACTGCGCCCCTATCTCTAGACAAAATGCCCGTCGCCGACTGTTATGGTCGGCGACGGGCATCCACGTTCTTATAGATTCAAAAACTGCCGCACCCACTTTTGGCTTTTGGCATCCAGGCCAGCCACATCCTCGATCTCGTAGCGAGCCTGGTTGACATCAATCAACAACCAGTGGCCCGGCCCCACCTCACGGGCATAGTTGATCACGCTGTTGCGCATGACAAACTCTTTGCTGCCCTTGTCGGTCTCGACCGTCCAATAGAGAAAGCCCAACTCTTCTTTGATCTTGAACACCCGCCGGATGCGTGGCACAAAATAGTGCAGTCCCAATTCGGTGGCCACCGCCGCACGGTCGGCCTCATCCAACGCCGTCCAATCCACCAGGATGCCGATTTCACTCTGATCTTCGTCGAGCGCATCGCGCACCGAGAGATACCCCGACTCGAAAGAAACCGGAAAGCAAGAGCGCAAAACTACGCGCGGATAGTGGCGCACTTGTTCCCTGCTGTCGCCTTGCCAGGTCAGGCTCAGAGTGTCGCCCTGACGGGAAAAGTGTGTCTGTTGCGGCTCGAGATAGACCACATGAAATGACTTGACCGGTTTGACCTGAGCATCTACAGTCTTTGCCATCACCGTTTCACCTGACATACCATTCCCCTTTCTACAAAGCGGCCACGCCGTCCAGGCTGGCCAGTTGAGTTTGCATTTGCACCAGGTTATAGAACAGGCCCTTGTTGTCCATCAACTGCTTGGGCGGGCCCTGTTCTTCCAAACGGCCATGATTCAACACCAGGATGCGGTTGGCGTTATACAGAGTTGAAAGGCGATGCGCAATAGCAATCGTCGTTCGCCCTTTGACCAACTCGCTGAGAGCTTCTTGAATCTGTCGCTCGGCCTCGGTATCCACCGATGAAGTGGCTTCATCCAAAATCAAAATTTTGGGGTCGTGCAAGATGGCGCGGGCGATGGAAATGCGCTGCCGCTCGCCGCCCGACAGCCCGGCGCCGCCTTCCCCCACGATGGTGTCATACCCTTCTGGCAAGCGGGTGATAAAATCGTGGGCATTGGCCGCCTTGGCCGCACGGATAATCTCGGCCCGCGAGGCATCGGGCTTGCCATAGGCAATGTTTTCAGCCAGCGTGCCATGAAAGAGAAACGGTGTTTGTAGCACCATACCCACCTGCTTGCGAATTTCTTCCATAGACAGGTCGCGGATGTCTACCCCATCAATGCGCACCACACCTTTGGTCACATCGTAAAAACGGCACAACAGATTAACCAGCGTGGTCTTGCCGGCACCGCTGTGGCCCACCACACCCACCATCTCGCCCGGCTCGACCACAAAACTCATGTCGCGGATCACCGGGTAATAAGGGTCATAACCAAACGAGACCCGGTCGAACTCGATCCGTCCATTGATCGTCGGGCGATGAATGGGCTGCGGTATCTCTTTTTGCGGCTCTTCGTCCAACATCTCGAACGTGCGCTGCGAAATGGTCAAGAAACGGTTGAGAGCCTGGCTGATATGGGTCAGGTTGGACAGAGGCCCGTAAAACATCCCCAAATAGCTCAAAAAGGCCATCAAAGTACCCAATGTGATCCGGTCTGCCAGCACCGCCCGCCCGCCGGCATACCAGATGATCAGCCCGCCCGCACTAAAGGCAAACGAGATCAGGGGATAAAACTTGCTCCAGGCCAGGTCTACCTGCAAACGCGAATCGAGCAAAGCACCGTTACGATGCGTGTATCGCTCTTCTTCCTGGCCTTCTTGAGCGAACGCCTTGACCACCCGCACACCCGACAAAAAGGTGTTGAGCATGGCATTGATACGCCAGCGGGCGATCCAGAAACGTCTAAAGTGGGGCTGCATGTAGCGATAGTAAAAGAATGCTGCCGCAACGACAAACGGGGTAGGGATCAAGACATACAACCCCAATGAGGGGGCCATCGCAAACAGCACCACCCCAATGCCGATCACCAGCATAATGTTCAAGGCAAAGGTGGTCATCTGCGACACCAAACCCTGGAGTTCTTCGGTGTCCTGGTTGACTTTGGTCACCAGACGACCGATCTGGTTCTTGTCAAAATAGTCCACCGGCAACCGGTTCAGGTGTGCAAACAACTGCTCGCGAATGTGAGAGGTAAACCGGCTGCTGACATTGATGGTCAGCCAGTTGGTGGCTACGGTGATGCCCACCCGCACCACCTGGATCGCCAGCAGTCCGCCCACCAGCCAGACCAACAGGTTGACATAGGCTTCTGAGCGCAGCACATCGTCAATCAAGATGCGGGTCAGGTACGGCGGCAGCAGGTCCACCAGCACGCCAACCAGCAGCAGCCCCACAATGACAGCCATACCTGGCCAGTACGGTCGCGCCAGGCCCATCAACCGCTTGAAAATTTTGCCGCGCTGAATACAGTTGGGGCATACTTTGGATGAAGTATCCAGCAGCAGCCGCCCGCAGACCATACATTTGTGGCTGTCGGCGTCGGGGTCCGGCACCGGCACGTCGGGGCCATTCTCGGCGCGCTCGTGCAAATAGTGCGCCACGCGGCCAAAACGGTCGGTCAGCTCGTTGGAATAGTGCAGCAGCACCTGCGGCTGCTCATCTACTGTGACCTGAATCAGCCCATTGCCGACACAACGTTCAATTTTGGCATCTTGAATGTCGTTCAGAGGAATGGTATGGCGGAGATTGGCCGTGCCGTTGTGACGTTCGATCACCCACAGCCGGGCGGGGTCAACCAACAACCACTGTTCACCAAAACGCCCATCGGGAGCGAGGTCAGATTGGGCCGCCAGTTGAACGGCATCCAGGCATCCTCCCTCTATGTTGAGCGTGCGCACCACCGAGGCAGGCAACTCGGCAGACAAAATCGGTGCGCCAGAATCCGAGCGATGTGATCCTTGCATCTTTGGCCTCCTTGTAGCGACACGGCCGCTCGCGCCGTGCCACTCGAATGAGGCGCCCTAACAGACACAGACAAAGAAAAAAGGGCACCCAGTCAAATACAGCAGGTGTCCTTTTTCTACGCCTACGAGGTTAGCTAGGCGATAAACTCCATCGCCCGGGCTCGGGCCGAAAAAGTCTAGCCCTATGGCATCCCCTCTGCCAATTCGCCCCAAATGTGGGTCCCCCGTTATGATGGCGATACAGCCTCAAGCCCCATTGCATGCGGCTGTACACCCTCATATTAGGCGATAATGTGATGTTACACGATCTATCTTAGCACAAACCCGGCCTCTCGTCAAGCCCCAAAAGTCAATTTTTTGTCAGGCCTGTGCGCTGGCATCCCGCATCATCTGCCGCTGTCGCACTGCGGCAATAAAGTCTCGAAACAGCGGGTGTGCCCGCGTGGGCCGCGATTTGAATTCAGGGTGAAACTGACAGCCCAACATCCACGGATGATTGTCCATCTCGGCCACATCGACCAGCCGCCGGTCGGGCGACAGACCGGAAAAGACCATGCCCTTGCGGGCCAAAATGTCGCGGTAGGCATTGTTCAACTCGAAACGATGACGATGACGCTCTTGTACACCATTCGTCACCCTGCCGGAGCGTCGCTGATCTTTGTCTACGGTCCTACGGGCATGGGCAAAACCACGCTGCGCTTCAGGATAGAGAAACAGTTGGCCGAGGAATCACTGCCCGACCTGGAGCAGGACCCCGGTCGTATTTCCGTCGTCGGCCTGGAAGTGGTGTCGCCGGAGTCGGGAAGCTTTAGCTGGAAAGACTATCATATACGGGCGCTGATCGCGCTGGATGATCCGGTCTTTGCGCACAAGATCGACTATGACACGCGGGCCTCAACCCGTAGCAGGAACGGCCAATATGTCATCGCACAGACGACCTCCATCGCAGAACTGCGCCGGGTACTGGAAGGATGCCTGCGCTATCGTCGACCGGTTGCCTTTATCAACGACGAAGCGCAGCATTTCAAAAAGACGGCCAGTGGACGCCGTCTGCTCGATCAAATGGACACGCTCAAATCCCTGGCCGAGGTGACCGACACGGTGTACGTCTTGATCGGCATTTACGAGATGCTGGATCTCACGAACCTGAGCGCCCAATTGAGCCGACGCAGCGTCGAGATCCATTTTCCCCGCTATCGATGGGATGATCCCAAAGATATGAGTGTCTTTCGGAACATGCTGCTGACATTCCAGCACTACCTGCCGTTCAACGAGGAGCCCGACTTGTTGGGAAACTGCGATTACCTCCACGAAGGTTGCCTCGGCTGCGTCGGTATTCAAGACCTGGCTCAACCGGACGTGCCTGGCCGGGCTGGAAGAAGGCGCGGAAACGCTCAACCGCGCACCTGGAGCAGCACACAGAACCAACCTGCAGATTGCTGCGCATGGCACGCGAGATCAAAGAGGGCGAGGATATGTTGCAGGCAACGAAGGAGCAGCGCACCGATCTGCGTGTGCTCCTGGGCATAGAATCCAGCCCGCCGCAAGCAGACGAGCCAGAGCAACAACAAACGCATGGCGTACCCAGACGACGGAGCCACCTGGAACAGCGAAACCCCGTTCGAGATCGGGTAGGAGCGGAAGAAAATGGCTGTTGACCAATCTTTAGCGTACGAGATGTGGGAACTGACGCGTCCTTTGCTTCCGCCGCGTAGCCATCTGTACCACCTGAAGCCGATCGGCATAGGTACTCTGTATGTGGAAAGCCTGACCAGCTATGTTGCTCGGCTGGCTGAAGCACACGGCACACACCCAAAAGAGTTGGTCAGGCAAGAGATTTGGCCACGCCTGAAAGCGCCATCCCAGTTTCGGGGGCACGCCGTAAACGGGTACTATAACCTGAACGCTTTTTGGAGAAAGAACTCGGTCGTGCTGAATGGGGTGACACCCTTGACGGGAAAATGGGTACAGGTTATGGAACAGTTCACCAAGCGACACGACCTTTGCTTCCTGACCATGTTGACCTGGGCCAATGTGCTGACTTTACTGGAGTTGTTGCGGAATGACCGAGCCTGGTGTCCCGCCTGTTACGAGGAATGGCACCGGGCAGAACAGACGATGTACGAGCCACTCATGTGGTCGCTCAAGGTCGTCACAGTGTGTCCACGACACCGCCAGCCTCTACACTCCATATGCCCGCACGAGGACTGTCAGCAATCAACCTCGCTGCTCGCACAAAAGACACGGCCCGGCTACTGTGCCAGGTGCGAACGCTGGCTGGGTACGCAGGCGGAGCCGGGACAGGAAGAGATCAACACCCTGGCAGAAGACGACCTGGAATGGCAGCTCTGGATAGCGGACGCCGCCGGAGAGCTGCTCGCCACTGCGCCCGGTCTGCCAGCGGCGCCGGGACGAGAAGACATCGCCAGATCCATCTCTACCTGTGTCGAGCGGATAACGGGCGGAAGCATCAACAAACTGGCACACAGGGCAGGCTTGAGTGATCCTGCGTGACCATTCGCGACTGGAAACGGCAGGTACAGACAATGAAGCTCGGCACGCTGCTGGAGATATGCTACTGTCTCGGTATCCCACCATCCTCTTTCCTTTCTGGGAAAGCTCTGGCGACGGTGGACCCCGGATCGATAAGTCTGCGAACTCCCAAGAAGGTGCGTCCTGAGCCGAAAAAACCCTTCAAGCGGCTCGACGTCGATCACATGCGACGTGCCCTGGAAGAGATCCTGGTTGGTGACAAGAAACCGCCGCCATCTGTGCGAAAAGTCGGCAGGCGCCTCGGGTACGATCACAACTACCTACGCAAGCATTTCCCGGAGCTGTGCCGGGCGATCTCGGCGCAGTACAAGAGCTACCTCAGGGACAGATGCGAAGAGAGGCTACAGCGGATCTGTGACAAGATCCGGGAGGCCACATTCAACATCCACGCCCAGGGATTCTATCCCAGCTCATATCGGGTGATGAGATCTCTGGGCAAGCCATCGTATAGTCGGACGCCAAGACTGAAAGCCGCGTGGCACGATGCTCTGCGGGAACTGGGATGGGAAAAGTGAATGCGTGATCCTTGGCAGAGGCGTTGGGCTTTCGAATATTGGTCGCCAGAAAGATGATCATATCTACAGCAGAACCCCACCAAAGGATGGCTCTCCTCTGGTGGGGAATGACCTTGCTCGTTACGTTGGGGTAAAAGGTACACGCGTGCTCTGGACCGCTTTCGTCCCCGGCGGCAACGCAATAGCTGCTTTGATCTATGGTCACAAAATGAAGGCCGTCTCGATCGTAGACCCAATACTTGGCCGCTGTGGTTTTGTTGCGCGCAGCGGGTATGAACACAAACACAGAGTGGGGGCCGGCATAGGGTATATCGGGCCTCCAGCGCGCAAAAGTGGAGTCGCCAGTATCTACGTTGGGTATGTAACGAAGTGTCCAACTGTTGCCAGCGTAGTTCCAGTTCCAGCCCGCATCGCTTGGATGCTTGTAGTACCACGTACTTTCATCTTCTGTGATGATCGCCGTGCACTGTCCATCGCCCCAGAGGCAGGAAGCTGGTCCGTTTGGGATAGGGTCAGCGCTGCTTCCTCGCCAGCCAAAGGGATCGGTGACGGAACCGTCGTGTAGAACCTCAAAGTGGAGATGATATGGTTGGTCTGTTCCCGAATTGCCGCTAAGCCCGATTGGCTGACCAGCAATGACTTCAGAGTCTAGAGTGACCGAGAAGGTCTCCAGATGACAATACCATGTCTGGTAGCCGCTTCCATGATCGATACAGATCGAGTTTCCATAAGAGGCCGAACGCTGCCCCCGAAAGGTGACCCTTCCCGAGGCGGCTGCCAGCACCGGTTCTCGGTAGAGAGCATAGTCTGTGCCATTGTGACCATCATAGCAGTACGGATCAGAGTCAGGCGCATTTTCATCCGCACAGTTGGCACGTTCTTCTCCATTGTAAACGTATACATTCCCATTGTACGTGTAATTTGGTGATTGATGGTCTACAAAGGCTGTCAATCTAAAAGTCCCGTCAAACGGCAAGCGCAATCGAATGCCTCCTTGAGCTTGGGCCTCTGTATAGAGCAGCCCTCCCATGATCAAGATGATGAGCAATCCTACAACTGACAGGAGTGTTCTCGCACCTTTTCTCTGTATCACCATTATCATCTCTCCGCAGCAAGGGCTGGCAACCATACGACAATAGGATTGCTCTTGCGACTATCTATGACCAGAGATACGCTTGTATCAATGCGACGAAGATCACGCCCGTCGTTTGTCACTATCCAGGGCTCAAATTGGCCAAGTGAACCAGCTTGACTGACTACGAAAGTCATCCTGGATCCATCGGGCGACCAGACTGGTTTTAGCACCTGCATATTCTGAAAACTGGTCAGTTCCCTGATGGCACCGCTCTGAATGTCAACAACATAGGCATTACTGGCTAGTCCCGCCAGATCTCTGCCGGAGCCAGAACCCTGAATGAAAGCGATCCGGCTGCTGTCCGGCGACCATGCTGGAAGAAATCTCTTGTAGTATCCGGTCACTGCCGGGCTAAGCCGTCGTTGTTCGCTTCCATCAGCATTCATCACCCATAATTCACCGAGGGTAAAGTCGTGATAGTCAGTGGATTCCTGCCATCGTGTAAAAGCGATATGTTTTCCGTCAGGTGACCACAGCACATCCTCCACTCTGAATCCCGAATCCTTGATCAAGATCTGGCGTTCCGATCCATCTAGGCTTACACGCCAGATCTCGCCAGCATTTTGAGCATAGTCTTGGCGCGTGTATGCCATCAGCGTTCCATCGGGTGATAGTGATGCACTAGTAATCTCTTGGAAGCTGTAATCTTCCTGTTGGATACCAGTGTGTTGATATTCGTGGGTATGCACATCGACTAACCACACACCTCCACTCAAGTCAGGATTGCCTATTCCTCCTAGTATCAAGACACTGTCTCCGTCTGGAGACCAGTCTAGAAATATCGCACGTTGATCTATCTCTGCCTCCTTACCAAACAAAGGTAGCATCCACCCACTGCTCACGTCTAAGAGTGAGATAAACTGGCCTCCTTCTCCATAGACCCACGAGACCGCGATTTGTCTCCCATCAGGCGAGGGATGAAGCCCATCAAGATACGTTCGGTCACGCAGCAAGTCTGTTGTGTGTGCAAGATAGATTGATCCTTCTACGATACCTGTTTCATTCACCTGAGCGCGATAGATCTCAGGGCCTTTATCTCCCGTCGTGGCATAGACAATCGTTTGCAAGCCCGGAATCAGTGTAGGGAGAGGTTCTGGGGTAGGCGTGGGTGGGGCAGGAGTATATGTGGGAGTCGGCGCTCGCGTAGGTGGCTCTGGTGGACGAGTGGATGTAGGAAGAGGCGTCGGTGATGGCGGAAGCGTCGGGAGCTTGGTCGGTGTGGGCAGCGGTGATTTGAAAGTCTCGTTCGTTGGCGTAACGGTGGGTGATGGCTCTGCTGTGCTACGCTCGGAAAGGGTAGGCGACTCAAGCGGGGAGAGGGAGACTTCTGGCGTCTGTTTGTCCCTCAAAGTGCTAAAGACAAGGGTCAAGACGACAGTTAGTACCCCCAAGCCCACCAATCCCAGCACGCCACCTAGGACATTACGAAATCGTTTCATCCAGTCTCTCCTCGTTCTGCTAACAAGCGCATAATCCGGTGATCGTTCGACTGCTGGTGAAAATTGGGGTAAAATCAGAGCATCCTTGCTCAACGGAGTGTCCAATGCGATTGAAGATGATTTTGCCCCAAGTAGTACCGACCATGATCAGTGAACCGACCTGCTGCCCATACAAAGGCTGTGGTGGACGCCACTTTCGCCTGCATCAGGTTGTCGAAAAGCCGCTGCGCGACACGCGACTGACTCAAGTCCAAGCCTACCGCTATGAATGCATCCGCTGCGGGCGAACCTTTCGGATGTATCCGCAGGGGGTGAGCAAGGCCCAAGTCTCACAGCGGGTGAAGGGATTGGCGGTGATGCTGTATCTGCTGGGACTGAGCTATGGTGCGGTGTCATTGCTCTTGGAAGCATTGGGCATATATATGTGCAAGAGTCGCGTGTACGATGCCGTCCAGGCAGCGGCCAAACAGGTTCCTGGTCTGAAGCGTGAACAGGTCTTCGAAGGCGTCAAGACCAGTGCCTTGGGCGCAGACCTGACCTCGGTGAAGGTCAAAGGGCAGTGGCTGACGCTGGGCGTGACGGTGGACGATCTCACCGGATTGGCACTGACGATCGACGATCTGGATGGCGAGGATGCCCAAACGCTCGAAAAGTGGCTGAAACCGATCGTCGAGTCGGTCGGAGCACAGATTCTGGTGACAGACGACGCCGACACGCTCAAGCTCGTGGCCGACGAGTCGGGTCTGGACCAGCAAGTCTGCAAAGGGCACGTCAAACGCAACACCGAGACCTTAATCGAGAACTTGCGTCCCGCTGTGACCGGCGATGCAGATGGCTCATTGGCGGCCATTGATGTGCCCGCCGACCAAGCGATTGATGACCTGGCACGGCTTGAGAATCTGATTCGGACACGTCGCCCGCAAGATGTCAATGAGTTGGCCGAGATGCACCTGCGCTACATCGCCGCTGCTCCGCCAGAACGTGGACAGAAGGCCAGCGTGGCCTACCGTCTGCGTATGTTGTTTCTGGATCGCTGGAGTCTCTGGCCGCGGCTAACGCGCTATCGCACCTGGCAAGGTCCTAATGGAGAGACGATTGATGGCACAAATAACGGTTCAGAACGTGCAATCGGTTGGTGGATCAAGGAGCGGTATCGCACCATGCGCGGCTACAAACGTACCGAGTCGGCGGTGAATGTCAGCCGCCTCTTGGCCTGGTGTGGGGCGTCGGTGGTCGCCAACGCCCCATTTGACTCGCCGCGGGGCCGATTTGTCGCTTTTGGTCGCCTAACATTCAGTGTGGCAAGGAATCATTGTGCCGATTGATCCCCGTTACCAAAGATCGAACAGTCACCATAATCCGATGCTGGATAAGTGGAGTGAATGCCATTCTACGAGTACTATATCACAGCATCACCGGAACTTGCTGGACGATATACTGTCGATTGGGCATCGCTCATCCATTGTGCTGACATCAACACGCATAGTAGCCAACACACAGGACCGAAAACTCAGCAATCAACGCTCTTCCTCTCTAACCACGTCATGAGAACAAGCCACACACGATCACATCATAGCACCATCTCGAACGTCTAGCAATTTCGAGAACATGTGGGGAGATCATCGCAAATTGGTGGTGCCCGATCTGCCTATCAACCCAGACAATTGCCGTGTCTCCCGCTACGAATCGCCGCAGGAGGACAACGCAGGCACATCGCGCGAATTTTGGCACTCTTCATTTGCTCACCGTCAGATGGCCAGATGAAGACGGCCAAATCATTGGCCCGTTGTGACTGCTTGCTCTCCGAAGCAAGCGTTTGCATACAGTGACCGTCAGTTTTTTCGGTGTCAGCGGACCTCAGGTCCACAGTCTTTCGGTGTTAGCTCGTGTTGACCTACATCACTCACCACCTACGACAGCAGAGACAGAAAACACAGCCCTGCGCTATTGGGAAGCATAAGCTTGCCACCATCATCTGGAAGCATAAGCTTGCCAAACGGCAAAGTTATGGGTCAAGTCACAGCTGTACACCCTCATATTAGGCAATAATGTGATGTTACACGATCTATCTTGGCACAAACCAGGCCTCTCGTCGGGTGCAGTTGTACTTTGGGGCATTTTCTTTACCGCCCCAAACCCCCGTTCTCAAGAGCGATCCAATGGCATTAAAGAACACCGTTTGTTGACGCTGAACTCGTCACCGGAACGAGGATGAGAGCGTTTGCCCCAAACTCTGCATACACCCCAAGTCAATTTTTTGTCAGGCCTGTGCGCTGGCATCCCGCATCATCTGCCGCTGTCGCACTGCGGCAATAAAGTCTCGAAACAGCGGGTGTGCCCGCGTGGGCCGCGATTTGAATTCAGGGTGAAACTGACAGCCCAACATCCACGGATGATTGTCCATCTCGGCCACATCGACCAGCCGCCGGTCGGGCGACAGACCGGAAAAGACCATGCCCTTGCGGGCCAAAATGTCGCGGTAGGCATTGTTCAACTCGAAACGATGACGATGACGCTCTTGCACCACCTCCTGACCATAAGCACGCGCCGCCAGCGTGTCGGGCGTCAGGCAGCAGGGATAGATGCCCAAACGCATCGTGCCGCCCATGTTGGTCAGCGATTCTTGATCGGGCATCAGGTCAATCACCGGGTGACGCACATGCGGATCGAATTCGGTCGAGTTTATCTCGTCGGTTTGCAGGACATGGCGGGCCAGTTCGATCACCATCACCTGCATGCCCAGGCATAGCCCCAAATAGGGCACCTGATTCTCACGGGCATAGCGGGCGGCGACGATTTTGCCTTCGATGCCGCGATAGCCAAACCCGCCCGGCACCACAATGCCATCCACCTGGGTCAAAATGTCCAGGTTGCGCTCTTTTTCCAGTTCTTCTGAATTGATCCACACGATTTTCACGTCTACATCGTTGGCCAGGGCCGCGTGATACAGCGACTCTTTGACGCTCATATAGGCATCTTGAAGTTGCACATATTTGCCCACCAACCCCACCCGCACCTGCGGCTTTTTCTGTTCGATCTTGGATATCATGGCCTGCCAATCACTCAGGTCGCTCTCGCGCTGCGGCAATCCCAGCCGCTCCATCAACAGGGTGTCTATGCCCGCATCGGCCAGGATCAACGGCACCTGATAAATGCTCTGCGCCGTGATCAGAGGAATGACTGCCTTGCGCTCCACATCGCAAAACAGCGCAATTTTGTCCTTGATGTCCTCGTCTACCGGGTAATCGGAGCGACAGACGATCACATCGGGCTGGATGCCGATGGCGCGCAGTTCTTTGACGCTGTGCTGCGTGGGCTTGGTCTTGAGTTCCCCTGTCGCCCCAATGTACGGCAGCCAGGTCAGATGAATGTATACTACATTGTCGCGCCCCATGTCCTTGCGCATCTGGCGGATGGCCTCTAAAAAAGGCAGCCCCTCAATGTCGCCCACTGTGCCGCCGATCTCGACAATGGCCACATCTACCTGTTCGTCGGCCAACTGGCGGATGCGATACTTGATCTCGTTGGTGATGTGTGGAATCACCTGAATGGTGCGCCCCAAATAGTCGCCGCGCCGCTCTTTCGAGATCACTGTCTCGTACACCTGACCGGTGGTCACATTGCTGCGCCGTGACAGGTTGATGTCAATGAACCGCTCGTAATGTCCCAGGTCCAGGTCCGTCTCGGCGCCGTCTTCGGTGACAAACACCTCGCCGTGCTGATAGGGCGACATCGTGCCAGGATCCACATTGATATAAGGGTCCAGCTTTTGCGCCGTAACCTTGAGTCCCCGACTTTTGAGCAATCGCCCAATCGAGGCCACCGTGACGCCCTTGCCCACCGAAGAAACCACCCCGCCCGTGCAAAAAATAAACTTGGTCATTTTGCTCCTTGTCACAACTCTTGAGTCTCAAAAACGGCCACAGCCGCCACCATACAGACAATGATCCACACCACGCTGCTCACCAGAGCGCCGCCGTTGACCGCTGCCGGCACATCCAGCCCCAGCGTGCCAGCCCAACCCACCAGGCCGGCCGGCATCAAGGCACCATAGCGCGGGATGCTGCCCAAAATCAGCAAAAGCACCGCCCCGCCAAAACCCATCCCGGCAGCCGCTCCGGTCGAAGAGGCCAGGGTACTGCCCAACAGAGTCACCGCGGCAAAAGTCAACAGCCACAGCCACAGCAAGACATTCCCCAGCAAAAACGCGCCCAAATGCAGCGGCTCGAACAGGACATAGGTATAATACCACGCCCCCAATGCCGCCAGCGCCAACGCCGCTCCATACACCGCAGCCTGAGTCACCAGTTTGCTCCACAAAAAAGCCCAGCGCGGCAGCGGTTTGCTCAAGATGATGGCTGCAATACCCCGCTCTTTCTCGCCAGCCACGGCGCCCATGCCCAGTAGAATCGCCAGGATAAATCCAAACTGAGTCAGGTTCTTGATATACTGCGATACGGCATCGGCGGCGGTGGGCGTCGGCACCAGGTCAGAAAACTGCTCGGCTCCAGGGATGGCCCGCAGCATTTCGGGTGTCAATTTCGCCAGCAGCGGCGAGAGCATGCCAAAGGCAACCAGCACGACTCCTACTACCAAAGCCCGCCGCGTCCGCCACTGCTGAAACATCTCTTTGCGCAGGCTGACCAGAAACAAGCCGAGTTCAACCCGCCAGGAGGCCATCGAGGCCATCCCGCCCTGATCCGCCGCATCACGCCGGCTGCGCCGCCAGACCCACCATAACCACACCCCGCCCGGCGCCACCAGCAGCAAGAAAAGACCCTCCACCGCCCATACATTCGAGATAAACTGCGGCATCAAGACCGCCAGCGTATCTACCGCCGCGTGATACAACACCGCCCCCACCCCATACCAGATATTGCGACGTTGAAACGCCAGCCAGACCATCGCCGACAAAACCACATGCAGCAGGATAGCAATTCCTCGTTCGATCACCGGCATGGCCGCCCGCAGCGGCGCCTCGAACGCCGCCAACTGCCATTCCAAAGCAGTTCTTTGCTCTGGAGACAGATTCAAGGCCGACAAGTCTTGCCCGCGCATCTGCCACAACGGCACCACCGATGCCGCCACCATCACGGCCAGGATCATGGCTTCGATGCCGCCATGCCCCAACCCCACTATAATCGCCCCATCCACCCGCTCCACCGGACTATGCTCTTTTTTGAAGCGAAAAAGCAGCCCATAGCCCACCACCCGCGCCAGCGACTCGCACAGCCCGGCCGATAGGCCCAAAATGATCGCCGTCTGGAGCAAACGCGGCGAATCGGGCGAAACGGACGCCAACACCCCCCACTTTTCCAGCATGTGGTTCAGCGGCAGGTGATAGACCTGCGAACCGACAAACGTCGCCATACCCACACAAAACAACCACCAGGGCACCCCCTGACGACGACGCATCCACACAGCCAGTGGAATCGGCAAGCCAACCATCAATATAATAGCCACAGCATACGCCAAGAGGATCATATCTCAACCTCGATCATCTGCCCGACTGAGCGACAAAAATATCTCTTCCAGTGAAGGACGCACCCACTCGTAACGATTCAGAGCCAGGCCATGCCCGGCCACCAGCGACCACAACTCTCGCTTGCCGGTCTCTGCGTCTGCCACCGAGATGCGCACCTCGTACCCGTTCAACACCGTTCCCGACACCCAGGACTGCCCCGACAGGTCAGCCATAAAAGCATCCCACTGTGCCAGGCCGCCCGGTTCAACCTCCAGCAACATGACATTGGCCGTATAGCGGGCCAACAGCTCATCGCACCGCGCCACCAAAAGCAATTGTCCTTGATGAATAATGCCCACCGTATCGCAGACCCGCTCCACATCGGCCAGAATGTGGCTGGACAAAAACACCGTCACCTGACCGCGCAAACCGGCAATCATCTCCAACACCTCATACCGCCCGGCCGGGTCGAGCGAACTGGTCGGCTCATCCAGCAACAGCACCGGCGGACGATGAATCATGGCCTGAGCAATGCCCAAACGCTGTCGCATCCCCCCCGAAAAGCCGCCGATAGCACGTTTGGCCGCCTGCTGCAAACCGGCCAGCGACAGCATCTCATCTACCCGCCGCCTGCGCTCGGCCCCGTCAATCTGAAACAGCGCCGCCACATAGCTCAAATACTCGCTGGCGGTCATCCAGTTGTAAAACGCCGGGTCCTGAGGCAAATACCCCAACATCTGCCGGCCTGCGCCATCCGACCGGGCCATATCGGCGCCCATAATCCAGGCCGAGCCGGCGGTAGGCCTGGCCAAACCGGCCAGCAGCCGGATGGTGGTGGTCTTGCCGGCGCCGTTTCGCCCCAAAAAGCCAAAAATCGAGCCGGCCTCTACCGTCAAATCCAGCGAGCGCAGCGCATCCACCTCTTTAAACCGCTTGCTCAAGCCCTGGCAGCGAATCGCCTCCATCTCAATCCTCTCCCCGGCCAAACAAGAAATAAACAATCGGGCCAATCAGGTTTACCAGGACAATGACCAGAATCCACACCCACTTGGGGCCGCGCGTATTGGCACGCCGAAACAAATCCATCAACGCAAAAACCATCAACCCCAATTCCAATAAGGCAATCGGAATAAATAGCGGAATCCAGCGCGCAAACTGAGCAAACTGATCTTCCATTTGAACATTCCTTCTTTGGTCAACACACAATGACCGAACATTGGTTTCGACAGGCTCAACCAACGCTTTGGCGTTAAAAGCAGAGCGTCCAGGCATGTAGGGGCGAGGTTTACCCTCGCCCTGCTGCTACGATCAGGCCTATTATAGCCACACTTGAGTAGACTGCCAAATATCCCCAGAGCCGATTTGCCCAATTGCGCTCCCTGTGATATACTAGCCGTCCGAGTCGGGGTGCCCAAACATCCCACCCAATAAACACGTGTCCAGACGGACGCAGGCGTGCCGGCCCCAACAGCGGGTTGGTGCTGCGCCCGACCGAAGGACGCGGACGATCAAAACGCACAATTTTTAGGAGGAAAAAATGGCAATCGTTTCTATGCGCGCACTCCTGGAGACAGGAATGCACTTTGGCCATCAGACCCAACGATGGCACCCCAAGATGAAGCCGTTCATCTTTACCGAACGCAACGGCATTCACATCATTGACCTGCAACAAACCATCACCCGTCTGGAGCAGGCCTACAGTGTCGTGCGAGATACCGTCGCCGATGGCAGCACCATTTTATTTGTCGGCACCAAGCGGCAGGCCAAAAACACCATCGCCGAACAGGCGCAGCGGTGCGGCATGCCCTATGTCAACGAACGCTGGCTGGGCGGCACCCTCACCAACTGGCGCACCATTCGCAAGCGCATTGACAAGTTGATTCAATTGGAAGAAAGCCGCGATCTGGGGCAGTTCGATCAGTTGACCAAACGCGAGTCGCTGTCTATCGAACAAGAAATCGCCAAGATGAACATCCGTTTCAGCGGCATCAAAAACATGGTCACTCTGCCAGATATGCTGTTTGTCATAGACATCCATCAAGAGCATATCGCCATTGATGAAGCCAACAAATTGCGAATCCCGCTGATAGCTGTCGTAGATACCAACTGCGACCCCACGCCGATTGACTATTTGATCCCCGGCAACGACGACGCCATCCGCGCCATCAAGCTGATCACCACCAAAATCGCCGATGCCGTGCTGGAAGGCAAGCAAATGCGCAAAGACATGGGCATCGAAGAAGACGCACTCGCCGAAGAAGACCGCCACTATTTGGGCGAGTCGGTGCTGCAAAAACTGCGCTCCGGCGAGTTGGATTTTGACCAGGATGTTCAAGAATACATCGTCGAATACGAAGAAGACGATGAGACGGATGACACGACCGACGACGATTTTGACGGCGACGATCAAGAATAAACGGAGAAATGGAGAAGAGTCGAGTGGAAATTACAGCAGAAATGGTCAAAGAACTGCGCCAGAATACCGGCGCCGGCGTTTTGGATTGCAAAAAGATGCTGACCGAAACCAATGGCAATATGGAGTTGGCAGCGCAAAAACTGCGCGAAAAAGGCCTGGCCAAAGCCGCCAAAAAAGCCGACCGTGAAGCCAAAGAAGGTCAGATCGGCCACTATATTCACGGCGGCGGCCGCGCCGCCGCGCTGATCGAGGTCAATTGTGAAACTGACTTTGTGGCCCGCACGCCAGAATTTCTCGAGCTGGCCCACGACTTGGCTATGCAAGTTGTGGCCGCCAACCCGCGCTATATCAGCAAAGAAGACGTGCCGGCCGAGGTGCTAGAGCCGGAAAGGGATATTTACCGCAAGCAAATGCAAGACTCGGACAAGCCAGAACACATCCTGGAACGCATCATCGAAGGCAAGTTGAGCAAATTCTACGAAGAGGCGTGTCTGTTAGAGCAACCCTTTATCAAAGATGAAAGCAAGCGCGTCGGCACGCTGATCAACGAAATGATCGCCAAACTGGGAGAAAACATCAAAGTTCGGCGGTTTATTCGCTATCAATTGGGCGAAGAATAGAGTACAGGTAGAGGTTAGGCACAAACCTAACCTCTACTTTTATACGAAGGATGATGCAATGAGCGCCAAATACAGACGAGTTTTGCTCAAGCTAAGCGGCGAAGCGATGGCCAGCAGCGAAGGATATGGCATTGATCCGACACAGGCCGACCACATTGCCGCCAAAATCAAACGCATCCGCGACCACGATGTCGAGATAGCCATCGTGATCGGCGCCGGCAATCTGTGGCGCGGCTCGGATGGCCTGAAGCATGGTATGGATCGTTCCACCGCCGACCACATGGGCATGCTGGCAACGGTGATGAATGCCCTGGCCCTGCGCGATGCCCTCGAACGAGCCGGCATGACCACCCGGGTGCAGACCGCCATCGAGATGCAGCAGATCGCCGAGCCGTACATCCGGCTGCGCGCCATCCGCCATCTCGAAAAGGGCTATGTGGTCATTCTCGGTGCCGGCACCGGCAACCCCTACTTTACCACCGACACGGCCGGAGCCCTGCGCGCCGTCGAAATCAATGCCCAGGTGCTGATCAAGGCCACCAAAGTGGATGCCGTCTATGACTCGGACCCCATGACCAACCCTCTGGCCCGGCGGCTCGATCACCTGACCTATATGGATGCCTTGAACATGCGCCTCAAAGTGATGGATGCCACCGCCATCACCACCTGTATGGACAACGACCTGCCCATCCTGGTGCTCAACATGTGGCGCGACGATGACCTGGAAAAAGCCATCCTGGGTCACAAGATCGGCACCCTGATTGACTGACCTGAACCGTCACACCTTGCTTTAACCCCACACACGATACCGATGGAGAAAGACACCATGATCAAAGACCTGTTGCAAGAAACCCGCAGCAAAATGGAAAAAACCATTGACGTTCTTGAAGAAGACCTGCGCAGCCTCCGCTCCGGGCAGGCCTCTCCGGCGCTGGTCGAAAAGGTGATGGTGGAATATTATGGCGCCCTGACCCCTTTGAACCAGCTTGCCACCATCTCGGCGCCCGAACCGCGCCTGCTCACCATCCGTCCGTGGGAGGCCCATCTCATCTCGGCCATCGAAAAGGCCATCCTCAAAGCCAATCTGGGCCTGACTCCCAACAACGACGGCAAATTGATTCGCCTGATCATTCCGCGCCTCAGCGAAGAACGGCGCGAAGAGTTGGTCAAGGTGATGCGTGGGCGCATCGAAGAAGCCAAAGTCGCTATCCGCAATGTGCGCCGCGACGCCATCGAAGACCTCAAGGAACTGCAAGACGAAAAGCTGATTTCGGAAGACGATTTTTACCAGGGCCGTGATAAAGTTCAAGACCTGACCGATCAATACATCAAGCAGGTTGACGAAATTGGCTCGCGCAAAGAAAAAGAAATCCGCGAAGTCTGACACCTGACGGAAAATCGCCGTAGAAAGTGTCAATTATGTCAAACACAGAATCGTTCGCGCCGTTGGAGCGAGTGCCGCAACATGTCGGCATCATTATGGACGGCAACGGCCGTTGGGCTACCAGCCGCAATCTACCCAGAGCTATGGGACACAAAGCCGGCGTAGAGAACATTCGTCGCACTCTGGAAGCCTGTGTACGTTTTGACATCCAGCATCTCACCCTATACGCCTTTTCCACCGAAAACTGGGGCCGGCCAGCCGGCGAAGTCAGCGCGTTGATGAATCTGCTGGGGCAGGCCTTGCGCAATGAAGTGCCGGAACTGAACAAGAACGGCGTCCGCCTGCGGCATGTGGGGCGGCTGGAGCTGCTCCCGCCTTCACTGCAAAAAGGCGTTCTGGATGCCATCAAACTGACCCAAAACAATGACCGCATCACCCTCAACATTGCCTTTGACTATGGCGGGCGACGCGAGATCATTGATGCGGTCAAAAAAATCATTCAGCAGGGCTATCAGGCCGACGAGATCACCGAGACCTTGTTTTCCCAACACCTGTACACTGCTGGAGAGCCAGACCCCGATCTGATCATCCGCACGGCCGGCGAGATGCGCATCAGCAACTTTTTGTTGTGGCAGGCCGCCTATGCCGAGTATTATGCCGCGCCGGTCTACTGGCCAGATTTTAATACCGCCGAACTGTACAAAGCGCTGCTGGCCTACAATCAACGCGAACGCCGTTTTGGCGTGCTGCCCGGAGAAATCAGGCCTTGAGCAAACTTCCGAATGTGGTGCAACGTTTGATCAGCGTGGCCGTGATGTTGCCGGCAGTCCTCGTGTTCATGTTTCTGGGGGAATGGTGGTTTGGTGGGCTGGTGACCGTTCTCATGACCATGTCGGTCTGGGAATGGGTACACCTGGCACGCAACCGCTACCGCGCTCTCTACCCGTTTGCCCTGTTGATGCTCTGGGCCATCCTGCTCAGCCTGTACCTGGAACGGCTGGACCTCTTGTTGCCGACAGTGGGGTTCTTGCTGCTGACCTCTATGTCCTGGCATGTCTTGACCGATCACTCACCTACCCCTCTGGAAAACTGGTTGCTACCGCTCGGTGGAGCCCTCTATGTCGGCTGGACATCCGGGCATTTGCTGTTGCTGCGCAGCCTGCCCCAAGGTCAATGGCGGCTTTTTGCTGTGCTGGGCGCCGTCTGGCTGGCCGATTCGGGTGCCTACCTGGTGGGCATCAATTGGGGCAAACACCGTATGGCCCCACGCCTCAGCCCCAAAAAGTCGTGGGAAGGGTTCGCCGGCGGCATAGTCGCCGCACTCATCGGCGGCCCGCTGTTGACCGGATGGAGCGGGTTGGGCTGGCAGTATGGGCTTGGCCTGGGGCTGTTGATCTCGATCATCGCGCCGTTGGGCGATCTGGGCATTTCAATGGTCAAACGCCAAATCGGAGTCAAAGACTCGAGTCCACTCATCCCCGGACATGGTGGCATGCTCGACCGGGTGGATTCGCTGTTATTTGCCGCTGTGATTGGATATTATTACAACGTGTGGGTGATGGGCGCCACCCCCTAAACCTCAACAACCTGGAGATGGTCATGACGGCTGCCCCCGGCACATTTTCGATTGACCTGCACATTCATACCCACTTTTCAGATGGCAAACAGTCTCCCGAAGAGATTTTCCACCTCGCTGCTCAACTAGGCATCACTACCCTGGCTTTGACCGACCATGACAATGCCAATGCCGTGCGTATGGCGGCGCCGCTGTCGCGCGATCTGGGTATTACCCTGATTCCGGCCATCGAACTGACCTGCCGTTGGGATGAGTGCGATCCCCATCAGGGCGACCGCGATGTGGACGTGTTGGGTTATTTTATCAACCCAGACGACGCCGACTGGTTGGCCTTTGAGCGGGCGGCGTTGGCCGACGCCCATGCGCGCATCCGGGCATGCTGCGATCTGGTGACCGCCAGTGGTTATCCCATAACCCTGGACGATCTTTTTGTCGAGAACCCGCGCTATGGCGGCCTGCTGCACATGATTCATGTCTTGCAGCATCAATTTGGCCTGGATTGGGACACAGCCGCCTCTGTGGTTCTGGATCGCTGGCAAGAGGTTCGCCAGAGCAGCCTGAACATCCAGGATGGCATTGCCCAGATCCACCGCGCCGGCGGCGTGGCTGTCCTGGCTCACCCCACCACACTCAAATGCGCTGGCGGCTGGGTCGGTGAAAAACAACTGGCTTCGCTGGTCGAGATGGGACTGGATGGCATCGAAATTTATCACTATCGGGTCGGTCCAGATGCCCAGATTCACTTTGTGCGCCTGGCCGACCATTTTCACCTCTTGGTCAGCGGTGGAGCCGATCATCACGGCTGGTGGCCCGGCGACAATCGCCTTGGCACGCAGCCCCTCACCGCCGACACAGTTGCCGCCCTCTATGCCCGACATCTGGATTACACTCACCCAGTACCTGGGCAAAATGTTGGTTGAGTCTGTCGAAACCGCCGCTTTGCCAGATCATATCAATAAAAAAGGAGTGCAAAGTGCAGACCGAAAAAGACAAGCAGCACAAAAAGGCCATCCTGTCCTGGTGTATGTACGACTGGGCCAACTCGGCCTTTATCACCACCATCGGCGCGGCCGTGATGCCCTCCTATTTTGGCGCCGTTGCCGCCGCCGGCCTGTCCGACATTCAACAGAGCAGCGCCACCCAAATTTGGGGCGTCAGCACCTCGATTGCCGCCGCCATCGGCGCGGTGCTGGCCATCACCCTGGGTGCCATTGCCGATTACAGCGCATCGAAAAAGAAATTTTTGGGATTTTTTGCCATGATCGGCATCGTCGCTTCGCTGCTGATGGTCACCATCGGGCGAGGCGGTTGGATGTGGGCGGTGGTGTTGTATCTGTTCGGGCGGATAGGTTTTTCGGGCGCCAACATCTTTTATGACTCGTTGCTGCCGCATGTGGCTCGTCAAGACGAGATGGACCGGGTGTCCAGTTGGGGCTATGCGCTGGGCTATCTGGGCGGTGGCCTGCTGCTGGCCATCAACATCGCCATGATTATGCTGGCTCCGGCCGGCGAATGGCAGGGCGTGCCATGGAAAGAATGGATGTCGCGCTTTTCCTTTTTTAGCGTAGGCATCTGGTGGCTGATCTTTTCCATTCCCCTGTTCCGTCACGTCAGCGAACCGCCGGGCGCCGCCGAGGCCGGCTCACGTCGCAATCCGGTCAAGGCCGGTCTGGAGCGGCTGGGGCAAACGTTTCGAGACATTGGCAAATACAGGCAGGTCTTGTTGTTCCTGGTAGCCTTTTGGTTGTACAACGACGGCATCAGCACGATCATTGACATGGCCACCATCTATGGTCACGAGGTCTTTTCGGCTCAGGGCGTGGCCGATCCGACCATTCATCTGATCGCCGCCTTGTTGATCACCCAGTTTGTAGGCTTTCCCTTTGCCTATCTGTTTGGCTGGCTGGCCTCCAAACTCGGCACCAAACGCGCCATCATCCTGGCTCTGGCCTGGTATGCCTTGATCTGTGTGGGCGGCTTTTTCATGAGCCAGATATGGCATTTTTACGCCCTGGCCATCGCCGTAGGTTTTGTACAGGGCGGCAGCCAGGCGCTCAGCCGCTCGCTCTATGGAGCCATGACCCCCCATGCCCGTACCGCCGAGTTTTTTGGCTTTTTTGACATTATGGGCAAATTTTCGGCCATCTTGGGGCCAATGCTCTTTGCCATTGTCGGGCGAATGTTTGGACAGAGCCGCTTTAGCATCATTTCGTTGATCGTCTTTTTCGTCATCGGCATCGTGCTGCTCTCCCGCGTAGATGAGCAAGAGGGCATCCGTGTGGCCGAGCAGGAAAACGCTGCTCAGACCATCTCTTAACTCCTGCTTGGGAGGGATGCGCAAACCTGGCCTGAAATGAAAATCGCCTTTGTCGGTTCAGCCTGCCCATGTTATAATGGAAGCAATACACAAGGGAGGCAGGAGTGAACGCAGCACAACCTGGCACAATCCAGAGAACCATTTGGCATGGGGCCGCCATCACGATCACCCTGATCGTGATGGCGGTGAGTGGCTGCGCTCTGACGCCAACAATGTCCCCAACCGGCAACGAACCATCCATCCCGACGCTGTCTTTTCCCACACCGACAGTTCTCCCCAGCCCCACACCCATACCCACTCAGCCCCCTCGTCTCACCTTGTGGGTCACCGAGTTTGTCTCTCCGGCATCCAACTCGAATCGCGCCCAAGTTTTTGCCCAACAGATCGCCGCTTTTCAGGCTGTCCATCCAGACCTGGACATTGAGGTGATTCGCAAAAAATCCGACGGCAAAGGCGGCGTCCGCGATATGCTCACCACAGCCTCTGCGGTCGCCCCGGCCGTGCTGCCCGATCTGGTCGCTTTGGATGTGCTGACTCTGCGCGACATGGCTCGCGAGGGCATCCTGGCGCCGCTTGACGGTCTGCTGCCCTCAGCACTGCTCTCCGACCTGTACCCGTTTGCCATCCAGGCCGGCGCCGTTCAAGACCGGCTGATGGGCGTCCAATTTCAAGCCAACATCGAGTATGCCGTCTATAACACCAGCAAAATTGCCGTCCCGCCGCTCACCTGGGATGAATTGTTCAACAGCGGCGCCACCTATATCCTGCCCATTGCCGGGCGAGATGGTTTGGTCAACGATGCCTTTTTGATCCAATACCTTTCTGCCGGCGGTGAGCTGGTAGACGCCGCCGGCAACCCGGCATTGAACAAAAAAGTACTGGTTGACGTGCTGACTTTTTATCAATACGGCCTGGAAAGTGGCACAATTCTGAGCGACTCGCTCAAATACCGGCTGGTCGAAGACTGCTGGCCCAAATACCTGCAAGCTCAGGTCACTTTGAGCAATATCTCGGCCAATCTGTACCTGAGCGGACGCAGCCTGCTCGAACCGGTCAGCGTTGCCACGTCCATCCCCACACGAGATGGCAAAACGCTGGCCCTCAGTCGCGGCTATGCCTGGGCCTTGATCGCCCGCGACGCCACTCGCCAGGCCAACGCCATCAAGATGCTGGAATGGCTCTTGTACTCGCCCAACCTCGCAGCATGGAATCAGGCTGCCGGATATTTACCCACCCGACGTTCGGCTATGGAGTTGATGGGGCATGACGCCTGGGCCGCCCTGATGTACAACCAGTTGGAAAACACCCGCCCCTATACCACCTCAGAAACACTTCAGCGCGTCTATCGCGCCATGCAAGAAGCAGTCAAAGCTGTGGCCATTGACCATGTGGCCCCTGAAACCGCCGCCGACAACCTGCTCAAATCCATCAATCAGGAGCAAACGCGATGACCGCCTCGCTCGATACCCTGCGCCGCCATGCCGACATCCTGATCCAGGCGGCACTGCAAGCCGTAGACCCACTCCAGGCTGTGCGTCGTGCTGTGCGCCGGGATGTCAACTCGCTTTATATCGCCGACCAGGCCTATCACCTGGACGATTATGATCACATCTGGATCGTGGGCGGCGGCAAAGCCGGCGCGCCCATGTCATTGGCACTGAGCCAGATATTGGGCGACCGATTGAGTGGCGGCTGGGTCAATGTCAAACACGGTCATGTGGTCAATGCGCCGCTGCCCCCTGGCTTGACCATTCATCAGGCACGGCACCCCATCCCCGATGAAGACGGACGGCGTGGCGCCGAGCAAATTTTACACATCGCCCGCCAGGCCGCCGAACGCGACCTGGTCTTGTGCCTGATTTCGGGAGGCGGCTCGGCGCTGCTGCCCCTGCCGGCCCAAGAAATCGCCCTGACCGATCTCCAGGCTTTGACCGATGCGCTGCTGCGCTGTGGCGCCACCATCAACGAGGTCAACACGGTGCGCAAACACTGCTCTCAAATCGCCGGTGGTCGCCTGGCCGAGACCATCGCGCCAGCCACATGCATCTCGCTGATCCTCTCCGACGTCGTTGGCAATCCGCTGGACGTGATCGCATCGGGGCCCACCGTGCCAGACCCTACCACGTTCGCCGATGCCTGGGCCGTGCTGGAAAAATACAATGTGATTTATACCATCCCACCCAGCATCTCTAAACATCTTGAAGAGGGATTGCAAGGTCATCGCCCCGAAACGCCCAAACCCGGCCACCAGGCCTTTGCGCGAGTGCAAAATACCATCATCGGCAGCAACCTGATCGCCGCCCACGCCGCCGAGGCCGCTGCCCGGTCGTTGGGCCTGCACACCCTGCTCCTCTCCACCTGTATCGAAGGAGAGGCGCGCGAAGTGGGTCGGGTTATGGCCGGCCTGGCCCGCTCGCTGTGCAGCGAAGCATTGCCCATTCCCCGTCCGGCCTGCCTCATCGCCGGTGGAGAAACCACCGTCACCGTGCGCGGCAGCGGGCGCGGCGGGCGCAATCAAGAGCTGGCCCTGTCGGCAGCCCTGTCGCTGGACGGTCGCGCCGATGCCCTGCTAGTGGCCCTGGCCACCGACGGCAGCGACGGCCCCACCGACGCCGCCGGGGCCCTGGCCGACGGTGAAACGGTGCGTCGCGCCCATGCTCTGGGGCTGTCGGCCGCCGATTTTCTGGCCCGCAACGACTCGTACACCCTGTTTGAGCAACTGGACGATCTGATTCGCACCGGCCCAACCAACACCAACGTCAACGATTTGATATTTATCCTGGCCTGAGCAAAGGAGAACGACATGGAAGACCAAGTCGCCGTTGTCGCTATCGGCGGCAATTCGCTGATCAAAGATAAAGATCATCTCAGCGTACCAGACCAGTACCAGGCCGCCCACGAAACCTGCATTCACATTGTCCGCATGATTCAACGCGGCTGGAAGGTGGTGCTGACCCATGGCAACGGCCCGCAGGTGGGGTTCATCTTGCGCCGCTCCGAGTTGGCCATCCACGAACTACACGAGGTGCCGCTCGACGCCTGCGTCGCCGACACACAAGGGGCATTAGGGTATGTCTTGCAACAAAACCTGCAAAACGAGTTTCACCGACTCGGCATGCCCCATCAAGCCGTCACAGTGGTTACGCAGGTCGAAATAGATGCCGATGATCCGGCTTTTCAGCACCCATCCAAACCCATCGGCTCTTTTATGGACTATGATACGGCCATGCACCGTCGCGAGCGCGACGGGTGGCATGTGGTTCAAGATGCCGGACGCGGCTGGCGGCGGGTGGTAGCCTCGCCACGCCCCAGGCGGGTGATCGAACAAGATGTCATCCAGAACATGATCCGGCTGGGCTATGTTGTCATTGCTGTCGGCGGCGGCGGCATTCCGGTCATCGCCGATGCGCAGGGACAACTGCGCGGCGCGGCGGCCGTCATTGATAAAGACCTGGCTTCTTCTTTGCTGGCCCGCAACATTCACGCCGACATGCTTCTCATCTCTACCGCTGTCGAACGGGTCTGCCTGCACTATGGCCAACCAAACCAACGCCCCCTCGAACGGGCCACGCTGTCCGAAATACAACAATACATTGGCCAGGGACACTTTGCCCCCGGCAGCATGCTGCCCAAAATCCAGGCCATCGTCGAGTTTTTGCAGGCCGGCGGCAAACAAGCCCTGATCACCAATCCCGAAAACATCGAGCGTGCCCTGACCGGCGCGAGTGGCACCTGGATACTACCCTGAACCTGCCGCCGCATAGCCGAATAGTTACCATTATTTTACATAAACTACTTGACAAAAGCAGCAAACTGTATTAAGATGATAGCAGGCTTGGATTCCGTTAATCCTGTCTGGATCACATCGGTTTGAACAAAATGACTTCAAACATCATCGAGCATCGTAAAAACCTTGTTGATGGTTTGGTCAAGTGGGTCTGCGATCATGACCTGAGCGCGCCGGCCATTCTCTTTTTCCAGGCCAACAAACCCTTGTTCTTGCCCGGTAGCCAGCTCTTGCTGATACTCCAGCCTTTGATGGGCTGGCTTGGCTTGTGGACAGGATGGCTAGAGGATGAGCAGATCATCTCTGACTATGCCATGCTGCTTGAAGACCCCCAGGCTGTCGAACAAATTTTGACGCAATTAGAAGCGGCTCAACATGCCTGATGTTTCGTCCGGCCCCGTCCAAACATTGCTTTGCGTTCTCATCTTGATCTTGACACCGTTGCTGATCGGATGGTTTGCCCGTCGCGCCTCGGCGTCGGATCATCACACCCTGCGTCCCATCCCGGCATTTGATCGGCTGCGGGGACTGTTGGGGCGCGTGGCCGAAAGCGGTCAAATCGTGCATCTGGCGCTGGGCAATTCCGGTCTGGGCGGCCAGCAAACAGCCATCGCCGCCAGCGGACTGGCCGTACTGCGCTACCTGGCCGATCAGGGCGCATTCTTTAACATAGCCCCTGTCGTCACCGTAGCCGACCCGGCTCTTATGCTGGCGGCGCAAGACGTGCTTGAACGCGTCTATCGAGCGCGCGACCTGACCGCTCAAGACCATCGCACCGCCATACAAATGATCGCGCCCGAGCCAACCGCCTATGCCATCGGCGCCCAAGATTGGGTCGAGCAGGAAAAGGTGGCCGCCAATGTCATGATCGGGCAGTTTGGTCAAGAGTTTTTGTTGCTGGGCGAGGCCGGAGCGCAGCGCGAGATCATCCAGATTGGCGGATCCAGCGATGTCCATGCTCAACCCTGGCTGCTGGCTACCTGCCCCGATGCTCTATTCGGCGAAGAAGCGCTGGCCGCGGCGGCCTATCTCACCCGACAGCCGGCTCAAATCGCCAGCCTGCGCGCCCAAGATGCACTGCGGGTGCTGGTGGTAGCAGGCATTTTATTGGGTGTCCTGATCAAAACCTTGTTGGGCGGCTGAGCCCATCCCTACCCAATCTTTTCCAGACACGAGGTCGGTGTGAGCAGCAGTTTGAGTCGTATCTTGCGCATCATTTTGACCGTGATCACCCTATCCACCGGAGTGATCATCCTGCTCTCCTTTATCATAGACCACCCCATTTTGAGCGCGTTTCGCGGCGTTTTGGTCGAGTGGGTCGTGATCCTGGTCGCTTTTGCCATGCTCCTGGGAGTCGGCAATGTGCTGCGCGTGCATGCCCAACGCATCCAAAAGCGGCAGGGGGCTTTTTATAGCCTGATCCTGATCATTTCCTTTCTGGTTGTGTTTATTCCCGGCATTTTCCCACCGGCGCAGGTGGCCGAGCAAACCGCCGACTATGTCGGACCCAACGGCCAGATCGTGCGCTTTGTCTACCAATATATCCAGCGGCCATTGCAGGCCACCTTGTTCTCTTTGATGGCCTTTTTTGCCATTACCGCGGCATGGCGCGCCTTCAAGCTGCGCAGCGCGGCCTCTTGGTTGATGGGCATTGCCGCCATTTTGGTGCTGCTCGGTTCGATCTGGGTAGATATCGGCGGTGCATGGCAGCCACTGGTCGAGATCAAGGACTGGATCCTTCAAGTGCCGGCTATGGCCGGCGCGCGCGGCATTCTCTTGGGCATCACCCTGGGCATTATCATCGCCGGTATTCGATTGTTATTGGGCATTGAACGTCCATACAGCGATTAACAGTTGGTCAATATGACACCCGTTAACTCTCCTCGTCGAGAGCAAGATGATCAGAAAAAAATATACCGGCTGCCGGATTGGCTGCGCCAGATGGATGGCGCAGAAGAAATCCCCGAATGGCTGAGCAAACTGTGCCAGACCGACGAAATATGGTCTGAGCCAGAACCCGCGCCGGCCCAAGAGCCAGCGGTTCCCTCTGCCGAAAAACCGGCCACCGACTGGCTGGGCGGAATGCGCAGCGGCTTTGCCTTTGATGACGAGCAGATGCCCGAATGGATGACCGAAGAAGGGCAGGCGGCCGAAATGCCCGCTTTTACCGCCGGCAGCCAGGATGGCATCGAGAGCTGGTTGTCGGCCTGGGGACAAACTCCTGACACCGGCGACCAGACCGACCTGCCCGATTGGATAGCCGGGATGGTCCCCGATCAGCCCACAGAAACGCCCACACAGGCGCAGCCGCCGGCGGATTTTTCGTCCGACGAACAGGCCATCCTGGCCGACTGGCTTTCCGCGGCCGCGCCGGCCGAGCCTGCCCAGACCATATCTGCGCCGCCTGCGCCCGTACCGGGTGCGCCCGAAACAGAACTCCCCGACTGGCTGTCCGAGTCCCTGCCCGCCGAAGAGGAATCGGCTCTGCCCGACTGGATGTCGCGGCTGGGCGAGTTCGATGCAACCGAGCCAGAAGCCGCGCCGACCGAAAAAGAATCCGCCCTGCCCGACTGGATGTCACAGTTAGGCCAACCAGAGACCACGCCTGCGCCGGGTGCGCCCGCACTGGGTGCGCCCGAAACAGAACTCCCCGACTGGCTCTCCGAGTCCCTACCCGCCGAAGAGGAATCCGCTCTGCCCGACTGGATATCGCGGTTGGGCATGCCCGATACAGCCGAGCCGGAAACGGCGCCGGCCGAAGAAGAATCCGCCCTGCCCGATTGGATGTCACAGTTAGGCCAACCAGAGACCACGCCTGCGCCGGGTGCGCCCGCACTGAGTGCGCCCGCACCGGGTGCGCCCGAAACAGAACTCCCCGACTGGCTCTCCGAGTCCCTGCCCGCCGAAGAGGAATCGGCTCTGCCCGACTGGATGTCGCGGCTGGGCGAGTTCGATACAGCCGAGCCGGAAACGGCGCCGGCCGAAAAAGAATCCGCTCTGCCCGATTGGATGTCACAGTTAGGCCAACCAGAGACCACGCCTGCGCCAGGTGCGCCCGAAACAGAACTCCCCGACTGGCTGTCCGAGTCCCTACCCGCCGAAGAGGAATCCGCTCTGCCCGACTGGATGTCGCGGTTGGGCCAACCAGAGACCACACCTGCGCCGGGTGCGCCCGCACTGAGTGCGCCCGAAACAGAACTCCCCGACTGGCTGTCCGAGTCCCTGCCCGCCGAAGAGGAATCGGCTCTGCCCGACTGGATGTCGCGGCTGGGCGAGTTCGATACAGCCGAGCCGGAAACGGCGCCGGCCGAAAAAGAATCCGCTCTGCCCGATTGGATGTCACAGTTAGGCCAACCAGAGACCACGCCTGCGCCAGGTGCGCCCGCACTGAGTGCGCCCGAAACAGAACTCCCCGACTGGCTGTCGCGACTGAGCGAGCCCGGTACAGCCGAGCCGGAAACGGCGCCCGCTCCAGTCCAGGTCATCGAACCCGCCACCGCAGAGCGAGAGAAATTTATCCTGCCCGACTGGCTGCCCGGTGTATCTGAACAAGACATTGCGGCTGCAGCCTGGATTGAACCCACACTCCCCAATTGGCTGCCCGGCAGGACGACCGGGCCAGCAATCAGCCCTATCCAGGTTGCCTTGCCAGATTGGTTGTTCCAGGTTGCCCCACTCGCCGAGCCGCCGGCCGAGCCCGAGCCGCCAGAAGAGGCCCTGCCCGACTGGTTGAGCGATCAGGCTCAGGCATTCGATACAACCGCGCAGCCGAGCGAGCCGGCACTGCCCGGCTGGCTGAGTCAGGCTGCTGAACCAGAAACTCAGGCAGACACTTCGGACTGGCTCAAAAGCCTGGGGCAAATCACCTCGGCCGGCCCGGCACCCGAGCGACAGGGCGTCACCGACTGGCTGCACAGCATCAGCGAGACGCCGACGCCTGTCGCCGACACGGGCGAAGCGGTTCTATCGGATATGTCACCCGACTGGCTGCAAGAGTTTATGAGCACCGAATCGGGATTCGCCGTCGAACCCGACCAGACGCCCGAAAGCGCGCCGACTCTACCCGACTGGCTGCAAGAAATCAGCCTGGACGATCAGGTGATCACCATCGGCGATGCGCCCCAACCGCCCCCCCCCAAACCCCAGATGCCCGCGCCGGTCGAGGCGACCCGACTTCAGGCTGAACGATGGGAAGAAGAAATTTTGCCGACCGCAGCCGCTCTGGAAGAGGAAACGCCGGCCTGGATCGAAGATTTGCGCCGGGTCAAAAGCGGCCCTGAGGACGCCGACCTGCCCACGGAGACCAGCGGCCCACTGGCCGGGCTGCGCGGCTTGCTCAACCCCGAACTGATTGTCGCCATGTTCCCCAAGTCGGTATACCGGCCTTTGCAGCCCACTCCGTCGGCTCATCTGGCCGAAGCCGCATTGGTCGAACAGGTTTTGTCCATTCCGGCCGACCGTCCCGTCCCTATCAAGTCATCGGATGAGAAAAAAGTGCTGACCGGATTGGGGCGTTGGCTGTTGTATATCTTGATTGCCGGCATGATGCTGATCGCCGCATTTTTGCCGCCCGACCTGCACAACCTGATCCGCCCTCCGGTGACGGCCGAAACGCAGTCTTTTTATCATACCTTGAACAATCTAAGCTCTGGAGATCAGGCCTTGCTGGTCATTGACTTTGATGCTCGACTGGAAGGCGAATTATTGCCTCAAACCCGGGCGACGGTGGCTCACCTGGTCCATCAACAGGTGGGCATGGTGATCGTAGCAATGACCCCGCCGGGCGCTGTCCTGGCCCAAGAGGTGCTGCAAGAGAACGGGCAGGCCATCTCTGGACAGCATTATATTCATTTGGGATACTGGCCGCCCCATCCGGCTTCGCTGCACCTGCTGACGCACCAACCATTCCACGATATCCGCTTGTTTGACCAGACCATACGAGCCGAGCAAACGCGCCTGGGGCAACAGATCAGCCGGTTTGATGATTTGGATGCCGTCATTGTCGTCAGTGACGACCAGGAACATATCCGCTGGTGGATCGAGCAGGTAGGCAGCCGCCACCCGGTGCCCATCCTGGCAGCAGTGAGTGCTTCGATGTCGCCCTGGATACAACCCTATTACAGCGCAGAACAAAAACAGGTTCAAGGCATGCTGATCGGGCTGAGCGGCGCGGCCGCCTATGAAGCGCTGCTCTCCGGGCAGGCGTCATTGGATTATGCACAAAACAACCTGGTTCTGCAAGGATACGGTCAACTGGCACTGGCAGCATGGCTGATCGTCATTCTATTGATCGGCGGCCTGCGTTCTATGGCAAGAAAGAAAGCTTGAATGGGCATCGAAGGCTGGGGCACCCTGATCGCTTTGTTTCTCACCCTGATGGTCTATGCTTATCTGGCCAAAGACATCCCTTTTTTCCACGCTATTTATCGTATTGCAGCATATATTTTTATCGGTGTGGCATTGGGACTTGCAACGGTGATGGCCTGGCACCAGGTATTGGCGCCCCGTCTGCTGTTGCGTTTGGGCAGCGGCGAATGGTGGTATCTGATTCCGCTGATCATGTGTGCGCTGCTGCTCACCCGCTCGACGCGCACATGGCGGCCCTGGAGCAGTCTGACCATTGCCTTTATGTTTGGCACAGGCGCGGCGCTGGCCGTCGGAGGTGGAATCATTGGCACACTGTTGCCTCAGGCCGGCGCCACCATCGTCTCGCTCAACCCGCTGCATTATCAGGCTGTTGCCGCCAGTGAAGGCAGCTCGCCGATCTTGTATGCTTTGAATGCCCTTTTGATCGTAACCGGCACGGTCAGCACATTGTTTTATTTTTATTTTCACACCGAGAGCGGATCAAATCGCCTGACCCGTCTGCAAGGACAATTTGTGCGCCTGTTGTCGGGATTTGGCCGGGTGTTTATTATGTTAACCTTTGGCGCCTTGTTTGCCACCACCACCATCTCGCGCCTGTCCTTGCTAGCCGACCGCATTCGCTTTATCATCGAGACCATCTGGTCCTTTTTGGGGATATAACACAGACCGATGAGCCAGGAACAGCAACGTATCGAATCCATCCTTGTCGCCGACTGTGGCAGCGCCGCCACCAAACTGGTCTTGATAGACCTGGTTGAAGGACAGTATCGGCTGATTGCGGCCACCAGTGCGCCCGGCACTGTGTGTTATCCCTGGCAAGATGTCTCGATAGGAGTCAAGGCGGCCATCGAGTCCATGCAGCAAATCACCGGCCGCGTCTTGCTGGACGAACAGCAAGAGTTGATCGTGCCGGAACAAGAAAACGGTCAGGGCGTAGACTGTTTCCTGGTCGTCAGCAGCGCGGCGACACCCTTGCGTGTGCTGCTAGCCGGCCTGGTGGGCGATGTCAGCCTGGCCAGCGCGCGGCGTGCCGCTTTGTCCACCTATACCACCCTGGCCGGCACCGTTTCGCTGGCACAGCCGACCGGTTCATCTGCGTCGGAGCAAACCTCCCCGACAATGTCGGGTCAGAGCGATCAGATACACACAATCTGGCACAGCGCTGCCGATCTGATCTGTCTGGTCGGCGGCACCGACGGCGGCGCGGCGAATCCGGTCATCAATATGGTAAAGAATGTCATTCGGGTGGCGCTGTATCTGATGGGCGAAGCTGCGCCACCGGTCATTTATGCCGGCAATGCCCGCCTGCGCGATCAGGTGGTCAAATTATTAGAAGACCTGACCACCGTCCAGGCAACCGCCAATGTACGCCCGCTGCCTGATGCAGAAAATCCGGGGCCGGCAGGCGAAGAGATCGAAGTGCTGTTTCATAATCGCTGTGTCGGGGCGATACCGGGCATCCAGACGCTGGAAGGCTGGAGCGAGATGACCGTCTTGCCCACCGCACGCTCATCCGATTATGTCACACGATTCTGTGAACGCCTCTGGAAATCGGGCAAACCAACTTTGAGCCTGGATGTCGGCAGCACCAACGTCACCTTGAACGTGTGCGAGCAGGGCCGCCCGTTGACAACTATCCGCACCGATCTGGGCATCGGCGACAGCCTGCGCGCCATGATGGACCAGGTCAATATGTGCGACCTGGTTCGCTGGCTGCCTTTTGAAATGGCCGAGATCGAGGCACGAGATCGGCTTATGAACCGCGCCTTGCGCCCGCACACCATCCCACAAACCAGAGAAGACCTGCTTTTGGTACAGGCGGCCGTGCGCGAGTCGCTGCGCCTGATCCTGCGCGATTCGCTGCCCGGCTGGGTGGGCCGGCTCGATCAAGACGAGTGGATGATCCCGCCCTGCGATCCGATCATCGCCTGCGGCCAGGCTTTGACCGGCGCTCCCTATCCAGGGCATGTGATCCTGATGCTGTTGGATGCTTTGCAGCCGAGCGGCATCAACCGCCTGTACCTGGACGAGTTTAACCTGATGGCTTCATTGGGCATTGTCGGAGCGGTCGAACCGCTGGCAATGGTTCAGACGATCCGCAACGGTGGGTTGACCTTTTTAGGCACGGCCATTGTCCCGGTAGGACATGCCCGGGCAGGCGAGACAGCATTGGCCATCAAATCCAAAGACAAAGCCAACCCGATGCAAATCAATGTAGCCTGGGGCAGCCTGGAGGTCATTCCGGCGCAAGCCTGCCGTTCTGGTGTCGAATTGGAACTGCGACCGGCGCGCGGCCTGGACATTGGCAGCGGAGCCGGTCAGGAAACAACCCTTGTATACACAGGCGGTACCGTCGGGTTGGTCATTGATGCGCGCGGCCGACCGTTGGAAATCGCCCGGTCGCCCCAGAGCCGCATCGAACAAATGGGACGCTGGCTCTGGACCATGACCGGCGTCTGAGTGGAAAAGGACAGAATAGCGTGCTTTATTTTCAGAGCCACCTTGCGCCTATGGCAACCCTGAGACGATCCCGGACATTACCTATGTCGGGCCGCGTTTTGCGCCAGATTGGCGAGCAGGTCATAGCCGATACGCTGGTGGCCGAAGCGGACACACCGATGGGGTATCGTCTGTTCGATCTGGAAAAAGAAATGCGCCTGACGGTGCGCGATGTGCGCAAAATTTTGACCAAAAAGCGCGATGAACCTTTTGAACGTGGCGATGTCATTGCCCGCACCGGCTGGTGGCGCAAAACCGAATATGCCGCGCCGGTAGATGGCAAGATTATTGACGCACGCGGTAGCCAGATTTTGATCCAGGTTCAAGAACAGCATATTGACCTGCCGGCCCTGTATCCGGGCCGCATCACCCAGATCATGCCCGATGTCGGCGTTACTATCGAGTTGGCCGGAGCGATCATTCAAGGCGTCTGGGGGTGCGGCGCCGAGAGATATGCACGACTGCAACAGACCGCGCCAGATGGTGAAACCCCTTTGCAACCAGAGCAAATCGTGGCCAGTTTCATCGGCGGCATCCTGATCGGCGGACGCACGCTGGATGAGGCGGCCCTTGCCCAGATTGTCCAGGTGCAGGCCAGCGCGGTGATCGTGGGCAGCCTGTCTACCCGTTTGCTGCCGCTGATCGAGCAAACCGGCCTCTCAGTTCTGCTCACCGAAGGCTTGGGCGATATGCCGATGAACCCTCGGACGTTCGACCTGCTGAGCAAAATGGCCGGCCGCGAAGCCTGTTTGAACCCTACCGGCTCGACGCAAGGAGAGGGGCGGCGGCCAGAAATCGTGGTGCCGCTGCCCGCCGAACGCTCACCCATCCAGGCCGCCGACACCGCCACGCTACAGGTCGGCTCGCGAGTGCGCGCCTTGTGCATGCCCTACCAAAACCAGATCGGCCAGGTGACGGCTCTGCCGCGAGCACCGCGCCGCATCGAATCGGACGTATGGGCGCGCGGCGCGGTTGTGTCATTTGCACCGACTCAAAAAGAGTTTATACCACTGGCCAATCTGGAATTGATCCAGGACGGCGGGGGGATTTAGCCCGAATTTGATACCACAATGCAGAGAGGAGTACAACTATGAGTTTTGATGATCGTCTATCATTCGGTGGTGGGCCGCTGGGTGGCGGTTTGCCCCCCGAAGAACCCCCGGCCGAGCCGGCCGACAAACCCAAATCAAACCGCGCCTTTATCTTTATCGCCATCGCCATGGGCGGGCTGATCTTGCTGGGCTTCCTGGCCCTGGCGGCCACGTTTCTCATCGTCGTGCCACAGCGCAAGCAAGCCGCCGCTCAGAGCCTCACCAAGACGGTGATGGCGGTCACCCTGCAGGCCGAAAGCATCACCTCCACGCCCACCTCCACGCCCACATTGCTGCCGCCGACCGGCACGCCCACCCTGCCGCCGACAATGACCAAAGCCCCGACCGCTACGGCCACTCGTGTGGTGCGCGACGAGGCCACCGAGACACCCGCCCCGGCCGCCACCAGGCAAACTTCGCTTGAATGGGGTGCCGACAAAAAGACCCCTGCCGCCGGTTTGGGCAGTTTTGGCATCGTCTCCATTGCCGTCGGCTTGACCGGCCTGATCTTGGCCGCTCGCCGCCTGCGCAAATAAAATCCTTCCGGGATGGGTCATGTTGGCTCGAATTCGTGATCAAGAAACTCGATTCATTTTGAACTGCACCAACCAGGCCGAATGTTGCGCCATAGTTGGGTTGAGCAATATGGGCAAATCTACCCTGGTGCGCTCAATCTGCACGTCGCCCAGCCCCTTGGGCCAGGCGAGCGGTAAAGACGCAGACGAGACATCGCCTTTGTTTGTCTATATTGACTTTAATCTCATGGTTGAGATGACCGAGCAGGCATTCTACGAGTTGATCCTGCGCAGCATCAAGACCGCCGTCCAATCCACGCATGCCCAACACGTGATCGAGCGCGTTGAACGTGCATATCATCAGGTCATCGAGTCGAGAAACTCGTTTCTGGTGCCACTAGGGTTCAACGAAGGCATCATCGCCGTCTGCGAAGAGTTGAATCGGCAAATGATCTTGATGTGCGACGAGTTTGACGAACCGTTTATGCAGATCGATCAGCGAGTCTTTTTGAACCTGAGAGCGTTGCGCGACCGCTATATCCGACAGCTTGGCTATGTGGTGACCACCGGCAAACGGCTGGAAGCGATGCGCCATGGCAACGAAATCAGCGAATTTTGCGAATTGTTTGCTCATCACACGCTGGCCTTGAAACCACTCAGTGCCGTAGACACCCAAACTGTGATGGCCGACTTGCTCGAAAAAGAAAGGCCAACGCCCCAAGACCTGGATTTTGCCATCCAGGAAACCGGCGGACACCCCGGCCTGCTGGTGGCCTTGTGCCGCATTTTGAACGCCGCAGGCGATGAAAACACCGACTATCGGTTGGTGCGCTCGCTGCTCGACAGCGACCACAATGTGCAGGCCGAATGTATCAAACTGTGGAACAACCTGGATCAGGGACAACAACACATCCTGATCGACCTGGTCAGTGGACAACGTGTTGAACATCCTCATGCTCTGGTCGAGTTGGGCATCATCGAACAGCATGAGGGACAATGGCAGGTTTTGGGAAGGCTGTTTGGCGGTTTTGTGCGCCGCCAACGTCTGGCTCAAACGCCCTATGTGCCGGGCGTTCACATTGATGTGGATTCGGGCCAGGTGCAAGTCAACGGGCGGCAACTGCCCGATTTGACAGATCTGGAATTTCGCCTGCTTTTGCTGCTCTATGGGCGCATGGGCAAGCTGTGTGACAAGTACCAAATCGTTCAAGCTGTGTGGGGGGAAGATTATATCGATCAGGTAGATGATGCGCGCATTGAAAAACTGGTCAGCCGACTGCGCCGCAAGCTGGAACCCGACACAGACGAGCCATGTTTTTTGCAGACCGTACGTGGACGGGGCTATAGACTGGTGGAGGCATAAACATGGACAAACGAGAACGAATTTTGGCTGCCCTGGATAATCGTCGCGTGGACCGCATCCCCTATGCGATGTGGCGGCATTACTATGCCCAGGACCGCACCGCCGAAGGTCTGGCTCAGGCCACCGTCGAATTTTATCAGCAGTATGACTCTGACATGATTGTGATCAATCCGGGACCATTTTACCTGGCCGAAGGCTGGGGCATAGACATTCGTTCTTTTGGCAACGACGAAACCCCGCCTTACATCGTCAGCCCCACCGTGGCCCGCGCCACCGACTGGCGGCAACTCACCGAATTGAATGTGCCGGCCTGCTCGCTGCGCCGCGAAATTCAGGCTGTCCAACTGGTCAAAAAACGACTGGGCGAAGACACTGTGCCGGTACTGCTGGCCCTGCCCAACCCACTCACGACAGCCAATGCCCTTTGCGATGGACGCATCATCCAAGATATGCGCTCTTTTTCCAACGACCTGCGCTCTGGCCTGACCGTCATTGCGCAGGCCACTCGAAATCTGGCACTGGCCTGCCTGGATGCCGGCGCCGACGGGTTTTTGTTGATCAACCGCCTGAACAGCCAGGAAACCATCCGCTATCGAGAGTTCAAGGACTTTGGCCTGCAATTTGATTTGCAAGTGCTAGAGCCGCTGACCCGACGCAACGCCATCCGCATCGTCTCGATGGAAGGCGATCACACCTTTTTCGACCTGATCGGCCAATATCTAACGCAGGCGGTTTGTTGGGAAACCTGGCATGCCGACCCATCGCTGGCAGTGGCACGGCGACAGGTGCGCTGCGCTTTGATGGGCGGCCTGAACCCGGCCACATTTTGCGACGGCCGCGCCCAAGACATTCAGGCGCAAATCGGCGATGCGATCAACCAAACCGGCGGCTGGCACGCCATCATTTCTCCGTCGGTGCCGCTGCCCGTCAACGCCCAACCCGACCTGCTGGCTCTGGTGGGGCAAACGATCCGCCAATCATGAGACCTGGGTCACAGACCTGGGAAAATTGATGTGATATACTGGGAAAAATTGAATCAAACCTTTTGACTCATCCAAAAACTGTGGAGGAAAAATCATGTCTCTGGCTCAAGAACAAGCCACCCAACAAACCATTACCGCCGATATGCCTATTGGTGAAGTGGTGCGCAAATACCCCAACACGATCAAGATCTTTTTGCAGCACGGCCTGATGTGTGTAGGTTGCGCCGTAGCCCGCTTTGAAAATATTGAACAAGGCGCTGCCGCGCATGGCATTGACGCCGATGCCCTGATTCAAGACCTGAATCAGGCTGTGCAGTCTCCCAACTAGCCCAACCAGCCTCGCAAATCCACTCTGGGGCAGCTCCGGCTTGCCCCAGAGTCTTTTCAATGGAGCGACCCGTGTCCGTATCCAGAAAGCGCATGTCGGTAGAATTGTTTACCGATATGCTTCGAGTCACCGGAAATATCCTTACCTATCACGTCTATGTGCGAGACGAGTTGAATGACGCTCGCCAGAGCCTGCTAATTTTTACCGACATTCGCACCGAACAGTTGAGCCGCCTCGATCTGCCGCCGTTCAACGGGCGCGAAACCTGGCTAAGCAAAGATCAGGTGCTTTTGGCCATGCCACATCAGGTCAAAGGCGTCACTTCAACGCTGACCCAACGCGCCATCCATGCCCGATTGGGCAAAAATGAGCATCGCATCTTGCTCGACATTCCACCTTTTCGTGTCATCGGCACCTGGTATTTCGCCGGGCGTTTTCAAATCGAAGACGCCTTGCAGCGCGATATGCCTCCTTTTGCCACCGTCAGCGACGCAGAGGTGACCTGGCTGCCCGACCCATCGATATCTTTTATAACCGACGAGGTCATTTTCAACACAAGCCGGGTCAAAATGCTCTGCGCCCGATTTGACTAACCCCCTCAGGAGCCCCATGGTTGACATCCATTATCTTGAATATCCGATCCATGAATCTGGCTATATCCACAACTGGCTGATGGCCGGCCCGCAGGCCTCGCCGATCACCCAATCGACTTTGCTGGCTGAGCCTGATGCTCAATCGCAAATCATTCTCCATTATCATCGAGAGGGGTTCGATCTGCACGAGCCGCCTCTGGAATTAAACTCGTTCGAGATGGACGGTTTGCAATTAACCTGGCAGTATTTCCGCTGTCGCGAGGATCATTGGGTTGACCTCAGTCAAATCTATTCGTCGCCCCATTATGTGCGCGCCTGGGCCTATGCCGAAATCAACGTACCAGAAGCCGTTCCAGTCAACTGGACGCTGACATCATCCGGCCCGGCCGATGTCTGGATCAACCGCCAACGCGTTTGCACCCAAACGCCATGTGCCGACCTGGAAGAAACGCCATTTTCTGTCACCCTGAACCCCGGGACTAACCCCATCCTGGTACGCTTTGAAACAGCGGCGCTGGATCGGTCGCACCTGGCAATGTCCTTGCGCATAACCGATGCGCCTATCGAGTCCATTCGGGTGCGCCTGCCCGTCCCGCACAGCAATATGGCTCGCCGCCTCAAGCTCGAACGCACCTATCAGGAACTGCACGTCGAACACCCTGTGCTGCTGCAAGGAGAGAATTTGTTGCTGCGATGGGATGATCAATTGGACGAAATAGACGACCCCGGTTTTTGGGTGCAAGACCCGCATCAGCACATCCAGGCGATGGGTTCGCTGGAGGCCAAGCCATCTGAACAAATCTCGATTGGACACCGTCAATTTATTTTGAATGAAGGACCTTATCAGGTAGCCCTCTTTCCACCGGCCCATGTGATCGAGCGGAACAATATCTTGTACCGGGAATTTCTGCCTTTTCACGTTTTGGAAACGCCCTATTCGACGGCCTACTATGGCGACGACACTCAGCGCAGACATGAAGGATTGACCTATGCCAGCCGCCGCACTCCACACCTCTATGCCGAAATTGCCCGGCTGGCTCTGGGAGCGTGGGGGACGGTAGACCAGAATGTGTTGGAAGAGGCCGTGCGGCGCATCCACCGCCAGCACCCCGATGGCATCCTCGATCTGATCGGACTGCTCGGCATCATGCACCGACATCCCCAAACGCCGGCTCTCTCGGCCTCACTGCGGCAGACCTGGCAGGCCGCCGCGCTGCGCTTTTCATACCCGCAGAGCGAGACAACGTCCCGCCGCATCTTGAGGTATGCCTGTCAGATTTTGCTCGGGCAGCTTGTTCCCGATCAACTTATGGCCGCAGATGGGCAAACCGGCCAGCAGCAGCGCGAACAGGGCGAACAACAGGCCTTGGCCTGGCTGCACGAGTGCGCCGCCCAGGGACTGGCCGATTGGAACAACCCCCAATCGGTTGACGAGATTGTGGTGGCCCTGTCACACCTGGCCGACCTGGCCAAAAATCAAGAGGTGGGTGAATGGGCGGCCATCGTGCTGGACAAGCTGTTCTTTACCCTGGCCGTCAATTCATTCCAGGGCATTTGGGGTACGGCACATCGCCACACCGAAACGGCCGCCCTCAAAAGCGACCAGTTGAGCGCAACCACCGGCCTTTCACGGCTGCTGTGGGGCACCGGCGTGTGGAATCACCACATCACCGGCCTGGTTAGCCTGGCCTGCTCTGGCTATGAGCTGCCGACCATGATCGCTTCTATCGCCGTCCATCCAACCGAAGAAATGTGGCACCGCGAGCGGCATCCCGACGTGTCTACGGCCACGTACCGCACCCCCGATCATATGCTCTGCGCCGCCCTCGATTACCGGACCGGCCAGCCAGGCCAGGGCGAGCATATCTGGCAGGCCACGCTTGGCCCCGACACCCTCATTTTTGTCAACCACCCGGCGCGCATGAGCGAATCAGAGGCGCACCTCAACAACCTCTGGCGCGGCAACGGTGTTTTGCCGCGCGTGGCTCAGTGGAAAGACGCCCTGATCGCCTTTTATCAACTGCCCGCCGATGACCGGCTGGGCTTTACGCATGCCCATTTTCCGATCCACGAATTGGACGAATACCGGCTGGATGGACGATGGGCCTTTGGGCGGCGCGGCAATGGCTATGTGGCATTGATGGCATCCCAAGACCTGCACCTAATCACCCGCGGCCCCACCGCTTTTAGAGAATTGCGCACATCGGGAGCCTGCCAGACCTGGTTGTGTCTGATGGGACGACAGGCTCAGGACGGCGATTTTGCCGCTTTTCAAGACAAGGTCCAATCGCTGTCCATCCGATGGGACGGGCAGAATGTGGACATGCAAACCCTGCGCGGCGACACCCTCTCATTTAGCCGGAGCGGCCCGCTCCTGGTCAACGGACAGGAACAGCCACTCATCTGCGCCCGGCACTATGATGGGCCTCACGGCGTGGCCGACTGGCCGGCCCGTCAGATGGACATTTGTTACGGCGATTACACCCTGCGTCTGGAATTAGGTTTTTGAATTTGCATTGCGCCGACTTTATGCTATACTAGGACATTATCTTCTGACCGCCTTCTAATGTCTTGAGCATGGGCCTGACCGATCTGGGAGGATGCAATGGTGCTCTCAGGGTACATGACGTTCGTCCACACATCCTATCTGTGACTTATCTGACAGCCGATCTACTGTGCGAAACGCAGCAGTAGATCGGCTGTTGTTTTTTCACCTTTTGAACCCTGGAAAGGAGGTGACCTTTACATCAGTTCAACTCATTTACCTCAACCATCATCCATTCACTGTTTGTCTGCAATTGCAAAAGGAGAGAACCTGATGAACGAGAACAAACTTTCACGTCGCCAGTTCCTGTACATGGGAGCCGCGACCGCCGCAGGCGCAGCCCTGATCGCCTGCCAGCCTCAAACTGTGATCGTCAAAGAGACGGTGCAGGTTGAAAAAGAAAAAGTTGTCGAAAAAGAAGTAACCAAGGTTGTCGAAAAGGAAAAAGTCGTCGAAAAAGAAGTAACCAAGGTCGTCGAAAAGCTGGTCACACCCACGGCCCTGCCTTCCAAATTCAAAGAATCTCCGGTCACAGCCAAGATGGTGGCCGATGGCAAACTAGCTCCTGTCGATGAGCGACTGCCCGGCGAGCCGCTGGTGATCATGCCCTATGTCAAAATCGGTCAATACGGCGGCCAAATTCGCGTGGGCGCCCTCTCCACCAACCTGCGTGGCGGTGATGAAGACATGGTGGCTCAACCACAGCAGTTCTTGCGCATCACCCCCAACCTGCGCGAGCAAGTGCCCAACGTCCTCAAAGACTGGTCGGTCTCGGCCGATTTCAAGCAAATCACCCTTTTTATGCGCAAAGGCATGAAGTGGTCGGACGGCCAACCGCTGACATCCGACGATTTTATGTTCCTGTGGGAAGACCTGATGCTCAACCCCGACTTTACGCCAACGTTGGGCCAGTGGTTCCGCCCTGGCGGCACGCCCATGGTAGTGGAAAAGATTGACGACTATACCCTGCGCTTTAACTTTGCCATCCCCACGCCGCACTTTGTCATGCTCAACATGGCGCACAAGTATGGCTGGTGGGATCAGAACTTTAACGCCGCCCACTACCTCAAGCAGTTCCACATCAAGTACAACCCCAAAGCCAACGACCTGGCCAAAGAAGCCAAGCGCGATTTCTGGTATCAGAACCTGGGCGACAAGCGCAGCTGGGGTCTCAACCCGTTATCCCCTTGCCTGTACACCCACCTGCCCATTGATGACAAGCCCGAGCGCGTGCTGCATCAGCGCAACCCCTACTTTTTCATCACCGACAGCGAAGGCAATCAGCTCCCTTACATTGACGAAATCTATTTTGATCGCCCGGCCGACCTGGCTCTGCACAATGCCAAGATCGTCGGCGGCGCCTATGACTTTGCCGGGTTTGACACCAGCATCCAGAACTATAAAACCTACGAGGATGCCTCGGCACAGGGCGGCTACAAACTGGTGTTGTGGCGCTCTGGTAAAGGCTCCGACGTGGTCTATAATGTCAACTGCAACTGGGGTCTGCCCACCACTGAAGATGAAAAAGAAGTCGAAGGCTCCAAAGTATGGCGTGACATTTTTATGGATGACCGCTTCCGCATGGCTCTCTCGATGGCCATCAACCGCGAAGAAGTCAATGATGTGCTGTACTTTGGACACGGCACGCCCGGTCAGATGACCGTCATTCCTGACTCGCGGCACTTTAAGGAAGAATACCGCACCGCCTATGCCCAGTATGACCCAGACCAGGCCAACAAACTGTTGGACGATTTGGGCCTCAAATGGGACGCCGACAAGAAGCATCGTCTGTGGCCCGATGGCAAACCCATGATCATCGCCTGGGACCTGTACGAGAGCGAGACGCCCAAAGGCCCCACCACCGAGCTGATCAAGGAATACTGGATGAAGGTCGGCATCGAAATCCAGTACAAATCAATCACCCGCACCCTGCTGACTCAGAAAATCCTGGCAAACCAGGAGCCCATGTCACTGTGGCACGGCGATGAGACCACCGACGTGCTGTTCTCTCTGCGGCCCAAGTTTTTTGCCCCGCTCGACGGAGACGAAAGCTGCTGGGGCAAGCTGTGGGGGCAGTGGTACAACACTCTCGGCAAAAAAGGCGTCGAACCGCCCGATTACATCAAAGACCTGTACAAATGGCTGGATGAGTATCTGGAAACTGCCAGCAACACGGCCGCCGCCAACACCCTCAAGTCGCAAGCCGAGCATATCTGGACTATTGGCGTTGTCGGCAATGCGCCACAAGTGCTGATCTTTAACAACAAGCTCAACAACCTGAGTGATGCTGGTTACTGGGTGTGGGACTCGCTGTGGACCTGGCCCATGTATCCAGAACAGTGGTTCTTTGAAGCCTAGAGGTTAACTATCTACAGCCATGGTAATGCGGGCATCAGCCCGACATGGTAGTTAATCTGTCATTCGTTTTACGGGTGCCTGGCGCCGAGGCGCCAGGCACATCAACCAGAAATGAACATATGATCTGGCCCCTTTCCAGACCGCCGAACTTTTTTTTCTTGTAACTGCTCAGCCTACCCTTACAAAAGCACTAAATTGGATTGTCAACGGGCAGAATTCCATGATACAAGTCAGTTTCATCGGAAAACTCGCGCTCAACTTTGTACGAGTGATCTGTTATTCTTGCCCTATCTATATCAACTGGACCCTGTTCTCAACAAGCCGATCTGTCAAGCCGCTCAATCAATCGGCTCGAGATACCTGGACGGATTTAGAGAGGTAGTGATATGAGAGCATATATCGTGCGCCGCCTTTTGTACATGCTGGTAATGTTGATCATGAGCTCTCTGGTCTCTTTTATCGTGATCACACTGCCCCCCGGCGATTACATGACTTCGTACATCCAACAACTCAAAAACCAAGGCGCCGATGTGTCCATCGAACAAGAACAGGCGCTCCGCAGGCAGTATGGCCTGGATTATCCCCTGCCGGTGCAATACATTAAATGGGTCACACAGCTGCTGCAAGGCAATTTAGGACGATCTTTTCAATGGGGGCGTCAGGTAGATGAAGTATTGGGGGCGCGCCTGCCAGCCACGATCATGGTTTCCCTGGTCTCACTGGTGGTCACTTATGCCATTGCCATTCCCATCGGTGTCTACTCTGCCGTCAGACAATACTCGATTGGCGATTACCTGTTCACGATACTGGGATTTATTGGCGTTTCTGTCCCCGAATTTCTGCTGGCCCTGGTGCTGATGGTTTTTGCCTATCGTTACTTTAACGTCTCGATTGGTGGATTGTTTTCCAACCAATACCTTGACGCGCCCTGGTCGTTCAACAAATTCATAGACCTGCTTCGTCACCTGCCGGTGCCACTGCTCGTCATCTGCCTGAGCGGTACGGCCTACCTGATCCGCGTCATGCGTGCTATGCTGCTGGACGAACTGCCCAAGCCCTATGTTCACACTGCCCGGGCCAAAGGCCTTAAAGAGAGCCGCCTGCTGATCAAATATCCCATCCGCGTCGCCCTCAACCCCATTGCCAGCACTGTCGGTTGGGCATTACCATCCCTCTTTTCGGGGCAGACCATCGTGTCTATTGTGCTTAACCTGCCGACCATCGGACCGGTGTTGTTTCAATCGCTGATGACTGAGGACATGTTCCTGGCCTCCAGCGCATTTCTGATCAGCACAGCCCTTACCCTGGTCGGCACCCTCATTTCAGACATCTTGCTGGCCTGGCTCGACCCGCGCATCCGACTGGCCTAAACCCAACTTTTCCCTGTCAAATGGAGGCATCTATGGAGAAAACGGCAAAACTGCCCGCGCTGGGCGGCAAGCGCAAAGTCAAGACCGAAGATAAAATTTTCGTTTTCTCACAGTGGCAGTTGATGTGGCTCAAATTCCGCAAGCACAAGCTGGCTGTGATCGGAGGAACTTTTGTCCTCTTGCTGTATTTTATGGTCATTTTTCACGGTTTCATCGCACCATACGATCCGGTGGAACGTTCCAAGATGATCTATTTCAAACCGCAGGCCATCCATTTTGTGCGTGATGGGCGGCCTTCCTGGCCTTTTGTTTACGGCATCATCAGCAAAGTAGACAATGCCTCGTTCACCCGCACCTATGTTGAAGACGAGAACACCAACTATCCGATCAACTTTTTTACTCGCGGCAGCGAGTATAAATTATTTGGCCTGATCAAAACCAACATCCACCTGTTTGGCGTTCCTGAAGGAGGCCACATCTTTTTGATCGGCACAGACGAGCTGGGACGCGACATGTTTTCGCGCATCATGTATGGCAGCGCAATCTCGCTGTCCATCGGTCTGGCAGGCGTGTTTCTCAGCTTTATTTTGGGTATCACCCTGGGAGGCATTTCAGGTTATTACAGCGGCGTGATAGATACAGTCATTCAGCGTGTGATCGAATTCTTGCTATCTATGCCGACCATTCCCCTATGGATGGCTTTGAGTGTCTCGGTACCCACAGACTGGCCGGCGACCAAAGTATATTTTGCCATCACCGTCATCCTCTCCCTACGCGGTTGGTGCGGCCTGGCCCGCGTGGTACGTGGCAAATTGCTGGAAACCCGCGAAGAGGATTTTGTGATGGCCGCCAAATTGCTGGGGTCTAGCGATGTGCGGGTGATTATGCGTCACATGCTGCCGACCTTTTTGAGCTATTTGATCGTAGACATGACCCTGGCCATTCCCAGTATGATCTTGGGTGAGACAACCCTGAGTTTCCTCGGTTTGGGGTTACGTCCGCCAGTGGTGAGTTGGGGCGTGCTGCTGCAAAAAGCCATCAACATTCGCGTGGTGGCCACCTACCCCTGGCTGTTGATCCCGGCCATTCCGGTCATCATTACGGTGCTGTCGTTCAACTTTATGGGTGACGGTCTGCGCGACGCCGCCGACCCATATCGCTAATCTGGTTTCATCATGGAGGAGAGAATGAGCCTGTTTCGAGTAGGCATCATCGGCTGCGGTCGCCCCTGGCGCAGCGAAGGCGCCACCGGCTTTGGGCAAGGGCATGTGCATGCCGCCGGTTACGAGGCATCGCCCTACTGCCAGATTGTGGCTGCCGCCGACATCAAGCCCGAAAACCTGGAAGCCTTTTGCCAGGAACATCATGTGCCAAACGGCTATGCCGATTATAAAGAAATGCTGGCCCAAGAAAAGCTGGATCTAGTCAGCGTAACCCTGTGGCCACACCTGCATGCCCCGGTGGTCATTGACGTGGCCCAATCGCCGCAACCGGTGCGCGCCATTCACTGCGAAAAGCCCATGGCCCCCACCTGGAGCGAGGCCCAAAAAATGGTGCAGGCCTGTGCCAACAAAAACATTCAACTCACCTTTCACCATCAGCGGCGGTTTGGCAAACCTTTCCGCAAAGCCAAAGAACTATTGGACGGCGGCGCCATCGGCCAGTTGCAGCGCATCGAGGCTTTTACATCCAACCTGTTCGACTGGGGAACGCATTGGTTCGATATGATGTTTATGTATAACAACGAAGAACCGGCCGAATGGGTGATCGGTCAAATTGATGCGCGTGGCGGGCATCCGATTTTCGGAGCGATGGTCGAAGGGCAGGGATTGAGCTATTGGAAATGGAAAAACGGCGTCTATGGCCTGATGATCACCGGCCATGGCGGCGAATCAGCCTGCAACAACCGCTTGATCGGCACGCAAGGCGAGATCGAGGTCGGCGTCAACAATGGCCCGGAAATTCGCTATCGCAATGTGGAAACAGGCTATCGCTGGCAGGATTTAGACGTAGGCGGCAAAATTCATGGCCGTGATCATGACATTGCCGCCATCATAGACGTGGTAGATGCGCTGCGAACCGGGCGCGAACCCGAATTGTCGGCACGGCGAGCCATCCAATCTACCGAGTTGATTTTTGCCACTTATGAATCCAGTCGCAAGCGCGGACGAGTAGATTTGCCGCTCGCCGTTGACGATTCGCCATTCCTCGCGATGCTGGAATCTGGCGAAATGTCGGTGCAACAATGAGAAAGGGTAAATAAAACGATGAGCCAAAACAACCGGCCGGAGGAATCCCGGCATCCCCTGATCCAGGTGCGAG
>CAYVBK010000039.1:0-50433 GCA_964449465.1 uncultured Anaerolineae bacterium
ACGCCTACACCCTCACCGTGCGTCAAGAGGGCGGCGGCACGGTGACGCCCTGGGTAGGCGAGTACACCCATCTCTACGGCGACGTGGTCACCCTGACCGCCGTCGCCGACCCCGGCTGGCACTGGGTGGGCTGGAGCGGCGACCTGGACGGCGCCGACACGCCCGCGGCCCTGGCCATGGACGGGAACAAGGTGGTCACGGCCACCTTTGCCCGCAACGCCTACACCCTCACCGTGCGTCAAGAGGGCGGCGGCACGGTGACGCCCTGGGTGGGCGAGTACACCCATCTCTACGGCGACGTGGTCACCCTGACCGCCGTCGCCGACCCCGGCTGGCACTGGGTGGGCTGGAGCGGCGACCTGGACGGCGCCGACACGCCCGCGGCCCTGGCCATGGACGGGAACAAGGTGGTCACGGCCACCTTTGCCCGCAACGCCTACACCCTCACCGTGCGTCAAGAGGGCGGCGGCACGGTGACGCCCTGGGTGGGCGAGTACACCCATCTCTACGGCGACGTGGTCACCCTGACCGCCGTCGCCGACCCCGGCTGGCACTGGGTGGGCTGGAGCGGCGACCTGGACGGCGCCGACACGCCCGCGGCCCTGGCCATGGACGGGAACAAGGTGGTCACGGCCACCTTTGCCCTGGAATCTGCACCGATCGTTTATGCCGAGATCGAGGTATCGCCGACCTGGCCCAGGGTAGGCCAACCGGTGCTTTTGACAGCATCGGTGGTGGGGGGTGTGGCTCCCCTTACCTATACCTGGGATTTCGGCAACAGCGTTCAGATTGTCGCTGACACAAACATCATACTCTATACATTTCCCGCAAGCAGCATGCCTCAGATATTTACGGTGACATTGACCGTGTCGGATAGATTTACCAGCTATCAGACATCCAAGACTATTTCGGTGCAACCCTTTAGGATTTATTTGCCTGTGGTGCAAAGGGAGCACCGACAGCCATGATCGTTTCCCATTTTTGGAGGATCAACTATGACGCAGGTACGACAAAAAATTGCGCAGTTTGTTTATGCAGCAGGAAAAAGCGACATAATTTCTGCTTTGAACGAATTGATGCGACTTGAAGGGCCAAGTCGGGATGAGGTTTTAGCCCGACAACGCCAGGATTTGTACGATCTGCTCCAATATGTCAATCAACATGTGCCATATTATCGTGATCTGTTCAAGCAAATTGGCTTTTCGCCTGCCGATTTTGCCGCCGACCCGGCATGTTTTTCCAAACTGCCCACTTTGAACAAGTCCATTGTCCAGCAAAACTTGGACCGTCTTGTCACCGCCGATGCCACAATTCGGCCCAAGATGATCAAAGTAAAGACCGGTGGCACAACCGGCGAACCGATGTGGTTGATGTATGACCCAACCTACCGCGCCTATAACACAGCCCATGTGTATCAAGAGATGATGTGGGCAGGATGGCAATTGGGACAGACACAGGCCTGGCTGTGGGGGCATCCGGTGGTAGGCGCCGCCGCGCGCATGCCGATGATCAAGCGGGGCAAAGACTGGCTGGCCAACCGCATCGAGTCCAACGCCTTTCACATCACCGAAGAGAGCCTGGAGCGGCTGGCCGGGCAGTTGGAAAAACGACCCGGTGCTCAATTGTGGAGCTATGTCTCGACCATGTATCGCTTTGCCCAGTTTTTGCAGCAGCGTGGACATCGCATCCGGCTACGGGCGGTGCATACCGCCGCCGAGCCATTGTACGATGATAAACGAGCATTCATCGAGCAGGTATTGGGCTGCAAGGTGTTCAACAGCTATTCTTGTGTCGAGATTGGCTCCATTGCCGCTGAATGTGAGCGGCATAACGGATTGCACATGCGCACTCGCAACTGCTACCTGGAGGTGCTGCGCGACGGGCAGCCGGTGACTGACGGCGAAGAGGGTGAGTTTGTCTTGACTACGCTAACCAATCGAGGCTTTCCACTGATTCGCTATCGAGTCGAAGATTGGGGGCGCACGAGTCGCCAGACCTGTCCATGTGGGCGAGGTTTACCGCTGCTAGAAATTGTCGAAGGGCGAACTATTGACCATTTCAAGACTCACGATGGCCGTCTTGTTTGGGGTGCATTTGTGATCCCTATGGTGCCTCTGCTGGGACCGATCAGACAATATCAGATTGTCCAGGAAACGCTGGATTCTCTCATCTTTAGAGTGATTCCCAACGGGCCGATTGACGAGGCGAGATTCCAAGATATTCAGGACGCCGTCCACAAGGTATTGGGCGAAAACGTTATGGCGCGCCTGGAGTTGGTAGACAGCCTGCCTACGACACCAACAGGTAAACATCGTTATACAGTTTCGCAGGTAAAGGAACCATGACAGAAAAAAGCGATGCAAGTATTTGGGATGCCTTACGAGCCGATGTCTGGAGAGAGCATGATGGATTTCGCTACAAGTATGTGATAACCGGCTTGTTGATTCAGAGAAACCTTCGTGCATTGATCATTATGCGCTTGTGTCAAGCCGCTGCCACTTCTCGGTCGGTGTTGCGATGGATGTTGCCTGTTTTAAGATTGCTGCATGGCATAGCCACTCATAATGCCGGCATAGACCTGTCCTGGCGAACGGATATCGGCGCAGGGCTGGCCTTGATGCACGGACGTGGATTGGTTGTCAACCCCAATGCCCGAATTGGAAAAAATGTCACCTTGTTTCATGGCGTCACCATTGGTCAACGAGACCGCATCGCCCGAAACGGAGAGCGATTGACCGAATACCCCGTTTTGGAAGATGAAGTATGGGTCGGCCCTTATGCAACTATTGTAGGCGGCATCACTATTGGCCGGGGCAGTCGAATTGCGGCAGGTGCTTTTGTGACAGAGGATATTCCACCCTATTCAATTGTGCAAGGAAATCCGGCCGCCATTGTCAAGCGCAATTGCGTTCCCGATGTTTCACATCCTGCGCCTGTCTAGCCAGACGGATCAGGCGATCATCTATACCCTGACTATTGATTCGAGCTTGTCGTCAAGGAGCAAAATATGTACTCAAGACTCTATCGCGCCGTGCGACTGTTGTGGCCGGGCGGGTGGGCGACCCGCCGTTGTTTACAAGAACTGGAGCGCACACAGTGGCTCTCGCCTCAAGAACTGGCACATCTACAATTATCCAAAATTCAACAATTGGTGCAACATGCCTATGAAAACGTTCCCTTTTATCGCCAGTTATATCAAAATGCCGGCATTGCTCCACAAGACATCCAAAGTCTGCGCGATTTCGAATCGTTGCCTTTTGTCACCCGCGAGGATGTGCGACATCATCGCGACGAAATGGTAGCACAAAACATATCGCGCCGGCAGTTAACCCCCAATGAAACCGGCGGTTCGACCGGGGAGCCGATGCGTTTTTTCATTGAGAATGACTTTTGGTGGTACAATGCGGCCAACTGGTTTCGTGTGCGCGCCTGGCATGAGGTGTACGAGGGTGACAAAATGGCTTGGCTTTGGGGCGCGCAGCAAGACATGCCAGAGTGGAGCTGGCAACGGCGACTGCGTTCGCAGATCATGCGCGAGCGGTATCTCAATGCTTTTAACATGACCGAAGACAAGATGCATAATTTTGCCATCATGTTGCAACAATGGAAACCGCACATGCTCAAAGGCTATGCTTCGGTATTGTCGCTGTTTGCTCGCTTTGTCCAGGAAAACGGCATAACCGATATTCGGCCGCGCTTCATCGAGGCCACTTCGGAAAAGTTGACCACGCCGCAGCGCGAACTGCTAGAGACCGTCTTTGGCTGCCCGGTGGCTGACCATTACAGTTCGCGCGAAATGGGAACAATGGCCTATCAGTGTGAAAAGGGTGGCTTTCACATCTGTGCCGATGTGCGCTATATAGAGATCGTGGCACACGGCCATCCTGTGCCGCCCGGCCAGATGGGCGAGGTGGCAGTCACGTCGCTCAATCAGTGGGCCATGCCGTTCATCCGCTACAAAAACGGTGACATGGCCATCGGTCAAGCAGGTATGTGCCCTTGTGGACGCAGCTTGCCGCTGCTTCAAGAAGTGGTCGGCCGCACCAATGATTTTCTGGTTTCGGCCGACGGCAAGTTTATCCACAGCGAATTTTTCGCCTATACCTTTCGGGTCAAGCCCGAAGTGGTGCGTTACCAGGTTCATCAGCCCGACCCGGCGCATCTGGACATTCGTCTGATTTGTAACTGCGCCGTAGATGAAACCTGGCAGAATCGCGTCAAGGCCGAGATTCAGACGCGCTTTGGCCAGGCTACTCACATCTCATTACAAATAGTGGATCATATCGAACTGACCCCCGCAGGCAAGCATCGCTATATCGTTTCTCAAGTCAGGCCCGATTTTACCTAACCAGGTTCTAACGCCTCTCTAACCAGATTCCTACCTTGTGACGGTATACTGGGCTTGTTATGATTCTATTTGTCACAAGAAAGGAAGAAGCGATGGTCAAAAAAGCATTTGTTTCCGTTCTGATTCTATTGAGCCTGATCGGATCCCTATGGTTTCTACCCTCACGGGTGCTGGCCCAAGATTGGTCCGATCTGTCTGCCGACCTGGATCGAGATGGTCTGCTGGACGAGATGGAGCGGGCCGGGTGGTACAATCAGGCCGGCGGCCCCTTTATCACCAGTGACCTCGATCCTGACAGTGATGATGATGGGCTGACTGATGGGGATGAAAAACTGTACGACACCGACCCCCTGGATGCGGACGACCCGGGCATCTATGTTCGTTACCAGGACAGCTACCGCGTCAAGCAGTATTTTAGTGTGACCGACAATGCCTACCTGTCTATGAAACAGGCTGGCAACAAGTATCTGATGACCGAAGCGATGGTGGTGCGACGCGGCGGCACACTACATATCGGCGGCCCGGCGGATGCGGCTTTGACCATGGTAGGCAGCGGCCTGACCGCCATTACCGAAGCCAATGGTCGCATCGTCAAAGACCCTTGTAAGGGCGAGTGGACGGTGACATTTCCGTCGAACGGCACGACCGGCACTTATACAGCTACATTGACGCGCAGCGGATATTCTGACCTCACCATGCCGATTTATGTGATCTTTGAAACGCCGAGTGGATTGTCTTCATCTCAACTTGAGGTTTTTCTCTATGATGATGATATTGCCAATCTACGCGATCAGGTTGGGGTGATATGGCGCACACGCGGCAATACGTATGTTCGGGATACATATACTTATCGCGAAGTGCGCGGTTATGCGCAGGCATTTTGGACCGAACATTTCAAAAAGTATGTCTTTGTTGACCTGGTCATGCCCACCATTCATGGATTTACATCACTAACTGGCACTGGCGGCACCAGCCCTACCAGCGCGGTCAATGCACTGGCCAACAAGGCCGACTATGAGGTGCGGGTCAATTACAGTACCGGCAGCGAAATCAACTATACCATGTATGCTACTCTGTACCGGGCGCCCGATGGTACCCAGCCTGGCTCTCCTTGTCACAGTCAGGCCGGCGTTCTCACCGGCTTTTTGCGCGCAGCCGGTATTCCGGCCAGCCCTTTTGCCAACAACTGGACCAATTTAGACTATGACACCTCAGTGCGCGTCTGGTTCAACAACCGCTGGATGGCCGTGCGCAGCTACAGCCGACAAGAACTGGACAAAACCGTTTACCCGTTTAACGGCGGATACACCAGCTATGATGTGATTGAAAACTGGGATTCCAAAGGGAGTTATGCCGAGTCCAGCAGTATGGTGGTGGTAGTAGCCAACGAAAACTGGGATTTTGAACAGTGGAGACCCAAGGAGTCAGGTGAAACTTGCGCATTGGGTGAGTCTAGCTACGGCGGCGAGTGCTTTTTGGGCGGCATGGTCGGCACCAAGTTCACGCCCGACTCGCGCATGATCTCGCAATCGCGCGAGTATTATTGGCGTGGGCACCGCCCATTGTATTTTATTGAGCAAACACCCTATATGGACTCGCTCAGTTCGGTGCTTTGGAAAGGCACAACCTGGCTGCCGGCCAACTGGCCAACGATTTATGTACTACCCGACCCCTATCCGGGCGGCAATATCAATGAGAACTGGCCGATTGAGCCAATTCCGATGGCTTGCCCGATTGGATTCCTGGGAACCTGTCCTTACAGCGAAACCGTGCTATCCAATGTGTCTCAAGAAGTCGGTCCAGTTGAGGCGGTTCGGCCGGTTTCTGTCGCCGCTTTTACCGACGTCTATGAGCATAAAGGTATTGATGCCGATGGAGACGGACGTTACGAATCGCTGGGTATCAATGTAGGACTGCAAATTGCCGTTCCAGGCACCTACCAGGTTCAGGCCAATCTCTACGACAGTCAACGAAACCTGGTCGGGCGTGCTACGGCCACCACATCCAGCGATGCAGCCTTTTTGACCTTTGACATCCAAAAGACGGTTCCTCCATACAGCCTTGAAGAATTGCGCCTCTTTGCCTCTGACCAGGCTCTACTCGATTCCAGGCAGGCTTTTGTTTATGACATTACCAGTCTGGACGGGCAGATTGATCAGGGACTGATTGCCGCCAACATTTATCCGACCACATCGGGCCGACCTTTCCTGGACGGTGCCACCATTACGCCAACCCAGGTATTCACCAACACAGAAATGGATGCCGATGGCGATGGCCTGTACGATCAGCTGCGTCTCGATATCCAGGTACAGGTCAGCGAGGCCGGCAGCTATCGAGCTGAGGCATGGCTGCAAGCCGCCGATGGCAGCATGATCGTTTACGCGCTGGGCGAAAGCACCGCCCTGTCCACCGGATTGAAAATGCTTTCCCTGTCTTTTGATGGACGAACCATCTCCGGGCGCAATCTGGCCGGGCCATATACGGTGGTGGCTCTGCGTATTTTGGACGGGAGCGAAAATTATGATGTTCTCGACCAAGTACCTGTCACCGGCCTGTCCTTGAACTATAATCCGGCCGATTTTGAGCCGGAAATAGACGGAACGGTCGTGTTTCAGGACAATATGGAAAGTGGCGCCGCCAAGTGGACAACGGTCGCGCCCTGGTACCTCAATCAGGTGGCCTCGCGCAGTCCTACCTATGCCTGGGAAGGCAAAGCCACCACATCAAGCGGCTGGCTCAAAACAACTCTGAGCCAATTGCCCAACTATACCCATCCCAAGCTCAAGTTGGATATGTGCTATCCCAATGCCGGAGGCAATGGCGCCGGGTACATCCAGGTCTCCACTGATGGTCTTCAGTGGACCAACCTGGTCACTCTGACCGCTCAATCTCGCTGGATTGTGCAACCCATTGATCTGGATGCATATAGCAAACAGTCCAACGTGCAACTACGTTTCTCGATCAATCCCACATCGCCAACGTTGTTCTGGTATATAGACGATGTCTATGCCAATGGCTGGCCTGCCATCACCGGCGCCTCGTTCACTTTTTCGCCCAACCCTGCCGTCGCCGGACAGCCAGTCACTTTGACAGCCAGCTATGTCTCGATCACCGATACACTGCCCATGACTTTTACCTGGAATTTCGGTGACGGTTCTCCGCTAAGCATTACGCATAGTCCGGTAATCACTCATATTTTTGCCTCAGCCAACGACTATACGGTACAGATGACGGCGGAAAATCCTTATGATGGATACACCATTTCTCAACTGGTCGGAGCCGGCGAGGCTATTCGCTCGACCTCATTCACCTATGTGCCACCCGTACCGGTTGTGCCGGCAGTGGTCACGTTTACTGCTTCGTATTTGCCGATCACAGCCACCCAAAATACCACTCATCCCATCCGCTACACCTGGAATTTTGGCGATGGCGGCACGGCCGGTCCCACCATCAACCCGGTCGTCACGCACACCTATACCGCCGGCGGGTTGTACAACGTCTCATTGGTCACTACCAATGACTACGGCACAGCCTCTTTTAACCAAAATATCCAGGTCAAGCAGGCCCTGTCGTCTGTCGGCCTGGCCTGGTCCGAAACCCCACGCCAGGATGAACAGGTGATCATTTATGCTGTTCCCAACCCGGATACGGCTTCCGAGCCGATCACCTATACCTGGGATTTGGGTGATGGGACCAAAACAACGACCAACTTGCTTTCTTTGCCCCATACCTTTACCGGCTATGGCTGGCACACCATCCGGATCACTGCTGAAAACGCCTATGGGCCGCCTGTCTTTTACAGCGAAACCGTCCATGTCTTGGGACATCCGGTTCAGGAATCTGCCTTCACGTTCTCCCAGAGTTGGGACAATTATCAGGCCGACCACCGGCAGGCTACCCTGACTGCCACCTATGGTCTGGCCAATGCCGCCATACCAGTGACCTATACCTGGAATTTTGGACACGGCAGTCCAGTGCAGACCGGCAATCCGATAATCATCCATACCTTCCCAGCCGATGGCCTGTATACAGTGGTTTTGTCGGTAACCAACCACTACAACACCACTCCGGCCACCTTTACCCTGGTTCTTTCGCTGCCTTTTGACCTGGACGACGATGGTCTAAGTAATGCCTACGAGTGGGAGACCAGCCTGACCGATCCTTACAATCCAGACACCGATGAAGATGGCCGCACCGACGGTCAAGAAGTGCTTGGATACCAGTATCAATATGCCGGCTATACGGCGACAGATCATTACCCTGCACATTCAGGATATGACCTTTGGGTGACGACCGATCCGCTCGATTCTGACACCGACAATGACGGCTGGTCGGATGGACAGGAATTCGTTGGCCATTCACATCCACTTGTCCAGGATACCGATGCGGATGGATTGTTGGATGGACAAGAGTCGGGCGTTCATGGCGCCACTCTGTCACTCGATCCCGACTGTGACGATGACGACATCCTGGATGGCATCGAAGTCAACACGATTCATTCCAATCCTCTCAATCCCGATACAGATGAAGACGCCCGCCGAGACGACGATGAGTGGTTCGGCTACATGTACACCCATACCGTCACCATCACAGTCTATGCTGCTCACCCCGATTTCGGCCGGGTGATCACCACCAGCCCCTTGCTGATTGACACCGATGCCGACGGCCTGACCGACAATGAAGAATTTCTCTTTGGCTCTCATCCGGTAGACACCGATACCGACAATGACGGCATCTCGGACCTGATCGAGGCACGCGAGACCGGTTCCGACATCACCCCGGCCACGCCGGTTGACACAGATAGCGATGGCCTGCCCGATCTGATTGACGATGATTCGGATGGTGATGGCGTCTCTGATCTGATCGAAGGCACCGGCGATGTGGACAACAATGGCATTCCCAACTGGCGTGACCCCGATGATAACTACCCGCCAGTAGGCATAGACGACGACGCCACCACCGCCGAAGACACGCCGGTCAGTCTGGATGTTATTGCCAATGACACCGACCTCAAGAATGACGCCCTGTTTATCGCCGAGCTTGGCCTGGCTACACACGGTACGGTGATCTCTGACAGTATGATGATCACCTATACCCCTCAAGCCGACTGGTTTGGCACCGACTCGTTCACCTATGTCGTCAGCGATGGCGTCCTGACCGACACGGCTACAGTATGGATCACTGTCACAGCAATCAACGATGCGCCGGTCTTTACCAGCACACCGGCGACTGCTGCCACCCAAGATGTCTTGTACACCTACAACATCGCCACCCAAGATGCCGATCCGGGCGATGTGCTAACCATCACTGCCACCCTCAAGCCGGCCTGGCTTGCTCTGACCGACAACGGTGACGGCACAGCTACGCTCTCCGGCACACCCACCAACGCCGACGTAGGCAGCCACGCCGTGACGTTGCGGGTGCGCGACACAGTAGGAGTCACGGCCACTCAATCCTTTACAGTGGTGGTAGCCAACGTCAACGACGCCCCCACCTTTACCAGCACGCCGGTGACTACCACTACGCAGGATGCTCTTTATACCTATGACATTGCCGCCCAAGACATAGACGTCGGCGATACGTTAACCATCCAGGCCACGCTCAAACCGGCTTGGCTCACCCTGACTGACAACGGTGACGGCACGGCCACGCTCTCCGGCACGCCCACCAACGCCCAGGTCGGCAACCACACGGTGACGCTCCAGGTACGCGATGCCGCCGGGGCAACAGGTACACAGTCGTTCACCATCACCGTAGCCAATGTCAACGACGCCCCCACCTTTACCAGCACACCGGTGACTGCTGCCACCCAAGATGTCTTGTACACCTACAACGTCGCCACCCAGGACATAGATGTGGGTGATACGCGAACTATAACGTCTACACAAAAGCCGGCCTGGCTTGCTCTGACCGACAATGGCAATGGCACGGCCACGCTCTCCGGCACACCCACCAACGCCGATATAGGCAGTCACACTGTGACGCTACAGGTGCGCGATGCCGCCGGAGCCACAGCTACCCAGTCTTTTACCATCGTGGTGGCCAATGTCAACGACGCGCCGTTCTTTGTCAGCACGCCGATCACCAGTGTGATTGCCGGTCAACCCTATACTTATTCTATCGCAGTCAACGACATAGATGCCGGAGATGCCTTGACCATCACCGCTACCGGTCTGCCATCCTGGCTCACCCTGACCGACAACGGTAACGGCACAGCCACGCTCAGCGGTACACCCGCAAGTGGCGATGTAGGCAACTATGCCATCGTCATTCAGGTATGTGACAGGAGCGTATGCCGCACGCAAGCCTTTACCCTGGAGGTCAAATCGGGGGAATTCTATATCTATTTGCCCATCGTCTTGAAAAACAAGCAATAAGCTTTCCGCCACATTAAAACAAACAGAGAGGCTGAATATCAGCCTCTCTGTTCTTTTGGCCACCGCTCTACTCGCCCCTGCCCTACATCCCCAATCGGGCCGCCAGGCGAATGGCCCCCTGCGCCGGCTCTTCCACCGACGTCCAGGGGTGCAGACACAAGCCATCCTGCACTGCACCCTGCAGCGCTCGCCGCACCGCCTCACCTTGAACCAGCACGCCGCCGGCCAGGGCGCAGGGAGCGGCATCCAATGCCAGTTGCCTCATCACGGCGGCGATGGCCCAAGCCAGCTCGTGTCCGGCATCGCTCACAATGTCCTGTGCGGCGGTGTCGCCTTGCACGGCAGCCTCTTGAACCAGCGGCGACAGTGCAGCAATGTCACGGCGCGACAACCCTGGCTGATACACATACCCCACCAGATCGGATGGCCGGGACAGCGACCAGTGCGCCAGAATTCGCGCGGTCAACACGGTAGCCGGGCCGCGTCCGTCGGCGGCACGGGCAACAGCCCGCAGCGCGGCCAGGCCGATGGCGTAACCGCTGCCTTCGTCGCCCAGCAAATAGCCCCAACCGCCGGCCCGCGCCGTACTGCCATCTCCCCTCCGCCCATAGATCAGCGACCCGGTGCCGCTCAACACGGCAATGCCCCAACCGTCCGGCGTGCCGGCAGCCAAAACCAATTCAGCGTCGTGCGTCACCATCGCCGGTGCACCCGGAAAGCGCATCTCGCTCCATTCTCGGATAACAGCCTGATCTTCAGGGCGGCCGGCCCCGGCCATCCCCAGACAGATGGCCCTCACCTGGACGGCTGTACATCCGGCCTGTGCCATCGCCACATTCACAGTGACATCCAGTGCGGCAAATGCCGCCTCGACACCCACCGTATGATAATTTGTTGCCCCAGACTCGCCACGCCCTACCACATGACCCTGTACATCGGCGATCAGAGCCGTCGTTTTGCTGCCGCCGCCATCCACACCCAAAAACATCAACATCAACCTTTCTGATCGCTCCAGGCCCGCCGCACCACCCCGCCGACGGCTTGCAATCGTTGCCGCGCCGCCTGCGGCGATAGACCCAACACCTGCGACACGATGGCCGTTTTCACCTCACCGTCGCAGGCTTGCAAGGCGTTCGCAGCCTGCTCCAGATCAATCGGCTGCCCGGCACTCTCGCAGGCCTGCATCACAATGCGGCGGGCGCGGGCGCGCAGTTTGGCATTGGTGGCCTGCACATCTACCATCAAATTGCTATAGGTCTTGCCCAAACGAATCATGGCACCGGTAGAAAGCATGTTCAGCACCATTTTTTGCGTCGTGCCGGCCTTGAGCCGGGTCGAACCGGTAATCGCTTCGGGGCCGACCAGCGGCGCGATGGACATGTCGGCCAGTTCGTGGATGGCCGCCGGGCGATTGCAGCTCAGGCTGATGGTCAGTGCGCCGCGCCGCCGGGCCTCGGCCAAACCGCCCAGCACAAAGGGTGTGCCGCCGCTGGCTGCAATGCCCACCACGCTGTCCTGTTCGCCGACATCCAACGCCGCGATTTCATCGCTGCCGGCCTGTCGGTCATCTTCGGCCCCTTCGATGGCGTCGGTCAGGGCCGCCCGCCCGCCGGCAATCACCCCGATCACCTGACCCGGCGGCGCACTGAACGTCGGCGGACACTCGGATGCATCCAGCACACCCAGCCGCCCCGATGTGCCGGCGCCGATATAGATCAGCCGTCCACCGCGGGCCATTCGCTCGGCGATGGCGTCTATGGCGGCGGCAATGTGGGGCAACTCTGCCTCGACTGCCTGTGCCACCAGGTGATCTTGGTCGTTCATCAGGCGCACCATTTCGAGTGTGGATACGGTGTCAATATGCATGGTGGCCGGGTTGCGCAGCTCGGTCAGAGAACCGGCCATTTGATTGATGCCGCCTCTTGAGCAGACCGGCGCGCGGCGGCCCGGCGCGGGGGTTATCTGCCCCAGAATGACAGCCCGTCTGGCCCCGGTAGCCGCCGGCAGATTGCCGGGGCGACCGTGCCAGGTTTCATAGGCCAGCACGGCAAACGCGGCCGCCTCTTTGGCCTCCACTTGAAGGCCGATCTGATCCGACAGAATGACCCGTGCCGGCGAGACCTCCTGGTGCAGCCATTCCATCAAGGTGCGATTGTATGCTCCGCCGCCGCTGACAATCACCTCGTCGGGAAAATGAGGCACAAAATCGCGATACGCCTGCCCAATCGAGCGCGCCGTGAACGCTGTCAGGGTAGCGATCACATCAGCCGAACGCAGGCCGCGCGCCTGACCCTCCGCCCATATCTGTTGGCCCAACCGGGCGCCAAAACGCTCTCGCCCGGTGGTCTTGGGCGGCGGCTGGCGAAAATAGGGGTCGGCCAGCAGGTCGGCCAGCATGCGCTCGTCTATGTGGCCTTGCGCTGCCCATGCGCCATCCCGATCAAACGTCTGTCGCCCTCCGCTGGCCCGCCCGACGGCGTCGTCAATCAGCATGTTGCCGGGACCGGTATCAAAGGCAAACGGCCATTCGCTGCTGTTTGCGGGAGGCAGATAGGTGAGGTTGGCAATCCCGCCGATGTTTTGCGCCACCCGCGCCAGTGCAGGATGGGTCAGCAGCAGAGCGTCTACATAGGCCACCAATGGCGCGCCCTGCCCACCGGCGGCCATATCGGCCGGGCGAAAATTGTTCACCACCGGCAGGCCAGTCAACTCGGCAATCACCGCCGCCTCACCGATCTGCAAGGTCGAGGCCACCACTCCAACCGGCTCGTGCCACACCGTCTGCCCGTGACTGCCAATCAGGTCTACCTGTTCAAGAGTCAGCCCGGCCCCGGCGATGGCCTGCAAGGCTGCCTGCCCCAACGCCTGCCCCAATGCAAAGCTCAGGCGGCACAGGCGATCCACGCTGCCGGTTTGCGGGGAAAAACAGGCAAAAACATCGCTCCGCAGATCGGCGGAATAGGGGACATGGGTGTGGTGCAAAATCTGCCAGCGCAGGTCAGGCGGCGCGCCCTCTAGCTGCATCACGGCGGCGTCTATGCCGTCGGCCGATGTGCCAGACATGAGACCAATGACGATCATAATTCCACCCCATCTATAGCCCGAACGATGGCGCGGTGTGCGTCCACCCGCAATTGCAAAATATGGCGGTTCTGGCGGCCATAGTACACCTCGTTGGTCAGCAGAGCAACCACCAGTTGTCGCGGCGGGTCCACCCACAGCGACGTGCCGGTGAACCCGGTATGCCCAAAGGCCTGCGGGCTAAAGGGATTGCTGCTGGCCTCCGGGTCGGGCGACCACAGGGCAAAACCCAGCCCGCGCCGCGTATCATTCCACTCGGCCTGACAGCGCACCATCTCGGCGCGCGTGTCCCGGCGCAACAGCGAATCGTCCTCGGTCAGAAACATTTGCCCAAACGCGGCCACGTCGGCGGCGGTGGAAAAGAGACCCGCATGTGCCGATACACCGCCCAACCGATACGCATTCTCGTCGTGCACCTCGCCCTGGATGCGCCGCCCCCGCCAGGCGCAAAATTCGGTCGGAGCGGCGTTTTCCTGGCTGTCTGGCCGATAACCGGTGTGCGTCAATCCCAGTGGATCAAGCACCCGCTGCGAGATGACCACATCCAGCGATTGGCCGGTCAAAGCCTCGATGGCCAGACCTGCCAAAATCAAGCCGATGTCGCTATAGACGATCCGCTCGCCGGGGCGATAGGAGAAAAAAGTCTCCAGAGCCATACGCCGGGCAGCGGCAGCATCGGCCTGCCGATACAGTGGTCGCCAGGCCGGCAGCCCGGCCGTGTGCGTCAGCAGGTGGCGAAATGTGACCTGGGCCGTATCTACCTGGTCTTGCGCCTGGCTCACCTCCACCCATTTGCCAGGTTGCAACGGGTCTTCATAAGGCTGGATGGGCCGCCGTCCGACAAATTCTGGCAGCACCGATCCCACCGGCTGATCCAGGCTCACCAGCCCTTGCTCCATCAAAGTCATCCACGCGGTGACGGCAAACAACTTGGTTACAGAAGCCAGGTCGAATAGCGTGTCGAGCCGCGTCAGGCAGTCGCCATCAGGCTCTAGCCGGCCATCAGCGCGCTCAAACACCACCTCACCACCCTGCCGCACCACCACCTGCGCCGCCGGCGCAACCGCCGGAATCGCGGCAAGGAAAACAAAATCAAGGTTCGATTTAATACGAGAAACGAGAGTCAATTTGCTCCTCCTTTACTTTTCCCGCCTGGATCGCATCATCCAGATCACGGCCGCTAGAGCGATGATCAGGGCCAGGACGACAAACACCATCACCGACAGAGTGCCCAACTCTTCCTGGCGGCTGGTCAGTTTGGGTGTGGGCGTAGGAGGCAGCTCGGCCAGGGCCACGGTGACAGTAGCTGTAGGCCGCAGCGTAGCTGTGGGCGGCGCCGGGGTGGGGCCAGGCGTGGGAGTGGGGGTGGCAGGTGGCGATACCGGCAAAACCAACGCGGCACCGACAACCGGCAAGGCAAACCCGCGTGCGGTGACCGTATAGACCAAGGTGACAACCTGCGCGTCTGGGCGAACCATGAGAATAAGGTTAAACTCGGCGCGCTGTCCGGCAACCATATTGCCCTGGGCATCCCAAAACACCTGCAAACCATTTGTTGGGCGCGCCGCGCTGACATCCCACAAGAGATTGGCCTGCGGATCGCCCATTTGAACGCTCCGCAAATCGACCAGGCCAGAAATCACCGCACTCACCTGCACCCCTGCCAACGGCTGCTCACCGACATGCGACAGCGACACTGTGAGCGTCAACATCTCGCCGGCTATCACCGACGACCCGGCCTGCGCCGACAATGCCAGAGGGGGCGTGGTCTGTTGGCGCAAAACCTGGGCTAAAGCAGAATGGCTCAAGACAAAAAAAGCGGCTATGGCTATGCCGAACCAGACCAAAAGAAAACGTGTTTGTTTCATAAGTTATCATCACCTGTCAATGAGAAGGATGAGTATTGATGGCATTATACTCTATCCTAAAGAACCGGTCAATGATTCAAGGCAGTCAGGCTGCCCGCCTGCCCGACGCTCAAGCGTCGGGCTGAAAGAGCCGCCCTCTCAGCGCGGGGCTTGAGCCTCGCCCGCCCGTTGGTTGAGCCGCTCTCTCTGAAACACATTTTTTCAATCCAGACAGATTCGGGTATAATGACCCGCATTATCGGCATCGAGATTTTTCTTTTCTGGAGGTGTGCAATGAGAACATGGCTGCTCGGAACGACCTGGCTTGTCATGATGACCGTGTTGACCGGCTGCACCAAACCGACCCCCACCCTGGTTCCCACCGCTTCGCCTCGTCCCACCCGCACCCCTACACCGGCGCCGACGCCTCATCAGATTACCACTGGCGGCGGGCAGTGGAACCTGGTCTGGGCGGATGAATTTGACCAGGATGGGCTGCCCGACTGGACAAAATGGGATTATGAGGTAGGGGCTGTGCGCAACAACGAGGCCCAGTATTACACCTCGCGCCGCGAGAAAAACGCCCGCATCGAGAACGACATGTTGATCATCGAAGCGCATCAAGAGTCATTCTCCAATATGCAATACACCTCGGCCAGCCTGACCACCCGCTCGACGGCCACCTGGCGGTATGGGCGCATCGAGGTGCGCGCCAAACTGCCTACCGGGCGCGGCATGTGGCCGGCCATCTGGATGCTCGGCGCCAACATTGACCAGGTCGGCTGGCCGCGCTGCGGCGAAATTGACATTATGGAAAACGTGGGTTTTGATCCCAACCGCATCTATGGCAGCATCCACACCGCCGCCTATAATCACGCCGACAAGACCGGCAAAGGCGGGCAGATCACGATCAAGGCTCCGTATGACGAATTTCATGTGTACGCCATCGAGTGGTTTGCCGGCCGCATTGACTTTTTTGTGGACGAACAAAAATACTTTACGTTCAAAAATGAAGGGACCGGCGTAGACGCCTGGCCTTATGATGCTCCGCAATACCTGATCCTCAACATTGCCGTGGGCGGCAGTTGGGGCGGGCAAAAGGGCATAGATAGCAGCATTTTCCCGCAAAGGATGTATGTGGACTATGTGCGAGTCTACCAGGCCGCCCCGTAAAACGGGCCTGGCAGCGTGGGGGCAGCGCGTCGAGTCGCTTCAAGTCGAAACCAGAACTTTATACCTGGCCTGCGGCGACCCGCGCACGCCCTGGTATGCCAAAGTATGCGCGTTGGGGGTGGTCGCCTATGCGCTTAGCCCCATTGACCTGATCCCCGATTTTATCCCAGTTCTGGGGTACCTGGATGATCTGTTGATCGTGCCGCTGGGCATCTGGCTGACCATTCGCATGGTTCCGCCTGAGGTATTGGCCGACTGCCGCCGCCGGGCCGATGTCGAGATGCAAGATCGCACATCTGTGGGGCAGGCGGCGGCGGTGATCGTGGTCCTCATCTGGATATTGCTGGCCCTGCTGATCGGTATGCAGGTCTGGCGGCTGGCAGCCCATTGGTTCACCGGCTGAGCAGGAGTTTCTATGTGGATCGGTCTCGATTTCGGCACTACCCATTCGGGCGCGGCCTGGTTCGACGGACAGCGTGTGCATCTCTTGCCGTTGGACCCTGTCGCCCGTAACCCGGCCGTGGTGCGCTCGACCCTGTACATCACCCGCGAACATCATGTGTTCATTGGCCAGGAGGCCATTGACCTTTATTATCGCCAAAACATCGGCCGACCCAGCCACATGGTGCGCCAATATGTCGGCGAGATCGAGGTGACGCTGGGCGGCGTGGATGCAGTCAAGGGCTATCCGGCCGGGCCGGAGACTTTTGTCCGCGAGGTGTACACCCTGATAGACGAGTTGACGCCTGGCCGGCTGCTGCGTTCGCTCAAGAGCGGCCTGACCGGCAGCCATCAAGGCACCATGCTGTTTGGTCGTCGCTATGAACTGGAAGACCTGCTGGCTTTATATTTGGGCGAGATGCGTCGCCGCGTCGAGGCACATCTTGGGCAGGCGGTAAAAGGGGTGGTGCTGGGGCGGCCGGTGCATTTTGTGGACAGCCAGAGCCAGGCCGACGATCAACTGGCTGAGGAGCGTCTGCGCCGCGCCGCCGAACAGGCCGGGTTTGGCCAGGTGGTGTTCGAGTTGGAACCGGTGGCTGCTGCGCTAAACTATGAATTGCAAGCCCAACAGCCGCAAAACATCATCGTGTTTGATATGGGCGGCGGCACGCTGGACATTACGGTGATGCGCGTCGGCGGGGGAGAACGGCAGGTATTTGCCAGCGGTGGGGTGGGTATTGCCGGCGATACATTCGATCAGCACATTATGCAAGAGCTGTTATTGGAACATTTTGGGCGCGGCTCGACCATTTTATCGGGAACAGACGATTCCGAGACGGCGCCCGACGCGGTACCGTTCCCCAACCAGTACACTGATGCCCTGATTCACTGGCAGACTATCCCCGACCTGAGCCGGCCAGAAACGCGGCAATTTTTGTCGCTGGCACAGCAGATCGGCAGTCACCCGGCCCGCGTGCGCGCCCTCGAATCGCTATTGCTCAACAACAAGGCCATTCACCTGATTGACCAGGTGGAGCAGGCCAAAATTGCCCTTTCGGATGCATTTCTGGCTGCCGTGCGCCTGCACGACCAGGACATAGACATCTGGCAGCCGATCACCCGCAGTCAGTTCGAGTCGCTCATCGCCGAACAGGCACGCCAGATTGAGGTCTGTCTGTTGGATACGGTGCAGCGGTCGGGGCTGCCGCTCGATCATATCCAGGCGGTAGTGCGCACCGGCGGCTCTTCTCAAATTCCGTATTTTATCGAGATGTTGAGGCACACACTGGGGCGCCAAATGGTCGTGGCCGATGTGTTTAGCAGCGTCACTGCCGGGCTGGCCGTACGCGCTGCGCAGATCAAATAAACCGCTCAAAGGCGCGATTGCCCAACAAATGCCCTCGCCAGCTCAGGCGCACACTGTCACCGACCTGCTCCAACAGCCCTTCATCCATCAATTCGGCGATCTCGCGGCCATAGACCTGGTACAACCCTATTCCAAAACGCCGATCAAACGCCGCCGCCGACACGCCTTCTTGCACTAGCCGCAATCCCATCATCATCGTTTCGCCCATTTCGCTGCGCACGTCAATGTCTTCGCTCGCGGCAACGGGGCGCTGCCCGTCTTGCAGCGCGGCGATATAGGCCTGCGGATCGGTCACGTTGGCCCATCGCCGCCCGCCCCACCACGAATGGGCCGCCGTGCCCAGCCCCAGATAAGGCCGGTTGCGCCAATAGATCAGATTGTGTTGACAGGCATGCCCCGGCCGCGCCCAGTTGGAAATTTCGTAATGCTCATAGCCGGCCCGCTCCAACGTCTCTTCGGCCCACTCGTACATGTCGGCGGCCAGGTCGTCGTCGGGCTGGGGCAGCTCGCCGGCAGCAATGCGCCGTTGCAAAGGCGTGCCGTCTTCCAGGGTCAGAGCGTACAAAGAGAGGTGCGGCACATCGAGCCGCAGCGCAGCATGCACGTCGGCCTGCCACGCTTCTGGCGATTGGGCCGGCAGGCCAAACATCAAATCCAGATTGAGGTTATTCAGCCCGGCCTCTCGCGCCATCTGCACGGCCTGGCCGATCTGGTCGGCGGTGTGGATGCGCCCCAACAGGCACAGCATGGCCGGATCAAAGCTCTGCGCCCCCAGGCTGAGCCGGTTGACGCCAGCCTGCCGCAGCAAGCTGAGCGCGGCAGCATCGAGGGTGCCGGGGTTGGCCTCAACAGTGATCTCGGCGTCGGCGCCCAGGCCGCCCAGCCGCCGCGCTGCGTCGATCAGCCCGCCCAGAGCCGCCGGAGACAGCACGGTGGGCGTGCCGCCGCCGATGTACAGGGTGGTGAATCGAACATCGTTCCACGATTCGCAGCAGAGCGTCATTTCACGATGCGCTGCGTCCACATAAAGGGCAAACAAGGCCTCGCGCCCGGCATACGAGACAAAATCGCAATAGGCACATTTGCGGCGACAAAAAGGAATGTGGATATAGAGGCCGACATCTGCACTCATGACTGCCCCCGGCTCAATGTGCGCAGCAGGGCCAGGGTTTCGTGCTTGCTGCCCTGCCCATCGGGGCCACCCGGCCCCACGCACGAAGGACAGCCGTCGGCGCAGGGACAGGCCAGGGTCAACTCCAGGGCGTGCTGCATCAGTTGATCGTGCAACTCGTCCAGTCGCTCGCTCAAACCCAGCCCGGCCGGAGCCAGATCATAGATCAGGACGGTGGGGCGACCTTCGCCTAGTGGCGATTGGGGATCGGCGTGAACGCCCATATCGCGGGCGTCGCACATCAACAGCAACGGGGCCAGGTTGCCCAACACAAAGGCCAGTCCGCCCAGCCCGCTGCGCACCCGCACGTTCAACTCGACGCGGCGATGACAGGCCGGGCAGAGCGTGACCAGATTGGAGAGGCGGTTGGCTTGCACAGGAGAATCAAAGCAGCGGAAGGGTATTTTGTGATGTACATGGTGCTGCGATTCCTGCTCGGCTGCGCCGCAAACCTGGCAGTGATAGCCGTCGCGCTGCCGCGCCCGCTCGCGCTGCGCTGGCCAGTCGGGGCCATAGTCGTTCGGGTCGCCGCGCCATAGCCCTTGATCGCGCAGTTGCGCCACCGTCTCGTCGTTCAGGGTCAGCCAATAGCCGGTGGTGAGCAATTTGGTGGGCGGCAAGGTCAAGTCTTCCAGGCCCAACTGCTCGTGGGTCAGCCACCTGATCTTGCGAAAACCGACCAGCTGATTGGTCACCAGCACCTGTCCATGCGCGCGGGTGGCTGCGGCGGCAGCGGTCTGCGCCCGTTTTTGCACCAGTTGCACCGTCGTCTCGCAGCGCGGTTGGGTATAATAATCCACCTCTGCCGGGCGCAGGGCGGCCAGGCGCGCCTCCAGGTCGAGCGATTCGACCAGGTATGTCTGGCCTTCGTGTAAATAGATCGCCCCAGGATGAACCATCCACGCTGCACTGGCCTGATCCACCTGACCGACCGTGCGTGCCCCACTTTCATCCCTCGTTTGCAGCACTACCTGATCAGGCGATGCGCTGCGCAGGCTGAGGTCAGCAGCAGGGTACTGGTCGGCCATCCAGAAAAAGGCATCCCCAGAGCGATGCAGCACGCCCGATTGGCTCAGCACCTCTAAAAACTCGGCCACCTGGTCGGCAGGCAGCCGGCCAAACCCTTCGCCGGCGCGAAAGGGCAACTCAAAGGCGGCGCAGCGCAGATGGCCCAGCAGGATGAGCAGGTTATCGGGGTTGATCAGGGCGTGTTCGGGCGAGCGGGCGAAAAAATAATCGGGATGGTGCGCCAGAAATTGGTCCAGCGGTCCCGCCGATGCCACTAGCACAGCCAGCGCCGCCGACTCGCGTCGCCCGGCCCGGCCGGCCTGCTGCCATGCGCCGGCGATGGTGCCGGGATAGCCGGCCAGCACCGCCGCGCCCATCCCGCCAATATCAATGCCCAACTCCAGGGCGGTGGTGGCGACCACACCACGCACGGCCCCGCTGCGCAGGCCGCCTTCGATCTCGCGGCGATGGCGGGGCAAATAGCCGCTGCGATAGCCGCGAATCTGCTCTTCGCCCCAGGATGAAAAGCGGCCGCGCAAATAGGTGAGCAGCAACTCGACGGTGTGGCGGGTGCGGGCAAAGACGATGGTCTGCACATTGGCGGCCAGCAGGTCTTGGGCCAGGCGCACGCTTTCCAGCAGCATGCTCTGTCGCAAACCCAGTTCGCGGTCAATGATCGGGGGGTTGTAAACCACAAAATGCCGTTCGCCGCGCGGCGAGCCATCTTGATCGATCACCGTGACCGGCTCTTCGATCAGCCGTTCGGCCAGTTCAGCCGGATTGGCGATGGTGGCCGAGGTGAGGATGAATTGGGGAAATGCGCCGTAAAAATGGGCCAGCCGTTTGAGCCGCCGCAGCACATTGGCCACATGCGAGCCAAACACGCCGCGGCAGATGTGCATCTCGTCAATCACTACCAGGCGCAGGTGGGCCAGAAAATCGGCCCAGGCCGCGTGATGAGGCAAAATGCCGGTGTGCAGCATGTCGGGATTGCTGATCACCAGGCGGGCGTGACGGCGAATGATCGGACGATCTTGTGCCGGTGTATCCCCGTCATACGTGGACACCTGGATGCCCGGTTTGGGCTGTCGCGCCAGGAGCGTTTGCAGCGCGCTGTGCTGATCTTGGGCCAGGGCTTTGGTGGGAAAAAGGTACAGAGCGCGGGCGCCGGGTTCGCCCAGCAACCGATGGAGAACCGGCAGGTTGTAGCACAGTGTCTTGCCGCTGGCCGTGCTGGTGACAATGACGGGATTTTGACCCTGCTGAACGCACTGCCAGGCTGCGGCCTGATGGGTATAGAGCGACGTGATGCCCATACCCTGCAAGGCCTGCCGTAGTGCGGGAGCCAGGTCAGACGGCCAGGGGACCGTTTGCGCCGGCCGCGCCGGCCACGTCTGCCAGGCAGTCACGTTGGCGGCAATGGCCGGTTCATTTTGCCAAAGATCGAGCAATTGCGAGAGCGACATGTCACTGCGCCGGTTGCACCGACTGAACTCCACCAAGCAACCCGATCTGGAGCTTCCAACGGCTGCCGATGGTAAATTGGCGAAATTTAGACTCTTCGGAGGTGCTGTAGGTGTAATTCTTGTTCTCGCTGCTGAAAAACACCTGATACTGCTCATAGCGGCTGCCAACTCGCTCGTTGGCAACGGGGTTGACGGCGGGCCAGTAGGGGTTGAAATCGTTGCCGGCGGCGCGGACGGTGTCGGCCTTGCGCCATTCCGGCACCGTGTAATTGCAATGTTCTTGATAGACCGCGTATTTGCAATCCTGGACCACCTCGCCGTAACCGCTGCCCTTGTCTACGGTATAAGGCGTGCCGCAGACCTCGGTGGCGTTGGGGGCAGGATTGTCTTGGGTGTGATGATGTTTGTAGGTGCAACTGCCCAGTCGGGCGTCTCGAGGGATGTTGGCCTTCCAGTCGGATTTGGTCACATCTTGCAGCCGCTCAATGTCAATGCTGCGCTCCCAACTCACCCGCTCCACCTGACCGATCACTTCTTCTTTGGGGATCAGCGAAACCATCATCAGGACGCAGGCGGCGCAGGCCAACAGGGCAAACAAGAGAACAGCCACACCGACGGCCGCACCCATTTTGGCGGCAGGTTTGCCGGCGGCAGGCTGAGCAGGACGCGGCCCGGCCGGTGCGGGCATTTGCCGGAGGCTGGCCCCGCAGGCCTGACATTTGAGAGCCGCGGCCGGGTTGGTCGCGCCGCACTGCGGGCAGTTGACTGGCGCGGCCGGTTTGTCGCGATGTGCGCCCAACACCTGCCCGCTGACGCGGGCGGCAGCCGTCTCCAGGCTGGCCCCACAGCCGACGCATTTGGCGGCACCGGCCGGGTTGCGCGCTCCGCAAAAGGCGCAATGCACATCTGCGCCGGCTTGCGCCTGAGCCAGTTGGTCCGCATCAGTGATCAGCTTTTCTTCGGCGGCCTGTTTGAAATCGGCCTTTTGTGGCTGCGGCGAGCCGCAAGACGAGCAGAATCGCTGCGGGCCGGGATTGCGCGTACCGCACTGCGGACATTCCCATTCCAGCTCGACGTATCCCAATGTCCTTTTGACCATATTGATCATCCTTTTACCAGACTCTATCGGCGCGTTGGTTGAGGGCGTTGGTTTCGACAGGCTCAACCAACGCTGCAGAAATCAATACCAGAGATGAGTTGGATTGTAACACGCATACAGGCAATCGTCAATTTGAAGCGCATGGTTTGTCTCCATCGAACCATCGAGGAGTCTGGCACGTGGGCGTGCCAGACGAGGTGTTTTTTGAATGGCGGTGTAATCGTGATATAATCCATCCGCTTGGGCGGCAATTTGAGCAGAGACCCCAGATCATTTTATGGATGGAGGATGTATGAGCGAGCAGCAATCGCGGCGAGAGTGGAAAGACTATGTGGGCCTGGCGGCGCGTGGGTTTGCTATGGGCGCGGCCGACATTGTGCCAGGCGTGTCGGGCGGCACAATGGCTTTGATTTTGGGCATTTATGAAGAGTTGATCGGTTCGATCAAGGCGTTGATGAATCGTGAGGCCATCGCCCTGGCCTTGCGCCTGAAATTCAAGCAGGCTCTGGCGCTGCTGCCATGGCAGTTTCTGGCGGCAGTGGCGACCGGCTTGTTTCTGGCCGTATTCAGCCTGTCATTCATTTTGAAATGGGTGCTGGACCACTATCCTTCTTTGCTGTGGGGATTCTTTTTTGGCCTGGTGCTGGCTTCGGTCTGGGTGGTGCGCAAACAGGTCAAGGTGTGGAACGTCGGCAATGCGGTCGGCGTGTTGGCCGGGGCTGCGTTTGCCTTTGTGGTGGTGGGGCTGGTGCCGGCGCAGACACCCGATGTGTGGTGGTTTTGGTTTCTTAGCGGCGTGGCGGCCATCTGCGCCATGATCCTGCCGGGACTGTCGGGTTCGTTTGTGCTGGTTTTGCTGGGCAAATATGATCAGTTGCTTGCCGCCGTGACCCGTTTCCAGATCGGCATCTTGCTGCTGGTGATTGCCGGCGCCGGGGTGGGCATTGTCAGTTTTGCCCAATTGCTGCATTGGCTGCTGAAAAAAGCGCACGATATCACCATCGCCGTGTTGATGGGGCTAATGATCGGCGCACTGCGCAAGCTGTGGCCCTGGGGCGCGCTGGCACAGGCTATGTACGAGGAGCGCGGCGTCTTGCCGCTGGCCCAACCCTGGCAGATCATCTGGCCGGCTCTGTTGATGGGGGCAGGCATAGCGGTGGTGCTGGCGGTCGAGTATTATGCCGCGCGGCAGTCTCCATCGGCCAAATGAACCCGATGCTGCCTCAAGGCGGGGTCAGGATAATCACATCGTTGGCATAATTGGGCGTTGGCAGGCGTTTTAGATCGGGCCAGGTATATGCTCCCACCTGTACCTGCACCTGGTCCAGGGTTGTCTTGGATGACATGGGCAGCACGTAACGATCCACAATGACTTCATCGAGCTGCCAGGCATAGGGCGGATACAAGTCTCTGCCCAGAGCATGATCATCCTGGCCTAAAAGCGTCCAAGTTTGAGCATCCAACACATGCGCAAAGCCGATATAGGTTTGTTGAGGTACCACATCCACAGCCCGCCAATATAGGGTTAGTTCGAGCGATTGAGCATCTCCGACCGGGACCGACAGGTCATAACCCAGCAGTTGCAGACCGCTGCCGACCGGTGTGGTCAGAGTCACCTGCGGTTGGAGATGCGCCAGTCTGTCGCCGGTCAGCACAAAATCGGGTTTGGTCAGCGAGCCGGCATCCAGAACGTGCAGGCAGACCACCATCGTAATGGCTGTTAGACCTTGCAATACGGTCAAAACCTGGCCCTGCCGACGCATCCCGGAAAGAGATTGTGCGGCCATCCACATCAACCAGGGCGAGAAAAACACCAAAATCCGCCCCGCTTCACCTCGCATCGTCCCCGAAAGGTTCAAAATGATCAGAGTCAGGCAGACAGCGATATTCATCACGTCGCTTTGATCCGGCCTCCTGATTTGAGGCATTGTTTGCTCTGTGACCTGGGGCAATCTAAACTCGTTGGCGAAAAAGCAGCCCGTTCGAGATAGAGTCGTCCACAAACCAATGCCCGCAGCCAGCACCAGAGGCCAGCCGGTGAACATGAACAGGTCGTTGATGTGCAAAAACAGCCAGGGCCAATAAGGACGGTGCAAGGCCAGGTGCGCTTTGCTGGCCTCGGCCCAAATGTCCCACACAGTCAACCCAGATACGGCGTAAAAAGCGATCCAGGCCGTTGTCAACCCGACGCCAAACCATGCGCCCACCTGCACCGGCCAGTGCCACGCCAGTTTTTCAGCATAAACCCTTGTTTTCAACCCATACATTCCCAGAGTCAACAGGCCGGCAAGTAGCAACAAGGGCAAAAAAGTAAAGGTGATCCAACTCAGCACAGACATCAAGACGCCGGCGGCCAGCACCCAGCGCATCTGGTTGCGAGACAGCCCGTTCCACAAGAGTCCGATCACGAGCAGAGAGCAAAGGGGATAGATGATATTGGGCAGCGGAGCAAACATCAACAAACTGGGCGTCAACGGCCACCAGACCACACCCCAACGTGCCACCTTGCCTCCCCAGACGCACCGTCCCAGTTGATAGAGGGGGAAAATGGTCAGGCTGCTCCACAGCGGCATCAACATGCCGGCCCATGCTGAGGCGCATTGGGCATCGGTATAAGACAGCACACTCTGGCACTGAAAGGCACTCAACGGCGCGGCCAGAACGCCGACTAGAGGCGGAAAATGCTCCATCCATACACGAACCAGATAATAGATCATCACCATGCCCGGCGGCGAAATGCTCATGTGGGTGGAGAATGACACCGAAATCGCCATCACCTTGGGCCAGTTGCTCAAGGTGGTTCGCCAGTTTTCAATATGCATGGCCGCCATGTGCCAGCCGCCGGCCTTGCCGCTGACGGTGACAGCATACAGGCGATACAACACATCCTGGCGCAGATATGCCGCCGCCAGGGAAAGCCCGATGCAGGCCAACACTGCCCAGATCAGCAGACCGACGACTCTTTGGCAGCGCAACAACCATAGTGCGATGATGGCATAGAGGGCAATTCCCAAAATCAGGGGCGCAATACGACCCAGATCGAGAATCGGGGCATAACGCCACTGCCATCCATAACCGCCACGCAACAACGGCACCACGTCCCAGGCCAGCAGTGCCATCCACAACAGGCACAGTCCAACAATAAAAACGGTGCGCCGAGAATCAGTTCTCATTCCAATCCATCCATATTGTTACATCCCTGCTGTTGTTCATCGAGTGTCTCTTAATTTTGGGGCGAGTTTGTTGGTTGAGCCTGTCCAAACCAACATCCTGGCATTAAAACAGATATTTTAGCACAGTTCTCGGCGTCGCCAAGTCGCAAGCATCCACTCGACCGGCAAACTGCCCAAGTCCAGGTATATTTATCACTTCTTTGACTGGACAGGCTTTTCTGTGATAGAATAGTCGCTATGAAAACCTTGTCAACCCGCACCTCTTTGACCCGCCTGTTATGGGCCATTGCCGCCCTGGTAATGGCCCTGATCGCCCAACGTTACCTGGCATCGGGTGGCAATCTGACCGCCATTCCGCCTTTTGCTGCCTCGCCGGCCGATGGCCTGGTGGTTTGGGGCGTGGCTGCCTTGCTCATGTTGCTGGCCCTGCGCAGCACCCTTTCCGGCGACGCGTCGCCCGGCTACTGCTCGCCCGGCTCTATGGCACATCAACAAGCGGTGAGTATCTGGCGATGGATCGGCATTTGCGCCTGGTTTGTTCTGGCTGGTCTGATAACTATAGCCGCCTTGCGCCTTTTTGCGACAGATACGCCCGGCGCGCTGGCCTGGGTGCTGTATCTGGGAGCAGCGCCGGTGTTTCTGGTGGCCGTTTACGCCATGACGCCCTTTGAGCGAGACGGCTGGCGATTGCAGGCCGGACGGGTCGAATGGGCATTGTTTATCCTCATTTTGCTTGTTGCTGCGTTTTTCAGGTTCTATCGCTTTGGCGAACTGCCCTATGGCCTGTGGTATGACGAGGCCGACAACGGCCTGTGGGCCAGGCAAATCCTGTCCGACCCGTCGTTTCGCCCCATCTATGTGCCATCTACTAACCTGCCCTCGCATTTTCTCTTTTTGATTGCTCTGGCCTTTCGCCTGCTGGGCGACTCGATGTGGAGCATCCGCGCAGTGGCGGCCATGATGGGCATGCTCACCGCGGTGGCAGCCTATTTTTGCGGCCGCGAATTGTTTGGCTGGCAGCGCGCCGGGCGGTGGCTGGGGCTGATTCTGGCCGGCTGGCTGGCCGTGTCGCGGTGGGATGTCAATTGGAGCCGCATCGGCATGCACGGGGTCAGCGTGCCGCTGTTCGAGTTGTGGACGATGGCGGCCTTGCTGCGCGGCCTGCGCACCGGCCGCCTGACCTCTTTTGCCTGGGCCGGCCTGTCACTGGGCTATGGTCTGTGTTTTTACAGCCCGATGCGGGTCTTTCCGGTGATCGTGGTCGGATTTGGGCTGGTATGGCTGTTCAAATGGCTACGCGCCGGCAATCGGTCGCTGCGACAGGCCATATCCGTCTGGTCGCTGCCTCTGGTTGTGTTTGTGATCGCCGGGCTGATTGCCGTGGCTCCGGTGGCCCAGTTTGCCCTGCGCCATCCACAGGTATTTTTTGACCGGGCCGCCAAAATCTCGCTGTTCATTGATCCACAGGCGCGCGCTCACCCCTTGCAAGCTCTGACGCAAAACACGGTGCGGCACCTGCTCATGTTCAACTATCGCGGCGACCCCAACGGGCGGCACAACTGGCCGGGTCTGCCGATGCTGGACCGGATCAGCGGGGCATTGTTTGGGCTGGGCCTGGTGGTGTGCCTGTGGCGATGGCGCGAGCCGCGGGCGACGCTGCTGGCGCTGTGGCTGTTGGTGCCATTGAGCGGGGGGATTATGTCGGTGGCCTTTGAGGCTCCACAATCGCTGCGCTGCATCGGGGCATTGCCGGCGGCTTATATACTGGCCTGCCTGCCGCTAGAGTGGTTTGCCAACGAGTGGCGGCGGGTATTTAGCCCGGCTCGCCTGAGCCGACTGGGCTGGGTGGCCGGCGCGTTGGTATCGGCGGCGGCGCTGTTGGAAGGCGTCACCTATTTTCACATCTGGGGACACGATTTTGCAGCCTGGGCCGCCTTTAACCCGGCCGAGACGCACATGGCTCAGGACATTAACCAGTACCGCGACACATTTGACCTGCGTTTTGACCCGCTGTTGACGGCACACCTGGCCACCCGTTACCTGGCTCCCGATTATCCGGTGTATCATCACTTTGACCCGGCCACTGTGTTCCCGCTGCGCGGCTCGGACAAGGCCGGCACGCTATTGTTCATCGCCCCCGATTCGTCCATCGTGCGCGAGCAGGCGCACCAATTGTACCCCGGTGTGCGCGTCGAGCTGTTTACTCACCCTGAAAGCGGCCATGGGGTGATGTTCAGGTATATTTTCAGCCGCGAGGCCATTGCTGCGGCGCAAGGGCTGGATGCCGTTTACGTTTCAGCGGATCAGACCATGTCTCTGGTGAACCCGCTGATTGACTTTAACTGGACGGCTCAACAGCCTGCCTCTCTGCCATTTCAGGTCGAATGGAACGGGGGATTGTTGTCGCCCGATTATGGCGCCTATACGTTGATGGTCGAGACCTCGGGCGAAATCTCGCTCGATTTGGATGGACAGCCGGTGTTGAGCGGCAGCGGAACGCAGCGCCGTCAGATTGTGATGGCGCAAGGCGTTCATGCGCTGCGTCTGAGTTGTCGTCTGGAGCAACCGGGGGCAATACGGTTGCTCTGGCAGCCGCCAACCGGGTCGGCCCTGAGCGTCATTCCAACCGACGCCCTGTACCGCGCCGCCTGGCCGATCAACGGGCTGCTGGGGCGGTTTTATGCCAACGCCAATTGGGAGGGCGAGCCGCAAATCGTGCGCCTGGATCGGCAACCGGCCTATTACTTTCACTTTTTGCCCCTGCCGCGCCCGTATACCGTCGAGTGGAGCGGACGGCTGCTGGCGCCGATGGATGGGGTTTACCGCCTGGGCCTGCGCGCCATCAGCACGGCCTCGCTGTGGATAGACGGCCAACCCTTGCTTCAGAACACCGCCGCGGGGCAGTATCAAGATGCCGACATCCGTCTCAAGGCTGGCTTGCACGACATTCAACTGCGCTTCCTCGACAATCAGGACCGCTCGCAGATTTACCTCTACTGGCAGACGCCCGATCAGCCTTTTACGCGACTGGTCCCGTCGGATGCGCTGTTTTACCCGGCTGAGGGGGCATGGTGGTGAGACAATGAAACTGCACGAATATCAATCTCAGCGCATTTTGGCCCGTTATGGTGTGCCGATCCCGCGCGGGCAGGTGGCCACGACGGTGAGCGATGTGCGTCGCATTGCCGAGCGGCTGGGCGGGCGGGTGGTGCTCAAAGCGCAGGTCTATGCCGGCGGACGCGGCCAGGCCGGCGGCATCCGTCTGGCCGAGGATGCCAATCAGGCCGAAATGCTGGCCTGTCAGATGTTCGGTATGGACATACGCGGCTATACCGTCTCAAAAATTTTGGTGGATGAAGCTGTAGATATTGACCGCGAATTTTTTCTAGGCATCACCATTGACCGTCAACTGGCGCAGCCGGTGATCATGACTTCAACGGAAAGTAACATCGAATATGCTCAACTGGCCCAAAATTCGCCCGAACTGGTCTATCGGGTACCGGTTCATCCTTTGTTGGGTCTGCAAACCTATCAAGTGCAGCAGCTGGCCGCCAATATGGAACTAAACCGCCACGAGACGGCCCAATTTGTGCAGATTGCCCTGGAACTGTATCGAGCTTTTCAAGAGAACGACATGTTGTTGGCCGAAATCAACCCCCTGGTCATCCGCCCGGACGGAGCTATGGTCAGCCTGGATGCCAAGCTGGTTTTGGATGACGACGCCCTGTTTCAGCGGTTCGATCTGGGCGAACTGCGCGACGAGACGCAAGAGACGCCGGGTGAGCGGCTGGCCCGGCAGTATTCCATTCACTATGTGCACCTTCAGGGCGAGGTGAGTTGCCTGGCCAACGGCGCCGGCCTGGCCATGATCACCCTGGATATGCTGCGAAGCAAGGGCATTTATGCGGCCAACTTTGTGGATTTTGGCGGGGGAGCGCGCGCCGAACGGGTGCATACTGCGTTGCAACTGGCCCAGGCCGACCGGCCGCGAGCCGTGTTGATCAATGTGTTTGGCGGGCTGACCAACTGCGAGCAGGTGGCGCAGGGCATTCTGGCGGCACAGCGCACCCATGTGTTGAATGTGCCGGTGGTGGTGCGGATGGATGGCTGGAACGCGGCCCTGGCTCGCGAGCGACTGGTGGAATCGGGGTTGACACTGGCCGATTCCACCGTCCAGGCCGTTGAATGGATCGCTGCGCGGATAGTGGAGTCATAGCCAGATGAGCATTTTGGTGGATCAAACAACCCGCCTGGTGGTGCAGGGCATCGCCGGGCGGCGCGGTATGTGGTGCGTAGAGCGGATGCTTTCCAACGGTGCCCAGGTGGTGGCCGGGGTGAGCATGGGCTATGGCGGCAGTTGGATCAGCGGCATTCCGGTCTTTGATTCGGTTCAGGAGGCCGTCCGCGCCACTGCCGCCAATGCGTCGGTGCTGTATACGCCGGTCGAGCTGGTTCAAGAAGGCATCATCGAAGCCGCCGACGCCGGCCTACGGCTGGTGGTGTGTATCACATCCGATGTGCCGGCCTGGGCCATGATGCGGGTCAAGGCTTTGCTCAAACACCGCTCTACCCTTTTGCTCGGCCCCAATGCGCCGGGCGTCTTTTCGCCAGGGCGATGTCTGGCCGGAGTCATTCCTCCCAATATCATCTTACCGGGAGATGTCGGTGTTGTTACACGCAGCGGTTCGCTGCTCTACGAAACCACTTTAACCCTGACCCTGGCCGGGTTGGGGCAATCTACGGCGCTGTGCATCGGCAGCGGGTTGTTGGCGGGCATGGGGTTTCGTGAAGTGCTGGAAATGTTTGAGCAAGACGCCGGCACTCACCAGGTGGTTATGATCGGCGAGATCGGTGGGCAGGAAGAAGAGGCTGCGGCCGAGTGGATCGCCGACCGCATGACCAAACCGGTCGTGACTGTGATCGCCGGCCAAACCTCGCCGCCCGGTCGGGTGATGGGCCATACCGGGGCGATCATCGAAGGAGTCGAAAGCACGGCGCAAAGCAAGATGGACATTTTGGCGCGCAGCGGCGCGCAGATTTCGCACACCATTCACGAAATCCCCGCCCTGTTGAACCGCCTGAGAAACCATTGAGTAGTGGAGGTGCAATGTGGACAAACTGTTTGAACCCATTCAGATCGGCAAGCTAGAGTTGAGCAACCGGTGGATGCGCTCGGCTACCGCCGAGTCATTGAGCGACGAGCAGGGTCGCCCCTGGCCCGAGCTGACGGCTATGTATCGGACATTGGCCGAGGGCGGCGTGGGGCTGATCGTCACCGGCCACGCCTTTATCGCCGCCGATGGTCGCTGCCATCATCACATGAGCGGCATCCATCACGACGAAATGATTCCACTCTGGCAGGCGGTGACGACGGCGGTCCACGCGGTCGGCGGCAAGATCGCCATGCAGATCAACCATGGCGGGCGACAGTGTGATCCGTCGGCCACCGACGGCAAATTGCTGGCCCCCTCTCCGCTGCCGTACAAGCCCGACTCGCCGCGTCCACACGAGTTGAGCGAGCGCGACATTCGTCGCCTGATCCGCGATTTTGCGCTGGCCGCCGGACGGGTGCGCGCCGCCGGATTTGATGCGGTGCAACTGCACGGTGCGCACGGCTATTTGATCCACAGTTTCAACTCGCCGGCCAGCAATCGGCGCGGCGACGCCTGGGGTGGCAGCCTCAGCCACCGCCTGCGCTTTTTGGGGCAGGTGTGCGCGGCCGTGCGCAACGAGGTGGGCGGCGATTTTCCGGTGCTGATCAAACTGGGCACGATGGATTTTGTGCGCGACGGCCTGAGCGAGGACGACGGCGTCGAGATCATTAGCCATCTGGCCGACATGGGGCTGGACGCGGTGGAAATCAGCGGCGGAATTGCCCTGAGCAATGACCGTGCATCGGGCAACACCCGTCCCGGCATCCGCCACCTCGACCAGGAGGCTTACTTTTTGCCCATTGCCCGCCGCGCCCGCCAAGTCACCGACCTGCCCATTATGCTGGTGGGAGGGTTACGTTCGGCCGGGTTGATGCGGCAGATTTTGGACGAGGGCAGCGCCGACCTGGTGTCGTTGTGCCGCCCGCTGATCCGCCAGCCCGACCTGCCCAACTGCATCCGTCAGGGCGACGACCGGGCCACCTGCATCTCGTGCAATCAATGCTGGCCGCGCCCCGGCGAACGCGGGGTCTCGTGTCACTATGTGGCTGCGCCGTCTCTATCGGAGCAAGAGCAAAATGGAACAAACTGAAGCTCAGATCGGTCGCCGCTCATTCATCCAATCCCTGATCATCCTGGCCGTTTTGATGCTGCTGGCCGGCCTGTTGACCCGCCTGGTGCCGGCCGGCAGTTATGCGCGGATCACCCGAGATGGACGCACTCTGATCGATCCCGATACGTTTCGTTTCATCGAACGTCCTCATTATCCCATCTGGCGATGGATCACCGCGCCCATCGAGGTTTTGTGGAGCCAAGATGGCCTGATCGTGGTGATCATCATTGTCTTTTTGCTGATGGTGGGCGCAGCGGTGGCCGCGCTGAACCGCAGCGGCATCTTGCGTGCTCTGGTGGAGCGGGTGGCGCGGCGATTTCGCAGCCGCAAATATGTCTTGTTATGGGTGATTTCGCTGCTGTTCATGCTGGTGGGGGCGTTTCTGGGCATTTTTGAAGAGGTGGTGCCGCTGGTGCCGTTGATGGTGGCTCTGGCATACACGATGGGCTGGGACGTGTTGGTGGGGCTGGGCATGAGTGTGCTGGCCGCCAATATGGGCTTTTCGGCGGCGGTGATGAACCCGTTTAGCATCGGCGTGGCGCAAAAAATCGCCGGCCTGCCGCCGTTTTCGGGGGCCTGGCTGCGCATCCTGTTCTTTATTGCCGTGTATCTGATCTTTGCCTGGTTTTTGACCGATTACGCCCGTCGAGTTGAACGCCGGCAGGCTGCCGCGTCGGCTCCCCCCCTCGACTCGCCGCAAACGGCTCTGCCGGGGCGGGCGATGGTCTGGTTTGGGGTTTTTGTGGGGCTGATCGTGCTGATATTGGTGGGTGGGCCGATTCTGCCCGCTTTGTCGGATATTGCCTTGCCGCTGGTGGGTCTGCTGTTCTTGATCGGCGGAGCGGGCGCTGCGCGGCTGGCAGGGATGCGCGGCCGGGCCTTGTGGACGGCGCTGGTGCAAGGCGCAGCCAATATGGCCCCGGGCATCCCGCTGATTTTGATGGCCGTCAGTGTCAAGCACATTGTCGTACAGGGCGGGATTATGGACACCCTGTTGCACACCGCGGCGGCGGTGTTTGTAGACGCCGGCCCTTTTTGGGCGGCGATGTTGGTATACGTGCTGGCACTGGGCATCGAGTTTTTTGTCGGCTCGGCATCGGCCAAAGCCTTTTTGATCATGCCCATCCTGCTGCCCCTGGCCGACCTGGTCGGGGTAACCCGGCAGGTGGCGGTGACGGCATACTGCTTTGGCGACGGATTTTCCAACCTGGCTTATCCCAGCAACCCCGTTTTGCTGATCGTGTTGGGACTGACGGCGGTGAGTTATGGGCAGTGGATGCACTGGACGTGGAAATTGTGGGCGGCGGTAATGATTCTTTCGGTGGCCTTTTTGGGGCTGGCCACGGCCGTTGGATACGGGCCGTTTTAGCAGGTTGTCGGAGCGCACTGGGTGGGGTGCTTCCGAACGAGCTCGGGATTCCGACGTCCAAGTAGGGTGTTCCCAAGCGATTTCGGGATTCCGATCCCTGGAGATCGGCGATGTAGAGGTGGTAGACCATGCAATCATTTCAGTATGGACGGTGGATCTGGAGCGCAGAATCGAGTTGCAACCAATATGTGCTGTTTGCCCGGCACATGACATTGCCCGACCCGGCCGCTCAGGTGCAGATTCGCATTTCGGCATCGTATCATTACGAGTTGTATATTAACGGCGAGTGGATCGCCCGTGGGCCAGTGCATGGCGATCCGCAGTGGTGTCAATATGACGAACTCACCTATCAGGCTGCTGGCGCGGCGTTGCATGTGGCGATTTTGGTGCATCACTCCTCTGGCACACATCTGCACTATTTGCTGCCTGCCCCCGGTGGGCTGATTATCGAATTTCAGGTCGGCAACTGGCATGTGGGCAGCGATGAGACCTGGCCCTGCCTCAACCTGACCATGTGGCAAGACGCGCCGCCGCGCGGCTGGGCATTGGATTACAGCGAGGATTATGACGCCGCGCTGGAACCGCCCGGCTGGGCCGACCGGGTGTTTACGGCAGCGCAACTGGCCGTCTGGCCGCGCGCCGTGCAGGTCGAACAAGCCGACCAGATTTGGGGCAACTATCAAAAGCGCATGACCCCGTTTTTGCAGCGACAGTTTGTGCCGCCGCAGGCATGTCGCTTTTGGCATGCCCCCGGCGGCGGCACAGCCGATATGGGCGAGGTATCGTGCGATAACGATCATGAAACGCTAGAGCCGTTGGGCGACTGGCAGCCGTTCGATCTGGAGACCATCGGCGCACGGCCCGATGAGGCCAATGCGCTCACCCTGGACCTGGGCCGCGAGCATATTGGTTTTTACGAGATCGAGGTGGATGCGCCGGCCGGGATAAATATCGAGATTTCGGGCGCCGAGTTGCTGCGCGATGGGCGACCTTGGATCTGGCGCAAAAATACCCGCTACTCGGTGCGCTATCGCACCCGCGCCGGGCGACAACAATTCACCTCGCTTGGCTGGAACGGCATGCGCTATGTGCATCTGGTGATGCGCGGGCCGGGTGTACGCATCCATCGCGTGGGCTGCCTGGAGCGGCGGGCGCCGCTTAAATGCGTGGCCGACCTGCACATCGACAATGTGCGCCTGCGGCAGATTTGGGAACTGTGCCGTGACACCTTGCGCATCGGGGTACAGGAGCATTTGATTGACTGCCCCACCCGCGAACAGACGCAGTATTGGGGTGATGCCCTGTGGATCGCCGAGAGCCTGTGGCGCGGATTTGGCGAACCGTCGTATATGGAATGGTACCTGGAATGTTTTTTGCACGTGCCGTTCCGCTCGGATGGGCAGTTGTCCAGCACTTATCCCGGACAGCACATCGTTTTACTTGATTATTCTTTGATCCCGCTGTTGGGGCAAAAACTGTATCGAGCACACACGGGGCATTATTATCGGCCACAAGAGACGCTGACCAGGGCGCTGCGGCTCAAATGCTGGTATGATGCCCATCTGAACGACGATGGCCTGGTGTCCTTTGATTATGAGGCCTATGCCACCCAGGGACTGCGCAACTTTATCGATCATCCGGGCATCGGCTGGCACGATTTTCCACACCCCGGCATCGATCGTCACGGCGTGAGTTGCCCACTCAACCTGTTCTTTTATGGTTTTGTGCGCATTTTGGCCGAATTGAGCGCAGAACTGGATGTGGGCTTGAGCCACACTTTGCACGCTCAGGCCGACCGCCTGGCTGCGGTCATCCGCCAAACTTTTTATGACGGAGCGGTCTTGGGCGACGCCGTAGACAATGGCCGCCGGTCAGACGGCGCATCGTGGCAGACCAACGCTTTGGCCGTATTTGGAGGGGTGATTCGGGGCAATGAGGCCACGCGGGCCATGCAGGCTATGCTGGATGGCTATGATTGGCGGTGTCGCTGCTCGCCCTATTTTTATTTCTACCTGCTGCCGGCGCTGCGCCTGGCCGGGTTGGAGCAAGAGGCAACCTCGCTGATCCAACGCGAGTGGGGGCGCATGCTGGACGGCGGGGCCACCACCACCTGGGAAGGCTTTGGGGGGGACGACAAGGATTCCTTGTGTCACCCCTGGTCAACGGCGCCGTTTTTGTTTTTGAGCCGAGGTGACACATGGACCTGGGATTGAACGGATCGGTGGCTTTGGTGACAGCAGCCAGCAAAGGGCTAGGGCGAGCCATGGCCCTGCAACTGGCTCAAGAAGGGGCGCGGGTGATCATTTGCGCCCGCCACGCGGATGCACTGAACCGCACCCGCGACGAGATTGTGGAACGCGGCGGCGAGGTGTTGGCCCTACCCGTAGACCTGACTGCGCCGCAGGCCGCCTCGCTGCTGGTGGAGGCGGCGATGGAACGATGGGGGCGGCTGGACATCTTGATCGGCAATGCCGGCGGGCCGCCACCGGGCGGTTTTTTGCGCTTGCAAGAGAGCGATTGGGAGCAGGCCTTTCAACTCACTATGATGAGCTTTGTGCGACTGTGCTATGCGGCCATCCCGGCCCTCAAACAGTCGGCAAACGGCAGCATTTTGGCCTTTACCTCGATCAGCGTCAAACAACCCTTGCCCAACCTGGCCCTGTCCAACTCGCTGCGGCTGGGCGTAACGGGCCTGGTCAAAACCCTGGCCGACGAACTGGCCCCGTGGCACATTCGCGTCAATGCCATCTGCCCTGGCTGGACGCGCACCGACCGGGTGGAGCAGCTCCTCAACGACCGGGCGCAGCAAAACCATACGACAGTCGAGGCCGAAGCGGCACGCATCACCGCCGACATTCCGCTGGGGCGCATGGGCACACCCGATGAATTTGCCCGTGCCGCCGTTTTCCTGGCCTCGCCGGCGGCCAGCTATATCACCGGCATCAGCCTGGTGGTAGATGGGGGCATGTATCGCGGCGTCATCTAGTCAGAGTTGGACCAAATCGGATCATCAAAAATGCCGGGTGGAAAAAGGGGAGTGAGGTAATTTGGACGCCGAACCAGGCTTTTTTTGCCCTATGAAAAACTTGGGTGCCGGCCTGTTGGCCCTGATTTTACTGCTGTCGGCATGCCGCGGCTATGTGATGGTCAAGGAAACGCCTTTGCCGTCGCCCACCATCACGCCAACGGCGGCAGTGCGACTGATCACCATCACCCCGCGCGCCACGTCCACCGCGGCCCCGGCTACGCCGCAGCCCACCGCCACCGCCACCGCCACCGCCACGCCAGTGATCCACGTGGTGGAAAAGGGCGATACGCTGCTGGAAATCGCCGACCGATATGACATGAGCGTGCAGGCGATCATTGCCGTCAACCAGATCGAAAACCCGCAATCGCTGCGCATCGGCCAGGCTCTGATCATCCCGCAAGGCCCGGCAGAAGACTGGCAGGGACAGGCCACCCCGACGCCGACTCCGCTGCCGTTGCGCGTGATGCACGAAGCATTTTACCGCACGCCGGTAGGTAGCCTGTGGTGTATGGGGCAGGTGTATAACGACCGCGATGTGCCGTTGGAGCAGGTGCAAATCAGCGTGTCGCTGCACAATGCCAACGGCGATCTGCTAGATCGGGGGCAGACGTTCATTGCCACCCACATCACACCGGCGCAGGGAGCGGCGCCGTTCGCGGTGCTACTGTCCAACCCGCCGACCGGCGGCTGGGCCAGTTATCAGATTGTGGTGTTGAGTGCAGAGCCGGTTCACCAATGGGGCCGCCGCCATGCCGGGTTGGTGATCACACAGATTGACGGGCAGATGCAAAACGAGCTATATCAAGGCAAAGGAACGGTGCAAAATCAGGGCGACGTGGCCGCCGAAGAGATTTCTATTATCATCACCGCGCTGGGTGCCAACGATGCCGTGGTGGGCATCCGGCAGATAGACCTGCCGCTGCCGTTGGAAACGGGCGCAAGCCGCTCATTCGAGTTTGGGTTTGTGCCGGCGGCGCCGGCCTTGCGTGTGCAGGCTGTGGCGCAAGGGATGAAGCAAAGGAATTGAAAATGGACAATCTGTATCAATTGATGGCCCGATCTTTTGAGCAGGGGCAATCTGCGGCGCTGGCGACCATTGTACAGACGCAGGGGTCTACACCGCGCCGGGTGGGCAGCAAAATGCTGATCTATGCCAATGGACGCACCGTCGGCACGGTGGGCGGCGGCAAGATGGAATTTCTGACCATCCAGGCGGCTGTAGAGGCCATTCGTCAGGACGAATCGCGGCTGCTTCATTTTGACCTGACCGGAGAAGAGGCCGAGTCGCCCGAGGTGGGCATCTGCGGCGGCGGCGCCGATGTGTTTGTGGACGTGCTGGCCGCGCCGCCCACCCTGTTGGTGGTCGGCGGCGGGCATGTGGCCCAACCGATGGCCGAGATCGGGGCTATGTGCGGGTTTCGCGTGGTGGTGCTGGACGATCGCGCCGACATGGTCAGCGCAGAGCGGTTTCCGCATGCCGCAGAGCGAATTTCGGGCGATATTGTCGAAACGTTATCGCACATAACCATCACGGCCAACACCTGGATCGTCATCGTCACGCGCGGGCATGCGCACGATCAAGACGCCCTGCGCGCGGTGCTGGCGTCGCCGGCGGCCTATGTGGGCATGATTGGCAGCCGCAGCAAAGTGCAAACCGTCTTGGGGCAATTGCAGGCCGAAGGCATAGACCCGGCGCGGCTGGCGCAGGTGCGCGCCCCTATCGGCCTCAACCTGGGCGGGCAAACGCCGGCCGAGATCGCCGTCAGCATTATGGCCGAGATTTTGATGCTGCGCTACGGTCGAGATGGCAAACCGATGAAATTGTACAACAGCGGAGAGTGATCTTTGTCACCTAAACAAACAGTTCAGACCGAGGCGGGTCTGCTGCGTCGTCAGCAGGCCCGCAATTTTCGTTTGGGGGTGATCAACGGGGCCGCCCTGAACATGTCGGACGTGTGGATTGACACCGACATGGCCCTGACCTGGTTTCTGAGCCAACTGGGTGTGCCAAACTGGATGATCGGCCTGCTGGGGCCGATTCGCAACGGCAGTTGGTTTTTGCCGCAGCTTTTCGTGTCGGGTTATATGCAACGGCAGCCGCTCAAGCTGCCGTTTTACCGCCTGCTCACGGTGGGGCGCAGCGCGGCGCTGCTGCTGTTGCTGCTGACCGTCACCTGGCTGCCCGGCCGGCAGGTCATCCCGGCTTTTTTTGTGCTGCTGACGGTCTATAGCCTGGGATCGGGCTTTGCCGGCATTCCGTTTATGGATGTGGTGGCCAAGGTGATTCCGGCCACGCGCCGCGGCGCGTTTTTCAGCCAGCGCATGTTTTGGGGCGGCATCCTCTCCATGATCGCCAGCGCAGGGGTGGGGTTTTTTCTGTCCGAGCCGGATGGTCTGAAATTCCCATACAATTACACTGTCTTGTTTTCTGCTGCGTTGATCGCCATTCTCATCTCGATGGGAAGCTGGTGCCTGGTACGCGAGCCGCCGGGTGAGACGGATATTCGCTCCGGCGGGTGGATCGAGCAGGTTTGGCGAGGAGTGGATTTGCTGCGCCTGAATCGGCCCTATCGCGCCTTTGTGCTGACCCGCCTGGCCTTGATGCTGGCGCAGCTGGCCGGCCCGTTTTATCTGATCTATGCCCGGCAGGTTTTGCACATTCCAGCCGGCATGGTGGGGGTGTACCTCACTGCCCGCACGGTGGCGGCGATCTTGTCTAACCTGGCATGGGGGCGGATCAGCGACCGGCGGGGCAACCGCATGTTGATCCGCCTGTCCAACCTGGTGGGGTTGATTATGCCGTTGACGGCGTTGGGGCTGGGACGGCTCGGCGCGACCAACCCGGCACTGCTGACCGGGCTGGCGTACATTTATCCAGTGGTTTTTATCGCCGGCGGGGCATTTGGGTCGGGTTCGGCCATCGGCAACACCAATTATCTGCTGGATATCGCCCCGCCGGCACAGCGATCCTTGTATCTGGGGTTCACCAACACGCTGTTTGGCGTCGGCATTTTCACATCGGCACTGGGCGGGCTGATTGTGGATTGGGCCGGTTTTGATGTGCTGCTGCTCGTCTCGGTCTTGTTTTACCTTGTCGCCGGGCTGTTGTCGTTGCGGCTGATCGAGCCGCGCCAGGCTACATAAAAAAATCCCCCCTGACATCTGGTCAGGGGGATTTTGGCAAATGGGCTATTCGACAAAACTGTACAATTTGCGAAAGTAGCGTGGGTGGCGAAGTTTGCGCAAGGCTTTGGCCTCGATCTGACGGATGCGCTCGCGGGTGACGCCGAATTTTTTACCTACTTCGTCTAGCGTGTGCGCATAACCATCCTTCAAGCCAAAACGAAGCTGGACGATATACTCTTCGCGCGGGCTCAGGGCATCCAGGACATGGGCCATTTTTTCTTGCAGCATTTTGCGCGTGGCCGTTTCGAGCGGAGCGGGGGTGCTGCTGTCTTCGAGCAAGTCGCCCAAATGCCCATCATCATCCTGTTCGCCGATGGGCGTTTCCAGTGACAGAGAGCGCGGGGCGACGCGCATCAACTGCTCTACCTTTTGTGGCGAAAGGTCCATCTCGTCGGCCAGTTCGTTCACGGTTGGCTCGCGGCCCAGTTCTTGGGCCAGTTGATAGGAAACGCGAATCAGCCGATTGATCCGCTCATACATGTGTACCGGCACGCGGATCGTCCGTCCATGGTCGGCAATGGCGCGGGTGATGGCCTGGCGGATCCACCAGGTGGCATAGGTGGAGAATTTGAACCCGCGTCGGTAATCGAATTTTTCAGCGGCACGAATCAGCCCCAGATTGCCCTCCTGGATCAAATCAAGAAAGGAAACCCCCCGTCCGTTGTAACGCTTGGCGATGCTGACCACCAGGCGACAGTTGGCGGCAATGATGTGTTTGCGGGCCTGATTGCCAGTCTCGACATGGCTCGATAGCTCGGCACACCGCTCACGGTCGAGGGATGGATTTCGGCGCAATTCTTGAGCGGCCTGCCGTCCCTGTTCGATCTGTTTGGCCAGAGCCACCTCTTCGCTCATGCTAAGCAGCGGCACGATGCTGATCTCTTTGAGGTACATGCTGATGGCGTCGTCCACTTTGACTCCTTTCAAATTGGGAATGGCGTCTTCAAAAGAGACCGTGCTGTCATCAAAATCGGGCGAGTGGTCTGACGCCTCGGACAAGGCTACGGAGCGGATGGGTATTGGGTGTGGTGATTTGGGGGTGCTGAGAGTCACAAGCGGTACTCCTTTCTGGGTTGTTGGGTCTGATGCAGGATTCGCAGTCAAAATCGGCGGTTATGAGTGCAAGACAGTTTGCGCTAACCTGAATGAACTGGCACCAAAGAGGCAACCGATTATTTATGACCCCCCGGTCGGTCACACCTGTAGCGGAGACAAACAGACTGGAAGCATGTCGAGGATGATAGCGGGTGGGGCGACATCTTGACATTTCTGGTCTGCCCCCCACTGTCGGATTGATGGAACAAGAGTTACGACATTGGTTATTATAACATAATCTAGTTTGATAATCAAGAGATTTTCACGCAACCTTCACGCCGAAAATGGGCTTGAAGAGAGCAGCAGGCGTTTCGGGAGGTTTGAAGACGGGCACGCAGGTCGGTTGGGAGCAGATAGCACACAGGGATGCTGATCTGAAAATAGCTCTTGCTGAGGGGCGTTGCAAAACTCCTCGATGAATATTTTCATGTTTGGTGGTGTGCGAGAATCGCATATGATGACTATTGACAAATCATTGTTTTGCATTATGGTGACTCTGGTAGTACAATCCGCATCAATCCGGTCTTGAAACGTTCGTTCAAAAGACAGGCTTTCATTCTATGATTCAAAGGAGAAAAAACGATGACACTTCAAGTTGGAGTGATCGGTGTGGGCGGCATTGCCCGCACCCACATGCCCGGTTGGGAGGCCTCCGAGTTGGCCAAAGTAGTGGCCGGGTCCGACGTCAATGCAGAGTTTTTGCAGAAATGGGGACAGCAATACAACATCACGCGGCTGTTTACCGACTCGGCCGAGTTGATCAATGACCCCGACATTGACATCATTGACATTTGCACGCCGAACAACTATCACGCCCCCCTGGCCATCGCGGCGATGGAGGCGGGCAAGCACGTGATCTGCGAAAAGCCCCTGGCAGCCACCCCGGCTGAGATCAAGCGCATGATCGAGACGCGCGACCGCACCGGCAAAACTCTGATGACGGCACAGCATTTTCGTTTTCGCGGCTCGTCGCGGGCGATGAAGGCCGAAATTGCCACCGGCGCGTTGGGCGATGTTTATCACGCTCGCAGTTGGATGCTGCGTCGCGCTGCTGCACCCACCCGCCCCGGTTTCATCCTCAAGCAGCATAGCGGCGGCGGCCCCTGCATTGATATCGGCGTTCACATTCTCGACCTGACCCTGTGGCTGATGGGCAACCCCAAACCGGTCGCCGTGACCGGCGTAGCCCGCGCCGAGCTGGCCCATCAGGAAGGCGTCTTTAGCATCTGGGGTGGGACTATTCCCTCTGAATTTGACGTAGAAGATTTTGCCGCTGCATTTGTGCGCTTTGAGAATGGGGCCACTCTGATGCTCGAAGTGAGTTGGTTGCTGCATCATGACACCGAGGGCGAAGACATGCAGATGTGGCTGTATGGCACGCGCGGCGGCGCACACTGGCCCAAGTGCGAGGTATACCAATCCAACTATACGACCGGCCAGTTGTACAACCGCACCCTCAAGCTGACCAAAGACACTATGGAACCGCACGCCCTGGAGTGCGTCGAATTTGCCCGCGCCATAGCCGCCGGCGCCCCTTCGCCGGTGCCGGCCGAGCAGTCGTTGCAGGTGATGACCATCCTGGATGGCGTCTATCGCAGTCAGCAGAGCGGCGGCGAGGTCCGACTGGACTAGGGGGCTGCTGAAAGAGTCTGTTTTTGCCACAAAGGACACAAAGGTTTGTAATACTTGCTTTAGAAATGCTTTGTGTCCTTTGTGTCTTGGTGGTGAGAGAGTTTTTCAGCACGCTCGTAGCAGGCTGTCGGAGAGCCCTGAGCGGGGGGATCCCGAACAAGTTCGAGATCCCAAAAGTTTCAGCAGCAGCGAGTGCATAGGACATTGTGCCAGGTGTCCCCGAACAAGTTCGGGATTTCGGCATCTTGAAGTGGGGCAATGTTTTTTCAATAAACTCGGTGATTCCTATTTTCAGTGAATTTACTCGATGAGGAGGATAGATGCTTTACGTTACATTGGTTGGTACGGCACACATTCACACGCCCGGCTTTGTCAAGCGACTGAACGCCCGCGCCGATGTGCGGGTCAAGGGGGTGTGGGACTGGCAGCCGGAGCGTGCTCAAAAATGGGCCGGGGAACTGAATACCCAGCCCATTGATCGTGTCGAGTCTATTTGGGCCGACGACGAGATCGGCGGCGTGATCATTTGTTCAGAAACCAATCGCCACGAGGCGTTGGTGCTGGCAGCGGCGGCAGCCGGCAAGCCTATGTTTGTGGAAAAACCGCTGGGCATGGGTGCCGCCGACGCGTTTCGCATGGCTGCAGCCATCGAAAAGGCTGGGGTGCTGTTTCAGACCGGCTATTTTATGCGCAGTCAGGGCGTCCATCGCTTTTTGCGTCAGCAGGTGCAGGCCGGCCATTTTGGGCGGATCACCCGCGTGCGCATGAGTAACTGCCATTCGGGGTCGCTGGGCGGCTGGTTTGATGGCGATTATCGCTGGATGGCCGACCCTGCCGTGGCCGGCTGCGGCGCATTTGGCGACCTGGGCACGCATCGCCTGGATATTATGTTGTGGCTGATGGGCGACCCGCTGCGCGTGACCGCTGACGTGGACGTGGCTACCGGTCGGTATGGCGATTGCGACGAGTATGGCGAAGGGCTGCTCAAATTTGCCGATGGAGCTATCGGTGTGCTGGCCGGCGGCTGGGTAGACCTGGCCGATCCGGTGTCGCTGCTGATCAGCGGCACTGAAGGACACGCCTATATCTGCAATGGACAGCTCTATTTCAAGAGCAATCGCGTGGAATCGGCCGATGGCAAGTTGCCCTGGAGCGACCTGCCTGCCGACCTGCCGCACGCTTTTGAGCTGTTTTTGGATGCCGTGCAGGGTCAGGACGCACCTTTGGTGACGGCACGCGAGGCCGCCATACGCAGCGCGGTGATGGAGGCAATGTATCAGGCTGCCCGCGCCCGCACCTGGGTGCAACCGCAGCTCTTTTAGCAGGCGGGGCAAGCCCCGCGCTGAGAGGGCGGCAGTTTGAACTCAACTGGCGGCGGGGCCGGCTCTTTTCGCCCGATGCTTTAGCTTTGGGCAGCAGCTCAACCATCAGGTTTTTTTATATCCTCAGGAGGATTGAACGATGAAATTTGAACACGCTGCGCTCAATGTGCCGGATGCATTGGCAATGGCTCACTGGTACATTCAACACTGTGGCATGCAGGCAGCGCGGGCCATGCAGCAGCCCCCGTTTACGCATTTTTTGACCGATTCGACCGGGCGGACGATCCTGGAACTGTATTCCAACCCGGCAGCGCCTACGCCAGACTATGCGATGCAGCATCCGCTGTGTCTGCACATTGCATGGGCAGTGGACGACGCGGCCATCGCCCGCGACCGGCTGATTTCCGCTGGGGCCAGCCTGGTCAGCGATGAACACCTGGCCGACGGCACGCACCTGGTGATGCTGCGCGATCCGTGGGGTGTGGCCCTGCAGTTGTGTCAGCGCGCTGCGCCCTTGCCTTGAGTTGCTTTTTGGGGGTGGACCCCGGATGAGGCTGCGATGAAAAAACGTCGTTTCTGGCACGAGTTGTTTTCCCGACTGCGGCGAAGCAAAGCTCAACCTGAGGCAGCTCAGGCCGCGCCGCCGCCCACAGACGCAGACCGCGCCGATGTCGAACTGCGGGCGGCGCAAGCGGCCGAAAGCATTTTGGACAATGAGAGCCTCACCTCTGAATTGGATGATGCAGCCGCGCAGATTTTGCTGAATTGGGGGGCAGACTGGGCCCGGCGCGTGGCCCGGCGCACGGCTGGCATGGACGAGGCGGCGGCGCAGGAAGCGATGGTCGCTCCGATGGCGGCGCTGCGGCAGCTTGTGCGCATGATCAACAAGCGCGCCGGCGGGAACGTCCCTGGCGACGCCGCTGCCTGGTGGGCGCGGCTGATCGAGCAGGGGAGCATCGCCGCTGCCGCTGCGCTGACATCGCCGATCAACCCGGAACTGCTCTGGTCGGATGATGCGGCCGATCTGCCTGGCCAAATTGGCCGCCTGCGAGCGTGGTTCGAGGCGCAGGCAGGCGGCGGTCAACCCAACCTGTGATGAAAGGAGACTATTTTGCTACCCTGGATCAGTCAATATCTGGAAAAAATTTACGGCCCGTTTCGTCTGTTCAACTCGTATTTGTTTCTGGCCGGCATCGGCACGGCGATGGCGGCCATCGCGACGTGGTATCTGCTGCCCCAACTGTGGCGTTATTTGCCCACCGACCAGGGGCGCGCCCACGCGGTGGGGGCGCAGCAGAGCGTGGGCAAGCCGGCCGCCGGTGGACTGATCTTTATCCCTATCTTTGTGCTGGTGTGCCTGCTGATTTTGCCCTTTAATGTGAGCTATTTGGGTGCGCTGGGCTGTGTGCTGCTCTCGATGCTGGAAGGCTGGCTGGATGACCGGGCCAAGTCACAGGGCAAAGGCGGCCTGCACGAATATCAGTTGGGGGCGATGGACCTGGGTATCTCGCTGCTGGGGGCGATCACGCTGTGCCGGTTTGCGCCGGTGGTGATCTGGCTGCCGCTGCTCAAGACGCCGCTGACCGTCTCACCGTGGCTGTTTATTCCGCTGGCGGTGGGGCTGATCTGGCTGGCGATCAATGCCACCAACTGCACCGATGGCGTGGATGGGCTGTCGGGCAGTCTGTCGCTGCTGGGCTTTATCTTTTTGGGCGGCATCCTGTACGGCATTGTCGGTCACAAGGACATTGCCGAATATTTGTTGGTGCCGCATTACCTCGACGGCGCAGGGTGGGGCTTGATTGCTTTTGTGATCACGGGCTGTCTGGCCGGCTATTTGTGGCACAATGCCTACCCCAGCGCGGTGTTGATGGGTGATTCGGGAGCAAGGCCACTGGGCTTTTTGATCGGCCTGCTGGCGCTGGCCTGCGGCAATCCCTTTTTGATCCTGATTGTGTCGGGGGTGGTGCTGGTCAACGGCGCTACCGGGCTGCTCAAGGTGGCCTTGCTGCGCTTTTTCAAGATTGGCATTTTCAAAAATGTACGCTATCCGCTGCACGACCATGTGCGGCACAAGCTGGGTTGGTCGAACACGCATGTGTTGGTGCGCTTTATGCTGTTGCAAGCCGTGATCACCCCGATGTTGCTGGTGCTGCTGTTCAAAGTGCGTTGAGTGAATCGAGTTGAGTGAATCAATATGATGGAGCAAGCTGTGTCGAGTCTATCCCCTTTTCTTTCTGTGATCATTCCCTGTTACAATGAGCAAAAAAACCTGGAGCAGGGGGTGCTGAACCAGGTTTACGAGTACATGATCAGCCAAACCTACCTTTGGGAAGTGTTGATCGTCAATGACGCCTCGACCGACCGCAGCGCGGAACTGGTGGAGCAATTTATAAGGGGGCTGCCACAATATGGCGAGCGGTTTTCGCTGCACACCATCGCGCATGGCGGCAAACCGGCGGCGATTTGGGGGGGCATCCAGCAGGCGCGCGGCGAGTGGATGCTGTTTACCGATATGGACCAATCTACCCCGCTGAATGAACTGGCTAAACTGCTGCCCTGGGTGGAGCAGGGTTATGAGGTAGTGATCGGCTCGCGGGGGATGACTCGCGAGGGCTTTTCGATCTTGCGGCGGGTGGGCAGCGTGGTGTTTCGCACTTTGAGAGGGGCTTTTTTGCTACGCCAGATCAAAGACACCCAGTGCGGGTTCAAGCTCTTTCGCAGCGATGTGGCGCGACGGCTATTTCCGCGCCTGGAGTTTTTCCACCGCAAAGAGCAGGCTCAAGGCTGGAAGGTGACGGCCTATGATGTGGAACTGTTGCACCTGTGCCAAAAAGCCGGCTATCGCACCTGCGAAGTGACGGTGGATTGGTGTAATTGTGATCGCAGCGACACCAAAGGGCACGGCGGTGAATTTTCTCGCTATATGAAGGAATCGGTGGACATGGCCCGGCAGGTGATCCGGGTGACGCGGAATCAACTGCAAGGGCTGTATGATGATGTGTAATCGGGCGGGCGGGTGATTTGATCGAGAAAAGAGCGAAAAGCGTTTCGACAGGGTTGGGGTGCGGCAGAGGGCCAGGCGCGGCGCAGGCTGTCCGACGGTCGCAAAAAGGTCACCGCCCAACCATGCTGACCGGGCCGGGTTTTGTCTGTATGACGACACAGGCAAGGTACGTGGGTGATGAAGGCACGCCGATCTTGTTCGAGACACAAGGGCAGAAAAAGGCAGAAAAACAACAGGTTGGAGCAGGAAAAGCGTGGTATGATAGAGAATAAGAGATGTAGAGCAGTCTAGCAGCCTGTCGGAGATCCCTGGGCGGTGGGGTGCTCCCGAACAAGTTCGGGATTCCGAAATCATTGAGTGGGGTGTTCCCGAACAAGTTCGGGATTCCGACATGCTCAAGTGGGGCAACGAGTAGCCTCTTCGACAGGCTGCTAGTCCAAAGGACTGCGGACAGCCAACCCGCCTTTATTCAACACATGGGTATAGATCATTGTGGTTTTGACGTCTTGATGTCCTAACAACTCTTGAACGGTGCGGATGTCATAATGAGCCTCCAGCAAATGCGTCGCAAAACAATGGCGAAAGGTATGTGGGCCGACAGGTTTGACGATTCCGGTCAGTTTGGCTGCCTCACGAATGGCATGTTGGATGCTGCTTTCGCCGAGGTGATGGCGGCGGATGGCGCTGCTGCACGGGTCTCGAGACAGGCTGCGCGCAGGAAAGACCCACTGCCAGCCCCACTCGCGGTTGGCGTTGGGATATTTGCGCTCCAGCGCGTAGGGCAGGTAGACATCGCCGTGCCCCTGTTCAAGGTCGCGCAGATGGAGCAGTTTGACACGATGCAGGTGCTGACGTAGAGGCTCGATGAGGCTTTGAGGGAGCATGGTCACGCGGTCCTGCTCGCCTTTGCCATCGCGGACGATGATTTGCTTATAATCGAAATCCAGGTCTTTGACACGCAAACGCAAGGCTTCCAGCAGGCAAAGTCCAGAACCGTAGAGCAACCGCGTGACCAGCTGGCTGTCGCCGGAAAGAGTGGCGATGACGGCCTGAACCTGCTCGCGGGTGAGCACGGTGGGCAGGCGCTTGGGCTTTTGCGCCCAGGTCACATCGACCGGAGCCAGTTCGATATCCAGCACCTCGCGATATAAAAAGAGCAGCGCGCTGAGCGCTTGATTTTGGGTGGACGCGGCCACGTTTTCGTCTACGGCCAGGTGAGTGAGAAAGGCTTGAATTTCAGCGACGCCCAGTTCGGCAGGATGCCTGAATTCGCCTTGCGCTGTTTTATTAAACAAAACAAATCGTTTGATCCAATTGATATAAGCCTGCTCGGTGCGAATGGAATAATGCTTGACCCTCAACATATCACTGACCTGATCGAGCAGCCTGGGTTTTTGTTCCATACTACCCCCTTGGACGCTTGTCAAGCGACCGGATTTTAGCTAGAATGATATTGTGCAGAAAAGCATATTGTGCAGAAAAGCAAAATATCAAGAACAAATGTTCTTGATCATAGCATACTCGATTTGCCAGGTTTTGTCAAGGGGTTTATGCAGCGAACACGGCGGATAAGAACCCGGAAAGGATGGATATGCGCTAAAAAAGCCTGATAAGATGCCAGGAAGGGGGTTTATGCGTGGCTCGTCTGGCATAACATCCCTATGAAGGGGTTTATTTGAGGATAGACGAGGATAATATCTAGTTAGCGCGCTTAGGAGATACATAGGATGAAGTTGTTTGGCATAACTCCTGACGAAACATTCAAAGAATACGTCGAAACTGAATTCCAGGTCGAGCATAGAGAAACTATCTTGGAAAACTGGCTTGAGCGCAATCCGCATAGCATTATTGAAGACGGAAACCTTCTAATCATTGGTCGCCAGGTCACCACTAACGTAGGTAGTTTTATTGATTTGTTGGCGGTGGACAAACAAGGGGATGTTGTCGTTGTCGAATTGAAAAGAGATAGAACCCCACGGGATACCCTCGCGCAAGCCTTGGAATATGCTTCTTTTGCGGAACGTTTAGACTATGAGCAACTCGAGGACATTTTCTGCACATACATAGACGATGAATCGGCAAACCTCGCTCAGTATCATCGAGATTATTTTGAACTTATGACAGACGAAGCTGCCGTATTCAACAAAGATCAAAGAATCGTCATTGTTGGTCAGAGAGTTACCCCCGAAATACGCCAAACCTCAACCTTTTTGCGCAAAAAAGGTGTACGAGTGACGTGTGTAGAATTCACCTTCTTTGAGACAGAAGAAAGACTGCGTTTACTATCGAGTGACATTGTAGTAGGAAAAGAACCGGCTCAACTCTCGCGCATTTCTTCGGGTTCGCTTCCGCAGACCTCGAAAGAACAATTTCTCGAATCTTTGGATGAGTACGGTAAGCCGATCTTCGCAAAACTACTAGCGTTCGCACAAACCAACGCTTTCCCCATCCATTGGGGGACAAAAGGTTTTTCTATGAACGTAGACCTCAATGGAACTCATGTAGTTATTTGCTTTGGCTATCCGCCGCATTGTGTCTTTAAGCAATCAGTCTACACATCTTTATTGGGACGGGGCGGGCTGCTTAGCAAAGTGGATGCTTCCGAAGAAGTCGCTCAGGAGTTGCTATCCGCTGCACGAGAGACGGGGCTTTTTGAACCTGCGGGGCGCGAACTGAAATGTGTTATTGAGCGGGCTTTTACAGAGGCAGAAGTGAACTTGTTGATTTCCTGGTGCGAGAAAACAGCGAATATTATCAAGAAATATGGTTTGCGTGAGTAACTTGGTCCTTTTTCTGTGGGGCGCGCTAACAAGCGCATGCACCCGACGCGGCTATCGCCGCTGGTAGCGGCGGGGAAACGCGCTTTGGAGTTAGATTTCTGGCGAGGGTACTCGTCACGCACCCGCCGCGCGGGTGATGCGCAGGCCGTTGGACGAAAATCGTTGCCGCATCCTGGTAGAGCACTATTTATCTTGTTCAA
>CAYVBK010000040.1:0-49781 GCA_964449465.1 uncultured Anaerolineae bacterium
GTGTTCTCGGTGTCCTTTGTGGTAAAAATAGACTTTTTCAGCGGTCTCCTAGAGGGCAGCCAGCGCCTCTTCTAGTCGGCGACGTACCTGGTCCTGCTGCAAGGCTTGCCAACGCGCCGGCACATCCTGACGCAAAGCTTGCAGCCGCCTTTGTCCGGCGGCCAGGTATTCCAGCACGCCCGGCGCCATAATAGCCGTCGTGGCCCCCGGCGGAAAGAGCAGGCCGCTCAAGAGGTGATTGGACACATCGGCGTCGTGCAACTCACCCAGGTGATCTTGAAGGGCGATCACTTGAAGGATCACTTCTTTGGCTGTGGGGCCAAGCGCAGGCTGGAAAAACTCGCAGGTGTAGCGCAGATATTTACATTCGATGCGCAGAGCGTGCAGTTCGGCCAGTGACGCGCCGGGCAGGTGGTCGCTCCACGACATGACCCGCTCCCAACGCGCATAGATCATGGGTGGCGCGGCCTCGCGGACTGAAGGTCGTTTCCGCTTGCGCCTGGGCGGGTTGGGCAGGGCAAAGACGCGCAGGTCGCTGACCAGTTTTTGATAGTCTTGTCCGTCCAGGTAGGCCAGCATGTTTTGACGGGCCTGCTGACGCTGTGCCTGCCAGGTGGCAAAGAGCAGATCGAGATCGTTGGCATGATTGGGGGGCCGGCCGGCGATGTAGCGTTGCGCCTGGTCCAACAGCACATCCAGGTCGCGCACCGCACCCAAAATCTGCGCCGTTTGCCGCAGCCCGGTCATCAGCGGGCGGATTTCGCGTTTGGAGAAAAAAGGCGCAAAAATGCGCAGCGCAGCGCGCATCCGGCGAATCGCTACCCGCATGTCATGCAAAGTCTCAATGTCCTCGCCGCTGCGGGCGCCGGCCTGGCAGTTGAGCATACGCGTCCAATGCAGGTGAATGATGCGCCGCCCGACCTGATCAATAGGCTCATCGGATGAAATGGATTTGGGCGGTTCGGGCAAGGCCGTTGGCTGACCGGGCTGCCCGGCATCCAGCAGTTCCAGCCCATGATGAAATTTGGACAGCAGGTCGGGTCGCAGATGGTATGTTTTGCCCAGTCGCCGCGCCAGCCGGAGCAGATCGTCCAGCGAGCCGGTCGGGGTCAGTTCGGCCTCCAATTCTTGCCAGTCGCGGCTCGATTCGCCAGCCCGGATGCAGACCTGGTCCATATACACCTGGGCGACCAGACGCTGGCGATCATATAAATCTCTTTTGTATCTTGTTTGTTCGATGGTGAACAGGTGCTCGAGCGGCTGTTCGGCCAGCCATGATAACACCATCTGGCGTTCGGGGATGTCAGGCCAGGTGCGGGGATCGGCGGTTAGCGGGTTGGTCAGTTCAAATTCGATTTCGGCGCGTTGATGGATGGCGTCTTGGGCGGCGCCCAGTCCTTTGAGTGTGAGCGTGCATTGCTCGCCGCGCCGTCGCACGCGGCAGGCATAGCCATGCTGATAGATTGAGCGTGAGGGGGTGTCCAGGTAAATGTCTTGAACGTGATAGGGTGGCTGATCGGTCGCGGCCAGACTAAAGCGTCCCAGTTGGGATGCGGTATATAACTGTTTCCACGTATCGTCGTCGGGAATGATGAACTTGGCCTCAATTTCCATAGTGGTTTCCTCTCCTGATCAAGCCGGCACAGCGCGGGCATATGGTGGGTTTGATTAGGGTGTGTTTCATTTCAGTTGAACGGATGAGGAGTTGGACACACCCACGTGCCAAACAGCGTATCATCTCAAAAAATGGTGGAACGCCAGCATCTTGCTGGCTCTTTGCCGTCAAGATGACGGCGATCCCCCAAGATATGGAGATGATACCAAACAGCGTTATTTTATGAATTAGATCGTGCTGTGCGGGTGCTGTTGCTATGCAGGCGCTGCATATCAGCGCGGCGTGCGGCACTTGTCCTGGCCCAAACGAGACGCACCTATTTGATTATATCATGACGACAGGTCAAGTTCAACGTCAAGTTCAACTGGGGCTGATCGGATAATTACTGGCAGGGGGGCAAACGATCAAAGGAGTGCCTGCAAGATGGTATATTGGCTTTATATTCCTGTGGCTCTGGCTATTGGATGTATGGTGTATGTCTATGCTCTCAACCCGCATGCATGGAGCAATCGGCTTTTGGCGGCCTGGATGCTGTGCATTGCTGGAGGCGCGGCAGCCTGGCTGGTGATTGGCACCACGCCGGAGGCCGACCGGGCATGGTGGGCCAGTTTTGCCGATGCGTTGCTGCGGGTGGTGGCGTCGAGTAGTTTGTCGTGGTTTCTGGCCGTCGAACTGGTCTGGGAATATGCGGCCCGGCCAGCCTGGGTCAGGGCGTATACCACGGCGGTAGTGTTGGTGGCATTGAGTTTGCTGGTGGTGGTGCTGGTTGATTACGGAGGGCGCGGAGGGATATTCTTTGGTGAAATGACGTCGCTGCCTGGCGGCGGCTTTACCCACCAGATCGGGCAGTGGGTAGCGGGCATGTATGTGATGCGAGCCATTCCGATATGGGGAGCGGCGGGGGTGTTGATCTGGCATGCTGTGCAGGGGGATCGCCTGCGCCGCTCTGCCCTGATCGCCCCCATTCTGGCTTTACTTCTGGTGCCGACGGGCGGCTGGATGACTATGACCGCGTCGTCGCGACAGGTTGCGGGCATAGATTTGATCGCCGATGGATTGCTGATGCTGGCCTGGGGTTATGCGTTGAGTCGGCGGTTGTTTGCGCCGATTGAAATGAGTATCTATCGGATTGTGGACAGCCTGGGCGACGGCCTGGTGATTTTGGATCGAGCGCATCGGGTGCTGCGCCTGAACAGCCGGGCCGATGAGATGCTGGGTATCGGCGAGCGACAGGCTCGCCATCAGACCTGGCGGGCTTTGTTCGAGCCGTGGAAACTGCGTCGCACCGATGCCGATGCCTTGAACAGGTTTTTCACCCAGGCCGAAACGTCGCCCGACCGAACCCATGTGCAAGAGTTTCAGATCGGCGCGGATCGAGGGCGGCTGCGCGTTCGCATCCATGTCGCGCCGATCCGCTCCGATTATGCTCGCCCGGACGGTTATGTGCTTTGGATGAGCGATGTGACCGAACTACGCCGTCACGAGAGCAGCCTGGAGGCGATGCTGGAAGAGCAAAAGGCTCTGGCTTTGGCGGCTACCGAAATGTCCAGCCCAGTGCTGCCGGTGCTGTCCGGCGCCATTGTGATGCCCCTGATCGGCCATATTGACATCTCGCGGGCCAGGTTGATTCTGGATGCGCTGCTCAAGGGGATTTCCGATCAACATGCCCATACGGCCATTCTCGATTTCACCGGCGCGTTGAGTTTGTCTGAGGAGGCCGTGACCGTCTTGTGGCAGGCCATCCATGCCGTCCGGTTGCTGGGTGCCGAGCCGATTTTGGCAGGCGTCCAGCCGACCACTGCCGAGGTGTTGAGCAGTTTGGATATGGACATGGCCGGTGTGATCATGCAGGTTGATCTCCAATCGGGGTTGCTTTACGCAGCGCAAAAGCGCAAAACATAAAAACTCGTGTGATGGAGCAATACCATCACACGAGTTCGAGAGGCTGATCGTTGGGTTTCGTTTGCAGACCGGCTCAACGCACGCGGCGCTGCCATTCCTCTTTCAAGTTCAGGTTGCTCAAATCTTCTCCCGCTTCCAAAAAGTCCATCAACAGGCGATTGAACTGACTGCTGCGGTCGAGCATCGGAAAGTGGCGAGTATCGGCCATGCTGATCATCCGAATGGATGGGCTGAGGCCGGCAAAGTCGTTCTCGCTGGCCGGGGTGATCACGTTATCGTGTTCGCCATAGACAGCCAGGAGCGGCACTTCGAGCATGGGCAGCTTGGATTGCAAGTCAATGCTCATCACCGATTGGATGCTTTGATTGATCGCTTCGGTCGAGGCGCGGGCGCTTTCTTGGGCCACTTCTTCGTAACCTGCGGTGGGTGAACGGCCAAACATCTTGTCGAAAAAGCCTCCCCCGCCGGCCTGCAAAAAGCGGCGGTTGATGGCATTGGCCATCAGCGGCAGGCTCACGGCCATAATGCGGTTGACGTAAAAGGGATATTCCAGGGCAAAAGAGACGGCTACTGCCGCGCCCAAAGCGTGTCCGACCAGGGGAATATCGCCAAATACGCCCAACTCTTCGACAAAAGCGCGCAATAGTTCGACATAGTTTTCAACGCTATAGCGCGCCCGCGATTTGTCCGAGTCGCCAAATCCCCACAAATCAAAGGCATAGACGCGGTGGTTTTCGGATAATTCGTCCATGGCCGGCACCCAATATCGCCACGATCCCAGCCAGCCGTGGATGAATATCAGTGGACTACCGCGTCCAAAGTATTCATAATGTACAACGCCGCCTTCAAGAACCAGGGCACTCATAATCGAACCTCAGTTCGTTCATTGGATATAGCTTGTGTTGCGACTCAGGCCTTGGATGAATTACGGATGATCTCCTGAACTCGCTTGATCAGATCATCGGGTGCAAAGGGCTTGAGAATGTACTCGTCGGCGCCGGCGCCCAGTCCAGTCTGGATTTCCGATTCCTGGCCTTTGGCCGATAGGATGACTACAGGGATGTGCTTGAGTTCATCTTGCTTTTTCATCGCGGCGCAGGCTTCATAGCCGGTCATGCGCGGCATACGCACGTCCATCATAATCAGGTCGGGCTTGTCGGTCATGGCGATGGCTTTTTCCAGCGCATCCTGGCCGTCTACGGCGGTGATCACTTCGATTCCGGCAAACATCAGGCTGAACTTGATCAACTCGCGAATGTCTTTTTCATCTTCGGCAATTAAAACCCTGGGCATTTTCCCCTCGCTTGGTCTGAATTCAAGGTTTCGGCGATGCTAGTCTGAAACCAGCGGTAAGATGACTTGAAAAGTGCTTCCGCGCCCCAACTCGCTTTGCACAACAATATCTCCATGATGACGTTGGGCAATCTCACGGCAAATGGCCAACCCCAACCCGGTGCCGCCCACCTGTGTCTCGATGGCATTGTCGGCGCGGAAAAAACGGGTGAACAGCCGCTCCTGGTCTTGCGGCGCAATGCCAATGCCAGAATCTTGCACCTCTAGCACCAGCCGGCCCGGCTCGCGGCGGCCGCGCACGCCAATGGCCCCGCCGGTCGGCGTGTATTTGTGCGCGTTGCTCAGCAGGTTGGTTACCACCTGGATCAGCCGGTCCCGGTCGGCATTGATTTCGGGTAGGTCCAAAGGCACGTCTACGGTCAGGGTTTGCTCTTTGGTCTTGATCTGGTTTTGCATGGTGAACACGACGGCGGCCACTACGTCGGCCAGCGAGACGGGTTCCAGGTTGAGCCGTAGTCCTTCACTTTCGATCTTGGACAGGTCGAGCAGGTCGTTGACCAGCGTCATCATCCGGTCGGCGTTGCTGTTGGTGACCTGGAGAAACTCGCGCTGTTTTTCGTTGACCGGCCCTGGCAAGCCGGCCGACAACAGGCTGATGTAGCCCTTGATCGAGGTCATGGGTGTGCGCAACTCGTGCGCGGCCATGGCGATAAACTCGCTCTTCATCCGATCAAGCTGCACTTCACGGGTAATGTCGCGGAACACGGCCACAACGTGCGGTGGCTCTTGTTCGCGCAGGGCTACCGAGGTAAAGCTGACTGCCACCACCCGTCCGTCGGCAGACAGGCTGGCGCTGACCAGGTCTTGATCGCCGGACAATTGCTTTTGCGCCGAGCGCACCGCGTTCCATACCGCTGTTTTCATATCTGGCCGGGCATCGGGGGCCGAAGCGGGGTATTCGTTCAGATTGTGGCGCAGCCAGGCCTGGGCCGGAATGCCCAACACCCGTTCGACGGCCGGGTTGGCCAGGATCACCTGGCCTTGCGGGTCAAAGACGATCACGCCGTCCGAGATGCTTTCCACAATGGCGCGGGTCTTGTCGGCCTCCAATGCCTGACGGCGCAGTGCCTCGGCCAGTTCTTCGGTGCGTTTTTGCACACGCAGTTCCAACTCGTCATACAGACGGGCGTTTTGCAAGACCACATCGAGCTGCGCGGCCAGCGATTGGATGATCCACAAGTCGTCTCGCGTCAAGGCATGCGCCTGCGGGCTGCGAATATCCAGCACGCCGACCACCTGATCGCCCAGGTGGAGCGGCACGGCCAACTCACAACGCGGTTGCGGCGAATCGGTCAGGCGGGGAAAGGGCAGGCTGTCGTGCCCGTTTTCGGCATCTCGAATCAGCAGCGGCTCGTTGTGGGTGGCCACCCACGAAATAATGCAGCGAGGTCGGTCCAACGGAATCTCACCGTCGGGCGCGGCCTGGTCTGCCGAACGAGTGGCCTGCAATTTCAATTGCTGCTGTTCGTGATCCAATAGATAAATATAGATTTGTTCGTAACGGAAGCGAGCCTGAACGATCTCGACCACGCGGCTTAGTAGTTCGTTCAAGTCGAGGATGGAGGCCAGTTGTTGGTTGATGTACCATAGCGACTCGAGATACGAGGCTCTTTTTTTAGCCTGCTCGTATTGATGGGCATTGTCAATGGCAATGGCAACCTGATTGGCCAGCATGCTGAGCAGGTTGAGTTCTTTGGCGGTCAAGGTGTGTTCGTAAAAAAACGACACATCCATCACACCGAGAATTTCGGCGGCGCGCTTGAGCGGAAAACCGGCAATGGCGCGCATGCCCCAATCTTTGGATTCGGGGCGGTTATATAGTTCGTGGTTTTGCGCCTGATTGATCACCATCATTTCGCCGCGCCGAACGACCTGAGCGGTAAAGCCGTCGGGACGGGGCACGCTCATAGGGCGGACCAGGCCGCCATGGCGCGATTTTTGTGTGCCAAAGGCAAAGCGGCCGGTTTGTTGATCGTACAAATAAATGCGCACATCGCTGGCCGGCACCAGGCGCAATGCGCTGTCCACAATGGTATCCAGCACTGTAGACAGATCGAGCGAGGATGCCACTTGAAGCCCAACCTGACGAAGCAGTTCCAGTTCGTCCACATGTTGTTGGGCTTCGCCGAGCAGACGGGCATTTTCGATGGCCAGAGCGGCCTCGTGGGCAAACAGTTCCAGCGCCTCGATGGTTTTTTGATTAGGCGTCAGCCCGTTTTGTGGATCGTCTACCGAGATCAGGCCGAGCAATTCGCCGTTGCTGTCGCGCAGCGGCACCAACAGCATATCGCTGGGATGCCATTCACCTTCGCGCCAGTCTGGGCGGTCGGGCAGCACCGCATGGGTGTATTGGTCATCCCACAGATCGCGCTCTTGATGCGGGAAAAAGTACGAGTCGCTGATGTGATAGCGTTCTTGCAGCAGATTGAGCAGCGCGCTCAAAGGCTGTCGTTCTTGCTGTAGGGTCTGCAATTCGCTCAGCGGAATACCGGCGGCGGCCACCCGGCGCAGGGTGGCCGGGTCGCCTTCGACCAGGCTGAGCAGAGCCACATTGAAACCGGCGGCCACCGGAATAGACTGCACGACCAGGTCGAGAACATCTTCCAGGTTGTGACCGGTGCGCAGCATACGCGAAATTTCCAGCAGGTTGCGCAGTTGTTCGGTGCGCAGGCTGGCTGCGTTTTCGCGTTCGACCTGCTCGGCATAGCGGCGGGCGTTGCCGATGGCGATAGCGGCCTGCTCGGCCACGGCCAGCAAGAATCGTTGATTGTCCGGCCCAAACGCGCCTTGATCGGAACTTTCCAGGTCAATGACGCCTACGACCTCGTTGCCATAGTGGATCGGCACGGTCAACTCGGAGCGGGTGGTTGGCACGATTTCCACATAGCCGGTTTCCTGGTGCACATCGTCAATGACCGCCGGTCGTCCCGATGCAAAGACGCGATGGATAATGCCGCGCTGTCGGGAGCGGCCCAGGTCGGCCAGTGCGTGCAGTTGATCCGGCGTATAACCATACCAGGCCTGCGGCTGCCAGATGTCTCTGGCTTTGTTTTGCAGAATCACGCTGCCGTGCGTGGCTCCGGTGACGGCCACCGTTTCTTCAATCAGCAGATTGAGGATCTGACGTTCGTCGAGGGTGGCGTTCAATTCTTGCCCGATGCGCTGCAAGACGATCAATTCGGCGATGCGGGCCTGATCGGAACGGCGTGCGCCAGCGTCGCCTGGAGCAAAAGGCTCGGCCGGTTGGGTTTGCGTATGATTCAGTTCTGAGTGGGACTGAATTTCGATCATGATTTCGTTATCACTGCCTGTTCTCTCGCAGTCAGAGGGCGAGGGTAAACCTCGCCCTTGCTGTTTGCGGCGATCAGGAATTGGCTGCATCGTCGGCTTGCGGCGGTTGGCTGCGGGCGCGCACGATTTCGGCCAGCAGGTCGTCAATGTCAAACGGTTTGGCAAAAAAGTCCAGGGCACCCATCTCTTGCAGGCGGATGCGCTCTTGAGATGTGTCACCGGCCTGGGCTGACATGGCCAGGATGGGAATCTGGCGCGTTTCCGGGTCTTTTTTCAGGCGGGTCAGGGCCTCATAGCCATCCATGCCGGGCATGCGCAGGTCTAACAAGATCAGGCCGGGCTGTTCGCGGCGGGCCAGTGACAGGGCCTCATAGCCGTCCAGGGCGTGAAAGGCCTGGTAGTGATTGCTTTCCAGCAGGTCAATCAGCATCTTGGCCGTATCCAGGTCGTCTTCGGCGATCAGCACTTTGCCTTTTTGCTCCAGCACGCGCGAGACGCTCTTGAGCAGGCGTTCTTCGTTGACCGGCTTGGTGATATAGTCTACCGCGCCCAGCCGGTAACCGCTGGTTTCGTCTTGCACTACCGACAGCACGATCACCGGAATTTGGGCTGTTTCTGGATGTTCTTTGAGTTCGCGCAGCACTTCAAAGCCATTTCGGTCGGGCAGCAAAATGTCCAGGGTGATCAGGCTGGGCTGCTCCTGGATGGCTTTTTCGATGGCCTGGGCGCCGGTCGAAGCGACGATGACCTGGTAGCCTTTGGCTTCGAGTTGATGGCGTAGCAGGGTGACAATGTCGCGTTCGTCGTCTACCACCAGAATCTTTTGGGCGTTGGCGGGTATCTTTTCCAGGACGCGACCGGTGAGTTTTTGATCCAGGGTGGGCAGGACAATGGTAAAGGTGCTGCCGACTCCCAACTCGCTTTGCACCCAGATGCGCCCGCCGTGCAGTTCGGTGAGCTGCTTGGTGATGGACAGGCCCAGTCCAGTGCCGCCGCGCCCTTCTACCACCGGGGTATCGGCGCGGTAGAATCGCTCAAAAATCTTGCTCATATCGTCGGATGAGATGCCGATGCCGCTGTCGGTAAAGTCAATGCGGATGGCCCCTTGCAGCAAGGTGAGCGAGATGTGGATGCCACCCTCGTCGGTGTATTTGTAGGCATTGCTGAGCAGGTTGGTGACAATCTGGATCAGCCGCGCCCGGTCGCCGTTGACGCTCGGCACCACCGAAGGCAGTGTGACTTGAAGTTGTAATCCCTTTTGTTCGATCTGACCGTGCAGCGACTCGACCACTTCATTGATCACATCCATCATGTTGACGGCCTGCATATTGAGCTTGATGCGCCCGGTCTCGATGCGCGAAATGTCCAACAAGTCATTAATCAGAGCGGTCAGGCGGTCGGCGTTGTTCTTGATGATGCCCAAAAAGTGTTTTTGGGTGTCGTTGATCGTCCCAACGGCGCCGGCGAACAAGAGATCGGTATAGCCCTTGATGGAGGTTAGCGGGGTGCGCAGTTCGTGCGACACGGTAGAGACAAACTCGGTCTTGGCCCGGTCGGCCTGTACCTCGCGGGTAATGTCGCGCAGCGCCGTGACCACGCCCAACAGGTCGCCATCGTCGGTCATCACCGGAGCAATGTGGGCGCTGATGACCTGGCCTTCGGCTTCCAGCGTGGTTTCGACAGCCTGCCCTACCTGAACGCTGTCCGGTGCCGAGATCATTTCCATCGCTGCCAGGGCGCTTTGCCGGCCGCCGTCTTCAAAGGCGTTAAAGAGGCGGCGGGCATCTTGACCCAGTACCCGCGCCTGGCTGGTCTTGAGGATGCGTTCGGCGGCGGCATTAAAGACAATCACCTGGTGTTTGGGATCGTTAACAATGACGCCGTCGGCGATGGATTGCAGGATGGCCTGGTTGCGGGTGGCGTTTTCTTGCACATGGTTGTACAACTGGGCATTATAGATGGCCTGTGCCACTTGTTGCGCGGCGGCAATGACCAGGCGCAATTTGGGTTCATCGAACGATTTGGGCGTGGTGTTGGACACCAAAATCACGCCCAATATCTCTTCGCCGATGGTCAGCGGCGCGCCGATGAGAGAGCGGGTCTGCACGGCGCCGGGCCTGTTCAACCAGCGATCATCCAGCGTCACATCGTCAATCAACACGGGCCGGCGATATTCCAAAATCCAGCCGGCCACGCCGACGCCGGGCTTGAAAGGTGTGACTTCGCCTTCGGGTGGCAGCAAGCCCTGTCCACCCAGCCGGGCGCGATAGATCAGCGTGTTTCGTTCACGGTCATAAAACATCACCGAACCGTGTTCGGCACCGACTGCCTGTGTCACCAGGCGCAAGGTTTTGTCCAACACAAAGTCAATGTCCAGGCTGGCACTCAGGCCGCTGCTGATGTCATAGAGGGTCTGGATGCGCTCCTTTTCGCGAGCCAGTTCTTTGATGCGCGAGGCGATGCGCATTTCCAGGCTGTTGTTCAGCGCGCTGATCTCTTCGTACAGGCCGGCATTTTGAATGGCTACGGCAGCCTGGCGCAAGATGGCTTCGGCCAGGTTGATCTCGGTAGCGTCAAAGTGCGGGGCGCCGATGCGGCGGCCCAATGTCAAAACGCCGATGGCAATGCCCTGAATAGTCAGCGGAGCCACCAGCAGCACACCGACGTTCAGGGCTTTGATCAGCGCACAGTCGCCGGGGCAAAGGTCCTGGTCGGCTGTCAACACCTGCGAGGTGGTCGAGTCTAGCACCTGGCGAAAGACATTTTCTGTGTCGTCGGGCAGCAAGGGGATGGCCGTCGTGTCCACGTCGCCAAAAAAAGCCACCACGCGCGGTGCGCCCATGTCATTCAGCCAGACGGCGCAGTGTCGCGCTTCCAATGCCTGGCCCAGTTTCTCAGCCAGTTGATTGACAATTTCATCCACGTCGAGGGTGGCGCCGACCACCTGAGAGACATCGAAAATGGAGCGTAACTGAACCAGGGCGCGGTCGGTGTCTTCGGTGGCTTGGGCCAGATCGTTGGCCAGCGACTCGGCCTCATGCAGCCGTTGGGTCAGGGTTTGCTCGACGGCGCGGGTGTAAATTTCGGACAGGGCTGTAGTAGCCTGATCGAAATAGGGCAGCAGTTTTTGCCAGGCGATGACCGCCTGCCACGGATCGCTGGATTCAAGCAGCACATCGCCGACCGCCGTGCGCAGAGCAAAGGAAGCCTTGAGCAGGTCGGTCAATGAGGTGCCGCGTTCATGGTGGGTTTGTGTCCAGGTCAACAGGGCGTTGCTGGTGATCGAGCTTTGTTGATCTACGGCCTGCGTCACAACCTGGTACAGCGGCAAGACCTGCTCGCGCAGCTCTGGATCCGGCAGAGCAGTAAAAGTGCCAATATGCTGCTCTCGAATGGCGCTTTGCCATCGCTTCATGATGGCATCTTGTTTTTGATTTAACCAGACCAGAACATCTACTGGAGGCATTTTGTTCTTCCCAGGTGACTCGTATCCAACTCAGCGAATGACCATGACGGTCACATCGTCATTGTCTTTGGCATAGGCCTCGGCGATTTCTTCGGCGATTTGCTGTACATCGGTTTGGATATTGCGCGCCCAGTTTTCATCCAGCATAAAACGAGTCGAGATGCCGTCCGAGTGCAACACAAAGACATCGCCGGGCGTGTAAGGGTAGACAAATTCGCGCACATTGTTCATGCGATAGCCGACAATGCCATTGCGCGAGATTGGCTTGATCGGCGTCTGACTGAATACCCGCACGCCAATGTTTCCGACTCCGGCAAAAGAGACCTGCTTTTTGGCGGGTTCAACTCGCATCAACATCATCACCACACCGCGCGTGCTGTGCAAGGCTTGATGGCTCATGTTCAAAATATCGGTCAAAGCAGCGTGAGGGTGGGCGGCAATCGAGGCTTGGGCGATGACTGCCGCCTGATGTGCCGCTTCGCCGGACCCCAGCCCATCAATCAGGGCAACCAGGGTTTGGTTCTCATCCTGGATGAACAGATAGGCATCGCCTGAGACAGACCGACCTGTTTTGTTGCGATTGACAACGCCGTATTCCATCTTGTTTATCTCTTGTTCCATTTGACAGCGACGATGGCGGTGCCCCAACCGGGGTGCGAGCGTACTGACCAATCATCCATCATCCGCTGGGCGATGCCCATGCCGATGCCCAGACTGTTTCGTGTGCTGAATCCATCTCGCATAGCCTGGCTGATATTGGAAATGCCGGGTCCTTGATCGACTGCGCAAACCCGAATACCCTGTCGCCCATTTTGTGAAATGTCGCTAAAAGAGATCGATCCGCCTTGCGCATGCACCCAGATGTTTTGTGCCAACTCTGAGATGGCTGTTTCTACCCGTGCGCAGTCGGTCGGGTTGAATCCAAGTTGACGGGCCATATTGCTGCCGATGGCAATGGCTACCCAGACATCTCGTTCGGCGCGAATTTCAACTTGACGATGCGACATGGCTGTTTACCATCCACTGAATCTGGCTATGCCAGCAGCCGTTCGATGGTCGAAACCAACTGTTTTTCTTCGACCGGCTTGGACAAATAGGCCTGCGCACCGAGTTGTTTGCTCTCGTATTCGCGGTGGGCAATGGAAATGATCACCACCGGAATGGAGGCCAGATCGGGAGTTTGCTTGATCTGGCGCAAGATGTGCAGGCCATCCATATCAGGCAGCCGCAGGTCGAGCGTGATCAGATGCACCGGGTGCCGATGATTTTGCAGCAGGTCCAGCGCATCCTGGCCGGTGCGCACAATGTGTGTGCGATAGCCACGCTGGCTGCGCAAGTGATGTGAGATCTGGTTGGCTACTTCGACCTCATCTTCAATCACCAAAATGTGCCGGTCTTGGGCGCGATAGCTGATCGTCTTGAATTCGCGCTGTGCCGCGGCTATGGCACCTTGTTCGGCCAGCGGCAGGCTAAAGCTAAAGGTGGTGCCCTGCCCGACCTGGCTCTCAAACCAGATGTGTCCGCCGTGCAGTTCGATCAGTGACCGGGCGATGGATAACCCCAGCCCGGTGCCACTGCTGGCCATCACCAGGGCATTGTCGGCGCGAAAGAATCGAGTGAACAGCTTGGCCTGGTCTTCTTCCGAGATGCCGATCCCGTTATCGGCGACATGGGCGACCAGCATATTGTCCACCAGTTCGGCCGAGACCTCGACCTGCCCCTCGGCCGGCGTATAATTGATGGCATTTTGAGTCAGGTTTGTCAGAATCTGGGTCACCCGGGCGGCGTCGGCGCGTACCAGCGGCAGCGATTGTGGCGCCTGGCCGTTCAAGGTGATGGATTTTTTGGCTGCGTTTGGCTTGAGATCGGTGATCACTCGATTGATGATTGCCTCGATCTGAACGGCTTCTATCGAGAGCTTGACGCGTCCGGTGTCAATGTGCGAAATGTCGAGCAGGTCGTTGACCAGCACGGTCAACCGGTCGGCATTGTTCTTGATGATTTCCAAAAAACGCTTTTGCGCATCGCTGACCGGACCGGCCATACCATTGTGCAGCAGGTCAATATAGCCCTTGATCGAGGTCATCGGTGTGCGCAGTTCATGCGAGACGGTGGAGACAAACTCGCTCTTGAGTCGGTCTACTTCGACATCTTTGGTAATGTCGCGCAGCACCGAAACAGACCCCTCAAACGAGCCCATTCGGAATATCGGGGCGATGCGCAGGTGAAGCACCTGACGTTCGACCTGGACCTGTGCTTCGTGAACGGCCTGTTGGACAGCATTGGTCTCGGAGCGCGCCCATCGCTCGGTCAGTTCGGTCCAAGATGAGCCGGTCAGGTTGAAAAAGCCCGACATTTCGGCGGCGGTGCGGCCGATCACTTCGTCGCGGGTCATTTGCAAAATTCGTTCTGCCGCAGCGTTAAAGAGCGTCAATTTTCCTTTTGCATCCATCACCATGACGCCATCGGCGATACCTTCCAGGATGGCCTGGCTACGCGCCGACTCTTGCTGCTGCGCCAGCAGCATTTTGCCCAGCCGGTTGGTGGCCTCGCGCAGCAGACGAAGCATTTCGGCGTTGCTGACCATAATGGCGACCTGAGAGGCGATGGCGTCGAGCATACGTTGATGGTCTATGGTGAAGAAATTGGCCTGGCTGTGATACAGCACTACCGCCCCGACAATGTCCTCGCCCGAAATGAGTTGGGTAGCGAGGAGTGACTGGCAGGGAATGTCTTGGCAGGCGGCAAATTCCAGGCGGCTGTCCTGGCTGATGTGGCTGATGCATATAGATTCACGATGTCCCATCACCCATTCGATCAGACGGTATTCACTGGTCTCATTGACCTGCTGGCCGACCTGAGCAAAAGGAGCAACGTAGGGCAAGGTGTTTTGGATGGCTTTGTAGGTCAGCGATTCATTTTCCGAGTCTTTGAGCAGGATATAGCCCAACTCGGCGCCCAGGGCGTTGCACAACAGGGCCATCGCCCGGCTAAACATCAGGTCCGACTCCAGGCTGCTGGCCAGTTCTCGGGCGATGTGATAAAGGGTGTTCAAACGGTCGCGCTCGATGCGCAGGTCGCGGTTAGCCATCGCCAGTTCTTCGGTGCGTTCCTGCACCAGGCGTTCCAGGTTCTCGCTCATCTGGGTGATCTGGTTGAACAGGCGGGCATTGCGGATGGCTACCGAAGCGTGCCCGGCAATGGTGCGCAGCAGGTCGCGATGGTCTTCGTCATAGGTGTTTTCCTGTTCATAGCTCTGTACGGCAATGACTCCCAACACCTGTTGTCCAAACAAAATGGGGACACCCAGCCAGGACAGGGCCTGGGAGCCGATCTGTTCGATGCCCATCTCGGCCAATCGCTCTTGAAACCGGTTGGGCAGCCACAAGACTCGTCCGGTGTGAATGATATGCTCGGTCAGCCCGCGTCGGCCGATGCGTGGCTGCCAGTCGGGGGGGACGGTCTCGATATCAGGGCCGACCACGCGCTGATTACGCTCATAGGCGATGGGAAACCACACCTTGTCTTCTTCTGGCTCGTACAGGGCGACAAAAAAGTTGCGGGCGTCCATCACTTGATTGACCTGATGATAGATCAACTCCATCAAGTCGTCTTGATCGAGGGTCGAACTGAGTGCCTGGCCGATCTCGTTCAATGTGCCGAGTTCGACGATTTTGCGTTCGCGCTGAGCAAACAGGTTGGCATTTTCGATGGCGATCACTGCCGATGTGGCAATGGACTCTAAAAGCCGTTGATCCTGGCTGCTAAAGGCCCGACCGTCCAGCGAGTTGATCACTTCAAGCACGCCGATAATCTGATTGCCGTGTCCTTTGAGCGGCACACATAGCACCGAGCGAGTCTGATAGGCGGTGGTCTGGTCTATTTGAGCAAAATGCCGCTTGTCTTGAGACACATCGGGCACCAATAGGCTTTGTCCGGTTTGTGCCACCCAGCCGGCGATGCCCTGCCCCCAGGCCAGCTTGAGACCCTTGACCTGTTCGCTGGCAGGGCCAAAAGAGATACGGAAAGATAGCTGTCTGTCCTCTATCAGCAACAAGGATCCCGATTCGGCATGCAGCGCCTCGCCAACCCGGGCCATAATCATGCTCAGGGTGGTGTCCATGTCCAGGCTGGTGACGATGGTTTGAGCAATGTCGTTCAGTGTCTCTAACTCGTTGGCGCGCTGCACCGAGCTGGCGTACAGGCGGGCGTTTTGAATGGCTACCGCAGCCTGGTCGGCCAGGGTGGATAGAATCACCTGATCGGTGCGGTTAAAATTGCCGGCCTGCCTGGCGCCGATTAACAACGCCCCTGCAGCGGCGGTGCCTTCGATGAGCGGCACCATCAGCATAGAGCGCAAGCCGAGCGGCGGTTGGACCAACTCGTTAAAGCGAGGATCGTTGCCTACATCTGAGACGATGATCGAACTGCCCTTTCGGATGGCAATCTCGGCCAACGCCTGACGGGTGCGCGTGCTGGAAAGCGTCTGATCATCCAGGGCAAAACCAAAAGCCACTTGCGCCTGCAATTCTTCGATCTGGCGATTCCAAAAGAACAGGACGCCATAGTCGCTTTGCAACAACTGCGCACTGGTTGAGACGATTTCACGCAGCATGTTGTCCAGGTCCAGGCCAGAGGTGATGATCTGTCCGACCTGGTTGATCAAGGTCAGGCTGTCTACACGCCGTTGCAAGTCGCTGTACAACAAATTGTTTTCGATGGCAATGGCGGCTTGTTGGGCAAAAATTTGCAGCATCTCGATCACCGATACATCAGGTACCAGTCCATCTACAGGCTGGTCTACGGTGATCAGGCCGACAATGCGCTGCCCGATGCCATACATTGGCACGATCAGCAGGTCGTCGGGATGCCAATGAGAGGTGGGCCGCGGTTGGTCAAAGGTATAGGTATGCAGCGCGTTCTGCCAGATCGCTTTGCGGTCGTGCGGAATGTAAAAAGACTGTGCGATGCGAAATTCTTCGCGCATAATTTGCCGCACGACGGCCAGCGGCTGCCGTATCTGGCGCATTTCTGAAAACACCTCATCTGGCAAGCCCACGGCCGCCATGCGCCGCAATAAAGGTGGCTCGCCTTCGGCCAGGCTGATCAGGACGGCTTTGAATCCTACACCCTCACAGATGGCTTCGGCGGTCAATTGCAGCACCTGGTCCAACGGTTTTTGCAGTCGGAACGCATTGCCGATTGAAGCCAGACGGGCGATCTGCGCCGCACGCCGGGCCTGCAATTGTCGCTGCTGTACTTCGGCCTCGTACAGGCGCGCATTGCGAATGGCCAGAGATGCCTGCGAGGCCAGCGACTCGACAAAACTTTGATGTTCTGAAGCGAACAGATCCGGTTCTGCCGCAAACAGGTGAATCAGGCCGGCGACTTGATCATCATAAAAAATGGGCGTCACCAGCGCCGAGCGAGCGTTTCGGATGGGACAGAGACTCTGTTCATCTGACGGTGTGCTGCTGATGATGGTTTTTCTATTTTTTAGCACCTGGCTGCTCAAAGCCGAGATGCCGGTTTTCCAGGCTTGTTGTAGTCTGGCAAATTCTGCTTCGGTATAACCGCGCCCGGCGATGGGCAGGAAGGCGGTTTCTTTGTCTTGAGACAAGGCGATATAGCCATGTGTGGCCTGGGTGATGCCCCATGCCTCGCCAATCACCACATCGAGAATTTGCCCCAGATTGAGGGTGGCATTGAGCTGGCTGCTGATTCGCTGCAAAGCTGTCAACTCTTCCAGGCGGCGACGGAGTTGTCGGTCGGTGAATTCATAAATTTGGGCGTTGGCGATGGCGGCCGAAAGGTGTGAGGCAATCGTCCCCAGGATCCGAGCGTCATTGCGGGTAAAAGGCCCACCCTGTTTGTTGCAGAGGTGAATTTCGCCAATGTAGCGATCTCCCAGACGCAGCGGCGCTGAGAGCAGGGTGTGGACGCCAAACTGATCGATCAAAGGCCGATAGACCGCCGGGATGTACGAGTCATCGGCGGTGTGATTAGAGATAAAAGGGCGGCCCCGATACAGCAGCCCGGCCTTGAGATCGTCGTTCAGGGCAATGCGTATCTGCCCTGCTTCAATATATCCACCGTACATCCCTGATGGGTGTGGGGTCAGGTACTGGTCATCGGGGTCAACGACCAGCAACAGGCATTTTTCGGCCTGCAAAAAAGTGGCTGTGCGTGGAACGATCTCTTGCAATAACCGTCCCAACTCTAAACTTGAACTGCTCAATGTAGCAATATGATACAGCTCTTGCGCTTCCTGGGCGCGCTGCTCGCTGATGGCATATAATTCGGCTTTTTCCAATGCTACAGCCGCATGTTCGGAGAGGTGCTGCACAAAACGCACTGCGTGTTCGTCGAACACATCACGTTGAGTGCTTTCCAGGTTTAGCACGCCGATCACCCGTTCTTTGGCATACAGCGGAACGGCCAACTCGGAGTGAATTTCCGGTACGACGGTGATATAATCGGCGTCTTGATGGACATCTTGGACCAGGGCAAATTGACCGCTTTGAATGACCCGCCCGGCGATGCCTTGCGAGACCGACCAGGGGCGGGCCAGCAGCTTGTCCTTTTGCCCGGCGGTCAAGCCGCTGGTGGCGCGGATGATCAATTGCTTTTCGTCGGCCGATAGGGTGCCGATCACGCCAACGGTGACATTCAATGATCGCACGGCGTGATCCAAGACCATATCCAGTACTTGCTGAGGATCCAGGGTGGCCCCCAATGCATGGTCAATTTCTTCGATGGCCGATAGTTCTTGCAGCCGCCGGTTGAGGGATTGATGGGACTGTTCGTAACGCTTTTTTTGGAGACGATGAGCGTGAGACGACATACCCCAGAGACCGGCTTGGATCCATGTGACCAGCATCACTGTGCCGATGGCGATGGCGATGGTCGGGCGGTGCCAATACTGTCCGATCAAGGGAAGGACGGCCAGCAGGCTGAGCAGGGCAGTGCTGCCGCCCGGCGCTGCTCCGACAAAAAAGGTGATCAGGCCTGTCGGTACCATATAGCCCAGAGCAATGGCAGGCAGCCAGGCAGCGTTGGTCTGGGCGATACCATACATAGCCGCAGTGATGATCAACCAGGCCAATCCGGCCGTGATCCACAGTAGCCAATAGGGCCGGCTATTCGGTTTATCGTCTGGTTCAGACATACCGCGTGACACGAGCACCTCGTGAATGGTTCTCAGTAACGAACGTCAAGAGCCAGGGCTTGTTTCGTCGCCAGCTAGTCTTCGACCACTTTGCGTCGTTCGGCCGCGGCGACTTCGGTGATCTCGCGAATGTCGGCAAAATGAGCGGTTTTGGCGTTGACTACGCCGACGGCCAGGGTCATCAGCGGCACATTCTTTTCACCGCCAGAGCCATCTTTGAGTTGAATATAACCCCGCTCGCGGTCTTTGAAAGAATAAAAAGTGCCAACCTCATTTTTGAATCGCTCGGTGGTATGTTCTTTGATTTGCTCGGCATGTGCTGTATCGGTGATGATGATAAAATCATCTGCACCTACATGCCCGATGAAATCGTTGGCCGTGCCATACTCGTCTACTCCATCGCTCAACACCATTGCCGCAAAACGAAACACATCGTCGCCGGCCACAAAGCCATAGGCTTCGTTAAAACCCGAGATGTGATTGATGCCAACATAGAGGACGGCCCAATCTTTGCGGCGCATCAGCATACGCAGTTGCTCTTCGATCAGCTTGCCGCTGGGCAGCCCGGTAGTGGGGCTGGTGAGGTTTTCCCACTTGGCGCGTTTGATCGCATTTTGCACCCGCAGTTTGAGTTCTTCGATGTCAAACGGCTTGGTGATATAATCATCTGCGCCCAATTCCAGCCCGGCGATGCGGTCACTGCGTTCATCGCGCTGCGTCAAAAAGAGGATGGGAATGTGGCTGGTTCTCAGATTGCCGCGCAGTCTGCGACATACCTCATACCCATCAATATCAGGCAACTGGATGTCCAGCACCACAATGTTGGGCAGGTTGCGGCGACACATGTCCAGAGCATCGTTTCCTTTGGCGGCCACAAGGACTTCGTACCCTTGTGAGTCGAAAAAGATGCGCAGCAAGTTCGAGATGTCGAAATCATCCTCTACGACCAGGATTCTTCCCTTGCTCATCATCGTCTCCTTTAACCATCAATGTGCAATTATGACTCTATCAATGTCTCGTTTATCGAACAAGAGGGAAGGGAAGCATCCTGCATTCCCTTCCCCCCTGGCGTTCGGGCTGTGATCGTGCCGGCGTCATCCGGCAGTTCATCCCTTGTGTTTTGAACGGTCATGGGCCGCGCGCTTGACTTGTTCAATGTCTTGTTCGGTGACAGCCCGTTCAAAACTTCTAAAGCCGCCCAATCGAAAGCCATGCTTGGCTCCCAGTGATTCGATCTCTTGGACGCGTTCAATGGAAATATCTCGTCCCAATGTAAAGCTTTCGTAGCGATGCTCCAAAGTCAGGATCATGGTTTCGGCCATACAGGCAAAGGCCATGCGCGGTGGGAAGCCAAAATCGAACCCAAAGTTCAACTCTGGGCCAGGCACGGCTACCATACCCCCCTCGATGACCAGCACATCGCCACGTTGTTCGGCCACCTGACGCGATACATCGCGAGGACGCGCCACATCCAGCACCACCGTGCCGGGGCGCAAATGTTCAGGCTCAATGATGATGCCCAGATCGCTGGTCACGGTGACAACAATATCTGCTTCGCTAATGCTGGCGACCTGATGCGAGATATAGGTGGGCGTCTTGGATTCGGCCTGGATGTTGGCCTGCACCTGATGCAACCGTCCGATGCTGCGCGGGAGGCCGATCAGGATCATTTGGCCACATTCGCGCGCCAGCAGCCGGCTGCACACGCTGCCGATGGACCCGGTAGCACCGACTATGGCAATGGTGGCCTGTGACAGGTCAATGTCCATTTGTTCGGCGGCAGCGCGAACAGCTTGCGCAGCGATGGCGATGGTATAGCTGTTTCCGGTGGTCACGGGAATGTTCAGGTTTTGAGCCACGCTGATGCCGGCGTCGCCGATCACCGATGTAAAGGCGCCCAACCCTAAAATTTTGGCTCCCAAACGCTCGGCCAGCCGGCCGGTCTGAATCACCTTGCGGTAGACCGTTTTTTCAGGCAGGCTGATCATCCGGTCGGGCGTGAACGGGCAGGCGACAAACCATCCTTCAACCTGATTTCCCTGGATAGAACGAACGCCTGTGATATGCGAGATGTAAAGGGGCGGAAAAAAACGAGATAAAAAATGAATGAGTGGTACAGACAGGTATCGCCCCAATAGCGGGAATTTGCGTTCCACATCGCGTTTGGGATCGATGGGATGAATGACAAAGGCAAAATTATCCACTTGCCGGGCTTGCCCCCTTGAATTAGCGATTGACAATTTCTGGTCGGTACATAGGGCGATGCAGTTTGGCGGCCTCGCCCCACTTGTGGTGATCACTCTGGTCAAAGGTGACATTTCGGGCGACGATGGCTCGCTCATCCGAACGCACCAGGATGGTATCCGATTCGATGGCGCGCGCCGGCATGAACACCAGCCCCGCGCCGATGCGGCAGTTGTGTCCCACGCAACAGCCTACTACGCCCAATCCGGTGGGTTCCAGTTTGCCGTTGCGCATGGTGGTCATCGGCTTGGGCACCAGGTTGAAATCGGTAAAGGTTGTTCCGGCGCCGACAAAGGTGTTTCGTCCCATTACACACACTTGCAGGCAGGCGTTTTGGGCAATGATACACCGTTCCATCAGGGTGGTCATAAAAACGGCAGCGCGAAAAGGCAGATAACAATTGTCGCTGATCACACTCAACATCGCCTGCACGCCCTGGTCCAATGTCACATTGTTGCCGATGATGCAGTTTTGAATCACAACGCCGGGGCCAATGTAACAATTGTCGCCGATATACGTGGGCCCCTGGATCAAGGCGGATGGATTGATATGCGTATTTTTGCCCACCACAACCAGGTTGGAGGATGAGAGGACCTGTTTGCGTTCCCACATCGCCCCCATCAGCAGCTTGAGTTTGGTCGGCAGATTATTTGACTTGACCTCAAAGCGGGCGCCTTCGGCAAAGATGCCAAAGGGTGTATTGGCCATAAAGATGTGCAGCCAATGCTCGATAGACAAAAAAGCACGCAGAGGCACATAATAGATGATTTCGCCCTTTTCGCTAGCCATATAGGTAGGCACATGATAATAGCCGATTTCACGCGCCAACGTGTCAACGACCATAGGATCGGCCTGATCTTCGATGCCGCGTGGAAAATACCACATATTGGCCACATAGACACCCCGTTCGCGGCGGATGCCATCTTGAAGATAGATGGCGTGTCTCGTAATCGCCAGATCGTTGGGCGCAAAGGCGACTCGACATGGTCGGCCGCGTTTGCGGGCCTGGGCAATAAATGTGTCTATGAATGGCTGGTCAAAAAACAGGTTGTCCTGGTAAACCAGCATCTCTGATCGGTCTGTGCGGGGAATCTGGTCCAGGCTTTCAAACTCGATGACCGAATCACAGTATTGGACCAATACGTCACGCTGATGAACCTTGAGCGGCTTGTTCAGCACACGCAGGTCACGCGCCGGTTCGTTAAAAGGAAAGATATTTCTCTTGTCCAGGATGGCAATTCGCTTCATAAACTTTCTCGAATGATTCGGAACAGAGCAGTTATGGTCTGGAAGCGGCAGTTTGGGATTGATCGGGTTGATCAATCAAAAGGATGTTTATCAATCGTAAAAGTGCAACTGGCATCGCCCATAGCAATACACGAGACTTCTTGAATCTCGAAATTTTTGCCATTGCTGATCCAGGATACAGTTTCTTGTAGCAGGCCGGTTGCCGCATAGCAACAGGGCGTGTCTGAGTGTCTTTCCCAACAGACCGGACATCGCTCAATGATGTACAGAAAACGTCCGGTCTCTTCTTCGATGCGCACGCGCTGGTCGGTAAAATTGTTAAATGTGTCGGCCATTGCATTCAGGCCGACCTTGAGTTTCATGCCCAGGGGCAGCAGCCGAAAGGCCAGATCGGCAATGCCCAGCAAAGAGCCAAAGTCTTTGAGCGCGTATTTGAACCCGGCTCTGCCGGCCCGGATAGCCAATCCACGTCCACCGCGCGGCCCATACATATCTTCAAGCGATTGCATAATTCGGCTCAGGTCGCCAAAGCTAAATTCGAGGTCCAGGTTGTTGGGCGGATAATTGTTGACCAGATGTTGCAGTTTAGCCAGATTCAATGCCGCATTAACCCCATTTCGTCCCATCACATCTTCCAAAGCCAACAGCAGCATGCGGCCCATCTTGTTGGGCCAGTGATATAGCTCTGGTTCTCTTGTCTTGATCGGATTTTCGGTCACCTGATCGCTCACAATCTATCCTCTTGACTGTTGATGTCCACTTGAGCGGGTGATTCACTCTTCCTGAAGCAAAAAATCCAACAGAGTTTGACGGAACAGTTCAGGCTCGTCGAGCATGGGAAAGTGACGAGAGTATTTCATCATCTGAATCTGGGCGTTTCGCACGCCCTTGACCAGTTCTTGAGATTGGTTGGGGTTGACAATGTTGTCATGGACGCCAAAGATGCCCAGCGTCGGTGCTGAGATTTGCCCCACACGCGAGCGTAGATCGGTGCGCCTCAGGTCGCCAATGCTGCGAAAAAAGGACTCGGCGTTTGTCTTGGATACGTCTCGAAAAATCATGTGCTGTACTTTTTTCGAGTCGTGCGCCAAAACCCACCAGACCACAAAATACAGCATAAAAGGCAGGCGAAACAATGTATTGGCTATCCACCCCACGCCTGCCAGTTGAAGAAATGGATGCAACGAAGTGCCGATGATCGGTGAGCCGACAATGGCTACCTTGTTGATTCGGTAGGGATGTTCCAACGCAATTCGCAGCGAAACGGTACCGCCCATCGAGTGACCGATAATGGGCGCACTCTGGATGCCCATCGTCTCCATAAATTGCTCAACCATCGAAACGTAGGAATCCAGCTTGAAAGGAGGGGTTTTGGCTTTGGCCGATTCGCCAAATCCCCAAAAATCCAGGGCATAGACCTTGAAACGATGGGCTTCGGCGATATAGATCATGGTCTCTCGCCAGACATCCCACGAGTTGATCCATCCATGCAAAAGAACAACGGGACGGCCTCGCCCATCCATTTCGTAATGGACTATGCCTTCGCTGGTGACAATCGAACTCAATGTCAAGCCTCCGATGTTCTACACAGTGCCGCGCAGTTGGGTTGACCGATCGGACAATCGCTATTCGCTCTCTTGAAGATCGAGTTCTGCCAGGATCGAGTACAGCAGCTCGAGTAAAACGTTTTTGACCGATTCCTTATCGGTGGCTACACAAGGGAGCACCTTGACATCTTGGGATATTTTGAGTGCAATTCTCAGATCATCTGCCGCCCAGGCATCTGGCGAGTCTTGTTTGTTGGCGGCCACGACATATGGCGTTGGTGCATAGCCGCGAAAGACTTCGAGGATGCGCCTGGCTTCACGGAACGTTTCCGGGCGCGAACTATCAATCAGGACGATAAAGCCTAGCATACCCTCCGACAGGATCTCCCACATAAAGTCAAACCGTTTTTGACCCGGGGTGCCAAACAGGTACAGGATCAGATCGTCATCCACCGTGATACGACCAAAGTCCATCGCCACGGTGGTTTCAGATTTGACCTTTTCAGCGTCACTGCTAATTCTCCGCTCGGTCGAAACGACGTCAATTTCGCTGATGCTGCGAATGAATTGCGTTTTGCCGGCGTTAAAAGGTCCTGTGACAACCATTTTCACTGTCTGCATCTTTGACCCCCGTCTATAGTTTTTTGATGCGAGAGATAAGTTTGTTGACGATGCCGCGCTTGAGCGTCGGCGATGCGGTGCTGGGCGTGCGGCCTGCGCTGGCCGTAGGCTGGCTGGGCGCGGCTTCACTGCCGGGTGGACGGATCAGTTCGACCAGGCCGGCTTGCAACATCCCATAGACGATCTTGCGAATTTGAAAGTCGTTCATCCCATTGGCTTTGGCGATGCGCCGAATGGTGTTGGATGGCTTGACATACGAGATCACTTTCCATTCGTCTGCGCTCAGGCTGATGTTGCGCAGTTTGGCATCGGGCTGGTCGGTAAATTTGAGAGACATGTCCAGGTCGGGCAGTTCATCTTGCAGCCGGTCGCGCTCTTGGACGCGACGGCTTCCTTCCATAATCACGTTGCCCAGGTCTATCGGCACGGTGATGTTGTGATCGTCCGGCGATTTGTCCGGTTCAAAAAAGAACTGTCCTTCGGTCCAGCTAAAGAGATGATAAACAATGTCAAGAATGTATTGGGTGACGCTCTGGATGACATCTTCTTTCGAGATATAGCTGTTTTGGATCAAGATCATGGCCAGGCGTTTATCATCCCGTTCTTTGGCCTTGGCCTGAATGGCTTTGGCCTGTTCGGGCGCCAATTTCTTGCTTTGCACCAACATGCTGGTCAACAAACTGTCATAGCCGGTCATGGTCGCATGGATCAGTTTGCCGTCTCGAAAAAACAGCTCGGTGTATTGCGAGTCCTGTCGAAACTGCAAGGCCCCGGTCTTGTGCGCGAGATGCACCAGGTTCAAAAGCTGGGTGGTGTTAAAATCTTGCAGGTTTCCTTTCAAAGCCATCTTTTATCATCCTCTTATGCGGATAATGTGGCATATATCCCTTAACAGCATTGTCTTCATTATACCCTGTCTTTGCATCCAAGTCAACCATTGTAGCGTTAGGGGTTCAGCCGGCTGCCAGCAAACATTGGCCAGGCCTGTCGAAACTTGGCTCACGGCACAATGATGCGCACATAGGCCTGATCGCCCATATATTCGCCGTTGGGTCGCTGCAATCGCCAATAGCTGCGATAAGTGCCCGGCGCAGCAGGGGCCACCATCTCGACGCTGATGTCAATGATGCGGCCTGGTTCGGCCAGTTCTACACCGATTGGCGATTGGGCGCCGAGCATATCGCCAGAGATGAACACCCATTGAGTGCCGGGCTCCCACACACATTCGCCGTCGTTGCGCAGCCGCCAGGTTTTGGTAAATTTGGCTCCGCCATTGTAAAGCGAGTCGTCTGGTACAGTGACATCTTCGACAAATCGCGCCGAAGGCACGCACGACGAATTTACTACCACGGTCGGGGTGATGGTCGGGGCGGCGGTGGGTGTGGGCAGCGGTGGCAGCACCTCTACCACGATGCTGGCCGGCAGGCTGACCTGTCCATCCACATCGTGGGCTTTGACCATCAGCGTATGCGCACCCACGGCCGGGGCATCCCAAATCTGAATGGTGTCCAGGATAAGAATGACCTTGCTCTGATCGGTGCGGTTGGCCTGGTAGAGCCTGCCGTTGACCCACAGTTCGACTTTGGCCAGGCCGTTGTCGTCTTGTGCCGCCGATTGCACCAGCACGCGCTCGCCCAGTCGCACCTCGATGTTGTTTTCGGGTGCTGAGATGGTGATGGTGGGTGACTGGCTGGAGCGAACCGTGCATGATGCCAGCATCAGCGATGCCAGCCACAAAAATTGTCCCACTGCTAAACTTTGCCTTTTCATGAATGTTCTATACCTCAATTTGGATAAAATGTGGTTTCGAGATAACATGCACTGGTGTTAGCAGTCTGTCGGAGAGACTATTCGTTGCCCCACTTGAGAATGTCGGGATCCCGAACTTGTTCGGGGGCATCCCGCTCTGTGCGCTAAAATTGCCAGGTTGGGGACTCGCCACCGCTCAGGGATCTCTAACAGTCTGCTAGATAAAATGCACGCCGGCATACAGGAACAAGTGCAGTAAAAAGGCCGGCCAAAAGGAGCGGCACTGGCGCACCACATAGCCGAGCAAAATGCCGCCGGCGATGCTGGTGAGAGTTTCCACTTCGGGTTTGCCCACGTGGGCGATGGCAAAGGGGATCATTTGTACATAGATGGCCCACTCACCCAGGGCGGGCATCAGACCAAAGAGCATAAAACCCCGCCAGATAAATTCCCAGGCAAATAATTCCACCGCGATCAGGCCCAGCCAACCCCAGAACTCGCCGGGCAGAGGGCGGGAGGGGCGGTAATAGTTGCGCATCGCCGGGCTGGCCGCAAATAAAAGCAGTACCAGCACCACACCCACGGCGCCCACCAGCATGCTGCCCAGAGTCCATCGCCAGTCGCCTATACCCAGCCCCCAGTTTAGTGGGTTTTGGCGCAGGGCCAGGATGGTGAGCAGTGGTATAGCCAGGTAAAACAGAGCCTTGTTCCAGGCTGCTGCCTGAAAGGGGCGGTGATAAGTGCTAAGACAAAAGGTCAATGTGGAAATGACCAGCACGGCAATGGTCTGAATGTAAACAGGTCGGCTGATTTGCACAAGGCCTCCTTGGAGCGTACTGAAAAACCCTCTCACCACCGAGACACAAAGGACACAAAGCATTTTTAGCGACTTACAAGTATCGTAAATCTTTTTTCCTGGTGTCCTTTGTGGTAAAAATAGACTTTTTCAGCAGCCTCTTTGAAATTGATGAGGGTGATATGAGCGAATACGATCAATTTGCGCTATTGTACGATTGGGAGCATGCCCCTTTTAACGATGATCTGCTCATGTATCGAAATTTTGCCCAACGCTGCGACGGCGCGGTATTGGATGTGGGCTGCGGCGCCGGGCGAGTGACGCTGGCACTGGCGCAGGCCGGTCTGCCGACGCTGGGCATTGACACATCCAACGAAATGCTCAGGCTGGCTCAGGCGCATGCGGCGGCGCGCCAGATAGGACACCTGGCGCGATTTGAGCGGCGCGATGTGCGGCGGCTCGACCTGGAATCGGAATTTGCCCTGGCCGTTTTTGCGCTGAATGGTTTTTTGCATCTGCTCACGCCGGCCGACCAACGGACCGCTTTGCGCGCCATTCGTCGTGCCTTGCTGCCCGGCGGCCTGCTGATCATAGACACGCCCAATCCACACACCGTTTTTGTGCCGGACCGCGATGGTCAATGGATGCTGCGCAGCCGGTTCCGTTCGTCGGATGGGCAGGACATCGAGTGCTTGGTCAACACCCAGACCGACCTGGCCGAACAGATGCAGCAACTTGAGCTGCGATACGATCAGATGACCGCAGGCAGCAGCCTGGTTCGGCGTGTCGCCATCCGCATAGGTGTGCGTTTTGTGTATCAATATGAAATGATAGCCTTGTTAGAGAGCTGCGGTTTTGAACTGGACGCCGTGTACGGGTCGTATGACCTGGATCCCTATCAGGCCGACAGCGCCATCATGCTGTTTGTGGCCTACAGGCCGGCCTGATGGCTCTGAGCGGCGCGTGCCTGTCGGATCAGGCGGTCAATGTCTTGCACGCGTGCCTGCTGCGCCTGCCAGTATGCCTGGCTCGATTGGGCATCCAGTTCGGCGACGGTTTTGCCCTGCTGCTCCACCCAGGTATAGTATTTGAGGTTGTGCCAGCGACGGCGAGCATCTCGGCTGCCTTCTTGAACCCAATCCAGCTTTTGCTTGTGGAAAATGCTGACCAACCGCACTGCCGCTTCGGTCTCGTCCATTGGCCCGTACGTGGCGGTCAGTTGGGCCATCACCGAACGGTAACGGTCAATGGCGTCGGTGCAAATGGTGACGATCACGTCGTCGCGGCCTAGTGCGTAAAATTTGGCTGTCTTGATCGCCCCCAACACATTGCACACCCCGCTGATGCCAAAAATCTGGGCCATTTGGCGCACGCTGTTTTCCGGCACGTCATAGCGGGCGATCATGGTCTGCCAGCCAGCCTCTTCGGTGAGCAGTTGTAGCCCCATTTTACATTCTATATCGTCAATGCACATCAAAGCATCCATGTTCATGACATTGTGGATCCAGGTGACGTGCTTGTCGCCGATGCCTTGAATGTCGTGGCCACCATAGCCGTTTTGGTACAGGGTGGGGCATTGGATCGGCTCCAGACCGATAATGCGATGATCCGGCCATTGCTGTTTCAGGCGGTCGCCGGCGGCAATGGTGCCGGCCGATCCCATCGCCGACACAAAGGCGGCAATTTTGCCCCGCCCGATGCCTTGTTGTTGTAACTCGGCGGCCAGCTCGATGATCGCGCCGCCAGTGACATAATAGTGAAAGCGATAATTGCCCATCATCTCAAACTGGTTGAGAACGCGAATGTGCTGCGGGTCGGCAGCGGCCAGTTCTTTGGTCTTGTCGTAGATTTCCTTGACATTCGACTCACAGCCGAGGGTCAGGCAAAGGCTGGCCCCGTAGGATCGCACCAGATCAAACCGCTCCTGGCTCATGTCCTCCGGCAAGATGACGGTGGAATCGAACTTCATGCGGCAGCCCACCCAGGCCCCGCCGATGCCATAATTGCCGGTAGACGGCCATACCAGGCGATGCACGGCCGGGTCTACCTCGCCAGACAGTTCTTTTTCGACCAGCACGGCATAGGCCGCGCCGACTTTGTGGCTGCCGGTGGGAAAGTCTTGCGCATACAGCACCACAATGGGCGCCTCGACGCCGGTGAGTTGCGGCGGCAGCACCAGGTAATACAGGCGATTGTTGGGGGCGCGCCAGGTGATGTTGTACAGGTTGAGCGGATCCAGCGGGTCCTCGTGTTTGAGGCGCAAGGCCCGCTGTCGCACATGCGGGTCAATTTGATCGGGGTGCAGCATTTCTTCAAAGGTCGGGCCGATGACGAGCTGAGAGGCAGCCATAGCAACTCCTGAAAGATGGTTTTTCAATCAATGTGCGGCTATTATACCTTTTATGGAGAGTAGCGTCAAAGTATGTTGCGGGCAGTATTGTTTGATCTGGTAGGGACTCTGTTGGATTTTGGCGATGGGCGGCTGCTCAAAGTGGGCATGCGTATCTCGTCGGTGTGGGCAATTTATTGCAACCTCAAGGCGCAGGGGCTGCCGCTGCCGTCGCCGCTGCATTTTGCCTGGGTGGCCTATCATCACAATCGCGAGATTGATCGCACGGCCGGCGCCGACGGCTATGAGAAAAATCTGCGAGTATCCATTCCCCGGGTGCTGCAAACCATGCATGTGCCGCTGGATCGGTTTGACATTCAATCTTGCCTGGATGCTTTGTACGAGGGAACAAAGAGCTATGTCTCGCTGTTTGATGATACATTAGAGGCGTTGGACTGGCTGCAACAGCGTGGGTTGGTTATGGGGCTGGTGTCGAACACGGTGTGGCCCAGCGCGCTGCACGAGCGCGATATAGCCGATTTTGGCCTGGATCGTTATCTCCAGGTGCGCACTTTTTCGTCGGAACACGGCCAGTCCAAGCCGGCGGCGCGCATTTATCTGGATACCCTGGCCCGGTTGGGCGTGGCCCCGACCGAAGCAGTGTTTGTGGGCGACCGTATGCGCCAGGACGTGTGGGGGCCGCAGCAGGTGGGCATGCGTGCCGTGTTGATCGAGTCGCCGTATCGTCGTGAGCGCATGCCCGGCGTGCAGCCCGACGCCCGTATTCGGCTGCTGCGCGAATTGTTGCCATGGGTAGAGCGATGGATGAGTTGAGGTTTGTCCTTTTGACCGCAGAATGGGCCGCCCGGATTGCACCCTGGTTTGACGACCCGGATACGCGCCGCTATTTGGGAGGGCAGGGGTGGCTTGAGTGCGAATTAGAACTGATGCGCAGCGCGCCGGGCCTCAAATTCGGTGGTGTCGGTGTGTTGGCGCGCTATGTGTGGATAGTCTGCGATGCTCTAGAATCTCCTGTTGGCCTGATAGATGTTGAATTGTATGAGGACCAGACGGCGAGTATGGCCTTGCTGGTCGCGCCGGAAAAGCGAGGTCAGGGCATCGGCGGGTGCATCCTATATACCCTGGAAAATCTCCTCAAACCCTGGGGCGTTTGTTCGATCACTGGCGGCATCGAGGTGGATAATCGAGGGGCACGACGCTGTGTTGAAAAGGCCGGCTATGTGGTGGCTAAAACGCCGGATAAGCAAGGTTTTTTTCATATCGAGCGGCGGTTGTCCGGGATGGCCGGTCAGCTCATTTGACGCAAGTTTGTTTGACAGGTACAATAGGAGCAAGGTTGACAAAGACGTTCAATCGGTTTTTTGCTCTGTTCGTACAGGAGGGATACGATGCAAGGCTATACCGGAAAGATGCTTGTGGTGGACCTCGGTCAAAAGACGGCGGTTTCGCAAACCATCCCGGAGGATTGGCTGCGCGATTATGTGGGCGGCGAAGGGGTGGCGATGCGGCTTTTTTACGACCTGATCCGTCCCGAATCCGATCCTCTGGACCCGGCGCAGCCGCTCATTTTTGCCACCGGCCCGCTGACCGGCACCGCGGCGCCATGCAGTGGTCGCTGCTGCGCGGTGTTTTATTCTCCGGCCACACACACATTGGGCGCGGCCAACGCCGGCGGGCATTTTGCGCCGGCTCTTAAAAAGGCCGGTTGGGATATGGTGGTGATCACCGGACGGGCCGAAACGCCGGTCTATTTGTGGGTCGAAAATGATCGGGTCGAGTTTCGCGACGCGACCACACTGTGGGGGCAGCCCATCATCGCCACCGAGACGGCGATCAAGGCCGGGTTGGGTGTTCAGGGCGTGCAGATTGCCTCCATCGGCCCGGCCGGCGAGCAAGGTGTGCTGTTTGCCAGCATTATGACCGACAAGCACCGCGCCTTTGGGCGTGGCGGCCCCGGCGCGGTGATGGGCAGCAAAAATCTCAAGGCCGTGGCGGTGCGTGGCACCCAGCCCTTGTCCATCGCCGACGCCGATGCGCTCAAAGCCGCCGCCTCTGACGCCCGCCAGGAACTTTTCGCCGAGACGTTTGTGCGTGAAGAACTGCACCCCTTTGGCACGCCCTCATTCTATGACTCGATCAACGTGCTGGGCATTTTGCCCACCAAAAACTGGCAGCGCACCGAGTTTCCCGAATCGGTCAACCTGTTGACCTACCAGGCTTATCACCAAAAACTCGAGGTCAAACCATACGCCTGCTTTGGCTGCCCGATTGCCTGCGGACGCATCACCACCATCAAAGAGGGTCCCTATGCCGGCATGCATGGCGGCGGCCCGGAATATGAAACGCTGGCAGCGTTCGGCAGCAAGTGCCTGGTGACCGACCTGGAAGCGATTGCGGCGGCCAATCACCTGGCCAACGACCTGGGCCTGGATGTGATCTCGACCGGGCAGGTGATCGCTACGGCGATGGAATGGTATGAGCAGGGCGTGTTGACGGCCGAGCAGACCGGCGGCCTTGAGCTGACCTGGGGCAATGGCGCAGCTGTGGTGGAGGCCGTCAAACTGATCGGGCAGCGTCAGGGCATTGGCGACCTGTTGGCACAGGGTGTGAAACGAGCCGCCGAACAGTTGGGGCCGGCAGCCGCCTGGGCCGCCATACACGTCAAGGGGTTGGAAATGGCCGCCGACGGCGTGCGCGCCAGCAAAGGTGAGGCCATTGTGCATGCCACCTCGCCGCGCGGCGCCGACCATTTGCGCCCTTATGCCTCGTGCATTGATGCCTTTGGCTATCGCGATGCCGAATTGGGCATTGCCGGCGATGTGGACTATTTGGAAGACGGGCGCAAAGAGTGGGTCAAGCCCTTCCAGGAGTTGAGCATGGCCACCAACATACTGGGAGTGTGCCTGTTTGCCTCGATCACCCTGGCGATCAAGGCTTCCACCTGGGCGCGACTGGCCTCGGCGGCCACGGGCGGCGAAATGAACCATGTCGCACTGCTGCGCGCGGCCGAGCGGGTGATCAACCTGGAGCGCATGATCAATGCCCGGCTGGGTTTTGACCGTCGGCATGACACCCTGCCGCAGCGGTTCCTGCAAGAGCCGGCGCCCGATGGTCGCGGCGCAGGGCAGGTGATTGACCTGGGTGTGGCACTGTCGAGTTATTATGCTTCGATGGGCTGGGATGCTCAAACCGGCCTGCCCACTGCCGAGAAACTGGTGCAGTTGGGGCTGGAATGGGCGGCTGTTGTCTGACGAATCGGCCGTTCTGATTGGGCTCTTGTGAAGGTTTACAATCTTCACAAGAGTGGTTTTTTCTAGATTGGAGGTCTCTTTGCACGCGACAATCACCCTTTTACCCGGCGACGGCATCGGCCCTGAAGTGATGGTCGAGGCGGTCAAAATCTTGCGCATCATGGCCCAAAAATACGGACACACGTTTCATTTCAGCGAGGCGTTGATCGGCGGCCGCGCCATTGACGAGACCGGCTCGGCTTTGCCCGCCGAGACGTTGCAGCAGTGTCTCAGCAGCGATGCCACCCTGCTCATCGCCGTCGGCGACCCGCGCTTTGACGATCCTGCACTCAAGGTGCGCCCCGAACAAGGGTTGCTTGCTTTGCGCAAGGGGATGGATGTCTTTGCCAACTTGCGTCCGGCTCGCGTCAGCCCCTACCTGCTCGATGCCTCGACGATCAAGCCAGAGGTGCTGCGTGGGGTTGACATTCTGGTGGTGCGCGAGTTAACCGGCGGTCTTTATTTCGGCCATCGTGAGCGCACCACTGACCGCGCCGTGGATACTATGGTCTATACCGCCGCCGAGATCGAACGGGTTGTCCGCATGGCTTTTGAGCTGGCTCGCTCTCGCCGGGGCAAGGTCACTTCGGTGGACAAGGCCAATGTCCTCGACTGCTCGCGGCTGTGGCGACAGGTAGCCACCCGCGTGGCCGCTGATTATCCCGATGTGACCCTGGAGCATATGCTGGTGGACACGGCGGCCATGCGCCTGGTGCGCGCCCCGGCTAGTTTTGATGTGTTGGTGACGGAAAACATGTTTGGTGACATTCTCACCGACCAAGCCAGCATGATCGTCGGCTCGATGGGCATGTTGCCTTCGGCCTCGCTCGGCGCAGGTCGGCGCGGCCTCTATGAGCCGATTCACGGCTCGGCCCCCGACATTGCCGGGCAGGGCATCGCCAACCCGCTGGCGACCATTCTCAGCGTGGCCCTGTTGCTGCGTTACTCGCTCAGGCTGGAGGCCGAAGCGCAGGCCATCGAACAGGCTGTAGATGATGTGCTGGCTGCCGGCTATCGCACCGCCGACATTGCCGGAACTGCACCTCAGGTGCAGGCAGGTATAACCTGCCTGGGCACTGCCGCGATGGGCGACGCCGTAGCTGCCCGTCTGAGTTGACGCCTGTCTGACTCTCGTGTACAATCGGCACGCGTGGTCATGCGCGTGCCTTTTTTTTATTCGCCGACCGCAGCGGCAACGAATTGGCACAAGCCGCTGCCGCTCTCAAATTCCTCCACCCACACATGAACAAATCTGCCTGGTCATTTGGGATCGTTCGTTCTTGTTGGTTGCCGCTCTTGCTCTTTGTCGGCGTGCTGACCCTTTATTTGCTCACCCTATCGCCTGGCGCGTTGGGCGGCGATGCCGGTGAGCTGCAATTCGTGCCGGCCATTCTCGGTCTGCCGCATCCCACCGGCACCCCATTGTACATCTTGCTGGGCAAGGTCTGGAGCCTGTTGCCTCTTGGCCCCAACGTGGCCTGGCGTATGAATCTACTGGCCGCTGTATCGGCGGCACTGGCGGCGGTGCTGGTCTATCAGACTGTGTTCATGCTCACACGGCGAGCCGTCCCTGCTCTGGCTGCTGCGTTGAGCCTGGCTCTGGGCCTGACGTTTTGGGAGCAGGCCGTGTTGGCCGACAAGTATGCCTTTAACGCCCTGATGGTCGCCCTGGTCGTCTATTTGACTTTGCGTTGGGGGCAAACTCGCTCGCCGATCACCCTGAACGGATTGGCGCTGGTCTATGGTCTCAGTCTGACCCATCATCGCAGTATGATCCTCCTGGCCCTGCCGTTGCTGGGCTATGTCTGGCAACGCGAGCGGGCGGCTTTGTGGCGAGATCGCCGCCGCCTGCTGCGCCTGGCCATTTTGTGCATCCTACCCCTGTTGTTGTACCTGTATCTCTTTTGGGCCGAGGGGCGCGGCCTGCCGCCGGGCACCTGGCGGCCGCAGACGGCCCGACAGTGGTACGACTATTTGTTCGACACCGGTCGCACCGGCCTGGTGTATGTGGATATGACCGACCTGGCCGACATGCTCCTCTTTTATGCCCGCACGCTGCTGCGCGATTTTGGCTGGCCTGGCGTGCTGCTGGGCCTGGGTGGGCTGGCCTGGCAGGGCCGCCGCCGCCCCGCCGATGCGCTGTTTCTCCTGGTCAACTATGTCTTGCAGGCATTTCTGGCCGCCAATCACCACGTGCCGCGCCACTGGGTCTATTTCATCCCCTCCTTTCTCATCTGGGCCTTGTGGATCGGCGAGGCATGGGGCGGAATAGGGCTGGGGATTGAGCAGGTCAACATGTCGTCCCTGGCTCGCAAACTGGTATGGGCCGGCCTGGCTCTGATGATGCTGATTGTGCCGTTTCTCTCTTTTGCAGAACGATACCGCCCGTTGCGCCAATCGTATCTGGGTTGGGGGACGCTGGATGCGTGGCGGCAGACGCTCAAAACCGGCCACATGGCCGACCGAATCGGCCAGGCCATTGTCGAGGTTGAGCCAGGTGCCGTCATTCTCTGCGATTGGGAACAGGCCACTCCGCTGTGGTACTATCAGCAGGTGGAAGGGCTGCGCCCCGATGTGCAGATGGTTTACCCCATCGAGCGGTTGGACGAGGCTGCCGCCTGGGGCCGACCGTTGTACCTGGCCCGCACCCTGCCCGGTGTGGCCGAACGCTGGCATCCTTCTGGCAGCGGTGCGCTGATTGCCCTGCGCGATGAGCCGCTCTGGTCGCTGCCTCCGCAGGCCGTGCCGCTCTCGCTGCGCTATGCCGACGATGCCGGCGATGTGATCATCGAACTGGCCGGATTCCGCTACGGCGGCGAGACTTTTCGTCCGCCGCAGGTGGCGCCGCTGACTCTGTATTGGCGGGCCGTTGCCGCACCGGTGTATGATTATTCGGTCTCTGTGCGACTGCTCAACCCGGCCGGCGAGACAGTGTTCGCCGTAGACAGCCAGCATCCGGTGCTGGGCATGTATCCCACTTCCGGGTGGCAGCCAGGCGAGATCGTGGCCGATTATTACGAGATACAACTGCCGCCGCACCTCCCGGCGGGGCGGTATCGCTGGGGCGCCATCCTCTACCGCACTCTGCCCCAAGGCGGCTGGCCCAGTCTGACCGTCGCCGACACCAACGAGTCGTTGGGCATCGGCGGCGAATTGGACGTGCGGTAAATGTGATGTTTCATCCAAATCTGGCCGTGCCGGTTGGCCTGTCGAAACCGGCATGACCTCCTACAGCCTATGCGCTACGAACAAAACCCCAATCCGATTCAGGCTATAACGATTCAATGGCGACCGGATGCCCGCGACGTTGCCGCAGTGAGTTGTCTGTTGCTGGTGACGCTGTGCTTTGCCTGGCCCTTGGTGAACGGCCAGCAATCCTTTATCGCCGGCGATTTTTACGACCAGTTTCACGCCTTTGCCGCCTATGAACACGACCGGTTGTGGAGCGGCCAGATACCTTTGTGGAATCCCTACACCTGGGGCGGGCATCCCTTTCTGGCCGACGTGCAGGCGGCCGTGTTTTACCCGCCCAGCCTGTTGACCATATTGCTTAGCGGGCCGGGGCCGTTCGATCCGGCCTGGCTGCAATGGGAAGCGATGGCGCACCTCTTTTTGGCCGCCCTGTTCACCTACCTGCTGATGCGTCGCTGGATGATCAGCTATGCCAGGTCGCACACTGCGGCGCTGATTGCCGCGCTGACCTTTGCCTTTGGCGGCTATCTCACCGGCTATCCGCCGTTGCAACTGGCGATTTTGGAAACGCAGGTCTGGCTGCCGCTGATCTTGCTGTTGCTGGACACAGGTTTGCTCCATTTTGACCGCCGTTGGATCACGGCTACCGGCGTTGTTTGGGGGCTGGCTCTGTTGGCCGGACACCCCCAGTCGGCTATGTATGTGTTTTATGCTGCCTTGATCTGGGGGGTATTTCGTTCGTGGCAGATGAGGCTGCCGATCTGGTGGGCCATCGACAGCCAGGTCTGGTGGGCGGCCATCGGCGCGGGGGTGGCGGCGATTCACTTGTTGCCGGCGTGGGAGTTTATGCGCCTGTCGGTGCGTGCCAATGCCAGCTATGAGCAACTTGCCGGCGGTTTTGGCTGGCTCGATCTGGCGCAATACCTGCTGCCCGGTCGGTTTACTCTCTGGTCGCCGGTTTACGTGGGATTGTTGCCGCTCGGCCTGGCACTGACGGCCCTCGTCGGGGCGGGCCGGCAATGGAAAAAACGGCCAGCAATGCGCAGAGAGGTCGTCTTTTGGGCCGCCCTGGCTTTACTGACCCTGATCCTGTCATTGGGCGGTCACACACCCCTGTACCGCCTGTTTTATCACCTGGTGCCGGGATTTAACATGTTTCGTTCGCAAGAGCGGGCCATTTATCTGGTCAGCTTTTCGCTGGCCGTGCTGGCCGGCTATGGTTGGCTGTGGCTGGCGCAGAGCCGCCTGTGTTCCCGGCTGTCTCGGCCGGTCTGCCACGCGCTCTGTATGGCAGCTGTGGTGCTCGTTGCCGCAGACCTGTGGTGGGCCAACGCCCGCACCAACCTCCGGCCGGGGCCGGCCGCCGCCCAGGTCTATGACGGCGGATGGTTGCAAGAGGTGTGGGGCGACGGCCTGGATCGCTATGTCAACGAGTGGGGGCTGCCGGGCAATGCCGGCTGCCTGCTGCGCCGACAGGACATGTCGGGGGCCAGCCCGCTGCGCTTGCAGGCGCACCGGGTTATGGTCGAAGCCCTGCCACGCTGGCGGCTTTGGCAGTTGTTCGATGTGCGCTATGTGGTCACCTGGACGCACGACGTGCCGGAGCCTCTGCAAGGCAACCTCATCGCCATGCAGGGGGCCGAATGGGCCCAAGACACCATCTATGTCCACCGCCTGGGTGACGATTTTCCCCGCGCCTGGATCGTGCATCAGGCCCGCCAGATGACCGACCTGCAAGTTCTGTCCACCCTGGCCGACCCGACATTTGATCCCTGGTCTCAGGTTTTGCTGGCCGATGCGCCGCCCGGCGGCCTGACCGATGCCTTTCCGACGGCGCCATCGGTGGTGCGCCAGGTGAGTTATGCGTCGGAACGCATCGTGGTGACGGCCGACCTGAGCGCGGCCGGCTGGCTGGTGTTGAGCGAGTGGGATTATCCGGGCTGGCAGGCGTGGGTGGACGGCGCCCGGCAGCGCATCTATCGCGCCGATTATGCCCTGCGCGCCGTGCCGCTGCTCGCCGGCAGTCACACCGTCGAATTTCGCTATCGCCCGCTGAGCGTGTACGCCGGCGCCGCATTGTCGGCGGCGACTCTGGTTGGGGTATGTTTGATCGGGTTCAAGGACAACCGATTTCGATTCAAGAAAAGGAGTGTAACATGAGCAGCAATCCATTTGGTTCTCTGGTTTGGTTCAACGGCAAGCTGATCCCGTCCGATCAGGCCACCGTTCACGTCAGCGCGCATGCCTTGCACTATGGTTCCAGCGTTTTTGAGGGCATCCGCGCTTATAGCACGCCGCAAGGCCCGGCCGTTTTTTGCCTGGGGCCGCATGTCGAGCGGCTGTTCAACTCGGCCAAGATATTTCGTATGGACATCCCATACACCCTCGAAGACATATCTAAGGCAATCTGCGATACGATTCGTGCCAACGGCCACCAATCTTGCTACATCCGCCCGCTGGTCTTTCGGGGAGCAGGGCGGCTGGGCGTCGAGCCGCGCAAGAATCCGGTGGAAACCGTGATTATGACGATGGAATGGGGCGCCTATCTCGGCCCGGAGGCGTTGGTGCAAGGGGTAGATGTGGGCGTGAGCAGTTGGCGGCGTATGGCCCCCGGCACATTCCCGGCGATGGGCAAAATCGGCGGACAGTATGTCAACTCGCAGTTTGTGGTGATGGAAGCGCACGACCGTGGCTTTGCCGAAGGCATCGCCCTGGACATCAATGGCTATGTCAGCGAAGGCAGCGGCGAAAACCTGTTCATGGTCAAACAAGGCGTCATTTACACTCCGCCGCTGTGGGGATCGATCCTCGAAGGCATCACCCGCCGCTGTGTGATGCAGCTCGCCGCCGACCGGGGGTATCCGGTGCAGGAAACCATGTTGGCTCGCGAGGCTCTGTACATCGCCGACGAGTTGTTCTTTACCGGCACTGCCGCCGAAATCACTCCCATCCGCTCGGTAGACGGCGTCAAGATCGGCACTGGCCACCGCGGGCCGATCACCAAAGTCCTGCAAGGCGACTTTTTCAGCATCACCGGCGGCCACATCACCGACCGGCATGGCTGGCTGACCCCGGTCATTTGACAAATCTGGTCGGGTGAGTACAATGAGGGCTAATGAATCGCCTGCCTGATGAGGAAAGATCAATGTCTGTCGCGCAATGCCATAATGGGTTCTTGGCTTATTATTACTACTTTACCGCGCCAAAGGGGCGGGCGTTGCGCGTTGGGAGTAGGTCAAAAGCCAGGTAGAACCGGCAAACAAACACTCGAGACGTGGAGCAGCCCGCTCCACGTCTTTTTTGTTTTCAGAGGAGGACAATATGCCTGTTCGCGGCATTCGCGGCGCCATCACGGTGGAACGCAACGACGCCCCATCCATCCTGTCGGCGACACAAGAATTGTTGCAAAGTATCATCCTTAAAAACCAGATATCGCCTGAAGAAGTCGGCAGCGTCATTTTCACTGCCACTCCCGACCTGGACGCGGCGGCCCCGGCTCGCGCTGCCCGCGATCTGGGTTGGACGGCCGTGCCGCTGTTGTGCATGCCCGAAATGCCGGTATCCGGCAGCCTGCCGATGTGCATCCGTGTGCTGATCCACTGGAACACCGACCGTCTCCAAAACCAGATTCACCATATCTATCTGGGGCGCGCTCGCGTTTTGCGCCCCGACCTGATGGAGGAGGATTCTCTATGACCCGCGTGGCCTTTCAAGGCGTCGCCGGCGCCTATTCTGAAGAAGCCGTGCGCCAGTTTTTCGGCGAGCGCGTCGAACCGCTGCCCTGTCCCTCGTTCAAAGACATGTTTATTGCTGTCGAGCGAGGCGGCGCAGATTATGCCATGCTGCCGGTGGAAAACGCCGTCGCCGGCTCGGTGGTGCAGTCCTATGAATTGTTGATGGAGCACGATCTGCGCGTGCGCGCCGAAGTGATTTTGCGCGTGCATCACATGCTGATGGCTCCAACCGGCAGTTCGCTGAGCGGCATCAAAAGAGCCATCTCACATCCGCAAGCCCTGGCCCAGTGCGAGCGTTACCTGGCCCGGCACGGCATCGAGGCGGTGCCGGCCTTTGACACTGCCGGGGCCGCCCGCGACCTGGCTGCTCATCCGCAGCCCGAAACCGCCGTCATTGCCAGCATGTTGGCGGCGCAACTCTACGGGCTGGATATTCTTGATAGCGGCGTGGAGGATGAGCCGTTCAACTATACCCGCTTTTTCGTGCTGGGCCTCGATGACCCGCCGCGCGCTCAACGCAGCAAAACATCCCTCATCTTTACCACCCGCCATCAGCCGGGCGCGCTGTATGATAGCCTGGGCGAGTTTGCCAAACGCCAGATCAATCTGACCAAGATCGAGTCGCGTCCGCGCCGCAACCGCCCCTGGCAGTATTTGTTCTATCTGGATTTTGAAGGACACTGGCAAGACCCCGAATGTGAGGCCGCTCTGATGGGGCTGCTGCGCCGATCATCGTTTGTCAAGCTGCTCGGCTCGTACCCGGCCGCCACGACTCCGTTGGAAGAAGAGCAAGGAATAAGGGAGAAAGATAAGGAGTGAATGAGATGATTATCGTTATGCAAAAGGGAGCGACCACCCGCCAGATCGCCAATATCACCGCTCGCGTGGAGCAGAGTGGACGCCAGGTACATCTCTCCGAAGGCGAAGAGCGTACCATCATCGGCGTGGTGGGCGATGGCCGCCCGCTCGACCGCGCCCAGTTTGAGATGATGGAGGGCGTGGAAAAGATTGTGCCGATTCTCAGCCCGTTCAAGCTGGCCAGCCGCGATTTTCGCCCTCAAGACACCCTGGTGCGCATCAACGGTTTGCAGGCCGGCGGCAGCAAGATCGTGGTCATGGCCGGGCCGTGCGCCGTCGAAAGCCGCGAGCAGCTTTTGGCCGCCGCCCGCGCCGTGCAGGCCGCCGGAGCCACTGTGCTGCGCGGTGGGGCGTTCAAGCCGCGCTCTTCGCCCTATAGCTTTCAAGGGCTGGGGTTGGAGGGCCTCAAGTTGTTGGCCGAGGCGCGCAAAGAAACTGGCCTGCTGGTGGTCACAGAGGTGATTTCGCCCGAAACCGTGCCGTTGGTCTCGTCGTATGTGGACATTTTGCAGGTGGGGGCGCGCAACATGCAAAATTTTGCCCTGCTGCACGCCGTCGGCGAGGCGCAAAAGCCGGTGCTGCTCAAGCGTGGCCTCATGTCTACGATGGAAGAACTGCTCATGTCGGCCGAGTACATTCTCTCGCACGGCAATGACCGCGTGATGCTGTGCGAGCGCGGCATCCGCACCTTTGAACCGTACACCCGCAACACCCTCGACATCAATGCCGTGCCGATGCTCAAGCAATTGACCCATCTGCCCGTGTTCGTAGACCCCAGTCACGGCACCGGCAAGTGGAGCCTGGTGGGGCCGGTGGCGCGTGCCGCGGTGGCCGCCGGCGCCGACGGTCTAGAGATCGAAGTCCATCCCGACCCGGAGCAGGCCATGTCCGACGGTGCCCAATCGCTCAAGCCGGAACGCTTTGTCCGGCTGATGGAAGAGCTGCGGGCGGTGGCCCAGGCGGTGGGGAGGACGGTATGACAGATGGCGAATGGCGAATGGCGAATGGCGAATTCGATGTGCGGGTGGGTTCGGTGGCCGAGGCTACGGTGGCCGTTGTCGGCCTGGGGCTGATGGGCGGCTCGCTGGCTGGCGCGCTGCGTGGACGGTGCCAGCGGGTGATCGGTGTTGCCCGACGAGAGGAAACGGCAGACAAGGCGATGGAGCTAGGCCTGGTAGACCAGGCCGTCACCGACCTGGCCAAGGGGGTGGGTGAGGCCGATGTGGTGGTGTTGGCTGCGCCGGTGCGCACCATCATTCGGCAAATTCCTCAGATCGGCCCGTTGCTGCAACCAGGCTGTCTGCTCACCGATCTGGGCAGCACCAAAGCCGACATTGTCGAGGCGATGGCCGCTCTGCCGCCGCATGTGCAGCTGTTGGGCGGCCACCCCATGTGCGGCAAGGAGGCTTCGGGCCTCGAGGCCGCCGATCCGACGCTTTATCGAGGGCGCACCTATATCCTCTCGCCGCTGCCGGGCCGTACCTCTGAGCGGGCATTGACCCTTGGCCAGTCGCTGGCCCGCGCGGCCGGGGCCAATCCCCTGGTCATTGATGCGGCGCGACAAGATTTTCTGGTCGGCACGGTCAGCCATCTGCCCTATATGCTGGCCTGCGCTCTGGTGTCTACCGCCGACGCCACCACCTCGCACGATCCGCTGGCCTGGCAGATCGTGGCTGGTGGGTTTCGCGACACTTCGCGGGTGGCCGGTAGCGATGTGACCATGATGCTCGACATTTTGCTGACCAATCAGCGTGAGGTGGTCAATGCGATGACCGAGTGTATCACCCACCTCAAGCGGCTGGCGCAACTGGTGGCCGAGGGCGATGAGGCCAAGCTGCACCAGGTGTTGGGCAAAATCCGCCAGACGCGGCGGGAAATGTTTCCATAAAGGTAGGCAAGTGAGAGGTGAATAAGAAGGGAATAAGGGAGAAGGAAAAAGGGGGAAAAGAATGAACTATTTGATCGTTCAGCCGGGGCGTGGTTTGAGGGGGTGTGCGTCGGTGCCGGGCGACAAGTCTATTTCGCATCGGGCGTTGATGCTCGGTGCGTTGGCCGAGGGGGTGAGCCGTATCCGCAACTTTTTGCCGGGCGGCGATTGTCTGGCTACGCTGGGCTGCCTGGGCGCGTTGGGCATCGAGATCGAGCGGCATAGCGAGACCACCCTGACCGTTTACGGTCGCAGCCTGCGCGGCCTGCGCCCACCGACCGCTCCGCTCAACTGTGTTCGCTCTGGCACCACCATGCGCCTGCTGGCCGGCATCCTGGCCGGGCAGCCCTTTGATTCAGTGTTGACCGGTGACCCTCAGCTTGCCCGTCGCCCGATGCGCCGCGTGGTCGAGCCGCTGCGTCGGATGGGCGCCGAAATCAGCGACACCAACGGCTGCGCCCCGCTGATCTTGCATGGCCGCCCTCTACATGGCGCCGATCTCACCCTGAACGTCGCCAGTGCGCAGGTCAAATCGGCCTTGCTGCTGGCCGCCCTCTATGCCGACAGCCCCACCACCATACACGAACCTGGCCCTTCGCGCGATCACACCGAACGGATGCTTAAATCGCAAATAGCGAATGGCGAATCGGCGAATGGCGAATCGCAAATGGCAGACAACAACTCGCAATTCGCAACTCGCAACTTGTTAACCACCCAACCACCCAACCACCCAACCCTTTGGCAGGCTCAGGGCAACATCATCCAACCCGCTCTGGCAGTGGATGGCCTGACCGTGACCCTGAATCCTGCGCGAATCGGTCATCTCGAACCTCTGGACCTGACCATTCCGGGCGATTTTTCATCGGCGGCGTTTTTGCTGGCGGCGGCTATATTGACGCCCGACTCGCACATTGTCGTTCAGGGCGTCAACATCAACCCCACCCGCACAGGCCTGCTCGATGTGCTGCGGCAGATGGGCGCCGAAATCGCGGTGGAAAATGAGCGTGCGCAGGGCGGCGAGCCGGTGGCCGATCTGACGGTTCAATACGCACCGTTAAAATCAACCACGATACAAGGCCATACTGTCGTGCGCATGATTGACGAATTTCCCATCCTGGCCGTTGCCGCCACTCAAGCTCAAGGGCAAACCATTGTGCGCGACGCCGGCGAGCTGCGCGTCAAAGAGACCGACCGCATCGCCACAGTGGTAGAGGAACTGCGCAAGCTGGGTGCCGACATTGAGCCGACCCCCGATGGCTTGGTGGTGCGCGGCCCCACCCCACTGCGCGGCACGGCAGTAGGCAGTCACGGCGATCACCGCCTGGCCATGTCCCTGGCCGTCGCCGGGCTGATCGCTGGCGGCGAAACGGTAATAGACCATGCCGACTGCATCGCCGACTCGTTTCCTGGGTTTCAGGAGACACTGCGCAACCTGGTGATCGTTCAGTAGATCGGGCGCGGACGGCGGCTAAAGCCGCCCTACAAGCTGCCCAAACATCATTTATCCGACACGGAGGAGAGACTTGAAACCTATAGACGAACAAATGAGCATCTTGATGCAAGGTGTTGATTTTGGCGATGAGCAGATCAGGCAGACGATGGCTGCCGAGTTGCGCCAACGTCTGGCTGAGGGCCGCCCGCTGCGCGTCTATTGCGGCTATGATCCCACTGCCGCCGACCTGCACCTGGGCCACACCGTGACCATGAACAAGCTGCGCCAGTTTCAAGAGCTGGGCCACGAGGTGACTTTTTTGATCGGTACCTTTACCGGGCTGATCGGCGACCCCAGCGACAAGGACAGTGCGCGCAAACAGCAGACGCCACAGCAAGTGCAGGAAAAAGCCAAAACCTATGCCGATCAGGTTTTTCGCATCCTCGACCGCGCCAAAACCGCCGTGCGCTATAACGGCGACTGGCTGTCTCAACTCTCTTTTGGCGATGTGATCGGTCTGGCTGCGCACTTTACAGTGCAGCAGTTTTTGGCCCAGGAGCGTTTTGCCAAGCGTCAGGCGCGGGGCGATCCGATCTGGTTGCACGAATTTCTATATGCTTTGATGCAAGGTTACGATGCGGTGCAGATGCAGGCCGATGTGCAGGTGGGCGGCGTCGAGCAATTGTTCAATCTGATGGCCGGGCGCAAGCTGCAAGAGGCGCGGGGCCTGCGTCCGCAGGTGGTGTTGACCCTGCCCATTCTGGTGGGCACCGACGGTCATCAGCGCATGTCCAAAACCACCGGCAATTACATCGGCATCAGCGAGCCGCCGGAAACCATGTACGGCAAGGTGATGAGCATCCCCGACGAGGCCATGCTCAACTTTTTCACCCTGATCACCCGCTTTACGCCCGACGAAATCGCAGCCGTCGAACGCGGCCTGGCCGACGGCACACTGCATCCCATGGAGGCCAAGAAAAAGCTGGCCCGGGAGATTGTGTCGCGTCTGTACGATGAGCAGGCTGCCGCCCAGGCCGCTGCGCACTTTGAGCGAGTGCATCAGCAGGGCGAACTGCCCGACGAAATCCCTGTTCATCTGTCTGCCGGCCCAGCCTCTATCGTTGACCTGCTCCTGGCGGCCGGGTTGGTGTCCTCCAAAAGCGAGGCGCGGCGCATCATCGAACAAGGCGGCGTCAAACTCGACGGGGAAATGGTGGGCGAAATCGGTTATATCGTTGAACAGGATGCCGTGCTTCAAGTCGGCAAGCGCAAGTTTGTCAAAATCGTAACACGCGCCATCGGCCAATCAAGTCTTTCAGGGTGATCAAGGATGACCTATGAACATCAACGCGCAAACCACGCTGGTCGGCGTGATGGGCTGGCCGATCCGCCACAGCCTGTCGCCGCAGATGCACAATGCGGCGTTTGACGCGCTGGGGCTAAACTGGCGATATCTGGCCTTTGAGGTGCCGCCGGGCGAGGTGGGCGCCGCCGTCGCCGGGCTGAGGGCGCTGGGATTTCGCGGCTGCAATGTCACCGTGCCGCACAAAGAGGCAGTGATCCCTTTTTTGGATCGCGTCCCACAGCAGGTGCGGCAGTTTGGCGCGGTCAATACCCTGATCATCGAGCGCGACCGGGATGGCGGTGTCGCGGTGCGCGGCGAAAACACCGACGTGCAGGGCTTTATCCTGTCGCTGCGGCAGAGTGGGTTCGAGCCGCAAGGCAAACGCATTTTGGTGGTCGGCGCGGGCGGCGGGGCGCGTGGTGTGATTTACAGCCTGTGTCAGGCTGGCGCGGCTGCCATCACCGTGCTGAACCGCACCCCAGAACGTGCCGCTGCCCTGGTGGCCGACCTGACTCAACATGCTGCACCCATATCACTACAAGCGGGGCCGCTCGACACCCTGCCCGATCAGGCCACAGCAGCCGATCTGCTGGTCAACACCACCACGGTGGGCATGTGGCCGCACGCCGATGCTTCCATCTGGCCCGATCATACGCCCATTCCGGCGCATCTGGCCGTGTGCGATCTGGTGTATCGCCCCATCGAGACCCGCCTGCTGCGCCAGGCCCGCGCCGTCGGCGCCCAGGCGATTGATGGGCTGGGCATGCTGATCGCCCAGGGCGCGCTCTCGTTTCAAATGTGGACCGGCCAGTGGCCACCGGAAGAGGTGATGCGGGCGGCATGCGAGAGAGCATTGGGTGAAACTGAAACGTGTTAAAGGATATTCTATGACTCTACTCCGATTTCTCACCGCCGGCGAATCGCACGGCCCCTGCCTGACGGCGATCATCGAGGGGCTGCCGGCCGGCCTGCCGGTGGATGTTGAGGCGATCAACCGCGACCTGGCCCGTCGGCAGGTGGGCTATGGGCGCGGCTGGCGCATGCAGATCGAGCGCGATCAGGCCGAGATTTTGAGCGGTGTTCTCTATGGGCAAACTACCGGCGCGCCGGTGACTCTGCGCATTGAAAACCGCGACTGGCCCAACTGGGCAGCGCATTGGGCCGCCCAAGACCTGCCCAAACTCAGCGTGCCACGCCCTGGCCACGCCGACTATGCCGGAATGATCAAATATGGCCTGGATGACGCCCGCTTTGTTTTGGAGCGTGCCAGTGCGCGCGAGACGGCAGCGCGGGTGGCTGTCGGCGCAATCGTCCGGCGACTGCTGACGCAGTTTGACATTGCTGTGGGCAGCTATGTGAGCGAAATCGGTGGTGTGGCTGCCGACATTCCCAACCTGCCTCTCTCTGATCTGTGGGCGCTGGCAGAGCAAAGCGACCTACGCTGCCCCGATCCGGCTGCTGCTGAGCGGATGCGCTCGGCTATTGACGCGGCGCGCGAGCAGGGCGATTCACTGGGCGGCGTGTTTGTGGCGGCTGCCATCGGCGTGCCGGTGGGACTGGGCAGCCATGTGCAGTGGCACCGTCGCCTCGATGCCCAGCTGGCTGCGGCGATCATGTCCATTCCGGCGATCAAGGGCGTCGAGATCGGCCCGGCCTTTGAAAACGCCTGCCTCCCTGGCACGCAGGTCCACGACGAATTTGAGCGAATGGCGAATGGCGAATGGCGAACTGCCCAACCACCCAACCACTCAACCACCCAATCACCTATCTGCCGTTCATCCAACCGCGCCGGTGGTATTGAAGGCGGCATCAGCAACGGGCAACCCATCATCGTTCGCGCGGCAATGAAACCCATCCCCACCACCCTCACCCCGCTGCGCTCGGTTGACCTGGCAACGGGCGAGCCGGCGACCACGCTGTATCAGCGATCTGATGTGTGCGCTGTGCCGGCGGCGGCGGTGGTCGGCGAGGCCATGCTGGCCTGGGTACTGGCCGAATCGCTGATCGAAAAGCTGGGCGGTGACAGTATCGAGGAGATGAGCAGATGAATCTGTCCGAGCCATCGTTTGTGCGTTTGCAATATCAAGACACGGCCAACCTGGAGGCGCGCATCGCCTTGCACGCTCGCTTTAGCACCAATTCACAGGGCTGGTTTGGCTGGCTGTTCGACCATCTCGACCTGCCGCCCGATGCCCGCATTTTGGAAATCGGCGGCGGCACCGGCCTGCTGTGGCAAAAAAATCGGCCGCGTATCCCCTCTGGCTGGCAGATCGTTATCAGCGATGCGTCGGCGGGGATGGTAGACAAGGCCAGAAGCAACCTGATCGGCGGCCGGTCGTTTGAATTTGCGGTGATTGATGCCCAAACCATCCCTTTTGCCAACCACACTTTTGATGCCGTGCTGGCCAACCACATGTTGTATCACGTGCCGGATCGGCCGCGTGCCCTGGCCGAGATGCAGCGGGTGCTGCGGTCGGGCGGCCGGTTTTTCGCTTCGACCAACGGCGAAACGCACCTGCGCGAGCTGGATCACCTGGCCGAGCGGTTCGATCCGGGCGGCGGGCCATGGACCGGCAGGGATATGCTGGGTTTTTCGCTGGAAAATGGCGCGGCGCAACTCGAGGCGTGGTTTTCCGACGTGCAACTGGATCGCTATCTTGATGACCTGGTTGTGACCGAGGCGCAGCCGTTTGTCGCCTATGTGTTTTCGATGGCGACCGAGCGGCTGACCCGGCCTGGCCCGGCTCAGGATGCGTTTGTGGCGTATGTGGAGCAAGAGATTGCCCGGCGCGGTGCGATCAGGATACACAAAGACACCGGGCTGTTTGTGGCATGCCAGCAGTCTGTCGGAGAGACTACTCGTTGCCCCACTTGAGGATATCGGTGTCCCGAACTTGTTCGGGGACACCCCACTCAGTGCGCTAAAATTGCCAGGTTGGGAACTCGTCGCCGCTCAAGGATCTCCGACAGCCTGCTAGGATTGAAATTCGATGTTGAGTCTGGCTTGAAGGCGGGCAGTGGGGTTGCAGAGATTGCCTGCTTGTACCTCGAGGAGTCTTTTAGGTATGGTTCAAATATAAATAGGGGTGTAGGCTGTTCCAGGTTATCAACATCCTCCAAGTATCGATCTATTCGTGAACCATCCCATCTTTTATATTCTCAATCCAAACCAAATTACGGCCAATGAGCAACTCGATCATTTGAACATGGTGAGAATTTCTCATTGGGATCATTTTCATTTCAAAACCGTGTTTTATTGCCATATTTCTGATGCTAATGCTATCTTCACAAGTGATCAGGAATTGGCCTTTTATTTTTCCAGCTAATTCAAATAATTTCTGATAATCAATCTCAAAATGTGCATATAGTCGTTTTCCTGCTCGCTTTCCATCTTGAGCGATGTATGGGGGATCCAGAAAGAAAGCTACATCAGTTCTGTCTTTATTTTCGTCAATAGTTTCTATGCCGTCACCTTGTATGAACAATAGTCTTTCGCGGATGCTGTGGATTGTTCTGATTCGCTTGTTCAATGTAGTTGGATACCATCTTGAAATGAGTCCCTTGCCATTCTCCCCACTGTTGAGTAGACCTGCACCGTGAGCCAGGATACCCCCGCGACTGACTCGGTTATGAACAATGGTTTGAAATGCGCGTTCCAAAATTGTTGTTTCCTGGGCCTCTAGCAAAGATTTGACATTCTCGGTTGTCAGATCAAAATTTGCAATTTTCTCTGCCAACTTTAAACCTTCACCCTGGGAAATAATCGTATCCCATACAGACCCAACTTTTTCATCTATTTCAACCAAAGTGACATGTTCAGCCAAGCTATCGAAGGCAATGTTTAGTCCAACGATGGCACCTCCGGCAAAAGGTTCAAAGAATTCTATGGGCTTGGGCACGATTGTGCTTAGCCATTTACGAACAAGTGGAACAAGCCATGTTTTTCCACCTGGATATCTGAATGGGCTTAATAATCTAGTAGCTTGGGTATTTTTCGACATCATTCGTTCTGTGCCAAAAAGTTTCTGATCCAAGATATTATAGTATTGTCTTTAATTACTTCTTGATGTGCCAGAGATGCGATTCGGCAACGGTCAAACAGGATACCCCCTTTTCTGGAATAAAGGTCCCAGTAGTTTCTTTCAATCTGATAAGGGGTGAAAAAGGATTTGATTGGATCAGGACTAATCGATCCATCTCGTATCCATTGTCTCCAAAAAGCACTGGGTTGCAGTTCTCCAAGTTTGTCAGCCCAGTTACGGCCCGCTCCGCATTGTCCAAACAAAAGTAGTTTGCTTGGACGTCTGTCAGTAAAATTTTTCCACGCAACGATGTCCAGTGTGTCATCTTTGCGAGCAAGCACAGGCTGTGCTTTGTAGCCTCCGCCTTCTCCCATTTTTTTGCATAGATCAGCTATGGCCTCTTCAAATGAGGATGGCAATTCCTGACGAGGAGACCCAAAGCCAATCGCCTCACCTTGCAAATATCTTTTAGCCGCTAAACATGATATATGCTCAAATAGCCTCGGTCCATCGCGCGTTTCTCTGAGTGGAAAATATGATAAACAGAGGCAAAAGACATATACGACAAAGTCTTCCCGTAACCGTTCAGATAGGGTCGGGTTCATAGCTGTCAATAGGAAATGATGGTGAT
>CAYVBK010000041.1:0-17106 GCA_964449465.1 uncultured Anaerolineae bacterium
GCGTAATTGCGCGCTCCGGGCGAACCGTTCGCTGCACGGGTGGCCTGGCCGCCGCCGTCCCGGCGTCCACCGCCTCAACCACCGGCTCTGCCGCCGGCGCAATTGCGCTCTCCGGGCGAGCCGCTCGCTGCACGGGTGGCCTGGCCGCCGCTGTCCCGGCGTCCACCGCCTCAACCACCGGCTCTGCCGCCGGCGCGATTGCACTTTCCGGGCGAACCGCTCGCTGCACGGGCCGCTCCACCGATGACTCGGCCTCCGGCGCTTTCGATAACCTTGTCGGCTCGAAAGGCCGTGCTAACTCAAAAGGGGAACTGGATGGCTCCGTCGGGGTCAATTCATCAGATTCGGTTGGCAAAGAACGATTGGCCTGCCGCTGAACAGGCTGAGTTGTATCAGGAAACCAGGTACTACGCCCACCTGGAGTTAACTCTTCAACATGAGATCGAGGACGCAGGCGAGAACGACGAATAGGCGCAGGCTGAGCGGTTGTCTTTTGTACAGGAGGTGGAGAAAAAGACGGCATCACAGGAGGTGGAGACGGGGCAGCGGTGCCAGTATTCATCAATCTGGCCTCGGCATCGGCCGATAAAGCAGATAACTCGCGAAAAGAAATCGAACGTTCGGATGAGGACGATGTCGTCGCGGACGATGTCGCCGCGGTGACCGGCTCAGCGGCGCTCGCTAATGGCAGCGGCTCGGGCGACGGCGAGGCTTGCGATTCGGTTGGGCGAGAAACAAATCGCGCTTCGACATCCGGAAAGCGGTTAACAATCTGCTCATTGAAATGAGAAATAGAGGCAGGGGAGGCCACCCCAGCTTCGGGCTGCCACACCGCAACCTGCCCGATCACGCGTTGCACATGTTCGACAATGGGAAGCGTCTGCACGCCAGACAGAGACATGCGCGCAAACCGGGTTGGCTCAACAGCCACCCCCCCCTGCCCGGCCGCCAGACGTTGCAGCCAGGGCGATAGCATCTGATGTCCCCACTGCGCCCTGGACTGAACCGAACGCGCCAAAAGATCGGCCTGGCCAGAGGATTCGGTATGCTCTTCGGGTGTTGTTTTTTCTATGCTCATCTGGTGTGCTCACCTGGCCAAGCTATGTCCAGCTTGGAGTTTTGCTGAAAAAAGGCCATTCGTCCGTCAAATCGCCTAATGACATTATCCTTATTTCAACTCGTTCATTGTTCTCATTCTTTTTCAGTGGATCCGGCTTATTCCCAGCCGGTTACGGCCATTCCTTCATGCACAATATCGAGCGTTTCGATGGCGATTTGGTTGCTGTCGGCCTTGAACTCGGGACCGCTCCATTTGACCGGAAAGGCGCGCACCAGGTTCCACCGCTTGACCGACTGGCGGTCGGTGCTGTAGAGAAGAATCGAGATATTTTTACGCTCGATCTTGGCATCGTACAGACCTTTTTGAAACCATTGCCACAGCGTCTCGTCGCCAATGCCCCGCTTCAAGACTACATTGGTGTACTTGATGCGATCGGGGAGTTGATGAACATAGCTGTTCACCCCACCCTCTTCATACGAATAGACCGTCCGCTCAATGGTCAAACCGCTGCAATCGGTAAACCAGGCCACAGTCCGATCGGCGATTTCAACCCCGAACCGAAAACCGGCTACCGGGTTTACCGAGCCCACCACCGATGGCATAATTTGCACTGCCACAGCAACAATCCTTTCTGATACAGAGACCTCGTCTTTACGACCAGCCTGGTTTTTAGGACCAGCCTCGTCCCAGGCGATCTCGCTCCCACCGAACATCTTGCCTGAACAAATCGCAAACGTGATGTGCCAGTTGGTTCAGGCGAGTCGGGTCCATCTTGAGCTCTTGTTGTTTAGGAGCAGGCGACGGACTTGCGCCGCCACTACTCTCGCCCGAATCGCCACAAACCATCTCTATTGTTTCAACGGCAATCGTATTATCCGATGCGATCAGATCAGATACCGACCATTTAACCGGAAACACATCCACCAGATTCCATCGCTCCAACTCGATCTGCTCTTGATCGAGCAAGATGATGCTGATGTTGCGTCGTTCGACCTGACCATCATACTGACCTTTTTGAAACCAATCCCACAGCGTTGAATCGGCAACGCCTCTTTTCAAAGTGATGTTGGTGCGGCCGACCTGGCCAGGTAGCTGATGAATATAATCATTCACGCCGCCTTCTTGCACCGGAAATACACTGCGTGTGATGGTGAGGCCGCCACACTCAGTAAACCAGCCTACCACCAAACCGCTCAGTTCCAGGCCAAAGCGAAAATCGGAAACCGGGCTAACCGAGCCTACTACGACAGGAGCAATCGAAACAGAGGCCATTTCAACTCTCTTTGGTCACTCCACTCAGCCTGCGATTGATCTTGGCTACCTCTTCCACCCACCTTTTGCGCTCAGTATGTTCCAGGTTCATAATCTCTTCGCGAGGCCAGTGAAAGTGATAGGCAATATAGGCTACCTCCTCATGCAGGCGATCCAGGGGGTAGCCTACGATCCCCCCAAATCGGTCAAATCTAGCTCAAATTCGGCATTACAATCGGGGCAACGCAGGGTGAGGCGACTGGTGCCCTGTTCGTTGATCTGACGATAAAAAGCCTGCAAATACGCCAGGTCAGCGGCAAACAGCCCTTCGATGGTGCTGGTTGTCACCTGCGGCAAGTTGCCCAGTTTGACAATGACGCGCGAGAGCAAGGCAATGACCAGGTAGGCCTGATTTGAACGCACGCGTAAATCGCGCAAAGGCGTGATCTCGTCCATCGCCGTAGCCAGGCGCATCACCCCATGCCGATGCACATTGCCATCTCGATCCACATACCCGCGCGGCAAAGTAAACTCGAACTCAGTTTGCAGACTCATAAATCATTTGCTCCTTGTTGATACATTGAGAATCAGAGTTCATAGGGGCGAAAGAATCCCGAGGCCAAGATTTCGATCCAACAAAGATTTCGATCCGAAAAGGTTTTGCTCCGAAAAAATTTCACCCCTATGAAGCAAAGCGGCCGACAGGGCTTACTTTTCGCGGTATACGCCCTCGTGAACGATGACCACCTCTTCCACACCAAACTCGTTGCTGTCCGATTTAAAGTTGGGGCCGGTCACTTTGGAGGGCCAGGCGTTGGCAAAGTGCCAGATCGCTACCGGCTCGTACTTGCGATCCATCATGGTGATGGTGCAGTTTTTCCGCGCGTCACCCATTTTGCCGGCCACAACCGTATCGCGCCACGTCCAGATTTGCATATCCGACGTGATACCACGCTTGAGGGTGACATCGCCCCATTTCAAACGACCAGGGATCTTGCGGATGATTTCGTGGCCATTCTCATCCACCACTTTATGCTCAATCACCTCATGCTCTGACCCGACACCACTCACTTCGGTGAAAAAGCCGGCCAGAGTGCCCGAGATTTCGAGCTTGAAATTAAAGCCCAGCAAAGGGTCTTCAGTTGGAGCCGCAGCTCGGTCGGAACCACCCATATATGGAATTGCAGGCATGTTTGATTACCTCCTCTGGAATCATAGAAATAAATAGCCACACACAAGCGAGATGGCGCACAACTTTTATCCGCCGCCGGCCCACTGGCTGATGCGGAAGATGACAAACTCGACCGGCTTGACCGGGCACAGACCAATCTCGATGATCAGTCGGCCCAGATCGCGCATTTCGACCGGGTTGGTTTCGGCGTCGCACTTGACAAAGAAAGCCTCATTGGGCGAGCCGCCAAACAGCGCGCCATCGCTCCACAGCGTGATCAAAAAGGCCGAAACATCGCGACGAACGCGCGCCCACAAGAAGGGATCGTTCGGCTCAAAGACCACCCACTGCGTGCTGTTCTGAATGGATTTTTCGACCATGTTGAACAAACGACGGATGCTGATGTACTTCCAGGAAGGGTTGCTGGACAGGGATCTGGCACCCCAAACACGAATCCCACGCCCCGGGAAGCTACGGATGCAGTTCACGCCGATGGGGTTGAGTGTATCCTGCTCCCCTTTGGTGGTGTTGTATGACAGGCCGATGGCTCCTTGCACCACCTCGTTGGCTGGCGATTTGTGTACACCGCGGGTATTGTCATTGCGCGCCCAGATGCCGCCCATGTGTCCTGACGGTGGAATATAGATGGGACGATTCGAGACGGGATCCAGGATTTGGATCCAGGGATAGTACAACGCAGCATAGCTTGAATCATACCCGGCCGTGTCCATCCGCCATGTCTTGATCTCTTGCGGGGTCATGTTGGGTGGCGAGTCGAGGATGGCCACACGGTCTCCGGCCTTTTCGCAGTGTCCGATCATGGCAATTTGCACAGCCTTGACCATTGTCAAGTCGAGCTTTTCGCCAGGTGGAACCGTCATCAGGTCCGGCACGATGAGCATGGTCACATCATCCAACGCCTCCAGCCCCTCGACGCCCGTTCGCTCGACCACATCACCTTTGAATTCGGAAAAAGTAGGAGCGGCCAGTTGCTTGGGCTCCAGATTCAGGCTTTGCTGCTGAGTTTTGGGCCACACTTTGTCAATGGGGCCACCCTCTTCAGGCACAAGCAGTTCGATCAGTTCGGGCGCCTTGTTGTTCTTGTAAGCTACCTTGATTTTGCTGACGCCTTCTTCTTCTACCTGAGCCAGCTTGACTTCGGGATAGACCCACTCTGGCTTGGTTTGCCAGGCACCGCTCAAACCTTGCTTTTCGACGGTCAAAGTGAAGGATGGCTCGGTCGCCTGGCCTTCTTGAGACTCACCCGCAGGCAACTCGGGCGCATCCACTTTGATCCGCAGTCGCAGCCCGCTATAGCCGGACTGTCTGGCCTTGACGATCAGGTGCGGTTTGCCATCGGTGCCCAACAGAGCCGTCTGCGCTTTGCCAATGGTCTTGACACTGACCACATAGCAGCGCGTGCCGCCGTTGTTAAAATAGCCATACACGGCATGAGGCAGATAGGCACCCTCGACAAAATCACCATAGCGCTGCCGATATTGTGCCCAACTGGTGATCAGTTGAGGCTTGTTCAGCACGTTTTCGATCACGCGCTCGCCATCCACTTGCCGCTCATACTCGGCCTTTTCGGTAAAACCAACAAAGGCCGCTACGGCCGTCGCGACGGCCTCAATGGGCTTGGGTCCCAGATCAAGCTCTTCAACATAGACCCCAGGCGATAGATACTCTGGCATTCTAATCTCCTTTCAATATGAGAAATTGGTGCTTGCCTTGATGCTTGCTTGGTTGCACAAACCGAACAGTATCTGAGATTGAAACGAGTTTCTTCCTCCTTTCTGCATGTCGAGTCAGGCAAGCTATCTGGCTGCAAGCCTGAATGTCTCGCATGCTCTATCTTTTTTTATTATATCTCTAGTTCATAATCTGGCGATGGTACAGCAATCGAAAAACGACGAGCCGGCTGACCATCATCGGTGATTTGGAGCGTATACTCACCTTGCCTCAGATGCGGAACGATAAAATAACCGTCTGTCTGTAGAGGAATATCCAATCCTTGCTCAACCAAAACCATGCGTAGGGCATGGATAGGCTGACGGCTGCGCAATCGCCCGCCGACCGTCCAGAACCGCTCGATGCCAGCATCTGGCTCCAATTGTCGAAGCGGCGGCGTTGGCGACTGGCCGACGATCAATTCGCGCGTGCGCACCAATGGTGTCTCGTAAAATTGATAGGGATTTACAGCCAGAGTAATGACACAGGCCATCGATGGGCGCATTTCATTGTCCATGGCGCTCCACATCAAAGAGGTGTCCTGCAATTCATCTTGCTTGGCAATCATAATCGGAATCGGTACCGGCTGGTCTTGCAGGCTGGGGGGCAACATGTCGCTGGGCAAATACTCGTGACGGAACAGAGATGAAATAGCACGTCCCAACAGGCGATGCTCGTCTTCGGGGTCGGTGGCCCAGGCGGTGATCATGTAATGCAGGTCTACCCGCACCGGCTTGCGTCGCTGTGAAAAAGAACCGTCGGGGTTGTGGCGCGTCTCCCACATCGGCTGGGTCTGCCGCAGCTTTTGGTTCTCTTGAATGCGATGCAAGAACAGATTAAGAGTAGGACGGCTGAGCCGCCCGGACCATTCGCGCTTGGGCTGATCGAACTTGATGTCAATTTCGCCGTTTTTGACCGGCAACTCGCGCACCAGCAGTTGGCGCAGCACTTCATCTATTTCATCAATCACCGTCGTCTCCTCACCGGCCCAACGCAAATGCCCATAACAGTTTACAACGGCTCAAACGGGCCAGAATCCGCCCAGGCTCATCAGCAATTACACCGGCAGCAGCATATTACCGGTGCCTTGTGCTACCAAAGCGCTCAACGAGGGGCCACCATAAGCATTATACACCTGCTTGATGTCATTGCCAAAGTTGCGACCATAAACGGCGCCCATAAAGGTTTCGGCGACAAACTCACGTGGATTGCCCGTGGCATAGCCGCTGACTTTCATCGCCGTATTGACTAGCTGACCGGTAGCAAACGATGCCCCATGCAGACCGTGATACTTGGTGGGAGAAGTCACATAGTGTAAAATGTGACCAAATTCGTGCACCAGAGTGGCTATACCGGTAGGGTCGAGAGCGGTAGAAGAGTATTTGTATTCTTTTTGCCCGGTAGTTGGATTATCCCACACATCGGTGAGCGGAGTGCCTAGAGCAGCAGAACTCATATGCAGGTGATCGGGCGCCACAAACTCGTTGCGACTGACCTTGCTACCTTCTTTGGGTGGATTATCGGCGGTGACGGCCAATGCACGGCCAAATTTGGGAATATGAACATCCAAAGCAGGAATATTGGTAAATCCGGCAGCTTTGATCTTGGTCACTGCGCTACGGAGATTGGTCAACCGCTCGGCATAGTTGACATCACTTGTATTATAGGTGACATCCATATTGGTTCCTGAAACGTCTACCGTTTGCGTCACCTCTTGATCCAGCCCGGTCGGAGCAACAGTTGCTGTCACCCCGCTCAACTCGGGCAACTCTTCATACAAGGTCTGACCGGTGTTGGGATTTTTGAGGTTGAGCAGTTCAGGGTAAAGTGTGCGATGGGTCAATGGGTGACGATTTGCAGCGTCCAACAGCATAGTCTTGAGCTTGTTTATCTCGGTGTTCAGATTGAGTTGGACATCAATTCCGCCGCCGGTCGATGAATCAATTTTTTGCTTGGTGCCAAAATATCCACTGGTCTGCTCTGTTTGTGCTACTTCTTGCTCGATAATCTGCATGGCCAAAGCAGTCAACGCATTATTGGCGCCTCTGGGCAATGCGGCAAAAACGCGAGCCAATGTCGGCAAATCATTGGCCGTAGTCACATTACTAAAGCTCTTGCCCTGTCGCTTGGCATAGGGAGTCAGGTCATTCTCCAAAGTCGCATACTGAGTCTCCCAACCCGTTTGTGTGGCACGCAGGTTTCTTTCGTCAGTGATGACATCCTGGTGAATGCTTTTCATCAGATGGCGTGCCATTTTCAAAATAACCCGCGCGGCGGCATCTGAACTGAGCTTTTTGGCCTGTGTCTCGATTTTGGGAAGATTGGTGAGCAAAAATTGCTTGACCTGGTTGGCTACCTGGAGCCTCTTGGGCTTGTCATCAGCCTGCAACGAGTCGTTATATATGGCTTTGGCGTCATTCTTTTTCTGCTCCAGCATGTACACGCCGCCCAGATGCTTGGCCAATGCACCTTTTTCAAAAAAGCCGGCCTTTTGATCGAGAATGGTGTTGGGGATATTGGCGTTGGCCAGCGTTTCGGCCTTGCTCCATGCCGCATTACGCAACTCTTTCATCACATCCAGCCCACCCTGAATTTTATTCTGGTTTTGCTGCTTTTGTGCTTTGCTTAACCGCTGAACCCGCGCCACCGACCCCGGCGCGCTTACCCCTTGCTGGATGGTATGCGTCAACTCGTGCGCCAGCAAGTGTTTTCCTGCGGTACTGTCCGGGTCGTATTTCCCGGCGTCGAAATAAATGTCGTTGCCGTGCGTGAATGCCTGCGCCTGCACACTCTGATTCAACTGCGCCGACTGAGCGCCGGTATGCACACGCACCCCGCTGAAATCGGTGCCAAACCGTGGCTCAAACTCGGCGCGCACATGGTCGGGCAATGACTTGCCGCCACTCTTGCTGCTCTCCAACTGCGACTGAAATTCATCGCTGGCCTCAAAGCCATCATCCCCACCAACCCGTCGAACGCGGGCGGTCTGTACCTCTTCTTCCTCTGCCTGCCGCTGCACGCGGGCGGTCTGTACCTCTTCTTCCTCCGCCTGCCGCTGCACACGGGCGGTCTGTACCTCTTCTTCCTCCGCCTGCCGCTGCACGCGGGCGGTCTGTACCTCTTCTTCGTCCATCTGGCGTTGCGCCTGGGGTGAATTGGCATTGGATACGTTCAACACCTGATCGGCCACCTGATCGGCCTCACGCTCCAAAGGATCGCCCGCCGGCCCCACCATCAATTTGGTCTGGATAAGCCGGGCCACGCCGCTATTGCCCGCCATACGCTGCAAGGTCGCTATATCGGCAGGCGATGCAGTCTGTGGAGATTCGATGGCTTGCTGAAGCAACACAGAACGCCCCGGCTGTGCTGGCACGACGGCCGCAGGCTGTAGAGACCTGGCTCGAATCCCTTTACGTCCCGATTGAACTGCTGATACAAGGCCAGACATAGATATGCCTCCTTTCCAGGCTTATCTTTCCACCTGAGCAATAGACTCTAGCGGCGACATTTGCCCATAGATGACGCTCATGATGCCGGGCAGATATTGATCCATCGTTACCACATTGGTATAAATCACCTGTCTGACCAGTGCCGGGCTCAGGCGATCTCCTTCTACATCGATGCTCGTCTTGTAGCGAACTTCACCGTCGCTCATGTCCATTTCCAGATTGCCCATCACCATACCATAATTGGCCCGGGTGATAAACTCGGCCATCGCCAGGCGTTTATGCTCCGGCACGTTGACCGGGCAGACGGAATAAAAGACAAACTGCGACATTTCCTCGCGCGCCTGCGCCACACAACTCCACTGCCCGTTGTGTCCCTTGAAATTGGTGTGCAACAATGGCTGATCGCCCAACGGGACAAAAGGCCATTGATCTTGCCTCAAAAAGTCGGTCACGATTTCAAGAATGGTTTTGGATTCACTCACCGGGTCTCTCCTGATTGCAAAGGGGGAATAATTCGGGTTGATTTGAGAATGGCTTCAAATATCGGCATGTGCCCGTTTTTCAACGGTTCGAGCGTAGCCGCATTGATCAAATACATGGACATTTTACTGGCGCGGACAAAGGATTGAAGCTGAGCAAACCGCAGCCCGCTGTCTGAATCCTGCCAGATAAACCAACGCACATAGGTCGACGCCCCACTGCTCAACATAAAACGACATTCGCGCTCCAACTTGAACTGATTATAATCCCGGCGCATTTCGCGCTCCGACTGGACGATGATCGACTCAAGCCAGTCTGCGCCATATCCCTGCGGCCGGGCGTACAGATAACTCATCGTGGGGCGATAATCGTGATAACGCGGCTCCGGCCAACCCAAAAGGCGCAACTGTGCCTCGTTGACCATCTGCCCTTTCCATTCGGATGGCACAAGGATGGAAAGGTGCAAATCGGGATTAAAATAGCTGATCATATCCGGCCTAGTCATCCACGCGCCTTGTCCGGCGGAATAAACCGAACCGATTGAACAGCAGCTCGAAAGACCGGCAGGCAACTCTGAGCATGTTCTCGCTGCGCCATACCCGAAAAGCTATAAATCAGCGGCGGCACATTCACAAAAACCTGATAGTGAATCACCGTATGTCCGACCTGCTCTTCATCATAGCTCAACACATCCACCACCCCGTCAAACCCATCCACGTCCATCTTGCTGTGCGAAAGGATTTGTTTGTTAGGGCGAGATACGTCCACGATCTGTCGTGCCAACTCCAGGTGAGGCTCGTCGGCGGCAAAGGGAATGTGGATCACCCGAATCAGTAGGGTCGGCGGCCACTCGTGCGCGGCAGATGTATCCCGGTAAATCACCAACCGCTCATCCTCTTCATCCTGCTCCCACCCGATAGGCAATTCGATAGAGACACGGGTTTTGTGGCTGAACCAGTGCTTGAGTGGGGATGGAGTATAAGACATGGCTCTCCTCTCGATCAGGGCGTAAAGTTGATCACCTTGCCCTGCTGCACGGTGATGGTGATGCGACCGCCAAAGATCAACTTGGCCGCCTGGGTGATTCCGTCATCCGCTTCGGCAGTTTGCAAATAGTCCGATGCGACATTTTGGTTGATGACCTGCTGAATGCCCTGCAGAGTCACGCCGCCCTTGCTCTTGCGGGCATATACCTCAAACGCCGGCATCACCTTTTGAATAACCTGCCGTTTGATCTCGTTCTCTTGAAGCGCAAAAGCGGTAATGGATACAATCTTTTTGGCACGCGCCCATTTGGTCACATCCTGAACCTGCACATTGAGGTCTTTGATGGTTTTGACGCCAAAGATGCCGATAATCGCTTCCTTGACCCAGTCTTGCACCTGGGCCGCGCTGGCCGTGGTAGACTGTAAATACTTGGTCGGCAGGTTCTTGTTCATAATCTCTTCAACCCGCTCTTTTTTGATGCCATGCAAGCCCTTCACCGCCTTTTCTTTGGCATACTCGGTCAGCGGCTCTTGCAGCGCTGTCACGATGACCGCCTTTTTCGCCTCAACCAGAGCCGTGTCCTTGATCTTGAATTGGGTCAACTCAAACACGGTCGAGGTGCCACCAAAAAAGCCGGTGGGATGGGTAATCTTGATTTCAAAATTTTCCAACTCGCCAAAAGCCTCTTTGGCTGCATCGGCCAGGCCGGCCTTTAACACCGCCTCTTCAACGTTCAGTTGCTCGGTAGACAGGTTGCTGCGAATCAGCTCTTGAACCCGCTCTTGCTTGACCCAGCTGGTGCCTTTTTTCGCTTTTTTCAGCGCATAGGCCTTGAACGGCTCCAATACGGCTGCCTTGATCTTGTCTTGCGTGACTGCTTTGCGCGCCTGAGCTTCATCTTTGATCTGGAGAGCAGTCACGGTGATCTTTTTCGAGCTGCTGATCAGACCCGGCACCGTGTCAATTTGCACCGTAATTTGCTCCAAAATATCCTGCTGGGCCGAATCTTTGCCAAAAGCCTTTTTGCCCGCCGAGGTCACCGCAGCCTGGACATTGGTGGCGTTGGCCATATACTCCTGCCCCAGGTTTTTGTTCAAAACCTCCTCAATCTGGGGCTTTTTGACCCATTCGTTGCCCCGCTCCTTTTTCTTTTGCACATAGGTGGTCAATGGTTGCAAAATGGCCGCCTCGATCTTGGCCTGCGCCACCTGCTTGACTTTGTCATCCTTGGGCGTGAATTTGGTGAGTGTAGCCTGCTTGTAATCCTTGCCAATCATGCGCGTGATGGTGGTAAACGACACCTCAAATTCTTGAAAATCGCCAAAAGCCTCTTGCGCCGCCTCTTTGACGCCGACGATGGCATTGGCTTCATCAACTAACAGTTCTTGAGGGATATTGGAGTTAATCAATGCCTCAACGCGCTCTTTTTTGATCCAGTCTTTGCCCTTGGCGGTCTTTTTCTGTGCATATTCCTGGAAGGGCTTGAGCAGAGCCGCTTTGACCTTGTCTTTGGCAACGGCCTTGAGCTGGGTGGCTTCGTCTTTGAGCGTAAAGGTGGTCGCCTCGATCTGGTCAGATTGACTGCCCAGCATACCCGTCACAGTCTTTTTCTGAAAAACAACCTGCGCCAGACGATTGGCATGGGTCGAGTCCTGCCCAAAAGCTTTGGTGACGGCCTCGGCCAGCCAGGTTGTCACATTGGCACTGCCCATATACTTGGAGGGCAGGTGCTTGTTGACCAGCGACTCGATCTCTTCTTTCTTGACCCAATTGGCCCCTTTACTGCTCTTTTTGGCAATATAATCTTTGATCGGCTGAAGCACGGCGCTCTCGACGGCCTGCTTTTGCACCGTTTCAACGCCGGCGGGCTTGAGGTCAAACTTGGGCACTGTCACCGAGGTGTTGGTGCGGCCAAACGTTCCGGTGGTGCTGACCACACGAACTTGCAGGTCTTGCACTGCGCTGGGGTCATTGCCGGCAAAGGCCTCAATGATGGCATCCTTGATCCATGGCTCAGCGGCCGGCTGCATCAACTCGGTAGGCAGATTTTTGTTAATGATCGCCTCAATTTTGGTCGCTTTGGCGCCTTGCGTGCCTTTGGTGGCCTTTTTCTGGGCATATTCGAGGAAAGGCTGACGCAGCACTCCTTTGACTTTTTTCTCGTTGGCCAGGTCTTCGGTAATGCCGAATTGAGAGATGGTACCTTGCCGAAATTTAATCGCGTCGACCGGTATGCCGAAAATCGTTTGCACCGCTTCTTCCAAAGCCCGGTCGGCATGCGGTGAAGCCAGCAGCACTTCCAACGCCGGATTCAGCACCACCTGCTCGTCAATGATCTGTTGAATGTTTTCCTTTTTGATCCAGTGCTTGCCCTGGGTGGCTTTCTTTTCGGCATACAGGCGTAGCGGCTCTTGAACAACGGCCTTGACCTGATCTTTGATCTCGGCCTCGCCCACACCTCCTGGCGCTTGCGAGACGCCGGTCACGTCTTCGGCAAACAATATGGCGCGTTTTTGACGGGCCTGCTTGTCGCGCAGGTATTGGGCATACTTGGCGGCGATCAGGTCAAAGATAGCCTGGGCCAGCAGAGCAAAATCTATTTCGATGTTCAGCTCAATCTCGCCGCCAATGCCCAGAGCCCCGGCCAATGCGCCGCCGATCTTGAGCTTGCCGGCGCCAAATTCAAACTCGCCGCCAATCTCGCCGCCCACACCGGCCGAAACGCCAGCCTTGCCGCTGATCTTGAAAATGGCCTTGCCTTTGTATTTGATCGAACCGCTCAAAGTCCCTTCGGCCTTGGCACCGGCAAAAGCCTCTGCTTTGGCGCTGGCCACAATGCCGGTCAGACTGATGCCAAACTTGGCCTCTGCCGAAGCATCGGCGCCGGCCAGGCCCTCCACCTTGGCCGTAATGTCGGCCTCCACATCCTTGACCTTCATACTGATCGCACCGGTCAGCGATCCTTTGGCCCCGGCCTCTGCCTGAGCCTTGCCCCACAGGGCCAGGCCATAGTTCATCGCAAAGGCGTCTTTTTCTTCGATATCGCCTGTTTCTTCGTTCTCTTTGCGCTCTGCGCCAAAGCCCAATTTGAAAAAGTCGCTCAGGCTAAAGCGAGCGCCCCCCTTAAAGCTGGCCTGCGCGCCGGCAAAGCCCTCGGCCTTGCCAGATGCTTTGAGCGCAACCACCTCGCCAAATTTGACCGTAAATGAACCTTCGGCCGAGGCTTCCACGCCAATTTTGGCCTGACCCATCAAAGCAGCCTCTATTTTGGTGATGATCGGCCCGATTCGCTCAAACTCAAAAGAACCGCCAAAATCGGCCGCAGCGCGCACAAAAGCCTGCAACTTGCCGGCCAGTTCGGCACCTACCGGCCCATATTGAGCGGTGAGTTTGCCGGCCAACTCGCCGCCGGCATGCACATCCACCCCGGCCTGGGCCAGGTATTTGATCCCTTGAATCACGCCCAAGACATGGCCACCCAGTTCAATGTTGGCCTTGGTGGTTTGCTGACCTACTTTGCCGTAGGCCTGACTGACCGCCTCGCCCTTGGCCGACCCCTCTGCGGATAACTGGAGCGACCCTTTTTGCAGCACCTTGCGGGCCGAAGCCTCGCCGAACGCGCCGGCCAGGGCCAATACCTGCACCGCTTCTTCGATGGTATCGTCTTTAACGGTGACAATATGCTCTATCAAGGCCTGAGTGCCGTGCATCTGTGACCCGGTTTTTTCGGTCTTGACGGTACCGCCGCCTACCATCTGTTCGGTAGTCTCGGTTTGTGAGGTCTGCTCTTTCCAGCCCGAGGTGCCACCCTTGACCTGACGCTCTGTCTTCTGGTCTTGATCCTCTTCCTGGTCCTCTTCTTCGTCCTCTTCTTCTATTTTTTTCCAGCCCACCGTAAATTCACGGCCTTCGCGCTGGGTGCCATCGCGCTGAGCCACACCCGGCGCGCCGGTCTGTTGGATGGTATGAGTGAGTTCGTGCGCCAGCAGCCGCTTGCCGGCTGTGCTGCCGGGATCGTACTGCCCCTCGCCCATATAAATATCCTGGCCGTGCGTAAAGGCCCTGGCCTGAATGGCCTGGTTCAAATCGGCAGACTCACCACCGGTATGCACACGCACGCCGCTAAAATCGGCGCCAAAGCGGGGTTCAAACTCGGAGCGCACCGATTCGGGCAGCGATTTGCCACCGCCCTGGACTTGCGACAACTTGTTTTCAAAGGCAGTTCCGGCCGCAAAGCCGCTATTTCCCGAACTCTGACGCCTCACTGCCAGCGCAGTCTGCACCTCTTCCTCTTCCTGACGCTGCAAGGGCGCAGTCTGCACATCCTCTTCTTCCTGACGACGAATCAACGGAGTGATCGAGGCAGCCAGAGACGGGCCAGAGATGGCACTGGTCTGGAGTTCTTCATCCTGCCGGCGCACCGGCGGCGCAGCCACCGGCGGGCCAGACATCACCCGCTCGGCAATCTGGTCGGCTTCTTGTTCATAGCGGTCACCGGCCGGGCCGACCATCAACTGCGGCTGCACCAGTCGGGTGGTTGCATAATTGCCGGTCAGCCGTTGCAGGGTCAATACTTGGTGTGAGGAAAGAGTTTGAGGCAAATGGAGGGCTTGTTTGAGGACTCCGGGCGCGTTTTGGAGCTCGGCTGGAGATAAGTCAGAGACCGGTGAGTCAGGAATAGAAGGCTGCCTGACAGTGACCGGTTGATTTTGTTTGGCGGCATGCAGTGGAACAGACATGGTTCACCCTCCAGGCGCACTAAAGATATTCTCTATACTACACCAGACCAGATAACTTGTCAAGCCTTGTATGATGGGCAGTCACTGCCTGCCATCCCACAAATTTGGGCGTCATCCGGTTCGCAGGTTGGGTTTCACTGTGCTCAACCCAACCTGCTTGCTGGAATCTGGCATTGTTGTGTTAGGTCGGTGCGAGAAGGTTGCCGGTGCCCTGCGGCACCAGGCCGCTGAGAGAGGGACCGCCCAGGTCCTGGTACATCTGGGAAACTTCGGTGCTGAATGTCCGGCCATAGACGGCACCCATAAAGGCTTCGGCGACAAACTCGCGCGGTTTTTGGCCGGCATATCCACTAACCTGGTTGGCAACCTGGGTGGCGGGGCCTTTGAACGATGCGCCGTGCAAACCGTGATATTTGCTGGGCGAGCTGTAATAGTGCAACACGTGACCAAACTCGTGGATCAGTGTCGCCACCCCGCTGGGATCAAGCGCCGTGGAGGAATAGACATACTCTTTTTTGCCCTGATAGGTGCGCGCACTGTCCAGCGGCGTACCCAATGCCGCTGAACTCATATGCAGGTGCGAAGGAGCCACAAATTCGTTACGCGAAACCTTGGTGCCTTCCATCGGCGGATTGTCGGCAGTCACACTCAGGGCACGCCCTGTTTTGGGGATATGGACATCGAGTGCCGGAATATTGGTGATACCGGCAGCCTTGATCTTGGCCACGGCCTGCTTGAGCAGCGAGAACCTTTCGGGAAAGTTCATATCGCTCTTGTTATAGGTCACAGTCATCGCCGTGCCAGAAACATCCATCGTCGCCGTCACATCCACATCGTCGCCGGTGGGCTTGGGGATGCTCAGGTCGGTGATGTCTTTGCCGCGTATATCGGGCATCTCTTCAAACAAAGTCTTGTCGGTGAGCGGGTTTTTGATGTTGAGCAATTCGGGATAGTTGGTGCGCCCGGTGATCGGGTTGAGGTTACCTTTTTGGCGCAGCATCGCTTTGAGTTGGTCTATTTCTTTGGCCAGGTCCATATTCACCTTGACCCCACCGGCCTTGGTGATGTCTTCCATCTGTCCAAAATAGCCGCTAGAAGTGCGCTCATTTTCGGCCACATCCTGCTCAATCATATCAATCGCTTCGTCCAGCAACTCACCCTCGGTGCCTCTTTTCTCGACCGCCAGCGCGGCCAGGATGCCTTCCAGGTCTTCGGGACGATTGACATCCCATGTTTTGCCGGCCCGCGTGGCATACGGCTCTAGCGAGGTTTCCAGCTTCATATACTGGGTGTTCAAACCTTTGCGCATCTCTTTGATCTGGCGATCCTCTTCCACCACGTCCGGGTCAATGCTCGACATCAGGTGGAAAGCCAGCTTGGAGATGATGCGCACGGCCCCGCTGGAAGACAGTTTTTTGACCTCATTCATGAGCGGGAAATAGTTGTCCATAGCAAACTTTTTGACTGCTTGAGCCACGACCTCTTTTTCCTTGTCATCATTGGCACTGTCGTACCGCTGATGAAGGACTTTGGCCTGGCTTTTGAGTTGCTCCAGCTTGTAAATGCCACCCATCTTTTTGAACAGCTTGCCTTTTTCATACCAGGCCGCGCTTTCATCCAAAACGTCCGATGGGATATGCTGATCCACGATCTCTTGGGCCTCGGCATATTTGCCAGAACGCAACAGCGAAACCACCTCCAAAGCCTGTTTGATGGTCGCTTTGTTGGCTTCTTTTTGTTCTTTGCTGGCGCGCTGCACAGCTCTTTGCCCGCCGGTTTGCTGGATGGTATGGGTCAGTTCATGTGCCAACAGCCGCTTGCCGGACGTGCTGCCCGAATCGTACTGCCCCGCGCCCATATAAATGTCCTGGCCGTGCGTAAAAGCGCGCGCCTGAATGGCCTGATTCAGGCCGGCTGCGTCCGAGCCGGTATGCACCCGCACGCCGCTAAAATCGGCCCCAAAGGACGGCTCAAATTCGCGCCGCACCTGAGACGGCAAAGGTTGACCGCCGCCGCGGGCCTGCCCCAAGGCCTCTTCAAACTCGCCCCCGGCGGCAAACCCTCCACTGGCGTCGCGCTGGCCGTCAGACGCCGTCTGCACCTCTTCTTCTTCCTGTCGCTGCAAGGGCGCCGTCTGCACCTCTTCTTCTTCCTGCCGCTGCAAGGGCGCCGTCTGCACCTCTTCTTCCTGCCGCTGCAAGGGCGCCGTCTGCACCTCTTCTTCCTGCCGCTGCAAGG
>CAYVBK010000041.1:17206-49324 GCA_964449465.1 uncultured Anaerolineae bacterium
TCTTCCTGCCGCTGCAAGGGCGCCGTCTGCACCTCTTCTTCCTGCCGCTGCAAGGACGCCGTCTGCACCTCTTCTTCTTCCTGTCGCTGCAAGGACGCCGTCTGCACCTCTTCTTCTTCCTGCCGCTGCAAGGGCGCCGTCTGCACCTCTTCTTCCTGCCGCTGCAAAGGTGCCGTCTGCACCTCTTCTTCCTGCCGCCGAACGCCCGCTGATGGACCGGCCGTCTCGTTCACTCGCCCCCCGGCCAAGACCTGCTCGGCCACACGGTCGGCCTGTTGCTCATACGAGTCCCCGGCCGGCCCCACCATCAATTTGGCTTGCAGCCAACCCCGCACCGCCTGATTGCCGGCGGCACGTTGAAGCGCCAACACATGGCCCGGTTGAGCTGCATCGGGCTGAATGACAGTGCGGCGAAGGTCTGTGATATGATGTTGAACCGGCATAGCCGCCTGCGGCAGCGCTGTTTTCAAGCCAGCACGCCTGACCATCGTTTTTCCATACATACGAAATCTCCAATCCAGGGCCTGCGAGGCTCCGTTTATGAGGATCGAGTTGCATAATCCGGCAAGTCGGTTTCGTTGATCAGCCGCCCCATCTTTTGTAACTCGCGCCGGGTGCCATGCGCCAGGTGCCGCATAGACACCCGCCCCCCATCGGCGGCAGCCAGAAAAGCCGCACTGACAATGATGTTGCGAATGTTGCCGCCGGCTAGCTTGAAGCGGCGCGACAGCGTCTCGAAATCAATATCCGCATCGCGCGGCACATCGGCCGGAAACAGCGTTTGCCAGATGCGCAGGCGATACTCGGATTCGGGAAACGGAAAATCTACCGCGAATTGCAAACGACGTGTAAAGGCCTCATCGAGGTTAGCGCGCAAATTGGTGGCCAGAATGGTCACGCCATCATAGGCTTCCATCCGCTGAAGCAAATAGCTGATCTCGATATTGGCATAGCGATCATGCGCATCTTTGACTTCGGAACGTTTGCCAAAAATAGCGTCGGCCTCGTCGAAAAAGAGAATGGCATTGCTGCTCTGGGCCTCTTGAAAAATCTGCTCCAGGTTTTTCTCCGTCTCGCCAATATACTTGCTGACAATGGTCGAAAGGTCAATTTTGTACAGATCGAGTTCCAACTCTTTGGCAATGATCTCGGCGGCCATCGTCTTGCCGGTGCCGGGCGGCCCGGCAAACAGCACTGTCACACCGGCGCTGGAGGCCAGCTTTTTACCCACCCCCCACTGTTCCAGCACCAACGGGCGGCCGCGCACGGTGTCTACAATTTCGCGCAGCAGGGTCAATTGATCGGCCGGCAAAATAATGTCCGACCACTCGTAGCGCGGCCGAATCTGGCGGGCCAGGCTGCCCAGGCGGGGGTTGGAATGGGCGCGGGCGGCCTTGAGCAGGTCAGCAGCATGCAACGATTCACCGCGCTGAGCGGCCATGTCGCGAGCTGCTGCCACCACATCGCGAATCTGACCGCTGGTCAATTGAAATTGCCCGGACAGTAAGGTCATATCGGCATCAGGTTGATAGGCCGTCTCGCCCAAAAAATGCTGCCACAAGGCCTGGCGACGGGTAAATTCAGGCAAGGCAAACTCGAACCAAAACAACCGTCGCTCTCGCTCAATGCCGGTCATCTGCCATACAGCCTGACCAGACAAAACCACCCATCCGGGGTGAGCGCACAACAACGACAGCAGCGCAGACGACGGCCGTCCTTCGATCAGGCAGACATCCCAACCATCCAGGCAAAGCAGACCGCCGATCAGGTGCGCATCGCGCAAGGCCAGGCGAATCACCTCCGCCAGCGACAAACCATCGGCGGCAGCGGCGGTCAGATTGACAGACAGCAATCCCTGACCCAACTGCGCGGCCAGGCTGTGCGCGGCGGCCTGCCGACTCAGCTCGTCGGGGCCGCAAAAGGCGATCAGCGGTTTGAGCGGCGCCGCCGCCAACATCGCCGCCAACTGCTGCTTAAAAGACGCCGTCAACAAGGCCTCATCCGCCTGCGGCACGGGCGTCCAGGAGATGTACGCACGGAGGTCGCCGCGAGGACTATATCGCCCCAGCAGCCAGGCCAGCACCGTCTCATCCACCACCAGGCTTTGATTCAACAAAACTCGACTGTCACCGGCCGGCTCGGACACCCGCTCCAGGAGATGATACCGGAACAATGGCGCATCTTCATCCCACCGCGCCAGCATAGACAGGGGATCGTACTGTCGTCCATCGCAGAGCAGATCGAGGATCAAATTGATGCGCGGCCGCTTTTGGGTGACATCGTCTTGCAAATAGCCATAAAATCGCTCATAACGCGGATCCAACATGGGGGCCAGGCAGAGCAAAAGAGCATCCAGGTCAAAAGGCTGCAATTGAAAAGCCTGCGCCAGGTATTCCAGGCGCACCGGCCGCCCCTGCCGACGGGCCACTTCGGCCCAGGCGCGTGATCGCTCAGCAGCCTGCCGGGCCGCCTGCGCAAAAGCGCGCTCTTCGGTGTCGCTCAGCGCGGCCATCTGCCCCCAACTCTGGCGAAAAGGCCGCGCCAGCATCAACTCGATGTCGGCATCTGAAATGTGCAATCCACGAAAAGCGTCTTGGGGATTTTGGCCGGCCAGCTGCCAGCGACGCGCCTCACGGCGAACCAGCGTGTCAATGCGAGACAGTTCAGCCTCCAGATGTGCCAGGCTGAGATCGGCAGGAAGGGAGGGCAGCGAGATGTCGGAAATGCTTTTTACCAGTTTGGAATTCATTTTGTGTCCTGATTGAGTGATAGCATCACTCATACCTGTCCCGAACGAATCGGAACCAGACAGGGATTTGCCGCTCCGAAAATGGTTGCCTCAAAAGCAATCATCTCACAGGATAGACACTATGATGATACCATATCATACAAGCCCTGTCAATGGCGCGATGTGGGGTGTGGGGGCCAGCAGTTAGTTTTGGCAGGCTCAACCAACCGCATATTCCAAAACTAGGAGCGTGCTGAAAAACCGCCCACCACCAAGACACAAAGAGCACAAAGCATTTTTGGCGACTCAAAAGTATCGTAAACCTTTGTGTTCTCGGTGTCCTTTGGTAAAAATAGACTTTTTCAGCGGTCTCCTAGCAGGCTGTCCGAGATCCCTGAGCGGTGGCGAGTCCTCAACTTGAAATTTTAACGCACTGAGTGGGGTGTCACCGAGCAAGCTCGGGATCCCGACATCCTGGACAAAACAACCTTCGCAAAGACAGGCTGTCGCCCTTGCGAAGGTTGGTATGTGACCAGATGGCATCAGCTTCAAGAGGGCCGCCCCTTCAGGGCTACCTGTTCCAAGCCGCCCGCTCAGGGCAGCGGCACCGGCCCGTAAATGTTGTTGCCCTCATTGTCCTCATTGATCAGACCAGTATCGGCGCCATAGGCATCCACCTGAGCGTACAGCACATGCGAGCCGCTCAACACGGTCGGCCAGTTGCTATACGATGGCTCAAAGTGAGCGGTACTGAGCGTCAATGCGCCACCGGCCGGAACCTCAGCGGTGACAAACCAGGCCCCACCATAGATACAGCGCGGCGGGTCCCACAGCTGGTTGACGCTAGTAGGCACCGGGTTCGGGTCTACGTACAGGTCTACCCAGAAAGCATACGGCACACTGACCGCGCCCAGATTGCGGATCGTCACCTCAACCACCAGGGGGTTGGTCGAAACCATGCGAATGGCCTCCACCACCAGATCGCGCCCGATCTGCGGCGAATAGCTGCGCATCACCAAAGGAAGATACACAATGTACACCGGCGGCGGCTCGTCATCCACAATGAACAGAGTCACCTGGTCGGGCCGCTGAATCAGGGCATTGACGGCATTGCTCAAGGTCAGATTCAGGCTCTCGTTGGGATCATAGGTCGCATCATCCAGGATCGACACGGTAAAGGTTTGCACCACCGTGCCGGGCATCCAGGTCAACGTGCCGCTGACGGCCATATAGTCGCTGCCGGCAGTTGCGCTGCCGTCCGACGTGGCATAGTCTACGGTGACGATCTGCGATGAAGGATTGCTCAGCGTCACCGTGATGATGGCATAGCCGGCAGTTTCTTGCACCGTATAGCTGGTTGCGCTAAACCCGACCATTGGTATGGGATCGTCGTCTACGATCACCACCTGCGCCGCCGAAATGGCGCCCAACGCGGCATGGAGCGGCTCACGCAGGGTCACGGTCAGGGTCTCGTTGGGTTCAAAAGCCAGGTCGTCGTACAGTGTCAAGGCGGCCAGAGCCATCGTCTGACCGGGCCGCAGGGTCAACGTGCCGCCAGCCAGGGCATAATCTGCCCCGCCGATGGCCGTATTGTCTTCGGCGATCCAGTCTACTGTCACCGTGACAGACGTGGGCGCGCTGAGCGTCACCGTCAAAACCACCACCCCCTGACTTTCTGTGGCTGTGTATACGGCGCGATCCCAGCCGATCAGCGGATCGGTGATGGTGACACGAGTGGTGGCCCACAGGGTATTGGCCGAGTTGGTCGCTGTGACGGTGGCCGTGTAGATGCCCACTGCCGGATAGGCGTGCCAGGCCGTCGCGCTGTAGGCCGTGCCGCCATCGCCGAACGACCAAGTATAGCTGACATTGCTGCCGGCAGCGATGGTGGCCGTCAGCGTGGTGAGATAGCCCAACGGCGTGGGGCTGTTGTTGATCGCCACCAGGCCGGCTATCGGCACATCGGTGACGGTCACTCGCGTGGTGGCCGTGATCTGGCTGACCGAGTTGCTGGCCGTGACCACCGCCGTGTACACGCCGATGGCCGGATAGGTGTGACTCAACGTGCTGCCGCTGCCCACCGCTCCATCTCCCAGCCACCAGGCATAGACCACATGGCTGCCCGCCGTCACCGTCGCGGTGAGATGGGTTAGGCTGCCCAGTTCGGTGGGGCTGTTGTTGATGGCCTGCAATCCGGTGATAAGTTCATCCACCGTGATAAGGGTGGTGGCCGTGATCTGGCTGACCCCGTTGCTGACCGTGATGATGGCCGTGTACACACCGGCAGCCGGATAGGTATGCGTCCAGGTGAGCCAGGCGCCCGGCAACATGCTGCCGCTCAAAAGCAGGCTGCCGTCGCCCAGAGACAGTTGATACAGCACGTCGCTGCCGCCGCCGATGCCGCCCGTCAGCACGGTGGCTGCGCCCAGCATCGTCGGCGAGTCGTTGGTCAGGGTCAGGCCGAGGATGGGCTGCTCTACCTTGAGCGGGGCCACCTGGCTGATCACCGTCTGGACGGCATCGTATGTCGCCGTGACCCAGCGGTTATAGTACAGGCCGCCGGTCAACGGCGCAGTGGCCGCAAATGAGACGGTGGCTGTGCCGACGGCGGTGTTCCAGCCGTGGCCTGGCACATCCATCACGGTGGTATAGGAAGGCGGGTTAAAGCCCGCGCCCAGCACATCGGTCAGAGAGACATGCGCAATGCCGTCACCGCTGTTGGTGAGGGTGATGGTATATGTGACCGCGCCGCCCGAAGCAACCAGCAGCGGATGCACCGTCTTGGTGATGGCAATGCTGTTGGTAGACCGGACGGTGGTGGTGACGGTGTGCGTCACTGGCGACGGAATGTTGGATGCCGCAGCGAGGGCTGTATTGACCAACTGTGTGCCGGTGATCAGCGGACTGGTCACACGCACCACTGCCGTCACCAGGCGCGAACTGCCCACGGCCAGTGGATCGGCCAGCGTCCACGTCAGCAGACGGCCGGCCTGAACCACCGGCGCAGTAGCCGATTGCAGCACTATGTTGTTCGGCAGCGTATCTCGTATTCTGACATTCAAGGCCGGGCCGTCGGCAGAGGCCGCATTGGCTACGGTTATGGTGTAGGTGATCCATTCACCCGGCCGAACCGTCGCCCCGGTGGGATCGCTGCTCGATGTAGCTACCTTGATCACGCTCACATCGGCCAGCGCATGAGCCGTCACTGTCACCGGAAGCCCCCAGGCTGCCGTGTATGCCAGGCCGCCGGTAATGCCATAGGTTCGGTTGACGATAGGCGTACCGTCGGTCAGCGGCCGCGTCACCGTGACCACCAGGGTCAGGCTGAACGAACCACCCGGCGTCACCACGTCGGTAGATGTCCACCGCACAACAGGTGGGCTGAACGTGGCCGGCGGCACAGCGACCACCAGGTGAGTATAGGTCGGCAGCACGTCGGTGATGGTGTACGGCCCGGCAGTCGCCAGATCGCCCACGTTGGTGATGATCAGGGTATAGGTCAGCCGCCCGCCAGGACGCACCGAATCGGCCGGCTGCACCAGTTTGGCGATCTGCCATTCGGGAGCGCGCACCTTGATGCTATCCTGGACCCAATCGAACGCGCCGGTGGAGGTGGCCGTGATCACGGCGATTTGCGTCTGCCCGCCCGACGTGGGCGGAGCCTGATATGTGACCGTGACCACACGATGCTCGCCGGTAGTCATGCTAAACGGCACACCCAACTGCGGCGTGACCACCATCGTCCAGCCCAGATTGCTCACCGCCGTCAGAGTGATCGTGTCGGTGATGTCGCTGTCGTTGACCAGCGTGTGCGTGATCACCACCATCTGACCGGGCAGGGTCGAGGTGAACACATCGGGATAGAAAAGCACCCGTTGAATGGGAATGCGCTCATCCGCACCAATGTCATAGCGGAGGCCCAGCGGACGCGGGTCATTGTCATAGTCCAGCGTCAAACCGGCCACCGTCATGCCCCGGTCGCGCGCCGCCGAGCCGCTCTCGATGTGCAGGTTGGGCGGGTTGGCCGTCGGGTCCACAAAGGCTGGATCGGCCAACATATCGTGCGTCCCCAGCGTCAGCGTCCCACCGACATGACCAGACGAGTTGTTATAGTACACATTGTAATCCAGCCAGGCCGCGGCCGGGCTGCCATAGACAGCCGCGTCGGTCGCCGTATGCGTCACCACAATATTGTTCTGCACGGTCAAATTGCCGGCGGTCACATAGATCGCTCCGCCCGCGCCCGAAGCCTGGTTGCGGAAAAAGGTATTGTTTTGGATCACGGTCACGCCGTCCAGCACATAAACCGCCCCGCCGTCAGCCAGAGCCTGGTTGTCGTGGAGCATATTGTTCCACAACAGCAAGCGGCCAGCCTGTTGATAGACGACGCCGCCATCATTGGCCGTGTGGCCGGTCAGACGGTTGGCGGTCAGGGTGAGGTTGGCGCCCTGGTTATAGATCGCTCCCCCCTGCCCGGCGTTGCCGCCCACCAGAGTCAGACGATCCACCGTCACAGTGACACCCTGCGCCACATAAAACACCCGTCCCAGCCCTTGTGGATCGAGGGTGGTGGTCTGCGAGATGTGGTTGGGCGGGTCTTGGCCCCAGTCGTTCCGGTCATAGCCGCCACGCAAGATCACCGACTCGTTGACCAGAGCCGTTTGGGTGATCACCTGACTCTGATACGTCCGGGTGATCACGTCGTGATACACTCCTTGATCGATCTTGATCAGATCGCCGGGCGCGGCCTGGTCAATAGCCTGCTGGATAGTGCGACAGGCGCCATCTTGGGGCGACAGACAGTTGTTGTCCTTGAGGTCCACCGCCTCTGGGTCGGTGCTGCCGGCTGTCTCATCTACCAGCGAGTCTTGCCCGACCAACGAAACGTGGCGCACGCCGCTGGTATAGAGAACCGAGGTGTTATCGGCCACCGCCTTTTGGGTATTGACCGAGTTGCGCACCACCACACCGCTAACATCAATCAGACCGCCGGCAGCCCAGTCGGCCACCGTCACCTGGATGATGATGGAGCAACTCTGCCCCGGCCCCAACGCCACCGAAGAAACGGTCGGCGAGACGATCAACCCGGTGCCGTAAAAACCCGACTTGGGGTAGATCAGGAACGTATCGGTCATATTGCCGGTGTTGGTGAGCCGGTGCGTATAGGTCACCGTCTGGCCGGGCAGAGCCGCGCCAAAACGGTCTGGGGCAATCTCGAATTCTTGCACCGGAGCCACTGTAGTGCGCGCTGCCGATGTACTGCCGCTGACGGTGAGATTGTGGCTACACGGTTCTGGTAAACCCGGCCGCTGCCACACCCAGGCACTGTATTGGACCGACGTCTGATCCACCATGCCGGCCAGCACGCCGACCGGCGGCTCGACGCGCACCAGCACCGTCACCACCTGGCTGGGAGCCACATCAAAGCTGGCCGTGCGCGTATAAACCAACGGATTCACGGCATTACTGCTCAGCCCAACGATCCGCGCCCAACCGGCATAGGTGCTTTGCAGGGTGATCGCCACCGTCTGAGTGTAACCCGGCTCTTGATGCCAGATTTCATTGGTATCTGCCGAATTGATATGACTGTAATGCTCGCTTGAATTACGCAGATAGAAGGTATAGGTGACCGCCTGAGACGGCGGCAGGGTAGACTGAACCGGGCTGGGGCCCGACGCACCTACTTGAGGCATGACAATGTACTCATCAAAGCCCATGTCTTTGGCACAGATCCAGGTATAGCCGGCGCGAGCATACGCGCCGGTCATGCGTGGATCGTTGGCATGGTCGAACACCACGGCCGAGAACAAAGGCGGCACAGCATCAATGGCCGGAGAGGTGTAATACAGATCGCTGCTGGAACTGCTAAAAAACCACGGGTTGGCATTCAGGCCATGTTGATCGGAATACGCGCCGCTGTATACATTATTAAAGCGCATCACATAGTCCAGGTTGATCTGGCTGCCGCCATAAATGCCGCTGCCGCTGAGGGCCATGTTATAGGCCACGATACTGGCATAGATGGACATGGGGCTGCCCCCATTGTACACCCCGCCGCCCGACCCCGACGAGGTCGAAGCATAGTTGAGGCGAATGGTGTTATGCCACAGTGTGGCGCTGCCGGCGACGTCGTTGCGATAAATGCCGCCGCCGCTGCCTTGCAAGGCCATGTTGAACATCAAGGCAACATTGGTCAGGTCCAGACTGCTGCCGTTGGTGGCATAGATGCCGCCGCCGTTGCCGGTAGTGGCATTGTTGCTCACCAACCGCTTGTTGATCATGATCAGCGTGGCCCCGTTGTTATAAATACCACCGCCATTGACTGCCTCATTCGCGCCAATTGAACTACCCCCTGTCACCAGCACATAACTGCCCGGCGCGTTATAGAGACCGCCGCCGTTGCCGGTAGCCTCGTTGGCATACATGCCCACAGCGCGCAGCGTGACCGAAACGCCGGCAGCGTTATAAATGCCGCCGCCGTCGCCACTGGCCTGGTTGTAATCCACTTCGCCAATGTCCAATAAGACTGTGCCGCCGGCAAGATAGATGCCGCCGCCATTGACCGCCGAGTTGCCGCGCGCAATCACCTCGATCATGGTCAGATGATCGGCGCTGCTCCACACCGCGCCGCCATCGCCGGTGGTGCGACCGTTAACCAATTTGAAGCGATCCAGCTCGACATTGACATTGCCGCTGATATGCACCACCCGCCCCAGGCTGCGACCGTCAATGGTGGTGGTCACCACATCGTAGGAGCGTTGAAAGTTCTTTTCATACGAGCCGACAATGATCAGCGATTTGGCAATGACCAGGTTCTCATAGCACACGCCGGCGGCCACACGAATCTGGTCGCCATCCTGAGCGTCGTCTATGGCCTGCTGGATGCTGCCATAGATGGTGGCCGTGCGCACCAGGTAGGCCATACACGAGTCCACCTCATCGGCGCCAATGTCGGGATGGAGGTTGCTGGGGCGGATGTTTTCCTCCCAGTCGTGCGGCACCCCCTGCTCCTGGCCGGCATCTACCAGCGGCGACAAGTCTTGCAGGTGAAAATCGCCGACGGCCAGGTTCCTGTACAGCGGATCGGCGTTCAGGTTGTTCGAGCCAAAAGTGAGGCCGGCCACTTGAAAAGAAGCCGCCTGCGGCCAAAAGTCGTTATAGTCCACCGCCGCCCCGGCCGCCGCAGCATAGATGGCGCTGCCGCTGCCGACCGGCGCCGTGTTGCCGTCGAAAATATTGTTGCGAATGTTGGGGCTGCCGCTTTGAATATACACGCCGCCGCCCTGAGTGACGGCGCTGTTTTGGTAAAAGTTGTTGTGCAAAACCGCCGGGCTGCCACCCACCAGATACAACCCGCCGCCGCGCTGCGTGGCCGCGTTGCCGAGCAACAGGGTATTCCACAGAGTCAACGAGCCGCCGTTGTAATAGATCGCCCCACCCAATTCGGCGGTGTTGTCGTACAAACGGTTGCCCAGATCGAGCCGCGCCGTGCCATTATTGTACAACACACCGCCCTGCTGCGCCGTATTCTCAAAAATGGTATTGTGTTCCAGATACACCGTGCCGCTCTGATTGAACACAACGCCGCCCTGTGTGGCCTGGTTGCGGGCGATCTGCGCCCAGGGGTCCTGCTCGATGTGATTGCCGATCAACCGCACTTCGCCGGAGGCATTAAAGACGGCCCCGCCGCGCACCGCCGTGTTTTGATAGAGGCGGGTAAACTCGTGCGCCGCGCTCTCGCCGGTGATGGTGATCATGCCGGTAGCATTGTAAACCGCCCCGCCATCGGCCGTAGCCGTGTTGAAATTGATCCAGCTATTGGTCATGGTCATGGCGCCGCTGACATGATAAACCGCGCCACCATAAGCCGCCGTGCTGGAATAAAAATCAACGTGATACAGCGTGCTGCGAGTACCGTTGTCGTACATGGCGCCGCCGGCGTCTGCGCTGCCCGGCCCGCCGCCCATGCCGGTTGCGCTGCCGCCGATCAAGATAAAGCGATCCATACGCAAAGAAATGCCGCTGGCGGCCCACAGCGCACGCCCGGCATTGCCCGTTCGCGTGGGGAACAATGCCGTCGCATACGCGTCAGGATAGACCGCCGGGCCGGGGTATTGAGACGCAAAATCGCGCCGGAACCCGCCGCGCAAATACAGCGAATGGGTGATATGCACCGTCTGGCTGACCGTGCGACTGCCATCCCACATAGGATGAACGCCCCAACACTCGCCCACCGTCACCTGGATTTCGTCGCCGGGCTGGCTGACATTCGCCGCCAGTTGAATGCTGGCATACACATCGCCCACCTGCACGCCACCGCGCACCACCCGCGCCCAGCAACTCTGCCGCTCGTCCGCGCCGATGTCAAAACCCTGATCGGCCGGGCGCAGGTCGCCATCCATGTCATGCTTGAGCGTCACTGCCGGACCGCCGCGGTCAATCAGCGGCGAAATGTTGGGCCAGGTCACGCTGAGGTGAAAATCGCCGCCCGTCGGATTGACCAAAAGTGGGTCTACGGCCAGGCTGTGCGCCCCGGCCGTCGCCCCGCCGCCATAGGCATTGGCCGGCAGCGGATACACATCGTTGTAATCGGGCCGCCAACCGGCCGGGCCATAGATGGCCGCGCCGGCGCTGCTGGCCGTGTTGTTGAGCAAAATGGTGTTAACCAGAATCTGGTCGCTGCGCGTAGTATAAAAACCACCGCCGTTGGCCGCCGAGTTGGCATATAGAGTATTGTGCCAGGCGGTCAGGCCGGTCGCCCCACTATAGATCGCTCCGCCATTGCCAGTGGCCTGGTTTTGTCGCATAACGTTATTTTGCACCACCGATACACCACCGCCGTGATAGAACGCCCCGCCGGTGGTTGCGCGGTTGTCGCGAATGTCGTTGGAATCCACCGTAATCTGCCCGCCGGCGTTATAGATGGCTCCGCCATTGGTGGCCTGGTTGCCCCTGATCTCTTTGTTGTGGAACAGGTAAACCTGACCGGCACGGTTGTACAGCGCGCCGCCGTTGGTGGCCGTGCTGCTATACACCCGGTTCAGAGTCATCGTCATCACGCCGCTGCCGACAAACACCGCGCCGCCGTTGCCACCAACCGCCCCCTGCCGCAGGTGCAGGCCGGTGATCGAAATCTGCGCCGTGCCGGTGACATAGACCACCCGTCCCAGCCCCAGCGCGTCCAGAACGGTGGGCCGCAGCACCGGATCGGGAGCCAAGGCCCAGTTGGTGACGGTATAGCCGCCGCGCAGCACCAGCGATTCGGTCAAAAAGACCGTCTGGTTGACCATCTGCCCTGCACCGGGGTCGAACACAGGATTGACGCCCTGGCATGTGCCGGCGATCCAGAGTTGATCGCCGTTTTGCGCTTTGGACACAGCCACCTGAATGTTGCCATAGGTGGGGGTCAGGCCGTTCACCCGCACATAACAGCCGCCCACCTCGTCCGCGCCGATGTCAAAACCGCGATTCGAGGGGCGCGGTTCGCCGTCAATGTCCTCAATCAGCGGGCTGGCCGGATCACCCACATCTTCTACCGGCGAGCCGCCCGGCACATGCAAAAATTGGACATGCGTCGGCAAAAACGAGATAAACCGCGGATCCGCCGAAATGTTGCCTGCGCCCGACACGCCCACTGTATTGTTGCGCCACACATCATTGTAATTAAACTGCGGCGCGCTGCCGGCACTGTACACACCACCGCCCTGACCGGCCGTGTTGCTCACCACAATGGTGTTGTTGATGATCGGCACAGTCGAGGCAGCATTGTGATAAATGCCGCCGCCGCGATTTCCGGCATGATTGGCATAGAACGTATCGTGCCGCACCGTCAAGAGAGCTGATGTATTGTACAGGCCGCCGCCGCTGCCACTACCGGCCGTGTTGCTGACCACCAGGGTGTTGAACAGCCGCAGATCGCCCAGATTGTACACGCCGCCGCCGTCTTGGGTTGCCGCGTTGTACAATACCACGCTGCGCTCCAACAGCAGACTGCCGCCGCCATCGTTGTATGCGCCACCGCCCGATAGAGCCGTGTTGCTGTACAGTTGCGTCTGGCTGATCACCGCCGCGCCACCAGCCAGATAAATGCCGCCACCGCGCCCGGCCTCGTTCTGCAACAGCGTGGACAGGCCGGTTTTCAACGCGCCGCCGGCCAGATAGATGCCGCCGCCGTCGTTGGCATTGTTTCCAACCAGCCAAGTGCGTTTGGCTGCCGTATCGCCGCCCAATGTCACCGCGCCGGCAGCCTGATACAGGCCGCCGCCGAGTGCGGCCAGGTTGTCGCTGATCACACAGCCGACCATCACCAGGCGGCTGGACGTGCCGGTCACATACACACCGCCGCCGACATCCGCCCCGCCGGGTCCCCCGCCCAAACCGGCTGCATCGCCGCCGCTCACGGTCAGGTTGCTGATCGTCACCGCCGCTGTGCCGCTGATCACCACGCCGCGCCCTTGACCCAAAGCGTTCAAAACGGTGGGATAGGCCCCCGGGTTCAGGGTGGCGAAATTGCTGCTGTAACCGCCGGCCAGGGTCAGCGTCTTGCTCAGCACGATGGCCGCCTGCCACAGACCGTCTCGCCCCTGCGCGCCACGGCAAACGCCCGAAATCTGCACCGTCTGGCCGTTCGAGGCCGCGTCAATGGCCTGCTGCAATACGCCATAAATCGGCCCCACCTGCACGCCGCCCGCCGTCACCACGCGAGCCAGGCAGCCGGCTACTTCGTCGGCGCCTATGTCGAAACCCTGGTTGGTGGGCCGCAGATCATCCTCAAAGTCATAGGTCAAAGCAGTGGCCGGATCGCCCACATCCACACAAGGCGAATCAAACGGCAGGCGCAAATCGCCGCGCCCAGGGTCCAAAAACATGGGGTTGGCCGAAATGCTGTGCGCCCCGGTCGAGATATTGCTATCGGGGAAAACCGTTGCCGTATTTCCCCAAACATCGTTATAATCCACCGATAGCGCGCTGCTGCCCTCGCGGTACAAACCGCCGCCGCTGGTGGCCGATCCGCCAGCGATGATGGTATTGCGGACGTTCAAGGCCACACTGTTGCTGTCAAAGATGCCGCCGCCCACCGTGCCGGCGCGGTTGCCGTACAGGGTGTTGTTGAGCGAATGTAGCGTGCCGCGGTTATAGACCCCGCCGCCGCCCGCCGTGGCCGTGTTGCTGTAGATAAACGTGTTCCACAGGGTCAGGCTGCCGTTCTGGTTGTACACACCGCCGCCGTTGGGCGCGCTTGACCGGGCAATGACGCAGCTATCCAGGCGCGGGCTGCCGCTGCTGACATAGACACCGCCGCCGCCCACTGTCGCCTGTGTATGCGAAATGACCACATTTTCCAGAATGGGGCTGCTGTTTTGCACATAGACGCCGCCGCCCTGGGTGGCCGTGCTGTTGAGAATAATCACCTGCGTCAGTGTCACCCACTGACTGTCTTTGATATACACGGCCCCGCCCGCCCCGCTGCTAAAACCGTTTTTGAGCGTAATTCCTTCCACCACCACCCGCGCCGCCGGCGGCACGCTGATGTTGAGGGTGCGCCCGGTGTTCATGGCGTCAATGGTGGTGCTGGCCGGGTCGGGATTGCGCGAAGAAAAAGCGATATTGTACCCACCGCGCAGGGTGGTTTCGGTCTTGATAAAAATCTCGGTACCTTCTTGATACGTCCCCTGCACCACCAACACATCATCGCTCCAGGCCGTCTGATTGACCGCATGACCGACGGTTCGGCAGGGCTGCGCCTTTTGGGTGCAGTTATTGTTGATATTCGAGCCGCTGGGAGCCACATAACGGTCGCCGACGGTGGGGTTGGCAATGGTGGTATCGGTGACGACGGCCGTGATAACGGGATAATTGAGCGAGGCGGCGCGAATCAATAGCACGTCGGCCAGGCTGGCCGGAGCCGTGGCCGGCACCAGCACCCGGGCCACGACCTGGATCGAACTGCCGCCCGGCAGCGTGATGTGTCCGGTAGGCGACACTGACTGCATCCAGCCCAGTGTGGACGGCGCGGCGGTCACATTGAACGTGTCGGTCATCAGGCCGCTGTTGCGCAAAGTGTGCGTATAAATGGTCATCTGCCCTGGGTCGATATTTCGGGTATAAGAAGGGGAGAACTCGATACCGGGCGTAGCAACAATATCTTCTGTGCGATCCCACACCAGCGCGTGATCGCGCACCGTTGCCGTGATCCAGGTCTGATTGTAAAATGGCGCCGTCACTGTCAACGGTACCCACACCACTACCTGAAAAGTGCGGCTGCTGCCGTCGTCCAGACGTGTCGTCGGGGTAATGCCCGCCAGAGAGACCGTCCAGCCTGCGCTGTTGGACCAGGAGATTTGCACCGTGTCGCTGTGTGAAGGCGTGTAACCCAGTTGCGCCACCGTGTGGGTAAAGGTAATCGGTTTGCCGCGCACCGCATCCACATCGGTGACGACATAGGGACTGGTCGTCGGCGCCAATGCTTCGCTCAAATCTACATCAGGGTAAAAAAGGCTCTCGTCCGCGCCCATATCGGCGCGCCGACCCAAGGGCCGCTTTTGGCCATCAAAATCGCCGGCCAGCGGCGAGGCCGGATCGGCAGCATTGATTGCCTGTGAGGAGGCAAAAACAAGGTGGAAATTGCCCCCACCCGCGTCCACAAAACCCGGCATCACCGACACATCGCTAGATTGCACAGTAGCGTCGCCGCCGCAGGCTGCCGGCGAGTTGCCATACAGGTTGTTGTAACCTGCCGTATACGTGGCCCCGCTTTGCGCATAGACGCCGTAACCAGTATTTCCGGCCAGGATCGAGTTGCGCAATATAGCCGCGCCGCCGGCGGCCACATACAGACCACCACCCGATGAGGCCGTGTTGCTGTACAGGGTATTGTGCATCAATTCGACATTGCTGCTGCCGGCGCAATAAACGCCGCCGCCCAGACCGCCAGCGGCATTGTCATAGATCACTACGTTGCGCAGTGCAGCGTTAACATTGCCGCCCACATACACACCACCGCCGTTCTGCCCCCCGCCGACCAGACCGCCCGTCAGGTGCAGGTTTTCCAGGATCGGCGAGATGGTCGCAGTTCCGGCCATGTACAACACCCGGCCGCTGCTGTTGGCATCCAATACCGTCGGGCCGAAATATGGATTGAGCCAGTTGGTGGCCGTATAGCCGCCGCGCAACACCAGTGTTTGGGTGATCTGCCAGGTGCCGACGCAATGCCCGGCCACCTGCACCACCCCGCCGGCCGCCGCCTGGATGGCCGGCTGCACATCGGTGTACACGCGGCCGTTCTCCACGCGGGCCAGGCAGCCGCTCGACAAATCGGTATACTCGTCGCCGCCGCGGTCCAGGGCCGCACCGAACGGTCGCCCCTCGCCCTGCCAGTCCATCGTCACTCCGCTCAGAGCCGTGCCGCTGTCGCGGGCCGGCGAAGCGGCAGTCAGGCGCAGGTCATAGCCAGCGGCATTGACAAACTGAGGATTCTGGTCGGTGCGGTTGCCTGTGCCGGTGACATAGCCGTGACCGGGCGTGTTGCTCCAAAAGTCGGTATACGACAGGTTCGCCGCAGTGGTATGCAAACCGCCATTAGTGCTGCCGGCCGTATTGCCAACAATCAAACAGTTGGTTATAGAAATAGCGTTGGTTCCCGACCAAATGCCACCGCCATCCTTGGACGTGCTGTTACCATAAAATGTATTATTTTCCAGGCCAAGCTGGCCGGTGCCGATGGCGATGCCACCGCCGCCGTAATCGCCGCCGGTAGAGGCATTGGCATAGATCAGGCTGCTGCGCACGGTCACTTCGCCGTCCAAAATAATCATTCCACCGCCAGCATCGGCTGCCGTGTTTTGATAGATCATGGCCGATTCGATCAGCACACTACCAGACGGTTGGTTAACCAACAGCCCACCGCCGTAATGTTGTGAAGTATTGCCATAGACGCGCGACCGGCGCAGCACCAAACTGGCATTGGACTCAATACCAAGACCACCACCATCTGCCGTCGCGCCGGTCACATGGTTGCCATAAATGTGGCTGTTCAACACCGTCAGCGTGCCGGCCGCGGCATACAATCCGGCGCCGCTCTGATTGTGCGCATGCCCGCCGGTGAGGCGGAATCCATCCACCACCACAGCCACGCTACCTGCCAGCTCGACCACCCGCTGCGTGCCGGTGACAGCCTGAGCGTCTACGATGGTGATATGTTGCTCCGGCCAGGACTGCACCCAGTTGGTCAGCGTGTAACCGCCGCGCAGGGTCAGGCTCTTGTTGACCGACAGCGTGCCGGTGTAATAGCCGGCGGCCACGCGAATCTCGTCACCACTGCTGGCGCGGCCGATGGCATATTGAATGGTGGCGCAAGGGCGATAGATCGAAACGCAGGTGTTGCCGCCGGCATTGCTGCCCAGCGGCGCGGCCGCCACATAGCGAATGGGTGGATCGGCGGCCCAGACCGGGCGCGTCCACAGAGCGCCCAGCCCTAAAATCGCTGCCGCAGCCAAAACAAAAATCGGCGCCAGCCGCCACAGGTGAAACCAGGGCGTGCGCCGATCCGATAAACGAATCCCGCTTGACGACACATCAAGGGCCATATTCTGATTCATCGCGCTCCTCCGGGGCATAGGGGGTGAGGTTCAAAATAGGGACAAACATCGGCCGGGGATGGCTTACAAATGGGTGGACAATCGCCGGACAAACCTGGCCCGCCCCCCCATCCCGACGGGTGGGCGGGCCAGCGGTCATTCTACCAGCTATCCGACGCGCTGCTGCCGTCGCTGCCGGTCACGGTGACATTGCCGTGCAACGGAACACCCGAAAAGCTGAACGTGCAGCTCGAACTGCAACTGCCCGAACCGGTCACCGTGCCGCTAAAGGTCAGCGAGGTAGACTTGGACACACCCACCACCACCGTCAGATTGCCGCCCAAATCGCGCGACGCATTGACACTGGTCACCGCCGAGCCGCCGCCACCACCACCCAGAGACATAGCGCGGTTGATCGTGCTAAATACGCTGCTGATCTGTGGGCCGAGGATCATCAAGATGGCGATCACTACCACGGCCACCAGCACCAGAATCAACGCATATTCCACCAAACCCTGCCCTTTTGCCTGTCGCTTGAACATACCTGTACCTCCCTCAGATCAACGTCACAGCCCCAGCAATAAATAAAATAATGGGGATGCTGTGACCATAATAATGAACATTTTACAACTAAAACGAATTTTCTGCAACCACCCGCGAAAACCGAGCGCAAAACAATCACCCTCTTTATTGTACCACAGATTGGCCTCTGTCAAACAAACCTTACATTCTGTTTACATACCCCCTCAACCGTGATATAATTTGGGCTAAAATATGAACAATGCCCTCTCAGCGTGAGGCTTGCCTCGCTACACCTGATGTCCTTTGTGGACTCGAAAAAGGAATCTGACATGAAATGCTATCGCGTGGGTATCATCGGTTTTGGCTTTATCGGGCGCATGCACGCCTATGGACATATCAACCTGCCGCTGTACTATGACCCGCCGCCGTGCCGCACCCGCATCACCCATATCTGCACCGGCCACCTTGAAACAGCCGAAAAGGGGCGGCAGCAAGTGGGCGCCGACATGGCCACCGCCGATTTTCGCCAGATCACCGAAAACCCCGACATTGACATCGTGCACATCTGCTCGCCCAACAGCCTGCACCGCGAGGCTCTGCTGTCGGCGATGCAGCACCAAAAACACATCTATTGCGACAAGCCCCTGGTAGCCAACTGGAATGAGGCAAAAGAAATTCAAGCCGCGCTATCTGGCTATCGGGGTATTGCCCAAATGACCTTTCAAAACCGTTTTTTCCCGGCCACCATGCGCGCCCGCCAGTTGATGCAAGAAGAGTTTGTGGGGCAAGTGCTGGAATTCCGCGCCGCTTATTTGCACGCCGGCAGCGCCGACCCCGACGCACCGCTCAAGTGGAAGCTGTCGGCCGAATACGGCGGCGGCGTCATTGCCGATTTGGGGTCACACGCCCTGGACCTGCTCAGCCACCTGATTGGCCCATTCGAGAGGCTGCTGGCCGTCACCCAAATCGCCTACCCCGAACGGCCCTCGGTTCACGAGCCGCAGGTCAGGGTGCCGGTAGAGGTTGAGGATGCCGTCAAGATGCTGGTGCAGACGCAGGCCGGCATTGTCGGTGTCATCGAAGCTTCCAAAATCGCCACCGGCAGCGAGGATGAACTGCGTTTCGAGATTCACGGCTCGCGCGGCGCCCTGCGCTGGAACAGCATGTCGCCGCACTATTTGGAGGCATACGATGCCCGCGCAAGCGATCAGCCGCTCGGCGGCCTGCGTGGTTGGACGCGCATTGACGCGGGACAGCGTTACCCCAAACCGGCCGGCTTTCCCACACCCAAAACCAGCATCGGCTGGACGCGCTCGCACATGGCCTGCCTGGCCCATTTTCTCACCTGCGTGGCCGCCGGCGTCCCTGCTGAGCCAGACCTGGTACAGGGCATCCTGGTGCAGAAATGGATCGAGTGCGCCCGCCTGTCGGCGCAGACCGGGCAATGGATTGCCGCATCATCCCTGATGTGACGCCGCTTCTTGAGGTAGCCACCGCCGTGACAGCCAGGTCAGCAGGCCGCCCAAAACCAGCAGCACCATAGTCAGCGTAAACGGCAGGCTGCGGTTGATCTCGGACAGTTGCCCGGCAATCCAACCAAACGGCGAAGTGAATATCAGCACACCCACATACAACAAGGCCATGATCCGTGCCCGCTCCTGCGCGTCCACCGCCACCACCACCAGTTTGTCCAGCAGGGTATTGGCCGTCGGCGTGCTGCACGCCTCCAACGCCGTAGACAGCAACAGCAAGGCATAGTTGCGCGGCGGCACGACGATCAGCAGCACCTGGCTGACGATCAACCCCAGCAGCCCCCAAATCATGGGCTTGCGCACGTCCATGTTGCGCAGGCGGGGCATGACCACAAAGAAAAAGGCCAGCATAATCAGTGAACGGACAAAGGGATACCAGGCCATATCCGCGGCCGGAATCTGGAGCTTTTCGGTCACCAGGATGCCCCAAAAGGTGCCGCGAATCGTCCAAAAGATGTTCAACAGCAGCATCAGGCCGGCAGTGAACAGGGTGGGCGGCGTGCGCAAAATCTGCTTCAGCACGGCGCCAGAGCCTTGCAGTACGGCAAACAGGGGCTGTCCGCGCGTCTCTTGCATGCGAATCACCCCCTGCCGCGTCTCGGTAGCCATGCCGTTCAGGATGAAAAACTTGGCCGTCATCATCACAAACGAAAGCAGGTACAGCCCGCGGATGGTCGGCACCAGGCTGAAATGACCGATCAAGACGCCGGTCAAAGGGGTAACAAACGCCGCCAACAAGCCGCCGATATACACCAGCGAATAGACATCAATCAGCAGTTCTGGCTCGGCATCTTCAACCAGCAAACACTGCCACGAATTGTGTGTCACCCGCAGCACGCTGTTGACGATGGCGGCGGCCAAAAAATAGTAAAAATTCTGCGCCATTGCCCAGATCAGGCAGGGAATGCTCCACGAGATCAGATCGAAAATCAAGGTGGCGCGTTTGCGCCCCAGCTTGTCGGTGATCGCCCCGCTCATCAGCGTCCAAAAAATTTGCCCCACCAGGCCCACGCTGGTGATCAGCCCGATCTGGCTGTCGCTCAGGCCAAAAGCCAGCATGTAAATGGACGCATAGGGCGCATACAGGTTGAACGGAATGGCCCACAGCGGCTCGGTGTACACGCAGGCGCGCACGTTGCCACGCAAGTTTTTCAGAGTCACAATAAACGGATGACGAGTCAGCATACAGCCCCCTTTTCAGTTTGGAAAAACGCCCAAGCGTATCACAATAAGGCCGAAATGTCAAAACGCTTTGCTTGAGCCAACAGGTCGAGCCTGTCGAGACCGACACCGGCCGATTTCGACAGGCTCAATCGGCAAACAGGCCCGCCCGTGTAGACTTTTTTCGCCGCCTGTGGCATAATATGGGGCTGTGCACCATTTCGTTCGTAATGTTCACTATTTCAGTGTTCTCAGTGCCACTGAAATAAAACAATAAAACATACCATTTGTCGGTCCACGACACCTTGGAGCGTGCTGAAAAACTCCCTCACCATCAAGACACAAATGACACAAAGCATTTCTAAAAACTCAACAGTATCACAAACTTTTGTGTTCTTGGTGTCCTTTGTGGTAAAAATAGACTTGTTCAGCGGCCACCTTGAAAAGAACGGAACAAAGAAATGACCCAACGACCTCATCTCATCCTGTTCAATCCCGACCAGTGGCGCGGCGATGTGCTGGGACACATGGGCAACCCCGCAGCCGTCACCCCCAACCTGGACCGCCTGACCCAGACCGATGGCGTTTCTTTTAGCCAGGCCTTTTGTCAAAACCCCGTCTGCACGCCTAGCCGCTGCTCGTTTATGAGCGGCTGGTATCCCCATGTGCGCGGCCATCGCACCATGTTCCACATGATGCGCCCCGATGAGCCGGTGCTGCTGCGCACACTCAAGGAGAACGGCTATTTTGTGTGGTGGGGCGGCAAAAATGACCTGGTGCCAGCTCAACATGGCTTTGCCAATTACTGCCATGTCAAATATCAGCCCCCGCGTGGGCCGCGCTATCCCAACCTGCACTCGTTTGACGACTGGCGCGGCGAACCCGATAGCGATACCTATTACTCGTTCTATCACGGCCTGCTACAAAGAGATTCTTTGGATATCGATCCGCACTATATGGACGGCGACTGGCTGAACGTGTTGGGCGCCATTGACCTGATCCGCCATCCGCCCGACGACCGCCCCCTGTGCATCTATTTGCCCCTGAGCTATCCCCACCCACCCTACGCGGTAGAAGAACCATATTTCAGCATGATTCAACGCGACCGGCTACCTGCTCGCGCCCTCACACCGACCGGTTGGCAGGGCAAGCCCAGCCTGCTGCAAGGCATCTGGCGACGGCAGCAGCTGCAAACCTGGAACGAAGAACGGTGGACCGAACTGCGAGCCACCTATTATGGCATGTGCGCCCGGGTAGACGCGCAGTTTGGCCTGCTGATGGACGCTCTACGCAGCACCGGAATGTATGACCATACAGCAGTGTTCTTTTTTGCCGATCACGGCGATTTTACCGGCGATTATGGCCTGGTCGAGAAAACGCAAAACACCTTTGAAGACTGCCTGACCCGCGTGCCGTTTCTGGTCAAGCCGCCGGCCTGGGCGCCGGTACAGCCCGGCGTGCGCGATGCCCTGGTCGAACTGATTGACCTGCCGGCCACCATCGAAGAATTGGTTGGCATCCGCCCGCAGCACACTCATTTTGGCCGCTCGCTGCTGCCCCTGCTCGCCGACCCAACCGCCGCTCACCGCGACGCCGTGTTTTGCGAAGGCGGGCGTCTGCACGGCGAACGGCACTGCATGGAACTGGAAAGCACCTCCAGCCAGGCCCCGACCGGCCTCTATTGGCCGCGCGTCAACCTGCAAACCAGCGAGGGGCCAGAACACACCAAAGCGGCCATGTGCCGCACCCGGCAATACAAATATGTGCGCCGCCTGTACGAGTCGGATGAATTGTACGATCTGCGCGCCGATCCCCAAGAATTGCACAACCGCATTGACGACCCGGCCCTGGCCGACGTGCGGGCGCAGCTTGCAGACCGGCTGCTCACCTGGTACATGGAAACCGCCGATGCAGTGCCGCACGACCCCGACCGACGATAATCTATATTCAAAACCATTGGAGGACATTATGTCAAAGACCCAACCCATCCGCACCGCCCTGATCGGCTGCGGCGGAATGGCCCGCCATCACATTCGCCAAATGCTGATGCAGGCCGAAACCACTCACATCGCCGCCGTCTGCGAGCCATCGGCCGAGGCATATCGGGCGGCAGTGGAAATTTTCGAGATGGCCGGCATCGAGCCGCCGCCCAACGAGCCAAACCTCGACCGGCTGCTGGAAAAATACGCCGATCAACTGGACACGACCTTTATCATCACCCCACACGTCTATCATCACGATCAAACCCAGGCCTGCCTGGAGGCCGGATTGGACGTGCTATTGGAAAAACCGATGGTCATGAACGCCCAAGAGGCCATCAGCCTGATCGAGACCCGTGACCGCACCGGCAAGCTCCTGGTGGTGGCTTTTCCGGGCAGCCTATCACCACAAATCCGCACCGCCGTGCAAATGCTGCGATCTGGCGAACTGGGCGAATTGCTGAATATCAGCGCAACGGTATGGCAAGGGTGGGGTCCCGGCACGGTGGGCAAATGGCGCCAAGCCCCCAAAATATCGGGTGGAGGCTTTTTGTTTGACACCGGGGCCCACATGCTCAACACCGTGTCCGACCTGGTCGGAGAGGATTTTGTCGAGGTAGCCGCCTGGCTGGATAACTATGGTCGCCCGGTAGACACGCGCGCTGTGGCCATGGCCCGCACAGCCTCCGGGGTGCTGGTATCGCTGCACGGCTGCGGCGAGGCGATTCCCTCGTGCGAATCGGACGTGCGCGTCTATACCACCGACGCTATGCTGTACACCGATGTATGGGGCAAATGGCTGGACATTCAACGGCGCGGCGAAAAAGCCTTCTCACCGGTGCCGCTGCCGCCCTCGTTGGGGGTATGGGAGCAATTTTTGGCTGTACGCAACGGCGAGATCGCCAACCCCTGCCCGCCCAAAGTGGGACTGCGCATGGCTCGCCTGTGGGATGCCATCCAGGCTTCGTCGGCACAAGGCGGCCGGCCGGTGCGTTGCGAATAATCATGATGAATCGTCGTGGCGAGAATTCGTGGCGATGATTCGCCACAGATAGGCACAGACCATTGGAACCGTGAAAGCGTATCCTTTCAAAAAATAGGGGAACGCCGTCATCTTGACGGCGGCCAGCAAGATGACGGCGTTCTCCCAAGGAGCGTACTGAAAAACCCTCTCAACACAGAGACGCAAAGGATACAAAGGATTTTAGGGCTTACGCAGTTCGCCGGCCGAGTAGACCAAGAACTTGGCTAAAATATCTGTTTTGATGCCAAAATATTGGTTTCGGCAGGCTCAACCAACGTTTTGCCCAAGTCCTGATTTCTAAAAACTCAAAAGCATTGTAAACCTTGGTGTTCTCGGTGTCCTTTGTGGTAAAAATAGACTTTTTCAGCGGCTTACAAGATATTGCCAGGATACATCAACACGTTCTGGATGATCAACAGGGAGGAAACCGAATGGACACGGCCATATTTCATATCAGTCCCGACAGCCCTCTGCCCCTCGAACAACAGATCAAGGACAATTTGCGCGAGGTCATTCAAAGCGGCCTGCTGCTGCCCGAAGATGCGCTGCCCTCGGTGGGGGAATTGAGCAAAATCTATGGGGTCGAGAAAAATATCGTGCGCCGGGCCATCCGCGACCTGACCTATGAGGGTATTTTGTGTCAGATTGACCAGGTGGGGGTTTGCGTGGCTCAACCCAAAATCGTCCAGGAACTGCCGACCGTGTTGGGCTTTTCGGCGCGCATGCGCCAGAGCGGACACGCCATCTTGAATCGGGTACTGGCCCAGCAGTCCGAACCGGCCAGCGCGGCCGTGGCGCGACGACTGCACATTCCTCCCCAAACGCCGGTGATGCGCCTGACACGCCTGCGCTTTGTGGATAACGAGCCGTTGATGCTGGAAACATCCTTTGTGTCGCTGACGCGCTTTCCCGACCTGTTGGGCGACGACTTTGCCCTGCGCTCTCTATATGAGGCCATTGCCCTGCGTTATGGCGTCCAGGCCGTCGAGTTGGACCAGACCTGGGAGCCGGTGCTGATGACCGGCTATGAGGCCGAACTGCTCAACAGCACGCCCGGCGCACCGGCTATGCTGATCCAGGTGACCGCTTTGGCCGACCCTGACGATCCGTTCGAATTGAGCAAATCGGTGGTGCGCGGCGACAAATGCCAGTACTATTTCCGCATGCACTCGGACGCCCGCTCAAAATGAACAGACCATTGACCGGCACACCCAACTATTACCACATTTTGGGCATCACTCCGTTGGCCGATCCATCCGAGATCAAGCGCGCCTATCGCGCTCTGGCCAAACGCTATCACCCCGATGCCGTGCCACCCGATAAGCAAGATTGGGCGCGCGAGCAAATGATCCGCATCAACCAGGCCTATCGCGTCTTGCAAGACCCGCAGCAGCGCGCTCTCTATCATCAACGACGCGGCTATCCCTGGCCCATCCCCGGCAGCACCGCCACCAACCTGCCACCCAATGCGCCATCCGATGCGCCACCCGATTCTCCCGGCACAGCCATCTGGCGACGGCGGCGCATGCGTGAACGCTCCCGCCGACAAAAAAACATCCTCTGGCGATGGTTCTCGTGGCTCTGCGCCGTCGCCTTGCTAAGCAGTTTGATTCTGACGATACTTTACGTGCATACTCGAACCGGCTATGCGATTTCTGCCCTGATCAACGGCGGCCTGTTTGTCCTGCTCATGGTCGGCGCGGCGCAGGCCAACCTTTAAAAAATCGCTGAAAAAGTCTATTTTTACCACAAAGGACACCGAGAACACCAAGGTTTGCAATACTTGCGTTTTCAGAAATGCTTGGTGTCCTTGTTGACCCAAGAGATGAGAGCGTCGCCGGACAGCCATGCGTACAGCGACCACTATTTTCACGAGTTGGGCGTGACCAAGGTGGCCTGCCTGTGGTTTCTGGAGCATTTTGAGCAGCGATAGCCGGGTACAGCTCTATCAACCCCCATCATCCCATCTTTCAGGAGGCCATCCATGACCCAATCCACTACTGCATCGTTTTCCGCACGACACCGGCCCAAGATGCTATGGGCCTGGAGCCTGTGCCTGTTGACGCTGATCTGCGCCACCGCCCTGGCCGCATGGGTACAGCAAGATTTCGGACGGGTCGAGGTGCGCAACGTCACTTATGCCAACGCCAACGGCATCCGCATCCGCGCCAAGCTGTTGCGTCACCGGACGATCACAGCCCAATCGCCCGGCCCCGGCGTGGTCTATATCCACGGCTATCAGAACAACCGCGAGACCGCCGACTCTTATGCCATCGAACTGGCCCGGCGCGGCATCGTCGTCCTCAGCATTGACGCCATCGGGCGCGGCAATTCCGGTCAGCCCAACGCCCCTGACGCACCCGATTTTGACCCCACCTATGGCGGCGTCACCTCGCTGGCCTACCTCAAGGCACTGCCGTTTGTGGACGCGGCACGGGTGGGGATGATGGGCCACAGCCTGGGCGCAGAGATGGCCTACACGGTCGCCCTCAACGATCCCTCGGTGCAGGCATTGTCCATTTCCGGGTTCGCCTATCGCGAGGATGCCTCGTTCACGCGGCCGCGCAATATGCTGATGATCTTGGGCCGCTGGGACGAATATCGCGTGCGCATGGCCGGCACAAACAACCTGGCCTGTGACTGGATGTCCACGTCGCGCACCCGGCAGGTCATCGCCGCCGCCGACCCGCAGTTGGGCGTGACCTATGGCGATTTTGCCGACGGCAGCGCGCGGCGCGTCTATATGCCGCACACCATCCATGTCCTGGAATCGTTCCACCCTGGCGCCATTGCCGCGGCAGCAGACTGGATGCGCCAGGCACTCCAACCCGCGCCGTCGCTGTGGCGCGACCCGGCCCGCCAGGTCTGGCCGATCAAAGAAGCTGCTACCCTGATAGCCATGCTGGCCGGATTGGCCTCGCTCTTGCCGCTGACCTGGCTGCTGCTGCGCATGCCCTGGTTCAGCCCCTTGCAGCGCACCCGGCCCGCGCAGTACGGATGCACCGGGCAGCCCTTTGGGCGGGCGGTGCTGGTCAACGGCCTGCTGAAATGGCTCTACATCCCGCTGATCATGACCTTGTTTGCGGTGCATATCTATGTCGTCCCCATTGATGGGCTGTTCCCGATGATGATGGTGAACGGCCTGGTCTGGTGGTTTCTGGTCATCAACCTGATCGGGCTGGGGCTGTTCTGGCGCTGGTACCGGCGGCAAGCCGCACCGCAGGGCGTCACGCTGGACGATTTGGGCGTCTCCGATCACCCCTCGCGCTGGCGGCTAGACGGCTCAAGGCTGGGTCGGACGGCCCTGCTGGCCCTGCTGCTGTGGGCCGGGCTGTATGCCCTCCAGGCCGGACTGGAGGCGCTGTTCATCGTTGATTGGCGCTTTGTTTTTCCCTTCTTGAGCGACCTGACCCCCTATCGCCTGGGGATGATGGCGCTGTACCTGCCCTTTTTGCTGGTGGGCTTTGTGGGGACGGGGGCCTTTTTGCACGGCATGGCTCGCCGGCCCGCGCAGGCGACGGTGCGGCGCACGCTGGTCGGCTGGACGGCGACGAACGTGCTGATCCAGATCGTCCCGTTGCTGCTGTTTCTGACGCTGCAATACGCGCCGCTGTTGCTGTTCAATGTGCTGCCGCTGGTCGGCCCCGGCGGCGTGATGGCGACTTTTGTGATGACCCTGTTCCAACTGGTGCTGGTGCTGGCCCTGACGGCGACGATTTCGACATGGTGTTATCTGCTCACCGGCCAGATTGCCCTCGGCGCGCTGCTCAATGCCGCATGGGTGGCCTGGCTGCTGGCCTCATCACAGGTCATCGCCCCGATTCCGCTGTGATCGGCCCGGCCGTTCAGCAGGCTGCTCATCCTCAACAAACTCGATGACATGCGGGGCTTGCTCCAAACGGGTGCTGTCTCTGGTTTCGACGGCGTTCTCCCGAACGCGCTCAACCACCCGCCTCTGGCGCGGCAGGCCTGGCCTGTCATCAAGGAGGGGGTTTTGCGTCACAGCTTTGCCTCGCCTGGTCTGGAACAAGCGCGCGATTGGAAAATCGCGCCTATAGCAGTTTTGCCAGTCGCGCAGCATCCTCTGGATTGCGCCGACAGTGATCGAGCAGCAGGGTCATTTTCTCGTCGCGCCGCTGACCGCGGCCCAATTGATCATAAACAGTTGGGAAATGGTCCAGACACAGAGCCTCGATCTGCACGTCATCGAGGCGGCCAAGCCGGGCGCGCAGCGCGGCCGTATCCACATCCTGCACAGCAGCGGACGATCCAGCCGGCGGCGCGGCAGGCTGGATGACCTGCGCCCCATCGCCGATGGCCGATTGGACGGCGTGGTGGATGATGTAGGTGTTGCCGCCGGCAGGAGGCTGGCCAGACGAGGCCGTTTGGGGCGCCGCCGTCTCGACCGGCCCAAAATGGGCAGCGATCTGTGCCATGTTGCCCGGCAGCACACCACCAACGATCTGCCGGTACTCGACCAGATAACGCTCGATATTGTCCCACTGTTCCTTGATCCGGCGCCGTGCATCCAGCTTTTCTTCCGGTCGCCCGGTCTGGCGGATACGTTCCCAGTCGCAGATCACGCTGTATGAATCGACAATCAACTCTTCCAACTCTTGCTTGCGTTCGATGTCCATCGATTCCTCCTCTTTTTGCGACTTGACGGCTGTGACCGGCGTCGCCGCCAGCGCGCCGGTATGAGATGCACCGGACGGCTTGCCTTCGACCATCTCTCGCGCCAACTGCTCCACCGCTTGGGGCAGCGGCTGCACCAGGCGCATGGGCCGCACCGACGACTCGCCCATGGCCACCTTGACCGAATGCTGGCGAAAGATCGGCTCCAGGTCGGCCAGCTTTTGGCGAATGTCCCTTTCGACCAGCGGCACGATGAGCTGTTCATAGTCCGGGCGATCGCGCGGCAGGCGATACGTGATCTGGATGGTCTCATCGACGATACTCACGCCGCTGACGTAATGGCACTTGCACCAGTGCAGCTGCGATTCGACGGGCAGGTTCATCAGTTTGATCTGTTCCAGGTCCACCCGGCGGTGGTCGATGTCCAGTTCGTCGGCAAAGCGGATCAGCGCGCCCAGCAGGCGCAGGCGCAGCGTTTCGCCGCCGTGCGGCAGCGGGTCGTATTCGGCCGACGATAGATCGACCTTGCGGTGTGCGGCTCCCTCACGGTGAGCTTGGGCCACCAGCGCCACCGCCTCGACCAGGGCCGGGTCGTCGCCCAGGGCCAGGTTGACGGCGTTGGCCGGGTCTTCCCAGACCCGGTAGATCATCTCGGCGGTTTGCTCGTGATGTGCGGCGCGAATCGCCTCCAGGTCGCCGCCGGCAAACTGCTCGTTTTGCATGCCGATGTCGTGCAGGTAGGCCGCCGCGAGCAGGACGAACACTTCGCCGGGCGAGAGTTTTTTGTCCGTGCCCATCACCCCGGCGGTCAGGCCGTCCAGCAGGGCAATGATCCGCTCGCTGTGGTCTACGGTATGGTCGTTGTAATAGCGGTGCAGCGGTGTTTTCCAGATCCGTGCCGCCGCCGCGCGCACGTTCTCCACGGCGCGGCGGGCGTCCGTGCTCAAGATGTCTGCCAGCGGCATAACCATCCCTCCTTGAACATTCTGTGGTATGATAGAGCCAAACGGCTGAAACGCGGTGTACAATGACAGAAACGATCACGGCCATCTATGAAAACGGCGTCCTGCGGCCCACGCGCCCGCTCAACCTGCGCGACCGGCAGCGCGTGCGTATCCAGGTGTGGGCCGAAGAGCCGGAGAATGAACTCGACCAGGTTCTAAACGCCCTGGCCCAGACCGGCCTGCTGACGCTGCCGCCGGGACAATCGACGGTTGAGCCGATGCCCGAACCGGAACGACGCGCCCTGGCAGAGACGTTGGGCCGCGCGCCGGGCAAACCGCTCTCCGAGATCATCATCGAGGAGCGGGGCGAGTGGTGACCGCCTATTTTATGGACACCAGCGCACTGATCAAGGCTTATGTCGCCGAAACGGGCAGCCTGTGGCTGCAAAGCCAACCCTGGACGGCGCAGACGTTGTTTACCTCACACCTCGCCGCGATCGAGGCCGTATGCGCCCTGGCCCGGCGCCGGCGCGAAGGAGTGCTGACGCTGGACGAGCACGCGCAAACGAGCCGGGCATTGAACTATGATCTGATCTATCGTTACTGCCTGCTCGACATCACACCGGCGGTTATGGATATGGCCTGCCAGTTGGCCGAGCGGCGGCCGCTGCGCGCCGGCGATGCCATCCACCTGGCCTCGGCTTGGCTGCTCAACCAGCAGTCACTTGGCCTGGGCCATCCTCCGGTGCTGTTCTTGTGCGCCGACGACCGCCTGCTGGCCGCCGCCCAGGCCGAGGGACTGCGCACCGACAACCCCAGCGGTTGCGCGCCGGGATGGATGGTCAGCCGCAATTGGGCCAACCGTTCGACGACTGCCTCGCGCCAGGCCTACAACGTGCGCTTGTCGTCGGCGAAAAGAACAAAATCGTCGACAAAGCGCAGGTACGCGGCACAGTGCAGCTCGCGTTTGACGAAATGATCGAACGGGTTGAGCAGGCAGTTGGCCCAGAACTGGCTGTGTCAGTGGCAAATGGCCAAAGGCCATTTGCTCAGCAATGAAACCGCATGAAGCGGTTTCATTGCCATTGCCGATCGGCAGCCCTCTATCCCTGGTTGCAGCCCACAAATCATCGCCGGGAAACCAGGCCATGCGGTATTCCTCGCTCAACACGCCGACGCCGCTGGCCAGAATCCGGTCGATCAGCCACAGTATATCCAAATCCTTGACCTTGCGCGCCAGGATGCGGCGCAGCACCCGGTGGTCGATTGAGGGGAAGAACTGGCGCAGATCGCACTGCAAGAGGTAGCAATGGCGGCGGGCAAAACCCTGCGCCCGGTCGACGGCGCGGTGGGTGCCTGCGTACGGGTACGTACGAGCCGACCCGGTTGGCATACGAGTCAAAGATGAATGAACGCTCAAAGATCGGCTCGATGACGTTACAGAGCGCGTGATGCGCCACCCGGTCACGAAAGGGCGCGGCCGAGATCAACCGCTTTTTCGGCTTGTGAATATGGAACGAGCGGTACGCGCCGGGCCGATAGGTCTGGTCGCGCAGCTCGTGCTGCAAGTCGAGCAGGTGATCGGTCAGGTTGTATTCAAAGGCTGCCGCCGCGCCGCGCCCGCGCTTGCCGCGCGCCGCCTTGTGGTGCGCCAGACGCAGGTTTTCCCAGCGCCACACGCGCTCGTACAACTCGTCGCCCATCCGGTTGACCCTCATTTTTCCATCTCGCCTGCCGGACTGTCGTCCGGCGAGAGCATTACGACGATGCTCGCGGCGGATCACAATCCGCCACCATACCCCTTCTGCTCCTGCCGGGCCACAGCCCGGCAGCGCCGCCACCGCTGGACTGTCGTCCGGCGGGAGCATGATCATACCAACAACGCGCGCACGTCGCATATCGGAATCAGTGCCGGCCGGTTCTCCAAATAATACCCCGCACTCGACCACACGTAATCTGCTGCGCCGTCGACGAGACGCCAATGCGGCTGCAGCGGGTTGTTGTGGATATAGTCCAATTTTTGCGCAAGCACGCCCGGCGTGAAAATGTCCTTAGCCAGGTAGCCATCTTCCCACACCTTGTATTGCTGTTTTTCCGCGCGTTTGACCGTCGCGCCCAGTGTCTCCAAAACGGCTTTGTTGCCCTCGACCTGGTAGTGACGCACGATCAAGCGCGCGGCAGCAGACTTGAACGCCCTGGCCCATGTCCGGAGCGGCGCAGATTCGACGCACTGTAAGAGAATGTGGACGTGGTTGGGCATAATGACAAAGGCGTACAGGCTGGTTTTGTTCATCAGCGACACATAGTACAGCGCATCCACCACAATGCGCTTGATGATCTCGCGCCGAAAGATCGGCGCACGATTGGCCGTCGTCGTGGTGACAAAATAGAGATGATGAGGATCAAAGTCCGGTCGCCATCGTGTGGTCATGTCTACTCCGCCTTTCCTCCCCTGCTACTGCCACACCTCGCTCCTGCCGGGCCACAGCCCGGCAGCGCCGCCACCGCCGGACTGTCGTCCGGCAGGAGCATTACGACGATGTCCGCGGCGGAGCATACTCCGCCAGCGCCGGATTGTGATCCGGCGAAAGCATAATCATGCTGTGCTCGCGGCGGATCACAATCCGCTGGCGCCGGACTGTTGTCCGGCGAAAGCATAATCAGCCACTGCCACACCTCGCTCCTGCCGGGCCACAGCCCGGCAGCGCCGCCACCGCCGGACTGTCGTCCGGCGGGAGCATAATCAGGCCAGGCTTCCAGAGTACCAGAGCGCAGAGGGCGCGCGAAGCGCGCGCCAGAGTGCAGAGCGGGGCCGCCTACGGCGGCTCACCGCGCCTCTTGGCGCGGCGGGATGGGGGAGACCACAACACGAAACCCATAGTAGAACCATCCGTAGTACGGACGATTAAAGAGGCGGAACGAGCACCGAGCGCCGCCTCGACCGTCAAAGAACGACCCGCCACGGTAACCGTTCAGGTGGATGGTGTAGGATGACTCATCTAGAGACTGGGCAGCAA
>CAYVBK010000042.1:0-48971 GCA_964449465.1 uncultured Anaerolineae bacterium
TTCTCAAACGAAACGCGCCCGTTTCATTTTGGTCGGATGGGTAAGGAGTCTGGCATGCCCACGTGCCAGACATTGCTCAGCCCTGGCCGCCCTGCTCCGGCACTCCCCTGAGGCTGGCCACGCTCAGCAAAAAGAGCAGGGCATACCCGCCAAAGATAACCATATACCCCAGCCCGGGCCGCGCCTTGTTCAAATAATCCAGCACCGGCCCGCCGATGCCCGTGCCGATCATCCCGGCACCGGCGCCGGCTAGGTTGGAAATGCCCAAATAACGGCCGGCCTGATCGGGCGGGGCCAGGTGTGTGCCTAATGCCCAGTTGGTGGTCACAAACAGGCCGGTGCTCAGTCCCAACACGCTGCCGGCCACATAGATCAACCACAACTGCGGCGACCAGATCGTCGCAAGTAGAATAACCGCGCCGACCGACGCCAGCAAGCCGGCCACAGCCACCAGCCGCTTTTGCCCCCACCGATCCGACAGCCATCCTGATGGCAGCGCCGTGATCAGGGTAAAAATGCCCACAAACGAAATCAATGTGCCGGTCATACCGGCGGCCTGCTCACGGCTGACCCCAAATGCATACATGATGAAATACGGCGCAAAGCTCTGTGTCGAAGTCAGCGCGGCCATAAACATCAGGCGGTTGATCACCCACCAGGTAAAGGCCCGCTGTCGGCGCACCTCGCCGCCGATGGTGGCCCATGTGCCGACCCATACTCCGGCCGCCACCGCCGTAGCCATCGCCGTCACTCCGCCTATAGCTACTGTGATGAGCAGCCAGATCGAGCGGTAGCCCAGCAGCCAGACGATCAGCCCAATCAGCCCGCCAACCACTCCACCCACGAGCAGCCCGGTCGCCGCCCCGCCAATGATGCCGGCGAGCATGCCCAAGACGCGCCACATGGTGGGCGCCAGCGGCACATCGGGTTTGCTGCTCAGCGGTGTCTCGCGCACCAACACCAGCGTCAAGACAGCCAGCACCAGCAGAGCGCCAGCGGCCACAGCCGCAGCCAGATAAAACTGGCCGTTTTTCACCAGTGCCGCCACCGTAAAACCGAGCAAGATCAGCGGGATCAATTCCATGATCGCCTTGACCCCTGAAGCCATGCCTCGCTGATCCTCTGGCACCAGATCGGGGATCAGGCCTTGCAACGCGCCGTGCGAGATGTTGGCCGAAAACTGCATCAGCAGGGTCGCAATCAGCAGCACACCATAATTGGGCGACAGCACGATCAGGGTCATAAACACCAGGTCGAGCAAAACGCCCACCAGGATAAACGGCCGCCGTCGTCCCCAGCGCAGAGTCGATCGGTCGCTGAGCAGTCCCATGGCCGGCTGCACCAGCATGGCAATGATCAGCCCGGCGGTGCGGATGGCCCCCAATGCCGTGTTGCGGATTTCGGGGCGCACAAACATGTCCACCAGATAGGGCGTAAAAATGGTGCCGACCGAGTTGTTGCGAATGTTCAAGGCCAGCCAAAACAGGTTGATAAACATCAGGTCATACCAGCGCAGTCGTTTCATCTTGCTCCTTTTCTACAGATTGGACATTTGGGCAAACCAGAGTATAATAAATCCGATAGAGTTTATCGGAAAAAGGGTACCAGAATGAAACTTTCAAAACGAGGCGAATACGGCCTGCGGGCCTTGCAATACCTGACCGTCCATTACAATCAACGAGTGGTCTCGAATAAAGAACTGTCGGAGCAAAACAACATTCCGGCGCGCTTTTTGGAGCAAATCTTGATCGCCCTCAAACACGGACACATTGTCCACAGCCAGCAAGGGCCGCAAGGGGGGTACTATCTGGCCCGTCCGCCCGAACAGATCACTCTGGCCGAGGTGATTCGCCTGCTGGATGGCCCCCTGGCGCCGGTTGGCTGCGTCAGCGAGACAGCCTTCAAGCCCTGCGGCTGCCCCGATATGAACGCCTGCGGCCTGCGGCGGGTGATGAAGCAGGTGCGCGATACGGTAGTTCATTTGATGGAAAACACCACGCTGGCCGACCTGGTTCGTGCTGGCGATGAATGATCCCGGTTTTTTTGTCCCAATATCCGACAAAACCGGTAGAACTTGTGAGGAGGTGCTAATGGACTGGCTACAAATGATCTTGTTTGTTCTGGTTGGATTTGCTGCGCAAATCATTGACGGCGCGTTGGGCATGGCCTATGGGGTCAGCTCGAACACGTTTTTGCTGAGTCTGGGCCTGCCGCCGGCCATTGCCAGCGCCAGTGTGCATGCCGCCGAAATGTTTACCACGGCCATTTCGGGGCTATCACACTTGAAATTGGGCAATGTGGACAAGGACCTGGTGAAAAAGCTGATCATTCCCGGCGTGATCGGCGGGGTGCTGGGTGCCTATATCCTCACCGCCTTGCCCGGCGACCAACTCAAGCCGTTTATCTCGGCCTATCTGCTGATCATGGGGGTAGTGATTCTGGTCAAAGCATACAAAAAGGCCACCGAGAGCGAACGGCAGATACCGATCATTCCGCTGGGGCTGATCGGCGGATTTTTTGATGCCGTCGGAGGTGGTGGGTGGGGGCCGGTGGTGACTACCACCCTGGTGGCCGGCGGCAAGCAGCCGCGCTTTGCCATTGGCTCGGTCAATGCAGCCGAGTTTTTTGTCACCATTTCCGAATCGGCTGCTTTTATTGTCCTGATCGGCAAGGGCATGATCGAGCATTGGGAGGTGATCATCGGGCTGCTGACGGGCGGCATGTTGGCCGCGCCATGCGCCGCCTGGATGTGCAAGCGCATCCCTCCTCGCGCATTGATGACTCTGGTGGGGGTGGTGATCATTGTGCTGAGCCTCCGCACGATTTACCTGGCCCTGGTTTAGCAAGGTGTCACTGAGGAGCGCCGCGCGCCCACTTGCGGCGCAGCCATTTCGATGCCCTCAAGTATAGCACAAAATGCCGTGCGGCGCATGCCCGGATATCGCGCACAAAAACAACCGCCTGTCGCTTGCGACAGGCGGTTGTGTATGATATACTGTTCCTGTTATCATGTTGTTCGAGATGGGCGAGGAGGGGCTCGAACCCACTACCTCACGGATGTGAACCGTGCGCTCTAACCAACTGAGCTACTCGCCCACAACGAAATCCAGTATACCACTGATGGACTCAAAATGCAAATCAGCGAGGAGAGCAAAATGAATCAGGAAACGACTCAACCGACAAACCGGCTGCGCCGCCGTCGCTGGTGGCCGTGGCTGGCGGCCGCGGCCGCCGGCATGTTGCTGCTGTGGATCGTCTGTGTCTGCGTGATTGCCCTGGTGCTGGCCCGACTGCCGGGCAGTAGTGAGGCGATGTGGGGACGGGGTGACGCTGTGGCCGTGATCTATATCGAGGGGATCATTGGCGATGGTGCGTCTGGAGTAGACAGTGCGGCCATCATTGATTTTATCGAGCGAGCCGATGCCAATGCTCAGGTCAAAGCCATTGTCTTGTATATCAACAGCCCCGGTGGCTCGGTGGTGCCGTCGGCCGAGATGTACCGCGCCGTGCGCAATGCTACCAAGCCGGTGGTGGCCGTGATGGGCGATGTGGCTGCATCGGGGGGGTATTACATTGCCGCCGCCGCCGACAAAATCGTGGCTCACCCGGCCTCTATCACCGGCTCGATTGGCGTGTACAGCCAGATGATCAATGCTGCCGACTTGCTGGATAAACTGGGAGTTGAGGGGCTGATCATCCGCAGCGGCGGGGCCAAAGCGGCCGGCAACTGGTTCGAGCATCCCACGCCCGATCAACTCGCTATTGAACAGGCCATTGTGGATGAACTTTATGCCATGTTTGTGCGCGATGTAGCCGTCGGGCGGGGTATGACCGAAGATGCAGTGCGCGACCTGGCCGATGGTCGCCCTTATACCGGGCAGCAGGCTCTTGCGCTCAAGCTCATTGACGCTCTGGGCAACCTGCAAGATGGTATTGAGCAGGCGGCTCAATTGGGCCAGATCAAGGGCGAACCGCAGATCATCGAGTATCGTCGTGTGCTGTCTTTTTGGGATCAGATGCTTCAGGGGCGGCAGGGCACCCGGTCGCCATTAGAGTTGTGGTCGGATGGGCGGGTGTCGCTGCCGCAGATGCTCTATCAGGGACGCTAGTCGGGGGGATGGAGGGCGCGCTTGACGCACAAAATCAATTTCACAGGAGTATGGCAACGAATCTTTGCCTCGTGGTTTCCCTGTGCTGAAAAACAAGACCTGGCTACCTGGCGCGAATGTGTCTTTTCGGGCGTTTTTATTCTTGGCATCGTCGTGGGGCTGATCAGTTATGTGTCCAGTGTGCAATTGGCCCTGTCGTCGGGCAACTGGCTGATGATTGCTGTATATACGGCGGCGTATGCGCTGGCCCTGGCTGTGGCGTTGCAGCGTCGCATCCCGTTTCATTATCGCGCCGGGCCGGGCATGTTGTTGGTGTATATGTTTGGCCTGGCCCGCCTGATCGAAACCGGCTCGATGGGCAGTGGTCGCATCTGGTTTTTTGCTTTTGTTGTTCTCACCGCCATTTTTTTGGGGCTGCGCGCCAGCATCGCTGCCTGGCTGCTCAACACCGTCACCCTGGAAATTATGTCCCAATTGCAGGCGCGCGGCCTGCTCAACTGGCAGCAACTCGCCTATTCCACAGAACTCTGGAATGTTTCGACCATTACGTTTTTGTTTCTCAGCGCCATTGTCGGCATTTCGGTGGCCGTGTTGGTGCGCAGCATGGGGCAGGCGATGATCAGGCAGGGGGAACTGATTGAGCGACTGTCGCAAGAAGTGGCCGAACGCAAACGAGCCGAAGCGTTGCTGGCCGAGCGCGATCAACTCTTGTCGGCTTTTGCGCACATTGGCCATGCCGTGCTGTCTTCGCTCGATCTGCAAGACCTGCTCAAGCAACTGGGCTGGCAGTTGGTGCAGGAGCAATTTTTTCGTAGCTTGATGGTGGCGTTGGTGCAAGAGCGGGATCAATGTGTTTCTGTGGTGCGCAACATTGTCCGCTGCGCCGACGATCAGATCATAGACGACCCACCCGGTGTCGGTCCGGTGGGCATCTGCCGATCATTTGATGATCCGGATTGGCTGGTGGATACGGTGCGCAGCGGCAAACTGCAAGTGATTGAAGGGTGGTGCGACCGTTTTGATCCCACATTGATGCCCATCGAAGCATTTGATGATAAAGTATCCTATTTTATCCCGGTGAAAAAAGGCGATTCGGTGCTGGCCGTGTTGGCGACCGGCAGCACACGAGCAGAAAAAGAGCATATACTGCGGCGGATCGCGGCCATGACCCCGTTGCTGGAGCAGGTAGCGATTGCCATCGAACATGCGCGGTTGTTCGAGGCTATTCGCCGGTCTGAGGCAGCGGCCCGCGAGGCTGAACTGCGCCTCCGCCTGATCTTTGACTATGCCTTTGATGGCATCAGTATTCACCGCGAAATGCCGGATGGACAGCGATTTCTGGTGGACTGCAATCATCGCTATGTGGATATGTCGGGGCGCAGCAAGGCCGAACTGCTCGAAATACGCGACACCCGTCTGGTACAAAGGCCATTGGGCGATCCGGTGCAGGCGCGATCCAGGTACAATCAGGCTATTCGTTCAGGGCAATCTTGTTATGACCGTTTCACCTGGCTGCGTCCCGACGGCCGGAAAAATATCATCGAATACAATAGCGCGCCCATTCCTTCAGGGTCGGACATATTGCTGATCGGCATTGACCGAGATGTCACCGACCAAGAACAGCTTGAGCAAGAAAAACAAGAGATGAGCGACCGGCTGGCGCGCGCTCAGCGTATGGAATCTCTGGGCATCCTGGCCGGCGGTGTGGCGCACGATCTGAACAACCTGCTCGGTCCGTTGGTGGCTTATCCCGACCTGATCCTGGCCGACCTGCCGCCGCACAGCCCTTTGCGCCAGGACATGTTGCAGATCAAACAGGCCGCCGAACGCTCTGCCGCCGTTGTCCAGGACCTGCTGACTCTGGCTCGACGCGGGGCTTATCAAATGTCGCCGCTCAGCCTCAACGAGGTGATTCGAGATTATGTCGAGTCGTTGCACTGGGCCGAACTCAAGGCGCGCAATCCCCATGTGGTCTGTGAAATGGCTCTATGTCCTGATCTGCCACCGATCAATGGATCGTTGGCGCATTTGACCAAAGTGTTGCTCAATCTGGTGACCAATGCCTTTGAGGCCATGCCGCACGGCGGTTCGTTGCACATCGAAACCACTTCGGTCAGCCTGGACCAGCCTCTGTATGGCTATGAGACTGTCCCTCCGGGCGATTATGTGGTTTTGAGCGTGTGCGACAGCGGACCGGGCATCGCGCCAGACGATCTGGGCAAAATTTTCGAGCCATTTTACTCTAGAAAAAAGATGGGGCGCAGCGGTAGTGGTTTGGGGTTGGCCGTCGTTTATGGGGTGGTTCACGACCATCACGGGTTGATTGATTTACGCACTCGACTGGGGCAAGGCAGCGAATTTGTCTTGTATCTGCCGGTGACGACCGAGCCTGTTGTTGTGGTCAGCGACTCGTTGAATGATTTTCGCGGCAGTGAGTCGGTGCTGGTGGTGGACGATTTGCAAACGCAGCGCGAGGTGGCCGGGCGTTTGCTGGCGGCGCTGGGCTATCGGGTGACGATGGCGGAGAATGGCCGGGCGGCGATCCACCATTTGCGGGAACATGCGGTGGACCTGGTGGTGCTGGACATGATTATGCCGGACCCGCTGCACCCCGAAAGCGAATTTGATGGGCTGGATACGTGGCGTGAAATCGTCCAAATCCACCCGACACAAAAGGCGATCATTGCCAGCGGCTTTACCGAGACCGAGCGGGTGCAAGAAGCGCAAAGGCTGGGGGTTGGTGGGTTTATCAAAAAACCCTACACACTCAAGGGGTTGGGGCAGGCGGTCAGGAGCGTGTTGGCCGGGGGTTAAAAACACATTCTCGCCATATCATAGGGGAACGCCTTCATTCTGAAGGCGTTCCCCTATTTTTTTCGAGATGATGCTCAAGGCTCAGTCCGTGCTGGTCGAGCCTGTCGAGACCAGTGCAGGTTATGGCACGCGGGCGCCGCGGCCGGCCTCAAGCAGGCTGTACCACTCTTCGCGGGTCAACTCAACCTGGTCGGCCTGGCAGGCGGCGGCGATGCGCTGCGGGTTGGTCGTGCCGATGATCGGCTGAATGTGGGCCGGGTGACGCAGCAACCAGGCGACCAAGATGGCCTCTGGCGCAACCTGTTTTTCGGCAGCCATTTGAGCCACCACCTGGGCGGCTCGCTCCAGTCGGGCATCGGGTTGAGGCAGCGGCCGGCCCGAAACCAGGCCGTTGGCCAGCGGCCCCCAGGCCTGGATGGTAATTTGGCGCAGGCGGCAAAATTCTACTGTGCCTTCGCTGCGCGACCCAAAACTGGCGTCGTCGCGATTAAAGATGATGCCATCGTGAACGAGTTGCGTGTGTACGACGCTCAGTTGCAATTGATTGGCGATCAATGGCTGCCGCACGCAGGTCTGCAAAAGCTGGATTTGCGCCGCCGTGTGATTGCTGACGCCAAAAAATCGCACCTTGCCGGCCTGTTCCAGTTCGTCAAAGGCTTGCGCTACCTCTTCTGGCTCGACCAGAGCGTCGGGGCGGTGCAGCAGCAGCACGTCCAGGTGATCGGTTTGCAGGCGGCGCAGGCTGCCTTCTACCGCCTCGATGATGTGGGCATAGCTGAAATCATACCGCGCTGGCGCCCCGTCGGCGCCGTCGCCGGCCGGGCGGATGCCGCACTTGGATTGCAAGATCACCCGGTCGCGCAGGCCCGGCGATTCGGCCCAGATGGCCGAAAAGGTCTGTTCACGCTGGCCGCGTCCGTAAATGTCGGCATGGTCAAAAAAATTGATGCCCTGATCCAGGGCTGCTCGGATGCTCGCCAATGCCTGGTCGCGCTCTTCGCTGAGGCGCATACAGCCCAGCGCGATCCGCGAGACCTGGAGCGGCGAACTGCCCAATTGCATTTGTTTCATTCCTGTCTCCTTTCTACAGAATTTGCAGGCCGGTATTCGCTTTTGAGCAAGCCATAATAAAATGTTCCGCTGCGGCTGCCGTCGGGGTGCTGCTTGTTTTCGCGCAAGTGTCCCTCGCGGACAAACCCGCAGCGTTCGGCGACTCGATAGCTGCGCAAGTTGGTGTCGTCGCACTCGATCTGGACGCGGTGCGCGCCCAGATGCTCAAAAATAAAGCCCAATGCTGTTTGCACTGCCTCGGTGACAAAACCCTGTCCCTGATGATCGCCATCCACAAAATAGCCTACGGCTATCTCTGGCACGTTCCAGTCTATCACCCCGATGTAAATTTGCGCCACAAACTCGCCCGTCGCTCGGTCAAACGCGCCCATCATAAAACAGCGTCGTGCCGCCCAGTCGGCGACCAGTTCTTGCACCAATGCTTCGGCCTCGGCCTCGTTGCGGGGTTGAAGGATGCAATTTTCCGATTCATAGCGTTGCAAATGGGCGCGATTTTTTTGTCCGACGGCAAAATACATGGCTCCATCGCCCGGCTCGTAGCGGCGCAACAGCAGGCGTTGGCTTAACAGGCGGGTGGGCAGGTCTGGTATGGTGTTCATAGAGCCTCCTGCGCGTTGGGTTTACACGTTAAAGCGGATGTTGAGAATGTCGCCATCCTGCACCACATAATCTCGACCTTCCAGGCGCAGCTTGCCCTGTTTGCGTGCCTCGGCCAGCGACCCGGTGGCGATCAGGTCGTTATAGGCTACCACCTCGGCGCGAATGAACCCACGTGCCAGGTCCGAGTGGATGGTGCCGGCAGCCTCCAGCGCGGCGGCGCCCACCGGAATCGTCCAGGCGCGCACTTCATCTTCGCCCACTGTCAAAAACGAGTGTAGCCCCAGCAGTTGATAGCTCTGGCGGATCAGGCGGTTCAAGCCGGGCTCGGCAATGCCGTATTCGGCCAGAAACAGGGCTGCTTCCTGGGTGTCCAACTGGGCGATTTCCATTTCCAGGCCGCCGTGCAGACAAATGACCGCGCTGTGGCGGTGCTTGTATCGCACATAGTTATCGGGGTTGTCGCTGCCTTGCTCGCCCACGTTCAGCACCACCAGCACCGGCTTGAGCGTGAGCGGCTGATAACCGCGCAGCCGTTTCTGCTCTTCGAGGGTCAGGTCCATATCGCGCAGGGGGATTTCTTGCTCTAAATTTTCCTTGATCCGCATCAGCAGGTCAAATTCTTCTCGGTCGGCCTGCCGCTCGGCGGCGCCACCCTTTTTCGCCAGGTCGCGAGACAGCCGCTCCATGCGCCGTTCCACCACGGCCAGGTCGGAAAAGAGAAACTCAAAGTCCAGGGCAGCCAGGTCGCGAGCCGGGTCTACCGTTCCTTCGGGGTGCGGCACCTCGTCGTCTTGAAAGGCGCGCACCACGTGCAGCAAGGCATCGTTGGGCGAGATGGCATTGAGCAGGACGCCGCTCATGCCGCCCTCGCGACCAATGCCCACTTTGAGCCCGGCAATGTCGTTGTATTGGATGCGGGCATAGGTGGTTTTGCGCGGCTTGAACATGGCACTCAGGCGATCCACGCGGGTGTCTGGCACATCCACCATCGCCACATTGGTTTCGACCTGGCCGGTGCTAAAAGCCGATGTCTGCGCCTGGCTGCGGGTGAGTGCGTTGAAAATGGTTGTCTTGGTGCTGTTGGGCAGCCCTACAATGCCGATTTGCATAACCTGTCCTCCCTATGTCGAGTCGAATCACACAGAAAGGGGCGAAGCCTGGCTTCGCCCCTGATCGGCGTCATTATATCACAGCGGACCGGTTTTGCCAATTTCACAGTGTGGCAATCTCGATGTACGGCGTCCGTCCATCCAACGCCAGCTCGGGCGCGGTATCTCTGCTCCAGTTGGCCAGATACAGGCGGCTGCCATACAAAATGTGTGGGAATTTTTGTGCCGCGCTCAACAGCGGGTCGTTGTCGGCCAGGCCGATCATCAGGTAGGCCAGGCCGCGTCGCGCCGCCCAATGACCAATCTGCCGCAGCAGCAGGCGAAATATCTGCGTGTCGTCATCGGCTATGCAGACCAGGGCGGCATAGGCCGAGCGGATGTGTTCGCCGGCGCCTGGCAGACCCGGCATGCCCAGCGCGGCGGCGGCCAGGTTGTACCACGGGCGCAGGCGGTGCAGCGATGGATTGTATTCCTGCACCACTGTCTGTTTGAAACCCTGCTGATCCCACAACCCCATCACGCCGACGATTTGGCCGTGTCGGCGGGCCACAGCCAGGTCGGCCAGGCGAAAATCGCGCAAAAGCAGGCTGCGCCCCAACAGATCATCGCCGGTGTAGAGCGGGAAAAACTGCCGTCGGGTGCCGTGCTGCTGCAAAAAGCCGACCATTTCGTCCACGATCTGCGGCGAGCCTCGCTCGATCTGTACACCGGCCGGGGTTTTGGGTTCAAAATAAAATCGGTGCAAAATGATGCCCAGTGTACAAAGATGGGTTATCTCGTGCAGGCGGGGAAAGGAGCGGCGCGGTCGCCTGACCAGCACCCCCAGCGCGGTGACGTTTTCGTCCGAGATGGCGATCAGGTAATGGCTGGTCCGCCCATCGGCGTGCAGGCTGCGCAGGTGGGCCACTCCTTCCAACAGCAGCCGCCCATCGCGATAAGCCTCGGCGATGCGCAGTTGTCCCAGATAGCCTATTTCTTGTCGCTGCCCGTTGACATAACGTGGCTGAGTGGCCCGACAAATCACGCCGGCCAGTTCGCCGCTCTGTGCCTGGCGCGCGGTCAGTACCTGCCAGAAATGTCCCATCGTGGGGCAGCCCCAGAAATAGCAGGGTTCACGCTCAAATGTCACGGCCATGCGCCCCGGCATAGGGCTGATGGCTAGCAGGTGGCGCAGGTCGGTGTCGTCTTGTTGGGCAGCCAGATCAAAAGTAAATTCCATCGCTCACTCCAGCCCGAACCGCATGCCGTGCTTTTTGAATGTTTCACGGCGAAACAGGGGGTTATATACGGCGTAAATGCCCAGACGGTAAAGCGAGCGCATGTTGGTTTTCCAATCCCAGGCGCGCTGCAAAATGGCCGGGACACTGTTAAAACGGGTGCGGCAGCGCAGCCCGGCCTCGGTTAGTTCATCGGCCGACATACATTTGGGGCGAAATGCGGCATAGTTAAAGCGGTATTCGGGGTGTAGCCACCATTGCCCATCGTACAGCAGTCGCCCCTCGGCCTCCAGCCGCCGATACAGCGGGGTGCTGGGGTAGGGCATCAGCACGTTGAACGCGGCAAAGGTAAAGCGGTTTTGCAGGGCAAATTCGAGGGTGCGTTCGATGGACTCGACCGTGTCGTGGTCGTGTCCGATGGTAAAAGCGGCCCAGGTTTGCAGGCCATAATTACGCAGCACCTCTAGCTGCGGCCGGTATCGATCCCACCCGCCGATCAGATTGGGGGCCTTGCCCATCACCCGCAGATTGGCCGGGTCCAGCGATTCCAGGCCGATCACATGGCCCAGGCATCCGCTGGCTGCCATCAGGTCCATCAATTCGCGGTCCTGGGTCATGTCAATGCTGGCCTGCGACACCCAATGGACCTTGAGCGGGATGAGGGCGCGAAACAGTTCTTTGGCGGCCTGGTGATGGGCCAGGATATTGTCATCCACAAAAAAGAGGTGGCGACGTGGCTGCGCCTGAATTTCTTGTACCACCTCTTCCGCCCGACGGCAGTATTGGGTGCGCCGAAAATACGCGCTGACGGCGCAAAACTCGCAGGCAAAGCGACAGCCACGGCTGAATTGCAGCAGGGTGATCGGCAAATAGCCCTTGCCGCGAAACAGGTCCCGGCGGGTTAGTACACCAGGCTGCGGCGGCCCGGCCGGGGCGTCATAGCGTGGGCGCAGCCGGCCGTGCTGTGCGTCGGCGATCACTGTGGCCCACAGCGTTTCGGCGTCGCCGGTGTATACCGAATCGGCGTGTTGCGCTGCCTCGTCGGGCAGGAGTGTGGCATGCATTCCGCCCACGATCACCGGCACGCCGCGTCGGCGATAGGCCTGGGCAATTTCATAGGCGCGCCGGGCGGTGAATGTCTCCACCGTGATCGCCGCCAGATCAACCGGTTCGTCGTAGGGAATGGCCTCGATACGGTCATCGTACAAGACCACCTCGACATCGGGCGGGGTGAGCGCGGCCAGCACGCCCAGTTGCAGTGGTTCCATGCGTGCCTCATCTACAAAGAGGCTGTGTTCCAGGCGGCCGATGTTGGGCTTGATCAGCGCCAGACGCATAGCGACTCCTTATACGCCCGGCAGAGTGAACCAGAATGTGCTGCCTTGCCCTGGTTGGCTGCTCAGGCCCACCTGACCGCCCAGCTTTTCGACGATGCGTTTGACGATGGACAGCCCCAGCCCATGCCCCGATGTACCTTCATCGGTGTTGGCGGTCTGCCGCCCCAAACGGGTGAATAGATTGAACAATTTGTTCTGCTCTGCCTGAGCAATGCCCTGGCCGTTATCGCGCACCCAAAAGCGTACTATGCCCGGCTTGCCAGGCATGCTGGTCGGCGGCCATGCGGCCATGTCTGATCGGAGCGAGGTGCAGCCCAGGGTGATCTGGGGCGGTTTTCCACCGTATTTGATGGCATTGCTGATGTAATTGACCCATACTTCTTCAATCCAGGGCGCATAGCCACGCGCCGGCAGCCACAAAGCCGGCTCGCGAATCTCGGCGCCATGCTCCTGGATCATGCTCAGCAGCCGTATGCGCACCTGCCCGGTGAGGCCGGCCATGTCCAGTGGAGCTATGTCAACCTCGTCCATTTTGCGCACACTGGCCAGCAGCAAGAGTTCGTCAATGATGTTGGTCATCTTGGCGCCGGTTTGGATGATGTTCTGCAAACGCTCACGCGCCTGTTCGGGCGACATTTTGTCATAGCGCTGTTCCAGCAGCCGACTGAACCCGATCAGAGAGGTCAGTGGAATTTTGAGGTCGTGTGCCACCGTGTGGGCAAAAGCATCCAGCTCGGTGTTGCGGGTTTCCAGTTCGATGTTGTACTGCCGCAGGGCACGTTCGGCCTGCTCGCGCTCGGCAATTTCCAGTTGGGCCAGCTCGTACAGCCTGACCTGGCGAATGGCCACGGCCAGCAAAGTAGCTATCTCGGTGGCGATATGCACATGCTCGACATTGAATGTGCCGGCGTGGGCCGATTCCAGGCACAAGACCCCCACCAATTCATTCTGCACAGACAGCGGCGCCGCCACATACGCGCGGATGCCCTGCTCAAACAGCATTTTCTGCCAGGGTGATCGGGCATTTTGGGCGGTGAGATGGCCGGCGCCAAACACCCGCCCGGCTTGCAGCACAGCCTCATTGAACAGGTGGGCGTATTCTGTCAGGTCTACCAGCGGCGGGATGGGGGGGCGCGACTCGGCAGCCAGGAGGCGAATGTTGCCATCATTGTTCTCGATCACGATGGCGCGCTGGCACGGCAGCAGTTGGTGGATGCGGTTGACGGCCGCCAGGGCAATGCTATCAGACGAATGAGCCGCCAAAATAGATTGGTCAATCTCGTGCAAAATGCGCAGCCGCTCGGCCAGAGAGCGCAACATATCTTCGCTCCGCCGCCGTTCGGCAATCTCTTGCTCCAATTGGGCGTTCTTGCGTTCGAGGTCTCGTTGCAGGTTGCGCAAAGCCAGTTGTAGTTCAACCCGCGTCACCGCCTCTTCGATCTCGAACGGTTTGGTGATATAGTCCACTCCTCCAACCGAAAAGGCCTGCTCTTTGTCTTCCAGGCGGTGCGAGCCACTGATAAAGATCACCGGAATGTGCCAGGTTTGCTCATTGGTCTTGATCCGGTCGCAGATGGTCAATCCCGACACGTCGGGCAGGGCCAGGTCCAACAAAATCAGGTCCGGCATCTCGGCCTGTGTCAGCGCCCAGGCCGTCGTTCCGTCTGTTGCCGTACAGACGGCATACCGCCGCTCGCTCAATGCGCAGGTCAGCAGAAACACTTGATTGGGGTCGTCATCTACGACCAAGATTTTACCTTGCAAAGCGCTCATACTCTTGTGTCCAAAATCCGAATGGCTTGAACTAGGTCTGGCGGGTAGGGCGCGTCAAAGGTGATATGTGTGTTGTCGTGCGGATGGGTCAGGCTGATAGACCGGGCATGCAATGCCGGACGTGCGATCAACTCCGGCGCGACCGCTCCGCCATACAGCGTATCGGCCAGCAGGGGCAGCCCCAACGCAGCCAGGTGAGCGCGAATCTGATGGGTGCGCCCGGTTTGCGGCCGTGCTTCGAGCAGGGCGTATGTCGCCCATTGTCGCAATACACGCAGGTCGGTGCGCGATGGTTTGCCTCTGCGGGCGTCTATGACCGTGCGATGACGGCGGTCGCCATCGGGGCGCAGCGGCAGGTCAACCACCGATTCCTGCCATGCCGGCCGGCCTGCGACCAGAGCATGGTACACTTTGCGCACCTGGTGCGCGGCAAAGGCGTCGTTGAGGGTGCGGTGCGCCTCGGCCGTGCGTGCCAGCACCACCACGCCGCTGGTGTCCTTGTCCAGGCGATGCACCACCCACAGCCGTCCCCATTGCGCCTCTAACTGGCCGCGCAGGCAGGGCAGGTCGGGGCGATAGCCGTCGGGGATCACCGGCAGCCCGGCCGGCTTGTTGATCGCCAGCAAGGCATCGTCCACGTACAATTCGGGTGGCAAGATAATCTCACTCACCAGTGCACCCGCACCGGTGTGCCGAGCGGCGCCCACTCGAAAACCCATTTGGCGTCGGCATTGGTCATGTTGACGCAGCCATGGCTCATCGGATGGCCAAAATTGTTGTGCCAGTAGGTGCCATGGATGGCATAGCCATTGTAAAAATAAGATACGTATTCGACATTGGGCAGATAATAACCCGGCCCGCTCATGGCCTGTGAGCGGACTTTGGAAATGATGGCATAATCGCCGATCGGAGTGGGCAGGCTGGCTACTCCGGTTGAAACGAGGGCTGTCAGCACCGGCGTGCTGCCTTCATAGGCGGTGAGCGTTTGGGTGGACAGTTGAATTTCGATCCATTTGCCCCCCAGGGCTGTGCTGGCGGTCGGGCCAGACGGTGTCGGGGTCAGAGTCGGCGTGGGGGTAGGCGTGACCGTCGGTGTGGGGGTGTGGGTGGGCGTCGGCGATGGCGTCCAGGTTGGCGTGATGGTCGGTGTGGCCGTGGGGATAGGCGTATGGGTGACGGTGGGGGTGGGGGTGGGTTGATACAGTGCCAGCACCATGGTGGTCGTCTGCCAGGTCAGCCAGATCAGCACGACCAGGGCGGCGATGATGCTCAGGCCGGCCCCGCCGAGCAGGGTGGTGTCGAGCCAGCGTTGCCAGGTTGGGCGGGCGCGAGACTGCTCCAATTTGCGTTGTTTGGCCCAACGCAGGCCGGCCTCAGCGCGGGGATGCTGCGGCGACAGGTCCAGCACTCGCTGGAGATAGTGGATGCTCTGATCGGGGTCGGGGGCCAACGCCGCCAGCCACAGCAGGGCATCGAGGTGATTGGGCTGCAAGGCCAGCGCGCGCATAAAAAATCGCCGCGCTGCCGCCGGTTGCTGCTGACGCGCCAGCGATTCGCCTTGTTGAACCAGGTGTGCGACCTTGTGTTGGTTGGTTGTTGGACTGCTCCAGGCCATCCCAGAACTCCTCCAGTGCTTTCATTATGTCTTATCCTACCATAAAATGACCGACAAGGCAACTGGTTCGAGATGAAAGAGTGGAGAGATCGCCTCTGTGTTTGAGGCAAAAACAAAAAGCCAGACTTGGAACGAGTCTGGCTTTTTTTGTGTGACGGCATCCATCATTTGTCAATATGGGCATGCGCTTGCATCCAGCGGTATCGTCGCTGCTGCCATACACCCAGCCCCAGCAGCACCACTGTGCTACCCAAAGCAACATAGCTCCAAACCCATGTCGCGCCTCCGGTCTTGGGCAGCACCATTTGCGGAATTCGGATGATCACCGGCCCGGCAGTGCGCTCTCCACCGTTGGACGAGGTGAGCAGTGCCACGTTTTCCATCTCTAGCGGCGCCGGTGCGTCCAGGCGCACCCGTGTGCGAATGATGATCCGCACTTCAAAGCCCGGTCCCACCACGCCGATGCGGGCCGTCACCTGCTGCCCCTGTACCTCTGTGACCCCCTGAGTGGCAGTGGCTTCCAGCACCTCCAGATAGGCCGGCACCTCGTCGGTCACAACCACATCTACGGCGGCCTGCCGGCCGCGATTGACCACCGACAGCGTAAATGTGACCAGCTCACCCGGCAGCACCCAGGCCGGCTCGCCTTGTTTGGCAAAAACCAGGTCGGGGCCGTCCACCGACGGGGTGGCTTGCGGCTGCGGCGTCACTGTCACGGTGGGTGTGGCAGTCAAGGTTGGCGTCCAGGTGGGTGTGACGCCAAATGGAGAGGGTGAAGCTGCCTGGACGTGCAAGCTAGACCAGGCCAGGACCGATAGCACAATCAGCGCAGAAAATAACAACCAGTTTGACATCTTGGACATTTGACGAGACTCCTTACTCTAGTGCAACTTGGGCGCGCCGGCCTCGCCCGGCAGTTCGGTGACATGATACCAATGCTGCTCAGATTATACCACAAAAGTGCATAAAAAAGACCCCAATTGGGGCTATCTCGTAAATTTTGGATAAATTTTTTTGTCACCCGGTCGGTCTTCAAGTATAATACGCCCACCCTGAAACTGAAAGGCAGACGTAGCTATGAAATTGAATCACCCTTTTATGCAGCGATTGGCTCAATGCCCGCTGCTGGCCGACGGCGCGATGGGCACCCAGTTGTATGCTCGCGGCATCCACCATGCCGCCTGTTTTGATGCCGTCAATCTGCGCCAGGCCGACCTGGTGCAGGCGATCCACCTGGATTACCTGCGCGCCGGCGCCGAATTGATCGAGACCAACAGTTTTGGCGCCAACCCGATCAAGCTGGCCACTTTTGGCCTGGCCGATCAGGTGGCAGCGATCAACCGCCAGGCCGCTCGCATCGCCCGCTATGCCCGCGACATTGCCGGAACCACGGCCTGGATCGGCGGAGCTGTCGGGCCGCTGGGGCAGGCTTTGGCGCCGCTGGGCGATCTTGCCGTAGAGCAGGCGCGCGCGGCCTTTCGCCTTCAGGCCGAGGCATTGATCCAGGGCGGCGTAGACTTGATCATCCTGGAAACGTTTGGCGACTTGGCCGAATTGTGCCTGGCCGTGCAGGTAATGCAAGAGGTCGGTGACCTGCCCATCATCGCCCAGGCCACCTTTGATGACGATGGCCGCACTCCGCGCGGCTCGACTCCTCTCAAAGTGGTGGGCGCCTTGCAAGACCTGGGCGTGGATGTGATCGGCGTCAATTGCAGCGTAGGGCCACAAAAGACGCTCGAAGTGGCGCATCAGATGATCGCCGCCGGCGCCGGCTATGTCTCGGCCATGCCCAACGCCGGTATGCCCACCCAGGCCGGCGGCCGGCTGATCTATTTGACTATGCCCGAATATTTTGGGCAGATGGCTGGCGAGATGCTGAGCCTGGGCGTGCGCATTGTGGGCGGCTGCTGTGGCACTACCCCGGCGCACATTGCGGCCATGCGCCAGTCCTTTGATACATTATACAAATCTACACGGTCTGTTGTTGAAACGGTGCCCAGCCTGCGCGTGACTTTGCCCGAACCCGAAGCCCCCCAGGTTGAGCCAACCGCCCTGGCCCGCAAACTGGCCGCTGGAAAATTCATCACCTCGGTCGAACTGTCGCCGCCCAAAGGCTTTAATCCTGCGGCGCTGCTCAAGCAGGCCAAAATGCTGGCCGACAGCGGTCGAGTTGACGCCATCAATATCACCGACAGCCCGATGGCCCGCGTGCGCATGGGCGCCCTGGCCGCCTGCTTTATGATCCAGGCGCAGGTGGGCATCGAGACGATTATGCATTTCACCACCCGCGACCGTAATTTGATGGGGTTGCAATCCGACCTGATCGGCGCGCACGTGGTGGGGGTGCGCAACATTCTGGCCCTCACCGGCGACCCGCCCTCGCAGGGCAGCCATACCCAGACCGCCATCGGGCAGACTACCGGTGTGTTTGATGTGGACTCGATTGGCCTGGCACGCATCATCACCGAGATGAAAAAAGGGCACGACCTGTCGGGTGCCGAGATGGGCCAGCCGGGCGGGTTTTGCCTGGCCGTCGCCGTTGACCCGACCCGCCCCGACCTGGCCCGCGAAGCCGAGCGGCTGCATGCCAAAATCGAGGCCGGCGCCGAACTGGTCATGACCCAACCCATCTATGACCTGGAAGTGTGGCATCGTTTCCTGGACGTATTCGGCGAGGACATCCCCATCCCGGTGATGCTGGGCATTTTGCCCCTGCAAAGCCTCAAACACGCCGAATTTTTGCACAATGAAATCCCCGGCATTACCCTGAACGAAGACATTCTGGACAAAATGCGCCAGGCCGGAGCCAACGGCCGCGCCCAAGGCATCCAGATGGCCCAAGAGTTTCTGCTCCAGGCCCAAGGCGAATTTCAGGGCGTTTACTTGATGCCATCCTATAACCGCGTCGAAATTGCCCTGCAAGTGCTGGATGTATTGGATCAAGAGAAAATCAAGGAGATAAAATGACGATTACCGTAAATTTAGGTTATCCGCGCATCGGCCCACACCGCGAGTTCAAGCGCGCTGTCGAAGCCTATTGGCACAACAAGATCGGCGAGGCCGACCTGCTGCGCGTCTGTCGTGACATTCGTCGCCAAAACTGGCTGGCACAGCAGCAGGCGCATATCCAACACATTCCTTCCAACGATTTTTCGCTCTATGATCACGTGCTGGACACTGTGGCTATGGTCGGTGCCGTGCCGCCGCGCTTTGGCTGGACGCAAGATACCATAGATTTGCCCACCATGTTTGCTATGGGGCGCGGGCTGGCCGAGCGCAACGTGCCGGCGATGGAAATGACCAAGTGGTTCGATACCAACTATCACTATATCGTGCCGGAATTTTGGCCCGACCAGACTTTTCGCCTGGCCTCTACCAAGCCGATAGACGAGTTTCTAGAGGCGCAGGTATTGGGTATTCACACCCGCCCGGTGCTGCTGGGGCCGCTCTCATTTTTGTTGCTGGGCAAGGCCGAGCCGGGGTTTGATCCTCTATCGCTGCTGGATCGGCTGCTGCCGGTATACGAGCGCGTGCTGCGACAATTGGCGCAGGCCGGTGCCGACTGGGTTCAACTGGACGAGCCGGTGCTGTCGCTAGACCTGGGCGATGCGGTGCTGCGCCATTTTCAGGATGCTTATGCCCGTCTAGGCACGGTAGATCATCGCCTGTTGTTGTGTCTGACCACCTATTTTGGCGAGTTGGGGCGCAACCTGCTCACGGCCGTGTCACTGCCGGTAGACGCCCTGCATCTGGACCTGGTGCGTGCGCCTCACGAATTGGATACAGCCCTGCAAATTTTTCCTGCCGACATGTCGTTGTCGCTGGGCGTGGTAGACGGGCGCAATGTCTGGCGCACCGATCTGGCGCAGGCCATATCGCTGGTCGAACGGGCAGCGCATCACCTGGGCCGTCAGCGCATCATGGTTGGCCCTTCTTGCTCGCTCATGTTCAGCCCGTTGGACATTGAAATGGAGAAAAATCTGGATGCCGAGATCCGGCCCTGGCTGGCTTTTGCCCGCCAAAAGCTGGACGAAATTGCCTTTTTGGGCCAACACATAGGCGACGACCTGACCGCCATCCCCGAATTTCGTCAGAATCAGGCGGCGATGCAGGCGCGACGTATCTCGCTGCGCGCTCATCATCCGCAGGTACAAGGGCGGCTGGCCGCCGTCACCCCCGACATGGCTCGCCGGGCTACTCCCTTTGCTGCCCGCAAGGCCGCTCAACAGGCTCATTTACATTTGCCGTTACTGCCCACCACCACTATCGGTTCGTTTCCGCAGACCGACGAAATTCGGCAGGCAAGGCAAAACTGGCGCAAGGGCGTCATCACTCAAGAGGCCTATGAGCATTTTCTGCAAAAAGAGATCGGCCGGGTGGTGCGCTTTCAAGAGGAAATCGGCCTGGATGTGCTGGTGCATGGCGAACCAGAGCGGACGGACATGGTGGAATACTTTGGCGAGCAACTGGCTGGATTTTTGATCACCGAACACGGCTGGGTGCAAAGCTATGGCTCGCGCTGCGTCCGCCCGCCGATCATCTATGGCGATGTGTATCGCCCGCACCCGATGACGGTGCGTTGGGCGCAGTATGCGCAGTCTTGCACCGCCCGGCCGATGAAGGGCATGCTGACCGGCCCGGTGACGATTTTGGAATGGTCGTTTGTGCGCGACGATCAGCCGCGCGCTCAGACCTGCCGCCAGATTGCTCTGGCTCTGCGCGACGAGGTCAACGACTTGCAGGCGGCCGACATTCGGGTGATCCAGATTGACGAGCCGGCTCTGCGCGAAGGGCTGCCTTTGCGCCGCCGCGATTGGGAAGCCTATTTGACGTGGGCTACCGAATCGTTTCGTCTTGCTGCGAGTGGCGTGGATGACGCCACTCAGATTCACACCCACATGTGTTACAGCGAGTTTAATGACATGATAGAGTGGATCGCCGCGCTGGATGCTGATGTTATTTCCATCGAAAGCTCGCGCTCGCGCATGGATCTGCTGGGCGCATTTGTCCGATACGCCTATCCCAACGATGTCGGCCCCGGCGTCTATGACATTCACTCGCCGCGCGTGCCGGCGGTAGACGAGATAGCCGACTTGCTGCGCAAGGCCTTGCAGGTCTTGCTCGCCGACCGGCTGTGGGTTAACCCGGACTGCGGCTTGAAAACCCGTCGCTGGGCCGAAGTGCGCCCTGCTTTGATGAACATGGTGCAGGCTGCCGAGACCCTCCGCGCCGACCTCCTGGCCGGGCCATCGGAATGAACAACCTGCTCCGAAAAAAGAGCCTGGCTATCGTTCTTGGTTTTGTTGGCTTGTGCCTGACCGACGCCGCTCTGCTGCTCTTGTTGCCGGTCTGGCGCATTTCTTTTTCCACCGAGATTCAACTGCCGCTGGCGGCCAGTTGGGTGGCGCGGTCGGGCCTTTTGGTGGGGCTGGGCGGCGCGGCCTTGATCTTGCATCAGCGCGCTGCCGTCAACGGCTACTATCGCCGCCTGGTCCGCCCGGCGATGGGGTTGTTTTGGGTCGCCAATCTGGGCCTGAGCGCGGTGGAAATAGATGCTTATGTCATCGAACCGCTGTGGGTGCAGACCACCTCGCTGTCCTTTTCATCGCCGCAGGGAGATGCCGCCGCGCCGCCGGTGCGCATCGTTCACCTGACCGACCTGCATATCGAGCGGTATGGCCGTCGCGAAGAGAGCTTGGCGGCACGGGTCAATGCCCTCAAACCAGATATCATTGTGATCACTGGCGATCACCTGAACATGTCAAACACCGATGACCCGGTCTCGGCAGCCGATTTTCGCCGGCTGATGGCGCAGCTTGATGCCCCGTATGGCATCTATGCCACGCGCGGCACGGTAGACCCCAGAACGCCGGCGCAGGTGGCCTGGCTGTTGGGGCCGCAATCGCCGGTGACATGGTTGAGCGAGCAAATCATCACCCTGGATGTGCGCGGGCAGACCATCACCCTGGTCGGCGTGACGTGCAGCCATCACTATGACAACGACGCGCGCCGCCTGGATGAGACCATGCGCCTGCTCAAAAACTCGCAGCCGTCGCCGGGATTTACCATCCTGCTGTATCACTCGCCCGACCTGATCGCCGAGGCGCAGACCTATCCCATTGACCTGTACCTGGCTGGTCACACGCACGGCGGGCAAATTCGCTTGCCGTTTTGGGGGGCCATCGTCACAAATTCGACCTATGGCAAAAAATACGAGGCAGGTCTGTTTCACGAGGGCAATTTGTTCATGTATGTCAGCCGCGGCATCGGTCTGGAGGGGTGGCAGATGCCGCGCGCACGGTTTCTATGTCCCCCCGAAGTGGTCAATATCGAAATCAAGGGAAATCCAGGATAACTGATGAGCGACAAGTCTTTTGCTCTGCTTTGGGCCGGGCTGGCCCGACAATACGTTGAGCAGAAACAGGCGGCCCTGGCCTGTGTCTGTTACGGCCTGTCTTTTGACAGCATTCTTGCTGCCCTGTCGGCACAGGCCGGGTTGCGCCCCGATTTCCAGATGCACTCCAACGGCACTTTGCAAACGCACAAGGTCGGCAAAATCAAAATAGCCGAGATCAAGATGCCTGCTCGCCAGGATCAGATCGCCCTGGCTGGCCAGCACATGCCCGCCGAGGTCGCCCATCGGCTCGTTGCGCACCCCGAAACGGCATTTTTTGTCAACCGCACGCCGACCTGGTTGGGCAATCCGCTGCCCAACGATCAATGGGGGCAGCGGTTGAATGGGGTGTTGGACATTGAATCTACTGCCGACCCGCGTTATCCAGTGTGGACGCCCATTCAGGCCGATGTGTACCGGCAGTACCTGTCGCCATCTGGCGCGCCGGGCAAACAGGACGCCAAAACGCGCCCTGCGGCGCGCCTGGCCTTGTGCCGGCAAATTTTGACCTTGCTTGACACGGCGCGGCGCAACCTGATCGCCGACCGGCCGCAAGGCGCAGGGGAAGTCAATGCGTCGGTGATCGAGAGAACTCTGCCGCTGTGGGACCTGGTTATCTTGGGGTTGACGCAAAAGGACCCGGTTGAGGCGGCGGGCTGAGCCTACTTGCGGTCTTGAGGAGACCGGTCCAGCCCCAGCCGTTGCAACAGAGGATGCACCCGAACGCGCCATTCGGCGCGGCGCAACTGCCAGGTGCCGACAATGCCATACGGCACAAAGATGACCAGCAAGATAAAAATGACGCCAAATACCAGCGGCCAGCGGGCGCCGAACCACTGATAGAAAAAGTGGCCCAGGTACTCCATCAATGCCGCACCCAACATCGGGCCGCTCAAGGTGCCGATGCCGCCCAGCACGGTCATGATCAGGGCATTGATGGTCAACGCCGAGCCGGTCATGGTCGGCGTGGCGCTGGTGGTCCACAGGCTGTAGAACGCTCCGGCCAGGCCGGCCATTGCTGCCGAGATGACAAAGGCAATGGCGCGGTACAGCGCAGGGTTGTAGCCAATCATCTGCGTGCGGCTTTCGTTTTCGCGCAGAGCCACAAACACCCGGCCGGTGGGCGAGTTGACGATCCGCCGCGCCAGCAGGTACATCAACGCGGCAAAAGCCAGCGTCAGAAAATAAAAGCGCAGGCGAAATTGGGTCGGATTGATCCAGGCCGGTACCGGCATGCCGTGCAATCCCTCATCGGCGCCGGTCCAGCGCACAAAATCGGTGGCTTTGGATAAAATGTGCAAGGCCTGAGCCATAGCCAGAGTGATCATGGCAAAATAGGCCCCTTTGACCCGCGCCGAGACCACACTAAACAACAATCCCAGCCCCACCGACACCCCCAATGCCAGCACAAGCCCGATCAGCAACATGATCAGTTCGGTGATGTTGAGCGGTCCCAGCATCACCCGATAGCCGGCCGTAAAACGCGGGGCGATATGGCTGAGAAACAGAGCCATCGAATAGGCGCCGCCGCCGAAAAAGGCAGCATGCCCAAATGAAAGCACACCGGTATAGCCCAGCAGCAGGTCATAGCTCATAGCATAGACGGCCATGATCATCATGGCGATCAATTGCCCCTGCCAGAATTTGGACGGCCCTTCGTTCATCGGCGTGCCGGTGAGCAGGCTGAACGCCGGCGGAAACAAGATCAGGCTGCCCAACACGATCAGACCGGCGGCTTGTGGTCTGATCCATGTCCACATGCGGTTTGCCCAGAGCGGTTTACTGCCACGACTCGACATTGGCTTACCTCAATCTTTGCGCCCAAACAGCCCGGCCGGCCGGGCCAGCAGCACCACGGCCATCATGATCACCGTCGAAGCCTCGGAAATGGCCGGGGTCAGGTTGAATTTCAGAGCCAGGTAATCGCCAAAGGCACGGCCCAGCCCCAACAGCAGCGCGCCGACGGCGGCTCCGGTGGTGCTGCCCATGCCGCCGATGACTACGGTGATGAATCCCTGCATCAAAAATCGGTCGCCCATAATCGGCTCGACCGGAATGAATGGCGCCGCGCCGATGCCGCCCAGGGCGGCCAGACCGGCGCCCAGCAAAAAGACCAGGGTGAACACCCGCCGCACATTGATGCCCAGGGCCTCAACCATCTCGCGGTCTTGCACGCCGGCGCGAATGATCATGCCCAGGCGGGTGTAGCGCAGCACCAGGGTCAGGCCGGCAAACATCAGTACACCAAGCAAGATGATGAAAAGGCGATAGCTAGGAAAAGTGACGCCCCAAATATCCACCGTCGTCTGCCCGCCGTGCAGCCAGGCCAGCAGGTTTTCGGCTTTGCCCGGTTGTGCAAAGGCCGGCGGGCGATCCATCGCATAGGGCAACGGATCCCACAACAGTTGGATCAACTCGCGGATCACAAAAGCCAGCCCGCTGGTGACAATGATCTGATACAGCGGGCGCACATACAGCGGGCTGATCAGAGTTGCCTCAATGGCTGCGCCCAACCCGGCTCCTGCCGCCGCACCGACGACCAGGGCCAGGACAAAGCGCAGGTTGCCGTCGAGTTGTAGTACCGCAATCGGGCCGGCTTCGCGTATCAACGCGGTGACGACGACGGCGACCAGCAGCAGCGCAACCACGATCAGGCTGCGCCGTGCCGTCTCACGATGCACTACCACCGTGCGATCGCCGGGGCGGGCCTGTGCGGCGGCGATCAACAGGCCGCCCAAACCCACCAACACCGGACGCAGCCAAAATGTCCCCAGCGGCTCTTGTGGTGTGGCTTCGGCCAGCGGGTTGGCGGCAACCATGCTGCTGACCATTGCTGTGGCGGCCAGGCCGCGAAAATCCACGCTCCACAGGGCGGCGGCGGCGATCAGCACGCCAGCGCCGATCAGGGACAGACGTAGCCCCTTTTGCCATCGTTCGGCTACTGGCCAGCGCACCACCCATTGATGCAGGGTCGGCGTGGCCGCCAGCCCGGCCAGCAGGGCCAATATCAGCGGGGCCAGGCCGAATAGAAAAGTGGGGTTGGTGTAAGACTGCCAGCCGGCATACGCGCCGATCATAAACATCGAGCCTTGCGAAAAATTGAGGACATCCATCAGTCCAAAGACCAGAGTCAGGCCGGCGGCGACCATAAAAAAGAGCGCGCTGAGGGTGAGGCCCGAAAGCACCGTGCGCACCAGCGGTTTTTGCCCCATCCAGGCCCAGGCGGCGGCGGTCAGGACAATCAGCGTCAGCACCACCCCGATCCAGGCCTTGTTTTGCTGCCAGAAACGTCTCCCGTTCACTGCCGACCTCCTTTGGCTGCCGCGCCCAGATAGCGATGGATCAATTCCTGGTCTTGCACCAGGTCGGCCATCAGGCCTTGATGGACGGTGTGGCCGTCGTCCAGGATGTAATAAAATTCGCCCAACTGCCGGGCCATGATAAAGTTCTGCTCGACCAGCAGCACGGTGGTGGCCGCGCTCAACTCGCGGATGGCGGCGATCATTTGCTCGATCAAGATAGGCGCCAGTCCTTCGCTCGGTTCGTCAATCAGCAGCAATTTGTTATCGGCCACCAGAGCGCGGGCTACGGCCAGCATTTGCTGCTGCCCACCCGACAGGTGATGGCCGGGCAGTTTGTACAGCCGCTTGAGGTCGGGGAAAAGGCCAAAGATAAAATCGGCCCGCTGCGCCAGATCGCCGCGTTTGCGCTCGGCGATGCGCAGATTTTCGGCCACGCTGAGGTTGCGAAAGATGGCGCGGTGTTCTGGCACATAGCCGATGCCCATGGCCGCAACGTCAAAGGCGCGCCGACCTTGAATTTCCTGCCCATCCAGGACGACCTGACCGTGTCGCGGCGGCGTCAGCCCTAGAATGGATTTGAGCGTGGTGGTCTTGCCGGCCCCGTTTCGCCCCAATAGCACGGTGATGCGATTGCGTGGCACGCGCAACGAGACCCCTTCCAGGATGTGAAACTGGCCGATAAAGGTATGAATGTCGTTGACCGTCAAAATACAATCTTGAGCGTCATGATCGTTCATCAGGTCAAATCTCCGTACAATGCACCCAGGTAGGCCTGTTGTACCTGCTCGTTGGTGGCAATTTCTTGCGGCGAGCCTTCTGCCAGAATGCGTCCTTGATGCATCACCGTGATCACATCGGAAATGCTCATCACCATGTCCATGCGATGCTCTACCAGGACGATGGTCTTGTCGCCGCTGGCCATGATGTGATCGAGAATGTGCAACAGTTCTGGCACCTGCTCAGAAGACATGCCCGCCGTTGGTTCGTCAAGGAGCAGCACTTCTGGGTCTCCGGCCAGCATGATGCCCAGTTCGAGCTTGCGCTTTTGTCCGTGCGCCAGGGTGCGCGCCGGCTGCCATTCGCAGCCGCCCAGACCGACCAGGGCGATCACCCGATGGGCCTGCTCTTCATATTGTTTGAAATGAGCCGAGTGGTGCAGCAGTTTGAGGCTGTCGTGGCCCATCGCCTGGGCGGCCAGGCGAATGTTCTCCAGCACGGTCAGGTTGGGAAACACATTAGTGATCTGGAATGAGCGACCCAGCCCCAGATGCGCCATGCGAAAAGGTGGCAGGTGAGTAATGTCGCGGCCTTTGAAAAAGACCTGCCCGCGTGTGGGTGGCAGTGTGCCACTCAACAGGTTGAACAGGGTGGTCTTGCCGGCACCATTCGGCCCGATGATGGCGTGCAGGGTGTGCGGACGAATTTGACAACTCACATCATCTACGGCCACCAACCCGCCAAACTCTTTGCGCAGATTGCGCGCTTGCAAGATCGCCGGTACTTGGACGAGTGGATCATCCATCACGACACATTCCTTTTGAGATAGGTGACGGGCATCTCAAGATGCCCGTCACCTCAATGATAGATCAGGGTTTGCGCAAATTGCCGCAGCGGTTGGCGTAATCGCCTTCCAGCGTGCAAGGTACGCCCAGTTCGTCATACTTGGAGACATAGACCGTCTCAAAGAATTTGTACTCTGGCGCGCCGTTGCCATCCAGATCGGGATTGAGATTGACCAGCTTGAGGATGTTCATAGGCTGCTCGCAGACATGATCCTCTGGCCGGATATAGTAGGTGCCTTTGGGTCCCTCGAACTTGAGACCTTCCAATGCCTTGATCATCTTGTCGCCGCTGGCATCGCCGCCGGTTTTCTCCAGCGCGGTAGCCAGGGCGATGGCCGAGGCCATGCCGCCGGCGGTGAACAGGTCGGGCGGTTCTTTGAAATCCTCAACATGCCGCTTGACCAGCCAGTCGTTGACCGGATTGCTCGGCACGGTATAGTGATAGACGTTCAGGCCGATCTGGCCGAGCGCGGCGCCATAGACGGCGGCAAATGAGGCATTGTCGCCATAGCCGGTGGCTACGGTCATATCGTCCAGCGCGCCCAGGTCGGCCAACTGCTGGAACAGGGTGACATAGCCGGTGCCGGCCCAGGTGAGGAACAGGCAGTCGGCGCCCGAATCCATGGCCCGCTGGATGTAGGGGGTGAAATCGGTGGTGTCAAAGGGGGCGTAAATGTCGGCGATCACCTCGCCGCCGTACTGCTTGACAGCATAGGCCAGGGCCAGGCCGCTGCCCTGCCCAAAGGCATTGTCAATGCCGATGTGGGCAAACTTTTTGCCGACGTTTTCCACCAGATACTTGGCGATGACCAGCACATCGTCATAGTTGGTGCGGCTGGTGCGGAACACATAGGGGTTAAAGTACTTGCCGGTGGTAAAGGCCGAAGCTGCCGGGTCTACCATCAAGATCATCTTGTTCTCCAGGGCGACGGTGGTCAGCGCGGCAGCTACTGCCGAACTGACCGGCCCCTGGATGATTTCGACGCCTTCTTTTTCGATCAGTTCGCGGGCCAGGGCCACGCCTTTTTCGGCGTTGCCTTCATCATCGCGGGCGATCACCTCAACCGGCCGTCCGGCGATGATCCAACGGCCCTGGTCGTCTTTTTGACCTTTGGCCATGTATTCCAGCCCCAGCATAAAGCCTCGCGTTTGCTGCAAACCATACAGGGCCATCACGCCGGAAAGCTGCGAAATCTGGCCGATTTTCAGCACCGGCCCCAGCTTGACTTCGGGTTTGGGCGTGGGAGTGTCGGCCGGTTTGGGCGTGGCCGTTGGCGGCGCCGCCGTCGGCGTCGGCTCGACCTTTTGCACGCAGGCAGTGAGCAGCACGGCCATCACCATCAACACACAGAGCAGACGAACGTACGTTTTCATCAGATTCCTCCTTGAATTGAAAAAAATGAACTTGGATGTTACAACATCTCAAACGCCAGAAACGTTTTGCGGGCATCGCCCTCGCCACGTTCGACAAAAGAGACCTGCACCGGCGCACCGATGGCGACCGTCTCCGGTCGGCTCGCGTCTGCGCCCAAAATTTGCCCACTGATGGCCGGCCCTTCTTCAAGCTGGACCACACCGGCGCAATAGGGCTTGTCACGGCCATAGCCGGCCTGGAGCATCAGCGTGGGGGCGATGTGAATGACCGTGTATGCGCTCAGGCGACCACGTCCCGATAGCTCGCTCCAGGTCATTTCGACGCTGCCGCAGTATGGGCAGCGCGAGCGGGGCGGCAGATAGAGTGCGCCGCAGTCGGCGCAGTGGGCGGCCATCAATTTGTGTTCGTTCAAAAAATGTTGAAACGATGCGCTGTTCAAGGGGATGGATTCGCTCATCGGTCTACCTCCGCTCGAAAATGTGTACGGCGCAGGTTTGCCCCGTGCCGCCGACGTTGTGAGTCAGCCCGATGCGCAGGTCGTCGGGCAGTTGACGCGCTTGTGCTTCGCCGCGCAGTTGCTTCCACACCTCGACCACCTGCCCCACGCCCGATGCGCCGACCGGATGGCCTTTGGATTTGAGGCCGCCAGAGGTGTTGATCGGCCTGGGGCCATCTCGCGCGGTGAGTCCCTCCTGAGCGGCTCGCCAGCCCTCGCCGGGGGCGAAAAAGCCCAAATCTTCGCCGGCCATGATCTCGGCGATGGTAAAGCAGTCGTGTACCTCGACCACCTGCACATCGGCAGGCGTCAGGCCGGCCATCTCGTAGGCCATCTGCGCTGCCCGCTGCGCCGCCGGGATGCTGGTGAGGTTGGAGCGGCTGTGCGTGGCGGCGTCGCTGGCCTGCCCAGAGCCGATCACGTACAGCGGCGCATTGCTAAACTGCCCGGCCAGCGATTCGGCCACCAGCAGCAGGGCCGCCGCGCCGTCCGAGATGGGCGAGCAGTCATAGAGGCGCAGCGGCCAGGCGATCACCGGGTTGGCACGAGGGTCGTGCAAAAAGGTCATTTCGTCGGCCCAGTCGGGGGCAGGCAGCCCTTTTTTGAGCGCGCTGGCCCGGCGCGCCGCCATCACATCGGCGATGCACTGGCCGAACTGGGCTTTGGGGTTGAGGGCGCCGTGTTCGTGATTTTTGAGGCCTACCTGCATCAGGGTTTCGGGGGTGGCTCCATAGCGAGCCATATAGGCGGTCGCCATCGCCGCATAGAGGCCGGGAAAGGTAAACCCGGCCGGCACTTCGTACAGCACATCGGCGGCAGTGGCCAGCGTGTCGGTGACGCGGGCGGTGGGCAGGTCGGTCATTTTTTCCACGCCGCCCACCAGCACCATGTCATACAGGCCAGAGGCGATGGCGATGATGCCCTCTCGCAGAGCCAGGCCGCCGCTGGCGCAGGCGCCTTCGATGCGGGTGGCCGGGCGCGGGGTCAGGCCGGCCCAGTCGGCCATGATGGGGGCGATGTGTCCCTGCCCCTCAAACAGGTCGCTGCTGTAATTGCCCACATACACGGCTTCAATGTCGGCAGGGGCAACGTCCTTGTCTACCGAGGCCAGCATTTCGCCAAACGCTTCGACAAACAGATCGCGACTGCTCAGGCCGGGAAATGCGCCAAAGCGGGTCATGCCGGCGCCGACGATGGCGACGCCGCGTCCGAGCTTGCGTTGTTTCATAGATTATCCTTTCATCAGGTCTGGCAACGTTGCCAGATGGCCCAACAGGGCCGTATTCCAGGCGCGCGGCGTTTCGATACAGCAGGCATGTCCCGCGCCGCCCAGGATGATCAGGTCGGCACCTGGCACACGGTCGGCGATCAGTCGCGCGTAGGGATCGAGTGGCTTGAGGGTGTCTCGCTCACCCACCACGACAGTGGTCGGTGCGGCGATGCGCGGCAGATCGGTGGTGCAGTCCAGGCCGAGAAAGCACTCGCACAGGGTGGCGACAGCCTGGAGATCGAGCCGGCGGTAGCGCGGGATGGACAGATCGGCCCAGTTGGGGTGGGTAGCCAGCCAGGTCTCGCTGAAATTGTCGGTGACCGAGCAGCGATAGAGCAGCTCGCCGTCGCCGGTGCGCGCGGCGGCGATCCAACTCTCGATAATACCGCACAGTGTGGGCCGTGCTTTGCTCACCGCCGATGAGATGAAAAGTGAGCGCACTTGCTGCGGGTGATAGATACCCATCAACAGGGCAATCTCGCCGCCGTAGGAGATGCCGGCCAGGTGCGCCTGCTGCACCTCTAATGCATCGAGCAGCGCGCTGAGGTCGTCGGCGTGCTGACGCATCGTATAGGGGACTGGCGGGTGCGCCGATTGTCCCTGTCCACGACAGTCGTGCAACAGCAGGCGATAGCGGCGCGACAGGGCCGCCAATTGCAGCCCCCAACTGGCCGTGCTCATCAACACGCCATTGATCAGCGCCAAAACCGGCGCGTCAGGCGGGCCGTGCCATTCATAGTACAGTTCGACGCCGTTGACCTGGATATGAGACATGATCAACCTGCCGTTGCAAGAAATGCGCGTAAAATCTCGTTAAATTTCTCGGCCTGGTCAATATAGCAGCAGTGACCGGCATCGGCGATGGTGTGCGCTTGGACGTGCCCGCCGTTGGCCTGGTAACGCTCCAGCACATAGCGGGTCTGACCGACCATTGGCTGCGGCGGGTAGGCGGCTTCGCCGGACCAGCCGGGCACCAGCCCCAGCTTGCCCAAAAAGCCAAAATCGAAAAATGAAGTATCCGAGACGATCATGTCGTTTTCAGCCTGAATCCACAAGATGGGCGGCTGCGGCTGAATGTCGGCCAGGACGGCCGTGTTGGCATATTTGGGCGAAAAGGCATTGGCCACGCCCTTGGTGCCCGGCGCCACGTGCGGCCAGTTGGCCGAGGGGGTCATATCGCCGGGGTAAAAGTCCTCGCCGGTGCGGGTGGCCAGCAGCGAAGTGAGAATGTCCTCTTCGCGGTGATAGCGAAACGGCGGCTTGAAATAGGCGGCATTGATCACCTCGCGCGGATAGTTGGGATTGCCCGTTCCGCGCTCCTCTTGCTGGATATATTTGACAAATTCGGGGTTGACCGTGCCGCCGCCTGAACCGGCAAAATCGGGCCAAGCGGGCTGCCCGTCTAGGCTGCGGGTGCCGCCGAACCCAAAGGGCGATACGGTATCCACCAGGGTGAGCGAGTGCAGCATAGTGGGGTGGTCAATGGCGTATTGCATGGCCACGCCGCCGCCCATCGAGTGGCCGACCAGGTGAAAGCGGCCCAGGTTCAGCGCTTCGACCAGGGCATGCAGGTCGTCGGCCCACTCGCGCATGCCTCGCGTGGCGTCCAACGGGCGAGCCTCAGTCCAGCCATAGCCGCGCAGGTCGGGGGCGATGCAGTAAAAAGCGGGCAAAGCCAGCATGTTTTCTTCCCAGTGCAGGGCCGAAGCGCAGTTGCCATGCACAAACAACACCGGTACGCCGCCTTGCGGCCCGGAGAAATAGACATGCTGGGTCAGGCGCGCCGTTTCGACCATCCGAGTGGTGATGCCTGTCAGGGGAGTTGGTTTGTTCATTGTATCCTCCTTGATCCTCACTCAATTTTGACGTAAATACGCTTGTTTTTGCCTTCCAGACTGTCTGGGCGCGGCGTACCAGGGTCGCCCAGGTTCATGACCAGGGTATCTCCCTGAACGGCATACCGCCCGACAAAGCGACCGATCAGGCCCAGGGTGTGCTGGGTCTGTTCGATGTCGATTTCGCCGTCGGTGGCGCTATAGTGGCCGCCAGAGGTGATGCCCATTGATTCGAGCGCGGCCTGAAATGTGCCGTCGGGCTTGAAATCGAACCACAGCCCTGGAAAAGCCTGGCCTTCTGGCTGTTGCCATTTGCCCACGATCTCGTCCATTGTCACTCCTTTTCTAGGAGCGTGCTGAAAAATCCTCTCACCACCAAGACACAAAGTATTTCTAGCGACTCAAAAGCATCGTAAACCTTGGTGTTCTCGGTGTCCTTGGTGGTAAAAAATAGACTTTTTCAGCGGCCCCTTAGACTGGTTGATGTGATGCTCTCGGCACGATGCCCAGGCGGGCCACATCCTCGCGCAATTGATCGCGAAAATTGGGATGAGCGATGCGGATCAGGGCGTCGGCTCGCTCGCGCAGGCTGCGCCCGCGCAACTCGGCCACCCCAAACTCGGTGACGATGGTGTCCACATCCTGGCCTGGCACCGTCACCTCGGCACCCAGGCTGAGCTGTGGCACGATGGTGGACACGGCGCCGTCTTTGACGGTGGAGCGCAGAGCGATGATGCCGCGTCCGCCGGGCGCAAGCTGTGCCCCGCGATGGGTGTCGAGCTGGCCGCCGGTGCCGCTAAAGTGTCGCGAGCCGATGCTTTGCGAGCAGACCTGGCCCAGCAAATCTACCTGGAGCGCGGTGTTGATGCTGACCATTTTGTAGTTTTGCCCGATGATGGCCGGGTTGTTGGTGACCTGGCCCTGCTGAAACTCGACGGCCACATTGTTGTGGATGAAATCGTACAGTTTGCGCGTGCCTAGCGCAAACGTGCCGACCATCTTGTTCGGCCACAGCGTTTTGCGCTTGCCGGTGATCACCCCGGCCTCAAAGAGGTCTACCATGCCGTCGGTAAACATTTCGGTATGCACGCCCAGGTCGTGTTTGTCATAGAGGCTTTGGGCGATGGCGTTGGGGATGCCGCCGATGCCCAACTGGATGGTGGCGCCGTCGTCAATCAGGTCGGCTATGTAATGGCCGATGGCGTCTTCGACCTCGGTGGGGGCGATGGGTGGCAGTTCGACCGGAGGGATGGGGTTTTCGACCACATGGCTCACGTCGCGGATGTGAATCTGGGTGTCGCCGAGTGTCCAGGGCAGGTTGGGGTTGATTTCCAGCACCACCATGTCGGCCACGTCAATGAGCTGCCGCTCAAACACCAGCGAAGTCGAGAGCGACATGATGCCGCGGTCGTTGGGCGGCGTGGCCGTACCCCAAAAGACATTGATCCCGCCGGCGCGAATGCGGTCGGCGGCGGCGCGATGCAGGTTGTTGGGGATATAGGAGACCAGGCCCAGGCTGTGTGCCTGGCGGTCTGGCGCGCCGTAGAACCAGTTTTCCAACTGAAAATGCCCAGCCATTTCGGGGCGGGTGTAAAAGCCGTATTGACGCATGGGCAGGCACATAAATACCCGCACCCCTTGCAGGCGGTCAGCGTGATGCTCCAGTTCTTGCAGCAGGCCCACCGGCTCAGAGGCGCACATAGCCGCGCAGACCGTCTGTCCGGAGCGTAGCAGGCCCACGGCGTCGGGGATTGAGATGAGTTTGCGGCGGTACAGATCCGAAAAATCCATATTGTTGCCTCCTGATGCGTATCGCGTATTCCATTACGCACCACGAAATGCGGAATACAGGCGATGTACCCATCGCCACGTTTTACGGCATAATGAACGCCGCGCCGGCCTGGTTATAGCCCACGCCCGACCCGACAAACGTGACCAGATCGCCGCTTTTGACCTTGCCCAGCCGTCGGGCATCGTCAAAGGCGATGGGCAGGCAGGCCGAGCCGGTATAGCCCCATTTGTCCATGATCCAGTGTGCCTTTTCGATGGGCAGGCCCAGTTCTTGCATAACCAACTGGATGCTGTTCAAGCGCACCTGGGTGAAAATCGCCAGGTCTACCTCTGCCAGGTCAAAACCGCCGTTTTGGGCCAGTTCGCGCATGCGCGCCGGCCAACCCTCGTTGTTGACGGTGGCCGGAAATGGGGTGATAAAGCGCACCTGAGTGCGCCCGGCCTGTACTGCCTCGACGGTGGCTGGTTCGTAGGTGCCGCCGGCATAGATGCCCCAGTGCTTGTGATACGAGCCGTCGGCGAAAAAGGTCGAGCTGACAAAACCAGGTTTGCTGTCGGCGCTCAAGATGGCCGCGCCGGCGCCGTCGCCATAGAAAAAGGCCATCAGGTCGCGCTGCCAGTCTGACAGCTTGTGCATCATGTATGCGCCGATGACCATGATGTATTTCATGTGCAGGTTGGTGGCCAGCATGCCGACAGCCTGCACCAGGCCGGTGGGGAAAGAGGCGCAGGCGCAGCCGATGTCGAACGTGCCGGCGCGGGTGGCCCCCAGTTTGTGCTGCACCACCACCGAGGTGGCCGGGGTGATATAATCGGGGCTGTCGGTGCCGAGCAGGATCATGTCCAGGTCTTCAGGCTTGAGGCCGGCATCGGCCAGGGCATTTTTGGCCGCTTCGACGGCCAGGTCTGAGGTGGTCCAGTCGTCGGGGGCATACCAGCGGGTCTTGATGTTCGAGCTGGCCTCGAACTTGTCTACCACGTCGGGTAAATTTGGAGCCACCTGGGCCATCAGTTTTTTGAATTCGGCGTTGCTCATCTCGTGTTCGGGCAGGTATCGCCCGGTGGCAATGATCGTGGCATATCGTTGCATGATATTCACCTCCAGGTAAAAATCTGTTTGCACGGGTCTCGACCGGTGGTTGAGTGCGTTCGACAGAACGCTGTCGAAACTTGCTCAGAGGCTGCTGAAAAAGTCTATTTTTACCACAAAGGACAACGAGAACAAAGTTTGCAATACTTGAGCGTTTTTATAAATGCTTTGTGTCTTGGTGGTGAGGGGGGTTTTCAGCACGCTCCTCGGCCGGCATCAGGTGCCCATGACAATGCCGCCGTCTACGCTGATGACGGCGCCATGCACATAGCTGGCTTCGTCGGAGGCCAGCCACAGGTACACTTGGGCTACTTCTTCGGGCTGGCCCAGCCGCCCCAATGGAGTGCGCTCTTGCATCATGGTCAACACATTGGGCGGCATTTTTTGCACCATTTCGGTGAGGATAAAGCCGGGGGCCACCGCATTGACGCGGATGCCGTATTTGCCCAATTCGCGCGCCCACACGCGGGTCATGCCGATCACGCCGGCCTTGGTGGCCACATAGTTGGTTTGCCCAAAGTTGCCATAGATGCCCACCACCGACGAGGCATTGACGATGGCGCCGCCGTGCCCCTGCTTGATCAGATAGGGGGCGACGGCCTGGGTGCAGTTGAACACGCCTTTGAGGTTGACTGCCACCACCGTATCAAAATCTTCTTCGGACATTTGTTTGACCAGTTCGCCGTCTTTGACCCGCACCAATTGATTGTCGCGGGTGATGCCGGCGTTGTTGATCAGCACATCAATGCGCCCATAGCGAGCGATCACGTCGTCAATCCAGGCCTGCACCTCCTGGCGATTGACCACGTTGACTTTGTAAAACGCGGCATCGCCGCCCAGCTCGGCCACAAATTGCCGTCCGACGGCCTCGTTCAGGTCGCAGATCACCACCCGGGCGCCTTCTTGAGCAAACAGGCGCGCTGTGGCCGCGCCGATGCCTGCCGCGCCGCCGGTGATGATACAGACTCTATCTTTGAGCCTCATAAGTTTTCCTCCCTATATGGAATAAACGGAACAGATCAAAAGCGGATCGAAAGCAGACCGCGAGTGGATTGACAAGAGGGCGTATTGGGCTGCATACACGCATCCTGATTGTAGCAAAAAACGGTTACAGCAGAGTTACAACCCGGTTTGGGGCGAAAAGGGGCATGTCGGATGAGGTGTTTTCTAGCAGCCTGTCGGAGATCCCTGGGCGGTGGGGTGTTCCTGAACAAGTTCGGGATTCCGACATGCTCAAGTGGGGCAACGAGTAGCCTCTTCGATTGGCCTGGTTTTCAACCCCTGCCGACAGAATGTGGGCGGCTTTTGGGGGGGTGTAGGGGGCGAGGTTGCCCCCCAGGTTGAGTTTACCGAAATCAACAAACTTGCCCCCAAATTAAAGGGCACCCGTTCGATGATGACGTATTGCTATCTGGGGGAAACCGCATGAGGAGTGGGCACGCCCACGTGCGAACAACGTAGCTCAGATGGCACAAGGGCGTGCCTGACTCCTCTTGTCCAGGGATCTTGCCCCCAGGTTGAAATGTGCCGTTCGGTGATGAGCGATTGCCTTGCGCGCAGCTTTGGAGTACAATGCCCAAGATGGTGAGTGGCGTTGGTTATTTTTTTATAGAAAGGAAAGACGATGAACTTGTGGTATGATCCTCAAGCGATTCCCTCAGACCTGGCTGCGGCCTTGTTGACGTTGGGCCAAGAGGGTACGCTGTTTGCCGGCCAGGTGGATGGTGCTGTTTCGCTCGAATTCTCGATCACCAACGATCCTGGACAGGTGCAGGTCAGGTGGTCGGCGACGCAGGCACACATCACTTATCATACATTGGCGCAGGCCTGCCGTGGCGTGGGGCTGTTGTTCGGCCTGGAGGCGGGTGGTGAGGGAATATGGGCCGAGCAGTGTCCGTTTGAGACATTGGGTCTGATGCTGGATTGCTCGCGCAATGCCGTGATGACCGTGCCAATGATCTTCAAATGGCTGCGCCGGATGGCTTTGAGTGGGTACAATATGCTCATGCTGTATACCGAAGACACTTATCAACTGCCCGGCGAGCCGATGTTTGGCTATGGGCGGGGAGCGTACACACGGCAAGAAATTCGGGAAATAGATGATTATGCGGCTGGCCTGGGCATCGAGGTTATTCCGTGCATCCAGACGCTCGGCCACCTGGAGCAAATTCTCAAGTGGCAGCATGCCTACTGGTCGGTGCGCGATACCAGCAGTGTGTTGCTGGTGGATGCCGAGCCAACCTATGAGTTGATTGTCAAAATGCTCCAGTTCTGGTCGGGGGCGGTGCGCAGTCGGCGCGTGCATATCGGCATGGACGAGACACACGACCTGGGGCGCGGTCGCTATATGGACCTGTTTGGCTATCAACGCGGCTTTGACATTTTTAACCAGCATCTGGGCAAGGTGGTTGAGTTGTGCAAGGCCGCGGGCTTGCAGCCGATGATCTGGTCGGACATGTATTTCCGCATGGGCAGCCACACCGGTGGCTATTATGATATGTCCAGCCAGGTGCCGGCCGATGTGGCCGCGGCCATCCCCTCAGAGGCGCAGTTGGTCTATTGGGATTATTATCACACCGACGAGGCGTTTTATCGCGAGTGGATCCGGCGGCACCGGGCGATGGGCTTTGAGCCGATTATGGGTTCGGGGGTGTGGTCGTGGGGGCGGTTTGTCTATTCGCATATCTATACCTGGCAAACGGCGCAGCCGTGTGTGCGCGCCTGCCTGCAAGAGGGTTTGAAGGAAATTTTCTTTACCATGTGGAAGGACGACGGCGCCGAGGTGGATTTTGACTCGACCTGGCCGGGCGTGTTTTATGCCGCCGACCTGGCGTACAACGGCGGCGAGGTCTCGCCGCATTGGCAGACGCGGTTTGAGGGGGTGTGCCGGGCCAATCTGGAGGCTAATCTGGCTGTGACCAAAATAGATGCGGCCCATTGCTACGGCGACGAGGTGAACACGCGCATGCTGCTGTGGGACGATCCGTTGCTGGGGTTGTATCGGCGCGCGCTGCTGGCGCGTGAGGGGTGGAAGGATTTTGATCCGGCGACCTATTATGCCCATCTGGCTGGCGAACTGACGGCTCTGCGCTCTCTGGACAGCGGCGGGGCCGGCAATCTGGCATTTGCCGCTCAACTGGCCGAGACGCTGTCGCTCAAGGCGCGTGTCTATGATCAACTCACTCGCGCCTATGCTGCCGGCGACAAGGCTGCTCTGGCCGACCTGGGTGAGCGGGCCATTCCGGCCTTGATTGCGGCGGTCAAGTTGTTGTGGGAACTGCATCGCCAGGTGTGGATGGCGCAAAACAAGCCATGGGGGTTTGAGGTGCAGTGTGTGCGCTATGGGGGGCTGCTGCTGCGGTTGGAAGAGTCGGCTATGCGGGTGCGACAGTATCTCAACGGCGAAATTGCCGGCATTGATGAACTGGATGTGCCGGTCGAACCGCTGCCCGAACATTTTGGACGTTATCGCTCGGTGGCGACGACATCGTCTATTTTGTGATGCGCAGATCAGACATCGGAGGTCTCTAGAAGCGTGCTGAAAAAACCTCTCACCACCAAGACACAAAGGACACAAAGCATTTCTAGCGACCCAAAAGTATCGTAAGTCTTGGTGTTCTCGGTGTCCTTTGTGGTAAAAATAGGCTTTTTCAGCGATCTCCTAGACCTCCGGTGTTCCAAGAAGGATGCTTGATGACACGCTCTACATCGAACGAACCTTTATCGTTATGGCAATCGCTGAACCGGTCTATTGTGGCGCTTCTGGCCCTTCAGTTGATGAGCGGCATGCTGCTCTCGCCGCATTTTGCCTTTTTCTCGATTTATCTCAAAGAGTTGGGCTATTCGACCCTGCTGATCGCCAACATCACTACGGCCAGGCAGGTTGCCGGATTGGTTGCTTCTCTGTTGGGCGGCACGCTGTGCGACTCGTTGGGGCGCAAGTGGACGCTGCTGTTGGGCAATGTGGGTTATCTGCTGGCCGGGCTGGTGTTTCTGCTCCGCTCGCCGGCCTGGATCGGTGTGTTGTGGACCATCGGCGGGTTTGGGCTGGGGCTGCACACGCTCGGCGGGCAGAGTTATCTGATGGATGTGGCTGCGTCGGGCTATCTTGGCCTGCTCTCGGCGATGTTCAACTGGGGCTATACGCTCGGCGGGGCGTTGAGCAGTCCCATCGTGGGGCTGCTGCTCGACTATGGCGGCTATGACCTGCTGGCCTGGACGCTGACAGTTTTTGCTCTGTTGACTTTGGCTGTCAATCAGTTTGTCCTGCCGCGTTCGCCGGTTGAAAGCCGCGCCGCGGTCGCTCGTCCCAAACATCTGTTTGGCTATGGCGACATTGCGGCCCGTCCTCTGGTGTTGATGCTGGCGGGGCTGCGGTTTTTGCCCACTCTGGCTTATGCCACAATGCTGCTCTTGGTGCCGCTGATGCTGGATGCCGCCGAGGCCAGCAAATCTGTGGTGGCCTGGTATGCCACGACCGGCTGGATTATCGCTTCGCTGGCTCAGGCGGTGGTGGGGCGCGCCGCCGACCGTTGGGGGGGCAAACCGACAACGGCGGCGACTTTTGTCGTATTGATCGTCAGCGTCATCGGTCTGGGGCTGTGGCCGTCCAATCTGTGGGCGGTATTTGCCTGGGGTGTTGTCGGCCTGGCCGCAGCCTGGTCTCTGTCTACCCTGTTGCCCAGCCTGACGGCCGAGGCGACTGTTCCTCAAGAGCGCGGCCGCGTGCTCGGTTTTATCCATTTGTGGTGGAACCTGGCGATGATCATCGGCTCGATGGCCGCCGGCGCGCTGTCCGAAGTTGCCATTGGGCTGCCGTTTTGGATGGTTGGTGCACTCAATGTGGTTGCGCTGATTTTGTTGTTTGTCTTTTACCGCCGCATTGCCCAGGCGCGTTCTGCGTCTTAGGGCGCCCAGCCGATTGGTCAAAGGGAAAACGATGGATCAGTGTCTTCCAGTATCTGTGGGTGTATTGATGATCACTGTTGTCGGCCTCAATCTGTTGCTGTATGGGCGTTATCCTTCTCTGCGCCGTGTGGGCGCCGTCTTGAGCAGCGCATTGGGGCCGTACATTGTATGGCTGGCCGAACAAGTTTTGCTGCTGGTGATGGGCAAAAGGTTGTGGTTGCATACGCCTGGCAGTGGAAACACATTTATCATTGGGCGAGACATCACCCTCAACGATCTGCTGTGGATTCCTCTCCAGGATGCAGGATGCTATCTTGGGCTTGCCGTTATCGTTGCAGGAATGTTTGTGTTTGTCAGATACCGGGCCTCTACCGAAATCGAGTCCTTGTATCCGTTTTCGATGTTTGGCAAATGGCTGGACGGCGAGAGGACATCGAGTCGGCGTGGCCGGGTGATTTATCAGGTGATGGTGGTGCTGACCCTCTTGCTGGCTCTTCCGGCGGTGGGGTTGGGTTCTTTTGTCACGTTGCGAGTTCTTTTGATGGGGGGCCATCGGGTGTTGATCAAGACCTGGATTGATTGGACGGTGTTCAGCGTGGGGGCTGTGGCCGCACTGGTGTATTACTTGGTCAACAGCCTGATTGCCTGGCCATAGTCTGGCAAATTTTACAAACCAAGAGCTTGCGGTTCGCTCATTTTTTTTCGAGTTCTTGAAATTGCCCGATCATCTTTGACCATAGCTTTTTATGTCAAGGAGTCAGCCCCTTGACAAACCCCGTCGAGGGTGCTTTGCCCTCTAGCCAGGGGTCGTAACAGTGAAATGGGCATCAGTCCTTTTTCAGACGGCAGTTCATAAAACATCGTTTTTAATCTAAAAGGTTTTTATATGTCCATCAAAAATGAACGAACTAAAAGTTCAAAGGATGCAAAATGAAAAATTATCAGCCGGACATGAGCTTTGATGCAAGTGTGGCTCAATCGTATGTGGACTTTCGGCGCGGCGACGAGGCCGCCGCGGTAGCGTTTCTGGCTCAGGCGGCCAACGGTGGCCCGGCATTAGAGCTGGGCATCGGCGCCGGGCGGATCGCTCTGCCGCTGGCTGCCAGCGGTATTCTCGTGGATGGCGTGGATATTTCGCCGGCGATGGTGGCGCAACTGCGCGCCCTGCCCGGCGGCGACCGGCTCAAGGTGACCATAGGCGATCTAGCTGATGTGCCGGCACCGGAGAGCCATTATCGGCTGATTTATGTGGTGTTTAACACCTTGTTCAACCTGTTGACGCAGCAGGATCAGGTGCGTTGTTTTGAGAACGTCGCCGCTCACCTGGCCGATGAGGGCGTGTTTGTGATTGAGACTTTGGTGCCGGCCTTTCTCTATCGGCTGCGCAATCATCAATATGTGGATGCCGAGGCCGTTGAGGTGGGCCAGGTGCGGCTCGATCTGCTGCGCCATGATGCCGCTACCCAGATGATCGAGGAAAATCATGTAACGCTCTCGTCTGATGGCATTCGCTTTAATCCGGTGGTGCAGCGTTACGCCTGGCCGGCCGAGTTGGATTTGATGGCGCAAATGGCCGGGTTGCGTTTGAAAGGTCGTTGGGGAGGCTGGAGCGGCGAGCCGTTCACCGCCGACAGCGAATTGCATGTCTCTGTCTACGGGCGGTGAACGGCGCCGTTGGGGTATGACCGCTCAGGACAGTCCTTTGATCTGTCCGGTGTCAGGGTCCAGGTCAATGTCCATAAATGCGGCATGAGTGGCCAGGCCGGGCATAGTACTCATCTGCCCGATCAAGGGATAGATGAACCCTGCGCCAACGCTGGCGCGCACCTGGCGCACCGGCAGGGTAAAGCCGGTCGGCGCGCCTTTGCGGGTGGGGTCGTGGCTAAAGCTGAGGTGGGTTTTGGCCATACAGATGGGCAGTTTGCCAAACCCGGCCTCTTCATAGCGGGCGATCTGCTGCTCGGCCAACAGCTCGTAGGAAACGCCGGCCGCGCCATAGACCGTTTTGGCGATATGCTCGATTTTGGCCTTGATCGGCCAGTCCAGCGGATAGAGAAATTGAAATTGAGAGGGCTTGTCGCAAGCGGCCACGACCAGCTCGGCCAGATGCGCCGCGCCGCGCCCACCGTGTGCCCAGTGCTGGCAGATTACCGCATCCTCGGCGCCCTGCGACACGGCGTATTGGCGGATCAGTTCCAATTCGGCGGGCGTGTCGGATGAGAAATTGTTGATTGCCACCACCACCGGCACGCCAAAGCGCAAGGTGTTACGGATGTGAACGCCCAAATTGCACAGCCCGGCCTCCAACAGTGGCAGGTTTTCTTCGGTATAGGCGCAGTCGAGGGGCAGGCCGGGGGTGACGGTGGGGCCACCGCCGTGCATCTTGAGGGCGCGTACGGTGGCCACCAACACCACAGCATTGGGAATCAGGCCAGAATAGCGGCATTTGATGTCGAAAAACTTTTCCATGCCAATGTCGGCGCCAAAGCCACTTTCTGTCACCACGTAATCGGCCAGCTTGAGGGCGATCTGGTCGGCGATGATGGACGAGTTGCCGTGTGCAATGTTGGCAAACGGCCCACAGTGGACAAAGGCAGCCTGGCCTTCGAGTGTCTGCATCAGGTTGGGCATCAGGGCATCGCGCAGCAGCACGGCCACGGCACCAGCCACCTGCAAATCTTCCAGGCTCACCGGCCGCCCCTGGCGATCCAGACCTACCACCACCCGCCCGATCCGTTCACGCATGTCTCGCAGGCTGGTAGACAGGGCCAGGATGGCCATCAACTCGCTGGACACGGTAATGTCGAATCCGGTCTGGCGGGGAAACACCGGGCTGGGCGAGCCGTTGGCCAGTTCGGCGTCGTTGAATCCCACCTGAATTTGTCGCAAGGTGCGGTCGCACACGTCTACCACACGGTTCCAGGTGATTGTGGCCGGGTCAATGTCCAGGCGGCGGGCGCCGCGTTTTTTCAACGAAGCGTTGCTCTGGCGGCTCTCGTGATACAGGCGCGTGTCCAGCGCAGCGGCCACCAGGTTGTGGGCGATGGCGATGGCATGAATGTCGCCGGTGAGATGCAGGTTAAAATCTTCCATGGGGATGATCTGGCTGTAACCGCCGCCGGCGGCTCCGCCTTTGATGTTGAACGTGGGCCCCATGCTGGGCTGGCGGATGCAGCACATGACTTGTTTGCCCAATGCCGTGCCGAGGGCCTGCGTCAGCCCCACCGTGGTGGTGGTTTTGCCCTCGCCCAATGGGGTGGGGGTGATGGCAGTCACGTCAATGTATTTGCCGTTGGGCCGACCCTTGAGCCGCTCTAGCACATCGAGTTGCACTTTGGCTTTGTACCAGCCATAGGGTATCAGCTCTTCGCGGCGTAGGCCGATCATTTCGGCAATGTCCAGGACGGGTTTGATCGTGGCGGACTGGGCGATTTCCAGGTCGCTGGGAACGGGTGACATACGGTGTCTCCTTTTTTTTCTTCATTGAATGAAAAGGTTGGATTTTATTGACGCAATTTTTCGGAGTTGAACCACAGGCCATTGATCTGGTGTGGTTCGGCCAGGTCAAATGAGATGGTGGCGGTGACGGCCTGGTCCTGTTCAAAGCGGGCCACATAGACCACCGTCACAAACGCTTTTTCGTCTCCGGCCTGGCCGGTTTGAAACACGTTTTGCATTTGCCGCGAGACATACGGCCCCACCTTGCCGATCACCTGCTTGCGCGTCTGGGCAAAGGCGGCAGAGGTCAGGCTCTTTTTCATCGGCTCGCTGAGGTCTTGGGCAAACGTGTCATAGTCGTCCTCGTTCAACGCTTGCAGTAGCCGGTCGGCCATCGGGTCGGCATAGGCCAGTACGGCGTCGCGAGCATCTCCTTTGAGGGTTTGACGTTTGGGCGCGCAGGCCGGTAAAACGGTCAGAAGGATGCCGATCCAGCCAATGCACAGCCAGCGCAATTTTTTGCTCATTGATCAGACTCCTTGGCTCAGCGTCTCTTCGCTCAGCATTTCTTCAAGTATTTCGGCGGCGTCGCGCACCAGCCCGGTGCAGAGGTTGGTGTGCAGGCCGCGCTCTTTGATCATGGCCTGACCTTCCGGCGTGCCGGGGTCGCAGCCTAGCAGGTCGCGGCAGGTGAGGGCGTCGTGCCGCTGGCGAAAGCGGCGGGCAAATTCCTGGGTCAACGCATAGGTCTTGTCGCGCGCGGCCACGTCTTGTTTGGTGGCGCGACCATATTTGAGGCCCAGAGCCATCAGCGCGCCGGTGACGGCGCCACAGGCTTCGCCCAGCCGCCCCATCCCGCCGCCAAAAGCGGTCGAGACCTTGAGGGCGGTTTCTTGATCCAGCCCCAGATCGGGCGCAAAGGCCACAAAAACCGATTGGGCGCAGTTGAAACCGTCTTGAAAAAACGAGGCCGCAATGTCAGGTTTGTTCATTTTGCCTTGCTCCTTTGTGTCGCACATGGGCGCGCGATACTTTTCTCCGTCGAATAAAATGGGTATGTAGGGCTTACGCAGTTCGCCGGCCGAGTAGACCAAGAACGTTGCTAAAATATCTGTTTTGATGCCAAAATATTGGTTTCGGCAGGCTCAACCAACGTTTTGCCCAAGTCCTGGTATGTTTTATTTCAGTTGAACGAATGGAATATATCCAAATGGCCTGGCCCAAGTTACATTAACGCCCTTGGAGCGTGCTGAAAACCCTCTCACCACCAAGGCACAAAGCATTTCTAAAAACCAAGTATGGCAAACCTTTGTGTTCTTTTCTTTGTGGTAAAAATAGACTTTTTCAGCGGCCTCCTTGATTGGGTTGGGTCTTGGGCATCCAGAGCATCATGGCGATGGCGGCGGTGAAGGCCAGGGCTGCGCCCCAATAGAACGGCGCCGCCGCTCCGAACCCGCCCCACGAGCCGATGCCGCTCCACAGGATGCCGGCAATCAACGAGGCGGGCAGGTCGAGGATGCCCAACACGGCGTTATAGGTGCCATAGGCCGTGCCGCGCACCTGCGGGTCCACAATGTCGGCGACCATCGCTTTGGTGGTGCCATAGGCCAGGCCATAATACAGGCCATAGAGGGCGTACAGCACCCACACGTGCCAGCCCTGTCCGGCCAGGGCAAACCCCAAATAGATGGCGGCATAAACCAGCCAGCCGCCTACGATCACCTTGCGTCGCCCGATGCGGTCAGACCAGGCCCCGGCCGGCGCTGAGCTGAGCGCATAGATCAGGTTGAACGTGACCAGCATGGCCAGCACGCCGATGATGTTCAGGCCGCGCTCTTGGGCGCGCAAGACCAGGAACGCATCCGACGAGTTGCCCAGATCAAACAGGCCGACGATGATCATAAAAGTCACAAACGGCTTGCCCAGCGATTTGAAGGCAAAACGCGGCGGTGCGCTCTGTTTGGTGATGGCGGTATCCTGGGCGCCCAAAATCAGCGACAGCACGGCCAGCACCGCCGGAATCAGGCTGATCCACACCAGGGTGCGAAAAGTTTGCTCTTTGAGCACCTGGCTGCCGGCCTGCATCAACCACACCACCAGCAGCGAGATGAGCAACCCCACCACGGCCCCGCCAGTGTCGGCGGCACGGTGAATGCCAAAAGCCAACCCGCGCTGTTTTTCCTCGATAGAGTCGGCGACCAGGGCATCGCGCGGCGCAGTGCGTATGCCCTTGCCCACCCGGTCGGCCCAGCGGATGCCGGCCACAGCCCCCCACGAGTTGGCCCAATAGAAAAAGGGCTTGGCTATGGCCGAGATGCTGTATCCGACTACGGCCGGCCACTTGCGCGAGCGCAATTTGTCGGACAGCCAGCCAGAGAACACTTTGAGCAGGCTGGCCGTCGCTTCGGCAATCCCCTCGATCAGGCCAATGAGGTTGGTTTTGACCCCCAGCACGCCGGACAAAAACAGGGGCAGGATGTTGATCACCATTTCGCTGGAAACATCCATAAAGAAACTGGTCAGGCTGACCGCCCACACATTGCGCGGCAGCGAACGGGTAGATAGGGTATTATTCTTTTGTTCCGGCATTTGAACCTCCATAGGTAACTAACTACCCGCTGTCATTCTAAACGCCGTCAGGAGCAAAGAATCTCTCTTTGCGGCGTATAACGAGATTCTTCGTCACTTTGCTCCTCAGAATGACACCCCAAAAGGCTAATTTTCGGCACAAGGTAGGTAGTTACCTCCATAGTGCGATAATGAGAGTAAGAGTCAAAATGATTATAGGCTCTTTGCCCGATCGGTCAAGTTGCGCCTGGCATAGCCGCATTAGCTGGTTTTGCGGGCCAGCGGCAAATAGATCGAAAAAGGCCAGGGTCGGATGGTCAGGTTGAGCGACATGGCCGGGTCGCCAAAGAGATGATAGGTGTAGAGCAGGTTGGTATGGTCGGCCGGCTGGCTGTAGAGATAGAGTTGCGCCGATTGGATGGCCGCGCCCAATTCGGTGACCTGGTGGTTGAACACAGCCCGGTACAGGCCATAGTGAAGCTCATCGTGGCCGTTGGCGATGCCCAGTCCGCTGGGCGACCAGGTGGCGACGGCCCCACCGTTGGCCTGGCGCAGCAGCGATTCATCCAAAGTGCCGTATTCGGGGTGCTGGAACAGGCCGGTAAAGCAGGTCATCGAGAGCAGCACCGGCAGCCGCTGCTCGTTGCGCAGTTGGGCCACGGTGTGAATGTCAAAGATGGACTCGGCGGCCCATTGATGCCACGAACTGTGACCGGTAAAGCTGATCAGTAGCGCACCGCTTTGCCAGGCCGACAGCACAGCCTGACGAGCCGCTTCAATCGAAAGGGTGTCCAGGTAGATTTTGCTGCCGATCCACGGCTCTTGGATAAAGGCGTTGTAAATGGCGTTGGCCGATTGGGCAAAATTGCCAGCAGCGTCGGCATTGTCGGCGACAAAGACGTGATGGGCGTTCCAATCGCCCAGATAAGGCGACTGCTGATACTGGATAATTTTCGCCGCCACGACTCTGGCTTCGGCTGCTGTGTTCACCGGCAGCCGCCCCAACAGCATGTCGGGCAGGGGGTCGTTGCCGCTGATGGCGACATAGAGCGGGTCTGCGGCCGTTTCGCCCCACCATGGGTCTACCATAGCCAGATAAGGCGGGATCAGCGTGGGGGCGTGATAGCCGGCGTGGTCCAGCGGGTCATAGCTGCCGTCGCCGACCAAAAGGACATAGGTTGGCGCAGGAGATGCCCAATTTTCATAGGCATACGTTAAAAACTCGCGGATGGCCGACGGCGCGAGCAGGCCGCCGTTGAATTCATCATAGATTTGTTGCACATCCACCACCGTTACCTGGCGGCCCTGGGCCTGATGAAAAGCGGCCAGCGGTTGAACGGCGGCGATCAGGTCGGCATGGGCAATGATCACATAATCGGCCTGGTGGGCAGGGCTGTGCAGGTTGGAAGGGGTGTCCAGAATGATGGCGTCGGGGCGGCGAATCTGGGTGCCGGTCAGGGCCAGATAGGTGACCGGTTGTGTCGGGGCATCGGCAAATGACAGTGTGCCGCCGTTGACAGTGGCGCCGGTCAATTGAACCGGCCGGGCCGGATCGCTAATGTCGTATAGCCAGATGTCGCTGCCGACAAAACCGCCGATCTGGTATTTGCGCTCGCCGGCCTGACAGGTCAACCGGAGCGGTGGTTCGCCGACTGCGCCGACGGCATAGGTCAGCGACACGCTATCCAGCCACATCCCTTCGACCATCGTGCCGGTATCGCCGGGCAGGGTGAGGGTGACGGTGTTCAGGCCCGACTGCAAGAGGCTGCGTGGCACGGTGATGGTGACCGTGATCGCCCCATAACCATCCCACCATAGCCCATCTCCGCCGACGCTGCTGCCGTTGAGGGCAAAGCGAGCGTGATGGTCGGGGTTGAACGCCTGGTTTTGCGTATAGCCCACCATAACAATTTGCAGTGTGGCTGTGGGGACAACGGCGTCGGTGGGGCGCAGCCAGAGCGTCGCCGACCGGCTGGGGGCGTCGGGCAGGCGTAATTGTTCGGCATACCAGTGATCGCCGTCGGGGGCGGCGAAACGAGAATCATAATAGCGATTTTCATCGTAAATTGTTGTGGCCCAGGCGATGCCCTGGTTTTGCGAGCCAGGTGTGACGGGGCGTGAGGACATTCGCAGGCCGGGGGCGTCGCCATAGCGCAGCCAGTATACGTTGTGATCGGTGTAGCGGCTGAACGGCACTCGACCATAAAACAACAGGCTGTCGGCGGGGTGGAAAATGCCGTCATCCTGGCCGCTTACCTGGATGGCTATTTCCTGGCCCTGCTCGTACAGCTTGAGCGTGCGGGGGTCCAGGCTGTTTACCGGCAGGCCGGCGCTTTGTAAATCGGCATAGGTGAGGCGGTAGAGGCCCTCTTGCCGCACGGTGATTTTATAGCTGCCGGGCTGTGCGGCCGGCTCGTTCCAGGCGGCTATCGTCTGCGCTGGGGCATCGGCAGTGGCTCGGGCGCGCCATGCTGCTGCCGTGCGATGATTGAGCAGAATGTCATCCAGCAGGTGGTCAAACGGCGAGGCGGCCTGATCTGCCGATGGGACGATGGGGGGGGGGGGATTAAACTGCACGCGCACCATCAGGTGATGGGTAATTTCAAGTTGGCCGTTGGATGGGTTGTAGCGCATGGGGAAAAAGCGCAGGCGGGCCAGGCGGCGGTCGCGCAGCAGCCCTTCAACCTGCACATCGGACGGCGTGGCAGGATACAGAGCGTCGCCGTCGTAAACGGTTGGGTCAGGGGCAAACTCGTACAGGTCGTCGAACGGCCGGTTGAGGGACACCGGGCGCGGTGCCGCGGCCGGTCGAGGCGGGTGGGCCAGGCTCAGGGTGGTTTGCCGGCTCTCCAAAATGTGGACGGTTGGCTGGCCGGTAGGCGGCAGGCCGATCAGGACAGCGGCCTGGGGAAGCAGCGGGCGGCCCGGTTCACCGCCGGTTGGCAGCCCCTCGGCGGCAATGACGCTGAATGTCTGACCCTGCTCTGTCACCTCGTCAATCGTATAGCCAGAAAGGGTAAAAACCACAATCAACTCATCGGCGGTCTCACTGACCAGCCGGATGGGCGATGTATCTGCGGCGCGAGACGGCCAGGGCAGGGTCAGTATGGCAATGAGCAGCAAAGCCAGCCATCTCGTCAGGCGCGTGCGGGCTAACCTCCAATGTGTCATATCTTGCTCCTGTACTTTTGGCTCGTTCATTTTTGATGGACATATAAAAACATTTTAGATTAAAAACGGTTTTTTATGAACTGCCGTCTGAAAAAGGACTGATGCCCATTTCACTGTAGGGGGCAA
>CAYVBK010000043.1:0-14373 GCA_964449465.1 uncultured Anaerolineae bacterium
TATACTCGGTTTTTTTCATATCGCATGTGGTCTAGTTTTTGGGGCCAATTATAGTCATCAAGTGTTTCATTCCCCATCGATCCGCAGAGGATACTGAAAGAACGAACGTGTTCGGCGGCAGCCTCGGCGGGGTTGTGTTTCATTCCCCATCGATCCGCAGAGGATACTGAAAGACTGGGAAAACTTGGGAACTTGGGAAAAAGCAGAATTGGTTTCATTCCCCATCGATCCGCAGAGGATACTGAAAGTGTCGGCGCAAGGCGCGCAAACCACAAAGTTTACAGCCGTTTCATTCCCCATCGATCCGCAGAGGATACTGAAAGGCCGGTGTTGTTCTGCCTCCAGCCGGCGCAAGCGTTGTTTCATTCCCCATCGATCCGCAGAGGATACTGAAAGTCGAGCATCGGTGAGCATCGGCGTGTATCGAACAGCGTGTTTCATTCCCCATCGATCCGCAGAGGATACTGAAAGGACAACGACGCGCTTTGTATCCTTGTCCACATCAACGAGTTTCATTCCCCATCGATCCGCAGAGGATACTGAAAGCGGGCAACTGCGCGCGGGCGCGCAGGTGCTTGCATAGTTTCATTCCCCATCGATCCGCAGAGGATACTGAAAGGTGCTGTGGTGAAAATTTTCGACCAGATGGAGAATAAGTTTCATTCCCCATCGATCCGCAGAGGATACTGAAAGGCTGCACTCGCGCCTGAAATGCGAACATATCCATCGTTTCATTCCCCATCGATCCGCAGAGGATACTGAAAGGTTATAATGACTGCCCGCCGGCCTGTTTCTCCCGGCGTTTCATTCCCCATCGATCCGCAGAGGATACTGAAAGGCAGCACAATCAGACAGAGAGAACGCGGCGAACGTCGGTTTCATTCCCCATCGATCCGCAGAGGATACTGAAAGATACTCACCGACGCTTGCCGATGTTCGCCGATGCTCACCGTTTCATTCCCCATCGATCCGCAGAGGATACTGAAAGCGAGGCTATCGATGCGTGATAGCACCGCGCGCGCCTCAGTTTCATTCCCCATCGATCCGCAGAGGATACTGAAAGCCTCAGCGTATTCGTCCAGTTGGGCTTGTGCGTCCGCCGTTTCATTCCCCATCGATCCGCAGAGGATACTGAAAGATGCCGACATCGTGCCAGATTTCCGTGACGTAAAGCGTTTCATTCCCCATCGATCCGCAGAGGATACTGAAAGTTTATCAGTGTTCCGTGATGTTCCAAGATTCTCGCAGTTTCATTCCCCATCGATCCGCAGAGGATACTGAAAGCAAGATGGATATACAGTCCGCCGTCTGAGTACGGTGTTTCATTCCCCATCGATCCGCAGAGGATACTGAAAGTGGATGTTCGCCGGTGTGGCCGCGAGCCCCCATCGTCGTTTCATTCCCCATCGATCCGCAGAGGATACTGAAAGCCAGTTCAATCCTGGTCCACTCGGCCGCTGCGTCGGGGTTTCATTCCCCATCGATCCGCAGAGGATACTGAAAGCGTCAACGGATTTGATGCAAAGATGCCCCCGCGCCGCATGTTTCATTCCCCATCGATCCGCAGAGGATACTGAAAGGCAACAAGGCCACCGCAAAAGCTGCAATGAGCAGGCGTTTCATTCCCCATCGATCCGCAGAGGATACTGAAAGCGAAAATACGCCGTGCCTCCGCAGAACGAAGTTGCGGTTTCATTCCCCATCGATCCGCAGAGGATACTGAAAGTTCAGCGTTGGGTAGACGTGACCGGTGGCGTGCCGGTGTTTCATTCCCCATCGATCCGCAGAGGATACTGAAAGTAACAACTAACCCCGATAGCGGATCGCACTGGATCAAGTTTCATTCCCCATCGATCCGCAGAGGATACTGAAAGTACCGTCCTCTAGCACAATCGGGATGCACCGCGCCAGTTTCATTCCCCATCGATCCGCAGAGGATACTGAAAGGTGGGGGCGGCCGCGAGCTGAGACGCAAATTCTTTGTGTTTCATTCCCCATCGATCCGCAGAGGATACTGAAAGACGTAATGCGGTATGTAATCCTGGACTGCGATTACGGTTTCATTCCCCATCGATCCGCAGAGGATACTGAAAGTTTTTGTTGGCGTCCTCGAGCAAGCGGACGATGGTCGGAGTTTCATTCCCCATCGATCCGCAGAGGATACTGAAAGTGGTTTTTCTTCATAATGCAAGAGACATATAACGAGGTTTCATTCCCCATCGATCCGCAGAGGATACTGAAAGATTTTTTCATCAATCACAACCTGGATGCAAGAGACCGTTTCATTCCCCATCGATCCGCAGAGGATACTGAAAGCCCGAATCTCAACCGGCTTGGGCTGCTCTGATTCTTGGTTTCATTCCCCATCGATCCGCAGAGGATACTGAAAGTCATCATTGTTCAGAGCTTGCGTGATGATGGCTTTGGTTTCATTCCCCATCGATCCGCAGAGGATACTGAAAGTCGACAATGGCGAGAGTGTTATTATGGATGAACGGCACGGTTTCATTCCCCATCGATCCGCAGAGGATACTGAAAGCAGAGCTGGCCGCCGCCGGCGTCAGAATCTTGTTGGGTTTCATTCCCCATCGATCCGCAGAGGATACTGAAAGGGTGGATGGAGGAGATGTGCACACCGACGGGTTCAGTTTCATTCCCCATCGATCCGCAGAGGATACTGAAAGGATCGTTTCGCGCAAATAGTCCGCAGGTTTGCGCCGGGTTTCATTCCCCATCGATCCGCAGAGGATACTGAAAGACCGTTTCTCTCGTTGCCAAACCGCCCCGTATTTCCTGGTTTCATTCCCCATCGATCCGCAGAGGATACTGAAAGAAGGGAACTATTGGTGTAGAAAATGCGGTCAAACTGTTTCATTCCCCATCGATCCGCAGAGGATACTGAAAGACCGTTTCTCTCGTTGCCAAACCGCCCCGTATTTCCTGGTTTCATTCCCCATCGATCCGCAGAGGATACTGAAAGAAGGGAACTATTGGTGTAGAAAATGCGGTCAAACTGTTTCATTCCCCATCGATCCGCAGAGGATACTGAAAGATTTTGAAAATTCATAGACGAATTTGTCTACCGGTAGTTTCATTCCCCATCGATCCGCAGAGGATACTGAAAGATCAAAAATCTATCAGCAGATTTATTAGCGGTGCTTTAGTTTCATTCCCCATCGATCCGCAGAGGATACTGAAAGATTTTGAAAATTCATAGACGAATTTGTCTACCGGTAGTTTCATTCCCCATCGATCCGCAGAGGATACTGAAAGATCAAAAATCTATCAGCAGATTTATTAGCGGTGCTTTAGTTTCATTCCCCATCGATCCGCAGAGGATACTGAAAGCGGATATAATGCGATACGTAATCATTGACTGTGATTGTTTCATTCCCCATCGATCCGCAGAGGATACTGAAAGCGCGAACCAGTCACGGTTTGTTTCGTGGTCGGTGTGGGTTTCATTCCCCATCGATCCGCAGAGGATACTGAAAGCTGAGATAGCGTTGACGTCTTGCTTCCGGTGTGTGAGTTTCATTCCCCATCGATCCGCAGAGGATACTGAAAGATGTGTGGACGGCTCTGGCGGCTGTGTAGCCGACGGGTTTCATTCCCCATCGATCCGCAGAGGATACTGAAAGTCGTCCTGCCCTGCTCGGCGGGCCAGGATTTTGATCATGTTTCATTCCCCATCGATCCGCAGAGGATACTGAAAGACCTGATGTAAGCTTGGAACATCAAGCAAGCTTCCTCGTTTCATTCCCCATCGATCCGCAGAGGATACTGAAAGTGCCGTATGCGCGGCTGACCGATGCGACGCCGACGCCGTTTCATTCCCCATCGATCCGCAGAGGATACTGAAAGACTCGGTGATGGTGGCGTCGGCCTGAGCCAACCGCAGTTTCATTCCCCATCGATCCGCAGAGGATACTGAAAGATTTTCAGAAATATGTCATCCGATAGAAAGGGCAATGTTTCATTCCCCATCGATCCGCAGAGGATACTGAAAGAGGATTTCTGCTGCCTGGGTGACGGTGATCAACTCGTGTTTCATTCCCCATCGATCCGCAGAGGATACTGAAAGGAGCAGGAACTGACAGAAACGGCGCGGTTGTAGCAGAGTTTCATTCCCCATCGATCCGCAGAGAGGGTTCGACCAAGCCAGGCTGGTTACGATGCGGTTACGATCCGGTTACGCTCAAACGTAACCTTGTCGAACCCTCCGGATAGGCTCTTACTGGAACTCGACGCAGCGCAAGGGCTACAGCGGCGTGGCGACGTTCAGCAAGCGGGAGCCGTTGGCGGTGCAGAACGGCTTTGGCATTGAGGAGTTTGACGTGGAAGGCCGGGTGCTGATGACTCAGCATCCGTGGTTCAAGCTGTTTAACGTCTATTTTCCCAACGGCGGCATGGTCCCGGAGCGGCTGGACTACAAGCTGCGTTTTTACGACCATGTCTTGCAGTACTGCGATGCTTTACACACGCAAGGGGAAAAACTGATCGTCTGCGGCGATGTGAACACCGCGCACAAGGAAATTGACATGGCCGACTCCAAGAGCAACGAAAACACCTCCGGCCTTATGCCGGTCGAACGCGAGTGGGTGGAGCACTACCTGGCGCACGGTTTTGTGGACACCTTTCGCCACTTTTATCCCGATGAGCCGGGCTGCTATACCTGGTGGACTTGTATCACCCGCGCCCGCGATCGCAACGTAGGCTGGGCATCGACTATTTCCTGGCCTCCGAATCATTGATGCCTGCCGTGATCGGCGCCGACATCCTGGCCGACGTGCTGGGGTCGGATCACTGCCCGATTTCGCTGGAACTGAACGAGTCCGCACTGGCGCGGTGCATCAGCCAGATATAACCATCTTCCAGGCTTGGCTCGACCGGAACTGCCGCATACTGTGCTGCCGGCTCGCCCAGCACGCGATACTCGACGCCGGTGTCCAACTGCCGCGTGGAAACGGCGATCAGCCCCGCGTCGGGTTTTTCTCCAGATGTGACAATGCGCCAGACCTTGCCTTTGGCCTGTGCGATCAGGCTGCGCGGTTCGCCGCGATAGAGCACCCGTCCCTCTTTGAGCACGGCCAGATCGGTGCAGCTCTGGCTGATGTCCTCAACAATGTGCGTGGAAAGGATGACCGTGCAGCGCCGCGATGTTTCGGCCAGCAGGTTGCGCAGCCTGACGCGCTCTTCGGGGTCCAGACCGGCAGTGGGTTCGTCAACGATCAAAATCTTGGGATCGCCCAACAAGGCCTGGGCGACACCCACGCGGCGTTTCATACCGCCCGAATAGGTCTTGAGCCGCCGGTTTGCCGGATCGGACAGCCCCACCACCGCCAGCAGTTCGTCGATTTGCCGCTGCCGTGCGTGGCGGTCGGTCAACCCTTTGAGGATGGCGACATAATCAAGAAACTCGCGCGCAGACAGATCGGGGTACAGGCCCAATTCCTGGGGCAGATAGCCCAGCATGGCCTTGATTGCCTGCTTGTCTCGGGGACGGCTAATGTCATGTCCGAATATCTCGACGCGCCCGCCGGTGGGCCGCAGCAGCCCGGTCAAGATGCGCATCAGCGTCGTCTTGCCTGCCCCGTTGGGACCGACCAGGCCAAACATACCGGCGCCGATCTCGAGATCGACTCCGCACAGCGCGCGAACATTACCTTTGTAGGTTTTGGTCAGTGCGTCAATCACGATCATCAGAAATTCTCCCTCTGCCACAGCCACAGGCGGGCGAGTGCGCCAATCGCCAGCAGTTCGATCAGCAAGAGCAAAAGCGGCCACATGGCCGGCCAGAATAGTTTCCCGCTGTTTCCGGCGATGGATGCGTCGGGCCAATATGCCTGCATCCCGTGTCGGGACAGCACCCAGTCGGAGGCAGACTCAAAGCCCGTGTTTTGGGTCAACAGGCACAACAATCCGACCAGCACACCGATCAGAATTGCCGTTTTGCGAGTTTGCGCGCCGCACGCGGCCAACACACCGATCGCCGATGCCCACAGCAGCAGCGGCAGCCCTCCCCACAAAGCCAGCTCCAGATAGAGGCCAGCGTCGAACGAGCCGACGACGATCCAGTGCATGGCCAGGTGAGCGATCAGGCCGATGACGCCGGTCAGCAGCACAGCTGCCACAGTCCCCAGCAATTCGCTCACGCCCAACTGGCGGTCGGAGGGCACTGCCGGCGCGGCGACGATAGGCAGCACACCCAACGCCAGAGATGGAAAGCTCATCCAGACCATCACCAGGCTGTACGCGCTCTCTTGAGCGCTCAGGTCGCGGGGCGCACCCTGAGCGTTCGTGTAGGCCAGGTATAATGTGCCGGCGCTGATCACCAGCAACACGATCCCCGTGCCGACCACCGGCCAGCCGCGTCGCAGCCCAAAGCGCAGTTCGGCGAGCGCGACGGCGGCCAACTGGTGACGGATGACATTCAGCCGCAACGCATTCACTGCGCTTCCTGCCAACGCATCCACGCCCAGACGATCAGCCAGGCCAGGATTACCTGGAGCGTGCCCAGGCCGATCGCCAGTGGAACCTGGAACGCCGGATAGGTGGTCATGTTCAGGTCGGATAGGATGGACAGCGGGTTGTATTCACCGGGCAGAGACAGGAAAACGGAGGGTCGGGCCAGACACAGCGCATCCCAGGCCGTGCCGGTCGTGGTAGCCAGCATGGCCACACAGTACGCTGAAAAGGCCGCACCGACAAACGTCGCCCGCCGACGGGTGGGCTGGCCTGCGGCCAGCAGCATACTCATCCCCGACGAGAACAACGCCAGGGACAGAATACCAATCCCCCAAAGCCGGATGACAGTTTTGATGCTGTAAGGGCCGATCAACAAGCGGCCCATGCAGCCGGACAGGATCATTACGCCGGCCAACCCGCCGAGAAGACCGGCCCAGCCCCCCAGCAGCTTGCCGTTCAGCCAGGTGTCCGGGTTAACCGGCATGCTGCGTAAAAGCTCGCTGATCCCAACCTGGCGATCCCTGGAGAATGTGTCGGCGACGATCACTGGCACGGCCAGGATCATCACCATCAAGACCACCGGCCAGGTATAATAGGTCATGCCGAGCGTCCCCTGCGCGCGCGTAACCTCGTCGGTGATCTCCATCCCCTCGGCAGCGAATTCTGCGGCGAGTCGGCGGCCCATCTGGCCGACGGCCAGTTGGATCAGGATCAAAATAGCCGCCAGGATGATCGACAGGACGAGTACGCCCCGCCGCCGCCACTGAATCAGCGCCTCGTAACAGATAATCCCCCGCAGTTGAACCCATCTCAGCTTGAGCATGACGCTTTCTCCCGAAATCCAATTGCAGAAGCAGAAACATTCACTCGCTTGTGCGAGCGGATACCCAGCATATGCTCGGTATCACCGGCCAGGTGAGCGGCGAATCCGGTCAAAATCAGCCCGGCCAGGATCAGCAAGCCCCGGTTGAGCGCATACACGGTCGGTGTAGCGTCGCCGGGTTGCAGATAGGCGTGCAGCGGCCACAGGTACGGCCAGCGGGCTACCATCGTGTCGCCACCAAACAGCGTCCCACCCCAAAGCAAGATGGCAAGCAGTGCGCCAAACGTTCCCTGCCGGGTCAGCAAGGTGGTGAAAACAGCGACACCGCAGAACCAGGTTACCGGGGCCATCCAGCGTATTATCGCCATCGCCAGACCATCAGGCCGGATCAGACTGCCGCCTAGCGCGATTCCCCCTATCAGGACACCCATAACCAGCAGCCGTTCCAGCAATGCCCAGCGAGCCGGGCGTGGGCAGACCAGCAGCAGTTCCAGACATGGCTCGTCTTCGGGGGAGAGCAAAAAGGCGGCCTGGATGCCGGCGGCCAGAGGCACGATGATCTCTACCACGTGGACTCCAGGCACAGGAGAGAGGCCTCCTCCCCAAACAGTGGCATTCAGCAGCCCAAAAAGCAGCACGACGAGGGCGCACAGGATCGCCGGCAGCCATTCGCCCAGGCGTAGGCTGGCATAGAGTGCGAGCGTGTATTTGCGGTTCATGCGTGTCTCCTGATCCAGGGTTCTTCCCTGCCGCCGGCCCACAAGGCCAGCCCACCGAGCAGCAGGGCCAGCATCCACAGCCAGGGACGCACGGTCGCCGCAGTCATGGCGGGGATACGCCATAACAGCCAGCTTGTGCGCGTCATTTCGGCCATGCTTTGCACCACCCACAATCCCAGACTGACCAAAAAGCCCACGTTGGGATCGGCAGTGAGGACGGTGAGCAGAAAGGCCAGCGCAGAAAGAAACGCCATCGGCGCCAGCCAGGTCATCACCAACGGCCAGAGCGAGAGATACGGGTTGGTCAGCGCCAGCACAATGCTTCCTCCCAGCCCCAGCAGGAGGTCAAAGCCAAAGGTCAGCATCAGCCGGGCCAGCAAGATCAGACGCGGCGAAACCGGTGTGGTCAATTCGATCTCGATCGCCGGTGCGACGGAGGGGCCATATAAAAAGGCGACACCTGCCGCGGCGACGATCGGCGCGGCCCAGACCAGAGGCAGCATACCGAGCGCCGCCTGGGGCGGTTTATTGGAGAACATTGTGATCAAGGTGCCCAGCGCCATCACCAGCGTCGAAGCGACCCAGATATCGCGGCGGATCAGCCGGGCCTGAGTGACGATCAGCGCCCACAGCCATCGCCGGTCAAGTTTCGCCGAGGGGCGCGGGATCAGGCGATCCAGGATGGTTTCGATGCGGGGCAGTGTCGCTGCCGGTGGTCGCTCGACCAGTGCGCCCTGCAAGGCACGCAGGTCCTCCACGCGCCGCCGGCAGGCCGGGCATCCGGCGATGTGCCGCTCAACATCCGCTTTTGCGGCGGCGTCGAGCGTCCGGTTGGCGTACCAGGGCAGCAATTCGATTATTTGGTCAGGACAGGTCGCCATCTTGATCTCTCATTGTTTGAGACAGCGTGCGCAGCGCATAGTGCAGCCGGCTTTTGACCGTGCCCAAAGGGCAATCGAGCACCTGGGCCACCTCGGCTTGCGCCAGGCCGTGGTCAAAAACCAGCTCGATCACGGCGCGATGCGCCGCCGGGAGCGCTTGCATCGCCTGCGCCAACCGCTCGCGGTCGCTCGCCAGCGCGGCCAGGTCGGCCGGGTCCGGGCCGGGATCGGTCAATCTGTCAGCAGTAAATTCATCCAGAGCAAGTGCCCGCTTGCGGCGCAGCGCGGTGATACCCAGATTGTGGGCAATGCCAAAGAGCCACGTCCGCACGCTGGATTGGCCGCGAAATCGCTGGGCATCACGCCAGACGACCACGTAAAGCTCCTGCACCAGGTCTTCGGCCGCGTCGGCGTCGCCGGTCAGGCGCGCCAAATAGTTCAGCAGGTGCCGGGCGTGGCGTTCGTATAGCTCGGTTATGGCTTGATGGCTGCCTTGCGCAATAGCCTTCAAGACATCAAGGTCGGGATCGGGTCTCATTCTATGGATTAGTCGCTTGGGGGGTCAAAAAGGTTCAATCAGTAGTTTTGCAGCTTGGGGTTCGCTCATTTTTTCCAGAATTCTTCAAATTGCCCGATCATATTTGATCATAGCTTTTTATGTCAAGTGGGCAGCCCCTTGACAAACCCCGTCGGGGGTGCTTCGCCCTCCGAACCCTTCGAAAACCGGGGTGTTTTCTGTCGTCGCAGACCAGGCAAGGGTAATAGCCAGACATAAGAACGACTTGGCCTGGTTTTCAGCCCCTGCCGACAGAATGTGGGCTGCTTGTGGGGGGGCGTAGGGGGCGCAGCCCCTCAGCCGGGGGGCGTAACAGTGAAATGGGCATCAGTCCTTCGCCTGCCTGTCTCAATCTCACGCGGCGGGCTAACGACGAGCTTCAGGCGCGGCGCACCCCATTCTGCGGCAAAGCCTACGCTGCTCTCGAACCATATCCTGGCGAGCAACCCCGGCCGCCTTGCGCCGTTGCCCAAGCAAAGCGTAGCTTTGCCAATGTTGGGCGGCGGCCTGCCGGTGGCTGGACGAACTACACCGCGCCAGAATCTTGAGGTTGAGCTTGTCGAAACCTCCGATGCAAATCAGCCCCGCCCGACAGCGACGCGCAGTGGTTGAACGCACCCGCCCAGCGCGAGAACATTTGACCTTAAAAAACAGCGTTGAACATCTCAACGCTATCCTTTGTCTCTATTATCTGGCAAATTGCACTCGTTGTCAACCCTTTGCCACCTGCGGGGTGCACGCAGAGTTTGGGGCAAACGCTCTCGTTCTCGTTCCGGTGACGAGTTCAGCGTCAACAAACGGTGTTCTTTGCCATTGGACCGCTCTCGAGGATGGGGGCTTGGGGCGGCAAAGAAAATGTCCCAAAGTACAACTGCACCCCCATTTTACATCCCTTTGTTGGAAACTGAAGGAAATGGTATAATATTTGTAGTAAGATATAAGCGGGAACGTTGGATGCTCTTATGCAACGTGGATTTACACAGACAGGTTAACTGCCCTGGCTAGCGAGCGAACAGTATGGCGGTTTGACATTGCCAGTATGTCACTGACGAGGGAAAAGTGCTGGCGCGCATGTGGTTAATCGGGAGCCATAAAAGAGTATGAAACAGACAGTCATTGAAAACCCGGTCATTAATTCCCCATTTGTCGAGCCACAGCGACATTTCCGCTTTACCGATCAAGGCATCACCGATGAGATCGTCACCGGGCGGCGCATCAGCGAGTATTTTGTCCCCATCCCCCGCGCCAGAAAACGCTCGCCGCAACAGCTGGCCTTTGAAACCGAATGGACGGCCGACCGCCTTGAGGAAAACAGGTTCATCAACCAGGTGCGCGGGCGGGTGGCGCTCTGGCGCAAGGGCGGCTATCAGGGCATCACCCGCGTCACGGCGCGGTTGCTGGAATACTGGAAGCGCCCCGACCGCGAATGCCGGCTCTTTTTCTGCCAGATCGAAGCCCTGGAGACAGCTATCTATCTGACCGAGGTGGCCGAGCGTTATGGCGATGCCTGGATCGTGGAGGCCATCCGGCGCAGCAACCAGGACGCCAACCCTGGCCTGTTTCGCATCGCCTTCAAAATGGCCACCGGCTCGGGCAAGACGGCGGTGATGGCGATGCTGATTGCCTGGCACACTCTGAACAAGATCGCCAATCCCCAAGATTCCCGCTTTGTCGACGCCTTTTTGATCGTCACCCCCGGCATCACCATCCGCGACCGCCTGCGCGTCCTGCTGCCCGCCGACCCCGACAATGACTACCGCCGGCTCGATCTGCTGCCGCCGGACCTGCTGCCCGAACTGGGCAGAGCCAAAATAGTCATCACCAACTTTCACGCTTTTCAACTGCGCGAAAAGGTGGCCGCCGGCCGGCTGACCAAAGCCATGTTGGGCGGAGAGGGCAGCGCGCTGACCGAGTCGCCTGGCCAGATGGTGCGCCGCGTGTGCCGCGAACTGGGCAGCAAAAAGAACATCCTTGTCATCAACGACGAGGCCCATCACTGCTATCGCCGCAAACCGGACGAGGAAGACGAGCGGCTGACTGCCGAGGAACGCCGTGAGGCGCAGCAGCGCGAGCAAGAAGCGCGGGTGTGGATTTCCGGCTTGGAAGCGGTCAAAGCCAAAATCGGCGTGCGCGTTATCTATGATCTCTCGGCAACGCCGTTTTTCCTGCGCGGCTCTGGCTATGCCGAGGGGACGCTATTTCCCTGGGTGGTCTCGGATTTTTCGCTGATCGACGCCATCGAATCGGGCATTGTCAAAGTGCCGCGCGTGCCGGTGGCCGACGACGCCATGACTGGCGAGCAGCCCACCTATCGCGACCTGTGGCTGCGCATCCGCGACCAGTTGCCCAAAAAAGGACGCAAAACCGAAGCACTGAGCGGCGACCCCGCCGGCTTGAATACAGCCGGGCTGCCCGCTGAACTGGAAGGGGCGTTGCACAGCCTGTACAGCAACTATGAGAAAACCTTTGCTCTGTGGGCGCAAAATCAGGACGGACCGGCCAACGGCAGCACGCCGCCGGTGTTCATCGTGGTCTGCAACAACACCAATGTGTCCAAACTGGTCTTTGATTACATTGCCGGTTGGGAAAAGATGCTGCCAGATGGCTCGATCCGCCTGGTGTCGGGCAAACTGGGGCTGTTCAGCAACGTCGAACACGAGCAGTGGCTGGCCCGCCCGCGCACGATCCTGATTGACAGCCAGCAACTCGAATCGGGCGAAGCGATGAGCGACGAGTTCAAACGCATCGCCGCCGTCGAGATCGAGGAATTCAAGCAGGAATATCGCGCCCGTTTTCCCGGCCGCGACGCCGAATCGCTGACCGACGAGGACATTTTGCGCGAGGTGATGAATACCGTCGGCAAAGCCGGCAAACTGGGCGAGAGCGTGCGCTGCGTGGTCTCGGTGTCCATGCTCACCGAAGGGTGGGATGCCAGCACGGTCACGCACATTTTGGGCGTGCGCGCCTTTGGCACACAGTTGTTGTGCGAGCAGGTGGTGGGGCGCGGCCTGCGCCGCCGCAGCTATGCCGTGAACGAGCAAGGCATGTTTGACGCCGAATATGCCGAGGTGTATGGCGTGCCCTTTTCGTTTATCCCCAGCGCCGGGTCGGTCACCGACCCCAAACCCGGCCCCACGCCGACGCGCGTCCGCGCCCTGGAGGAGCGCATCGCCTGCGAGATGGCCTTTCCGCGCATCATCGGCTATCGCTACCAGGTGGAAACCGACCGCCTGCAGGCCACGTTCACCGCTGATGCGCAGATGGCCCTGTCTACGCAGGATGTACCCACCCGCACCGAGATGGCCTCTATCCTCGGCGAGGCCCAGTTTCACACCCTGTATGGGCTGAAAGAACATCGCCTGCAACAGGTGGATTATCGCCTGGCCGCGCTGCTGCTGGAGCGCTATTTTCGCGATTCGGAAGGGGCCGCGCGGCCCTGGCTGTTTCCACAGCTGCGTCGCATTGTGCGCGAGTGGCGCGAAACCTGCCTGACCTGCAAGGACAACGCCTTTCCGCAGATGCTCTTGCTGAGCGAACTGGCGCACGCGGCGGCGGAAAGGATTTACCAGGCCATCGTGCTGTCGTCGGCGCAAAACCGCACTCTGATGCCCATCCCTCGCCCCTATGACCCGCTCGGTTCGACCCGCCATGTCGATTTTGACACCAGCCGCCCGGTCTATCGCACCGCGCCGGAGCGATGCCACGTCTCGCACGTGACCCTGGACAGCGGCTGGGAAGCCAAGCTGGCCGAAACGCTGGAAGAGATGGACGAGGTGCGGCGTTACGTCAAGAACTATCAGCTTGGGTTCAACATTCCCTACACGCTGGACGGGCAGGAGCAGTCTTACCTGCCGGACTATTTGATCGATCTGGACGATGGCCACGGCCCCGACGACCTGCTGCACCTGGTGCTGGAAGTGAGCGGCGAGGCGCGCCGGGACAAGGCGGCCAAAGTGGCCGCCGCCCGCAACCTGTGGACGCCGGCGGTGAACAACGATGGGCGCTGGGGGCGCTGGGCGTTTATCGAGATCACCGATCCGTGGGATGCAAAAAATACCATCCGGGCCTTGTTGAAGGGCAGGTCTGTTGATGGTGTTGCACCAATGTTTCAAGAGCGGTAACTCAGAGGCGCTGCTATGTCTAACCTTGCACCCAAAGTGTTCTACCGGCGCAATTTGCCGCATGTTCAGCCGCCTGGAGCAACGTTTTTTATCACCTTTCGACTGGCGGGTTCCATACCAGCGCACATTCTGGCCACTTTATATGACCAGGCTGAACACACGCGGAAAGAACTGGAATGTGCGCCAGATTCGCCGGAACGCGCAGAACGCCTGTACCTGGAGGAGCGACGTTTCTTTGGCCGGTGGGACGCGGCTCTGGCTGCCAGCGCAGGCCCGGATTGGCTGCGCGACCCGCAGGTTGCTGCAGCGGTGGTGGGCAGTATGCGCTACTTTGATGGGCAGCGCTACGACCTGCTGGCTTGTTGCGTGATGCCCAATCACGTCCATGTCGTCTTGACTCCCTTACGCCAGACGGAGACCGGATATTACGCGCTGGCGCAGATTATGCACTCGATCAAGGGCTATTCGGCCCGGCAGGCCAACCGCATATTGGGGCGCACAGGGGCGTTCTGGCAGCATGAGAATTACGATCACTATGCGCGCAACGACGCAGAACTGGAGAGAATCGTTGCTTATGTATTGAACAATCCGGTCAAGGCCGGTCTGGTCACAGATTGGCACGATTGGCCCTGGACGTATTGCAGGCACAACCCGGAAGGGTAGCGTATCGCAATGTACCGCAATCCTCTGGATTGCGACCAAACACAACCCGGAGGGTAGTGTACCGCAATCCTCTGGATTGCGACCAAACACAACCCAGAGGGTAGCGTACCGCAATCCTCTGGATTGCGACCAAACACAACCC